>NZ_CAJRAY010000040.1 GCF_907165215.1 Thermobacillus xylanilyticus | reverse complement strand
GAGCCTTTTGCATAATTTCGTTTTGAAGCCAGCTTCATAGGGAGTCCTCAACTAGCAGCAGTTAATTCCTGGCTTTAACGTTTAAAAATGTGTAATTGGAGTTTATTGGTCATAAAAATGGGCAGACCTGCAGAATTTTCGGGAAACGCTCGTTTTTAAGCGACCGCTTTTGCCAAGCGAGATGCGGCTACTGCAGATGCAAGCAGAACGATGGCGTTCAGATACAGGTGAGTTGTTACTTTCTCGATCCCGCGCACATGCAAGGCATCTGCTGTCAAAGAGCATTTCAGTCGCGCATTGCAGCGCTCAACGCTCGTTCGCTCATTGTAAAGTGCTTTCCAGCGTTTGGTATCCCGATGTGGATGGCAATACCGCCGGAGGTCTTCCCTGACGTCCACTTTCACGACCATGCCATAATTCGAGGACGAGCAAGCGGCCATGCCAAGCGGACAGTCGACTTTGCCGGTTGCGTGCGGACAGCGAAACTTCAGGATGTCGCCGTCCGCTCCCCAGTACGTCATGGCATAGCCCATGGAACAGCATGGCGTCCCGTTGGACCGCATGCCGGCAGGCGGTTCCTTCTCGCGCCTGAGGTTGAGCGGAATGATGGCTTGAGCCTTGACGTTTCGCGCGGCCTCGTAAACCTTCAACTGATCATAGCCTGCGTCCAGCATGAAAAACCTCGGAGCGGTTCTGGATGCGGCTTGTTCCATCAGGCCCGGCGCCTTTTCTCCGTCATTGACATGCGCAGGCGTGACTTCCAGCACAAGCGGCAATTCGCTTTTCGTATCGACCGCCAGATGGAGTTTGTACCCAAACCAGGTGATCTTGTTGCCGAACGAATCGAGTTTCACTCCCCAATTGGCATTGCCGGTCTGTTCGCTTTTTCGCTTGGGTTGCTTTCTCTCGTAAGCACGGATGGCGGTGCTGTCAATTGCCACGTGGCTGCCGTCCAGAACACCTTCTAGCCTGAGGTGGGCAACCCGATCCTCAAACAGCCGCTTGGCCAGTTCCTTTTTCGTGACGTCGGCAAACACACGGCTGAGTGTGGAGATGGATGGAGCTTCCCGATCAAGCGAAAGTCCGCACTGATAGCGGAACCGAAGGTCCGTGCTCAACCGATGATGCAAAGCCGTTAAGGTAGCGATTCCTTCAAGAGGGGCGGCCAGAAGCGCACGTAAAATGCCCTGTCTGCAATGTCCGTCGGCGCCTCGGGGTGAACGGCTTCTTAATTCCTTGGCATAGGGTCTGAGATCCAGTGAGCTAAAGAAGATTGGCAATCGCTCTTTTGACTGCATTTTTAGCAATTCCTCGAAGGAAAACAAGCTTTCTTGGAGAATATACATCGTGACTTCACTCCTTAAGTTTTCTTGTTTGGTCACTTGAAAACTTCTCCAAGTTGGGGTGAAGTCCCTTTTTTATGTCCGAAAATCCTTACAAATCAAGGCCTTGGATTATTGCAAAACGCTC
>NZ_CAJRAY010000039.1 GCF_907165215.1 Thermobacillus xylanilyticus | reverse complement strand
AGTATATCAAACAAATGTTCGCATGTGAAGGATTTGCTGAGGCAACTTGATATTCAAAAAAAAAAAAATCAGCATCAATGCTGATGCTTCGGTTTCGTGGGAGGGGAGGGGAAAACATTGATTGAGGGGATCAGCCATATCACGTTCGTGGTCAAGGATCTGAACAGAACGGCGGCATTGTACAAAGAACTGTTCGATGCCGAAGAAGTCTATTGCAGCGGGGACAAGACCCATTCGTTGTATAAAGAAAAATTCTTCATCATCGGCGGACAGTGGATCGCCGTCATGGAAAGCGATGAAATCGTCAACCGCACCTACCACCACGTGGCGTTTAAAATCCGGGAAGAAGACGCGGAGCGCTGTCTCGCCAAAATCAAAGCACTGAACCTCGAAATGAAGCCGCCCCGGCCAAGGATCAAGGGAGAAGGGCTCTCCATCTATTTCTACGATTACGACAACAATCTGTTTGAATTGCACACCGGCACATTGGAGGAGAGGCTGTCCGCTTACAGGGAAGCGGACGGCGTCTAGAGCCACCCCTTGTCCATCGCCTTCTTCACCGCCTGGTGCCTGGACCGGGCCTCCAGCTTCTGAATCGCGGACGACAGATAGTTGCGCACCGTTCCTTTCGTCAGATAGAGGGAGCCCGCGATCTCGTCCGTCGTCTTGCCTTCCGCCGCCAGCTGCAGTACCTCGCGTTCCCGCTCCGACAGCGGATTTTCTTCCTTCTCGAAAAGAAACGCGGCAAGGTCGGGGCTGATGACCCTCTGTCCCCGATGGACTTTCCGGATGGCGTCCACCAGAAACTCGATGGGCTCGTCCTTGAGCAGATAGCCGTCCACCTTCAGCTCCATCGCCCGCTGCAGATAGCCCGGCCGGGAGAAGGTGGTGACGATCATGATCTTGCAGCCGAGCTGCTTCCGCTTGACCGCCTCCGCCACATCCAGACCGTTCAGGACGGGCATCTCGATATCCAGCAGGCAGATGTCGGGGCGGTGGGTCTGGATGGCGTCCAATGCTTGGCGTCCGTCCGGGACCTGGGCGACCACTTCGATGTCCTCCTCCAGCTGGATGAGCGACGCCAGGGCGCTGAGCAGCATCTGTTGATCTTCGGCGATGACGATGCGGATCATGAAGCTTCCTCCCCCGCGGGCTGCAACGGAATGGCAAGCGATATTTTGACGCCGCCGGCCGGCGACGGGCCGATGCGGGCTTCTCCCTGAAGCAGGCGCATGCGCTCTTCAATGGCTGCAAGGCCGTGGCCCTCCGCGGTCGGATCGTCCGTCAGGCCGATGCCGTCGTCTTCGATGTCCAGGCGGTACCACCCGTCGGCTGCCCGCTCCGTAACCGTGCAATGTTTGGCCTGGCTGTGCTTTACGACATTGGTCAGACTTTCCCGGACGGCCAGGGCCAGCATCGTTTCCGTCACTTTGGTCAGGTTCGGCCTGTCCGCCGCTTTCCGGAAGTCGAACTGAATCCCCGCGCTGGCCAGCAGCGAACGGCCGAGCTCGATCTCCTGATCCAGGGACACGTACTTCATGTCCGTGACGAGATCGCGCACCTGCTTGAGCGCGAGGCGGGACGAGCGGACCACCTCCTGCATTTCCTGTCTGGCCCGCTCCGGATGTTTGTCCATCATGCGCATGGCGAGTTCGCTTTTGACTTTGATCATGGTCAGCGTCTGTCCCAGCGTGTCGTGCAGGTCCCGGGCCAGCCGGTGGCGTTCTTCTTCTTGTGCGTAGAGTGCGATGCGTTCGTTGGCGGAGGCCAGTTCGTGCTTGAGCGATTCGGATTTTTCCAGGATGCGCACGACGAACGGAATGGCCAGCTGCACGATCAGAAAGGGCAGATGGGCCGTATGGAGAAAATGGAACGCATCCCGGTGCAGAACGAAGTTGGTGACCGGATACATGGCGAAGATGGCGGCCATCCCGACCGCGAGATGTGATCCGGAGCGGACCCGGCCGAGAAAGTCGGCGAAGACGGTCGCGAAGAGCAGGATCCACGGGTTGTAGAAGACGGCGAACACCGTCATCAGCCCGCATCCGGCCGCCACGACCAGCAGCAGCCGCAGGCCTCTGTACCACAGCCCCATATAGAACAAGGCCAGAAAGAGCGCAAGCAAAAGGAAAGTGCCGAACCGTCCGACTGGACTGTCGACTGTAAGCACCTGATAGAACAGAAAGACGCAAATGAAGATATCGATGATCAGATAACGCTGGATTTGACTCTCCGGGTAAATTCTGAACCGGAATCCGCTCATGCCGGTAAACGCCTCCGCAAGGTTTGCCGCTAACGCGCCGCGACCATTTTGAGCAAAGCTTTTCGCGTCCATTCCATGGGACCGAGTTTCCATCGGTCGATCCACCATGCGGCGAGCACGGCTTCAGCCAGACAGACGGCAAGCCAGACGCCGATCACGGACAAGCTGCCGAGTCTGCCTCCCCATCCCAGGCCCCAGCCGTAGAAGATGAAGGAAGCGAGCAGATTTTGCAGCACATAGCAGCTCAATGACATTTTACCGGCTGCCTCCATGAAGCGCCATACCTTGAGGTGCTCGCTGCGCTCCACCAGCCGCGCAATCATCGCCATGTACCCGAGCGACAGGATCGGCGCGAACAGGTAGCGGATGCCCAGATCGAATCCTCCGTTCGGCACGAAGAGAAGCAGATTGAGGGGCACCCCCAGGCCGAGGCCGATCCGGAGCATGACGCGACGGATGCGCCTGCCGCGTTCATCGGGCGAGAAGGCGCCGGCGCGCATGAGCCGGATGCCCGTCAGGAACAGGATGATGTTCAGGGGAATGACCATCAAGGCTTCGAACCGGAGCAGCACCATATTGGACAGGCGATAGACGACCTGTTCCATCCAGGCACCTTCCCGGTACAGGGCGGCGACGTATTCCATGCTGCCGAATGACACGTTGGCCCCCGACAGATTGAAGTAGATGTCGACCGCGAGGACCGCGAGCATCACGGAGACGTGGAAGCCGGCGAGAATTTTCAGCACCCGGTTGATCCGCCTGTCGCCGCCGCGGACGATGAACGACACGATGACGGCGGTGACAGCGTAGCTCATCAGGATGTCGTACTCCATCACCAGCGCGAAGTGGAGGAAGCCTTCGATGAGCAGAAAGAGGCAGATCCACAGGTACGTGCCGGGCCAGGGGGCGGATTTTCGCAAGGCTTGGCGGTATTTCAGCTCCAGCCCGACGCCGAACAGGATGGTCAGCATCCCCAGAAATTTGCCGTTAACCAGAAACAGCACGAGCAATCTCAGAAAATCGTCGACCGACGTCCACCACTCGGCGCCGTAGGAAAACAAAGCGTTCAGATCGCCCAAATGGGCGAACAGCCAGATGTTCGTTCCCAATGTTCCGAAGATGGCGAATCCGCGCAAGATGTCCAGCAGACGGATCCGGTTGTTGCTTTTCTCCACCGTCACGATGCCTCACTCCATCATAGTTGTCGGTTTCATTGTAGAACGGGCCATTTCGCGACGGTATTCACAGGTATCAACAGATGAAGATGACAGGTGTCATAGCAGGCGCTGGAGTACATTTTTAAGGCAGAAGCACGTAACAAACGATTGAGACGAAGTTTAGCGTTATGACGTTTAAGTCTAAAATCGTTTGTTGGTGTTTTTTTCATGGCGTGATCTCGGTCTCCCTGACTACAATTGGTCACGTGTTACTAATGATACGCAAGAAGATTCGCGTTCTTTAGTAATAAAAGGTATGATAATGGTCGGATACCCTATAGATACAGAAAAGCAAGGAGGGGCTAATTTGTTAAGAAAAATGATTATAATCGGGCTTGTTGTCGTGCTGTCGCTCTTTTCGATTGGCGCCGCAGCAGCTGCTAATCAGCCGGCACCCCGTCAATTCGATCTGCCGATTAAGGTTCTCTACAATGCACGTCAAGTTGCTAGCGATGTGCAGCCGGAGGTAAAGAATAACGTTGTATTTGTCCCGTTCCGTGCCATTGCGAATGCACTCGGCGCGAATCTGGATGTCACGCCGGACTGGAAGACCATCACTTTCGTACGCGGGGATCGAAAGGTAACCATTACGATTGGATCTAAGACGGCGTATGTGAATGGACAAAAACAAGAGCTGCTTGCTGCTCCTTATGCGACGAAGGGGCGTACGATGGTGCCGACCCGGTTTGTTTCAGAACAGCTCGGGGAGACGGTGGAATGGGATTCCCTGAGCCGGTATGTATGGATCGGTCACAAAAACGTTCCGGCCCTGGAAGAAATGACAGAAAAGGTCAAGATTGACCCGTATCTCAAATACTTTACTGGAAAAAGTGCTGAAGGTGTTTTAAAAATCTGGGACTACAATAGCCCGGATTTTGGCAAGCATCACAAAACCGTTCGATTTGTCAAAGAAACGGACTGGCCGCTCACGATTGGCAACACCACGTTTTCCCGAATTGATCGAGTTGAAATAAACGGTAAAGAATACTTCCGGATTGTGTCAACAGTAAAGGGAACATTGGGAGTACCGCTGTATATGCTTCAATCGGGACAACCGCTGAAAATGCGCCCCGAGAACACCAGTATGAGGGAATATGCTGGTGATTGGAGGGCGTTTTATAATCCCGTAATTAACGCCAGCGATGAAATCTATCTCGGTATCAAGGATTACAAAAAATTTAAACTAAAAGACGTAGAATACATCGGCCTCCAGATCGGTTCGGATTCTGTAATACTGATGGAAAACTACTTTAAGTAAGATTGATTTTCGATTCAAATATGGAGAGCGGAAGCACCGCTTAACCCGATATGTTCATTGTTTATAACCAAACTTTCCCGGTGAAACCAGCAACCCAAATCGTCAGCCGAGCGTCTTAAATTCCAGAGATGGAAGTCGGGATCGGAGTTGATGGCATCATGACCGTACAGAAGTTGATCGAGCAAATCAGCCAAGAGCTGCAGGGCGTATCCGGCGTCGCGGGGGTTGTGCTGGGCGGGTCCAGAGCCAGGGGCACGCATCACGAGACTTCCGATGTCGATATCGGCATTTACTATGATGAATCCGCGGGCTTTGATCTTGAGGGCATCAGCAAAATCGCGGCGAAATGGGATGACGAGCACCGGGAAAATTTGATTTTCGCGCCGGGGCAATGGGGACCGTGGGTGAACGGTGGCGGCTGGCTGGTGGTGCAGGGGTATCACGTGGACTTTATTTTCCGCGACATTCACCGGGTGGCCGGGGTGATCGACGAATGTCTGCATGGCAAAGTCACGTCCCATTACCAGGCGGGCCATCCGCACGCGTACCTCAATGTCATGTACATGGGGGAAATCGCCGTCTGCCAAATCCTGTCCGACCCGACGGGGCGGATCGCAGCGCTCAAAGCGAAAACGTCCCCCTACCCCAAAGCCGTCAAAGACGCGATCACCGGCTATTTCCGGTTTGAAGCCTCGTTCTCGCTGCTGCTGGCGGAGAAAACGGTGGACAAAGACGACATTTCCTATGTTGCGGGGCACATATTCCGGTCGATCTCCAGCATGAATCAGGTGCTCTTCGCCCTCAACGAAACCTATTGCATCCATGAGAAGAAGGCGGTGCGCATGATCGAGGGCTTTCGCGTCAAGCCCCGTCATTACAAGCAGCGGATCGATACGATCATCGCGCTGCTCGGCACGGATCAGAAAAGTTCCGCCATCGCCGTCGAGATGCTGCGGGAGCTGGTTGCAGAGACGGAAGAGCTTGCGGATGGAATAAACCGGCGAACTTGAAAGATGAGTCGGTCATATAAGGTATAAGGCTTCATCTTGCTCGCGACTGTAGTTAGTGATTCATTATTGGAATGAGGGAGCGAAGTGAATAAGCAATCAGACAAATGGAATTTGGCTTTCAGAGCAAGTAATGTTTTGATCGGTGCATTATTGGGATTAGCCTTGATTTACGTAATCCAAAATGAGGTGAATTGGAGTGTTTTGCTGGGGGCATTGACTGCCGCGCTTATTTTGGCTGGGATCAATGTGATCAAAGTTCGCATGACCCGCGGTGCCTTCCCCAATTCCAATGAAGGAACGGATAAGCATGTGTTGAAGTTTTGCTTCAAATCATCGCATATTTTGCTGGGGGTGCTTTTTATTGCGCTCAGCATCCTTAACTTTTTGGGGGTAGAGGAGGTCTCTACCAGTATTCTGTGGTGTGTGATGATCGGCTATGTGTTGATTAATGGCATCGTTATCATTGTGATAAGCCGCAAATGAGATGTCGAATGATGATTCTCGATAACTCGGGAATTTCTTTTTTCCTACTTTTATCTTGGGATTGCGCATTGAAGAACCGGACTGACGGCGAGCCGATCTCGAACACATGATCAGCGAGCAACTCGGATCACATACTCAGCGTCTAACTATAGGAAAAAGCTGAAAGGAGTGAAAATTTTGAAGAAAATCATCCATGTATTGGCCGTGCTCGGCGTGATGCTTGGCTCATCCTCCGCCTATGCCGACACGTCCATCAAGCTACAGATGGATAATCGGACGGACGGCGTGCCGCTTGAGATTACAACCGACGCGGCACCGGAGCTGAAGAACAATCGCATGATGGTGCCGCTCAGGGTGATCAGCGAACATTTGGGCGCCAGGGTTCTGTGGACGGGCAAGGAAGCCGTGCTCGCCAACGGAGACAAGACCATCACCCTGCGGTTAAGCAGCGACACGGCAGAGGTGAACGGCGAGAAGGTGCGGCTGGACGCCGAGCCTTATGTGAAGAGCGGCCGCGTGATGGTGCCGCTGCGGTTCGTGGCCGAGATGTTCGATTGCGATGTCCGCTACGAAAAGCAGACCGTGACCATCGCGACAAAGCCGTTTACTATCGACGGCGTCGACGTGGCAGCCTTCCAGTACGAGACCTTCGCAACCCTTGGCAGCATCGTGGAGCATATCGTCGGGAATAGCCACATCGAAGCGATCTATCATGCGATTGAATCGGGCAAAGGCGAGAAGGTGGAACCGCCTGCCGCCGTCGCTCCGAAATGGACGCTGGCCGCCACCGGCGACTGGTATCGTAACGAAATCTTTGACTTTCTGGATCGGAACGGGAACAGCATCAGGCATTATGAAGTTTGCAGCAAAATGCTCGCGAGCAATGAATCGACTCTCGGGTATTTCCTGATCTATGCGGCGCATGAAGATCAATGGTACAAAATCGACGAGGAAGCCGTCTTCGGGATATGGCAGCTGGAAAGTACGGCCGAACGGCACGGTTATCGGCTCGTGGTTGAAAACACCGCTCCGTAACCAGGACCGGACAGGGAGAGGACGTTATTGAAAAAGATCATCATCTCCATGTTGGCGGCGTTCGGCGTGCTGTTCGGCGCATCATCCGTCCACGCAGACACGCCTGTCAAGCTTCAGATGCAAAACCGGACCGACGGCGCAGCGGTCGAGATCCCATCCGATGAAGCCCCGGAACTGAAGAACAACCGTGTGATGGTGCCGTTCAGGGTGATCAGCGATCAGCTCGGCGCCACGGTTCACTGGTCGGATCAGGAAGTCGTGCTCATCAAGGGAGATACGAGGGTTTCCCTGCGCCTGGGCAGCGACATTGCGGTGGTGAACAGGGAGACGGTGCGGCTGGAGGCGGTGCCTTATGTAAAGAACGACCGCATGATGGTGCCGCTCCGTTTCGTGGCCGAAGTGTTTGGTTGCGACGTCCGCTACGAGAACCGGACCGTTACGGTCACGACAAAGCCGTTTGCCATTGACGGCGTCAACGTGTCAGCTTTCCTGCTCGAAACCGCCGTGATCAATGGCTTCGTCGTGGAGGATGTTGTCGGAAACAGCTACATTGAAGTGCTCTATCAATTGATTGAAGCGGGCAAAGGCGAGGTCGTTGAACCGCCTGCCGGCACCGTTCCGGAATACGGATTGGCCGAACTCGGCAACTTCTACCCGTTCGCCAAATATGACTTTCTGGATCAGGGCGGGAGCAGCATCAGGCATTACGACCTTTATACCCAACGTCGCGCGGACGATGAGCCCCCTCTCGGGTATTTTTTGCTCTATGCGGCGCACGAAGACCAATGGTACAAGTTCGATGTGGAAACTCCCTACGAGATATGGGAGTTGAAAGGCAAGGCCGCAAAGAGCGGTTACGGGGGCACGGTTGAAAACGCCGTTCCGTGAAGGCGAAATCCGAATATCGTGAAATCGGGATGAACTTGCTGTAAAATAAATGTTGGAGCGTAAAAACACGGTCTGGTTGGTAGTCCAGACGTATCGGCCCATTCGCCGATATCAGTAACCTTCCCCCCTCGGGATGTCCATCGTTCCAATGATTTTTTTCAGAGGGGGATTTATCCGTGAAATTGACGGTGTATCATGACGGTCAATTCTGGGTAGGTGTTGTGGAAGAAGTCGTAAACGGAAAGTTGAAAGCGGGCAGGTATTTGTTCGGTTCCGAGCCCAAGGACCAGGAAGTTTATGCGTTCGTCAACACAGCATTGCCGGCTTTCGTGGACGGGTTGTCGGAACAGCTGACGGTCGAAGAGCGCCAAACCGGCAGAACGAACCCGAAGCGGCTCGCAAGACAGGCGGCTCGCGAAATGAAGGCGAAGGGCGTATCGACGTTCGCCCAGGCGGCGATTCAGCTGGAGTATGAGAAGCGGAAGAAGGAAAAGCAAGTTCTCAGCAAAGCCAGACGGGAAGAACTCAAGGAATACAAGCGAGCCATCAAGTTGAAAAAGGCAAAAGAGAAGCATCGCGGAAGGTGAGCCGGGCGGGGAAATCATTCCCCGTTCTCTTTTTATTAAATCCATACTTTACAGGTAGGGTTAATACATATTATGATAGGAGCACGAAGTTTTAGCGCTAAACTTTTTACAACTAAAAAATTCGGTTGATTGGACGACCAAAGGCTTCAATGACTTCCCGAAGAACAGTGCGGGAACGTCGTTGAAGCCTTTTTGCATTCCAGGCGTGGCGTGAAGGGGTGACGGGTGGAGATTTGATGGAGGACAACTGTCAGCAGTATGAGGAGCTCGACTGGCATTTTCGCCGGATGGTCCGGAAGTTTGTGAAGGAGCGCGACAAAATCGCCGTTGAGGGCATCCCGCTGCCCGCCATGCTGATCCTGCACAAGATCAACCGCGACGGCGAGCAGAAGCTGGGGGATCTGGCCGAGCAGCTCGATTTCTCACCGGGCGCCATCACGATGCTGTGCGACAAGCTGGAGAAAAAAGGTTACGCCGTGCGCCGGAGGCTGCCGGAAGACCGGAGATCCGTCGCGCTCGGCATCACGGAAGAAGGCCGCCGGCTGCTGGCCCGGCAGCGCGGGCTCAGCCGGGCATCGATCCAGCTGCTGTTCTCCGAGTTCACGCAGCAGGAGCTGGCGGTGCTCAAGAAGGCGTTCATCCGGATCACGGACAATCTGGCGGGATACGCCGATGCCATTCTCCGCACGGCGAAGGCGAATGAAGCGCGCCGGGAGGAAGGCGCGGTTGACACCGCCGCCGCTCAAGCGGAGCAAAACCGGTTTCTGCACTATTAAATCTTTGCAAGGAGAGATCGATATGGGACACCCGACCATCTATCCGACGGGAACGACCGTCTATCTGCCGGAGAAGGCGTGGAGCGGCTACACGATCTACCAGGCGGGTTTCTCCACGGGAGGGAAGGAGCGGGCGGTGCGGATGTCATGTTTCGGTATGGAAACCGGGGGATGATGTGCATGCTGGGAAGCGGGTGCGGCGGGTCTTATGAACTCAACTTTCGCAGTATGAAATGGGCAAACAAGCCTTGATGTAGCTGGGCAAAG
>NZ_CAJRAY010000038.1:121896-146263 GCF_907165215.1 Thermobacillus xylanilyticus | reverse complement strand
CATAGTGACATTATCTCAGAACAGTTATACCGTGACATTATCACAGAACAACGACAGGAACCGCAGAAACGGTCTTGACCCGGAACGGCTGGTTGCGTATAATCTAATAGTGCCCCTGAAAACGGGGAAGATGCATCAGGGTCGTTTGACCATCGATTGACAAGCGGACGTGGCTCAGCGGTAGAGCATCGCCTTGCCAAGGCGAGGGTCGCGGGTTCGATTCCCGTCGTCCGCTCCATCTCACGTGCCCATAGCTCAGCCGGATAGAGCGTTTGACTACGAATCAAAAGGTCGGGAGTTCGAATCTCTCTGGGCACGCCATTTTTATTTCATCGGGACGTAGCTCAGCTTGGTAGAGCACCTGGTTTGGGACCAGGGGGTCGCATGTTCGAATCGTGTCGTCCCGACCATTGTGAATCAGCGGGAAGACCCGCTTTCATATGCAAACACAGAAAGCCTTGGGATCGCCAAGGCTTTTCTTATTGCCGCGGAGAGTGTACCGCCGTCAGACTCGCGAGATGTCGGGCCATGATGCCGCGGATTGCGTCATCGTTGACCGCCTGATTGTTCGAAACGGCGTGCAGGGCAAGACCGTCAATCAGTGCGTGCAATCGCCGCGCTTCCAGATCCAAATCGATGTCCGGCGGCAGCAGGCCGTACTGGTTCATGGCGGCAAGCATTTTGCGGAACAGATTGTACAGCTGTTCATGCGTCTCGGCGGCCAATGCGCCGAGTCCGGCATTGGTAAGCGCCTTGCCCATAAAGGCAAGCCAGATGACCGCTTCGGTCTGCCGCTCCTCGTCCAGCGGCAGCGTCTGTTCGATGACCGTCGCCACATCGGCGCGGATGTCGCCGGTAAGCGGCATTTTCTCGATTCGTTCCCGGATCCGTTCGCCGACCCTGCGGAGCGCATAGGCCAGCAGATCGTCCTGGCTGGTGAAATAATGGCGGAGCGAACCGAGCGAAACGCCGGCTTCTCTGGCGACATTGCGCACGGAGGCCGCTTCCAGCCCGTCGCGCCGGATTACGCGCCATGCCGCATCCGCAAGCTGACGGCGGCGGACTTCATGATCGACAACTTTAGGCATATGCCCATTATAGCCGCATTGATTTCACCGTACAAGCGTGTTAAAATACGTTTTGTTTTAGTACGTTTGTATTAAATTGAGACAATAACAACCGGAAAGGAGCGGGTGTTATGATCGCGGCCATGATCATTGCCTGTGAGATCGGATTTTGGCTGTTCGTATTGGCCGGTCTGGCCTGTCGATATCTAATCGGGATGCGCCGTCTGGGAGGCGTGCTTCTGGCGAGTACGATCCTGGTTGACGTGGCGCTGCTCATTTTTACGACGATAGATATTCGGAACGGAGCCACGGCCGGATTCTTCCACGGTCTCGCGGCGGTGTATATCGGCGTTTCGATCGTCTTCGGGAAACAGATGATCCGGTGGGCGGACGGCAAATTCGCCCACCGGTTCGCCGGGGGTCCCGCACCTGCTCCGAAACCGAAGTACGGAGCGGCACACGCGCGGTATGAACGGATCATGTGGTTGAAACATCTGCTGGCATGGATGATCGGGAGCGCCATCCTGATCGGGCTGGTGCTGTACATCGACAATATCGACAGAAGCCGGGAACTCTTGAACATGATCGGCAAATGGGCGATCGTGCTGGCCATTGATTTTCTGATCAGTTTCAGTTACACGATCTGGCCGCGCAAGGAAAAAACGGTGAACGGGTAATCCGGCACGCCTCACCCGATCCGCAGCCACTGCAAATGGGCTGCGCTGCTCAGCCGGATCCACAGGCTGCGGCGGCCTTCCGGCAGCGCGAGCGCCCCGCGGCACGTCTTCCATTCCTGCCGGCCCCCCGGGGGGACAGGACAGCTTCCGGCAACGGCGCCGTCCGGACCGTCGATCCGGATCTCCGCCTCGGCGCCGTCCGCGCTCCAGGCGCGCAGTTCGATGAACGTGACGCCGGGCGGAACCGCAACATCGTCGAAGCGGATCCAGCCCCCGTCCGACACAGCCGCGCTGTCGCCGCCCTCCGAACATTCGTCGATGAAGATGCCGGCATAGCCGTCGCAGTCGACCGCGCGCGTCACTTGCCGCAGATCGCGGGGCGGCACAACCTCGCCGTTGACGTTCAGACTGCCTGCCAGGCGGATATCGGCCGATGATGCGCCGACCATGATCCGGCAGACGCCCCGTTCGAGGCACCAGCAGGATCGCGTGATGTCCCAGAAGCGAAGATCGTCCGAAGACAGTTCGAACGTCACCCGCTTCGATTCGCCAGGCGCAAGGCCGATCCGCGCAAATCCGGCGAGTTGCCGAAGCGGCCGCTGCACGCGGGAATCTTCGCACCGGATGTAGAGCTGCGGCACTTCTTCCCCATAGACATCCGACACGTTCGTGACCGTGAAGCCGATCTTTACACGCTCGCCGTACCCGATGGCATCGGCGCTTATCGTCAGATCGGCATATTCGAACCGCGAATAAGACAGGCCATATCCGAACGGATAGAGCGGCTCGCCGTCGAAATAGAGGTACGTCCGCTTGCCCTGAATGATGTCATAATCCATGAAATCCGGCAGCTGATCGGCAGAGCGGTACCACGTCATGTTCAGCCTGCCGGCCGGATTGAACCGACCGAACAGCGTGCCGGCAACCGCCCGGCCGAGTTCCTGGCCGGCATGCGCCAGATAGAGAATGGCGGGGGCGTGTTCGGCCGTCCAACCGAGGGCAAACGGATAGCTGCCGATGACGACGACGATCGTATTCGGGTTCACGGCGAGCACCTCGCGGATCAACCGCTCTTGCGGTTCCGGCAGCGCAATATCCGGCCGGTCGACCGTCTCCTTGCCGTTGATCAGCGGGTGGTTGCCGACGAAGACGACAGCCGCGTCGGCCTGGCGCGCCGCCTCCGCCGCTTCCCGCAAGCCGTCCGCTGCGATTTCCACCGCGAACCGCTCGCATTCCGCGCTGCCGGATACGCCCTGCACCTCCGCGGCGCCGGCGACATTGACCACGTTCGCCATCTCGCCGGCGTCGCCGGTGCCGGCGAGCAGCATGCCGTCCGGGCCGACGCGCACCGGCTGACCGTTCCACGTCCGGACCCTTACGCAGTCCTCATCCGACCGATCCAGTTGAAAAACTTCCTTCGTGAACCATCCCCAGATATCGTCCGCCGAAGCGAGCACGCGCCGGTCATCCGTCGTCAGAAATTTGCCGTTTCGAACCGCCGTCAGCGTCGCGCTGTCCCAGCCCCAGTCGGTCAGCTCGAACACGTCGGCGTCTTCCGCGCGTTCGGCGTCCGCTACAAGCGGCGCGTCTTCTCCTTCGGCAATCCGCACATACCGGCCCGTCGTACTCGACTTCAGCCGCACCCGGGTTGTGCCTTTCGCATGGATGACCCGGTCTCCGGCATCCACCGCGCCAGCCGGTCCATGCGGCTGCACACGGCCCGCCAGCGCTTCGACGATGCCGGCGAGAGGCGTCACCGCGTAGGGAAGGGTGCCGCTGTACCAGTCCCGGTACACGACATCGGCCAGGGGGCCGATGACCGCGATCTTGCGGGTCCGATCGGCGGACAGCGGCAGCACGCCGTCGTTCTTGAGCAGGACGATGCTCTTGCGGGCCGCTTCCAGCGACAACGCCTCGTGCTCGGGCCGCATCATGTGCGATTCGCCGATTTCGGCATACGGATTCCGGTCGTCCGGATCGAACTCGCCGAGCCGGAAGCGGACGCGGAACGTATTGCGCAGCGCGACATCGAGATCGTTCTCGGTGAGCAGCCCCATCTCCAGCGCTTCGCGGATCGCTTGTTTAACCACTTTCGCGTCATCCGTGATACTGTCGATGCCGGCCCTGATCGACGCTGCAACCGCAGCAGGCAGCGACGCCATGTATCCGTGGTCGCGCACCGTGCCGGTGACGTCGAACGCGTCGCTGACGACGAAGCCGTTCATGCCCCATTCCTGCTTGACGACGGAAGTGATCATCGGCAGCAGATTGGCGGGCACGCCGTTCACCGCATTGTACGCCGTCATCATCGAGAGCGCGCCGCCTTCTTTGAACGCCGTCTCGAACACTTTCAGATAGTACTCCCGCATGTTGCGCGGATCGATGCTGACCGACTTGTCGCCGCGGCCGGCTTCATTGTTGTTGCCGAGAAAATGCTTCAGCGTTGCGACCGCTTTCAGATAAAACGGGTGATCGCCCTGGATTCCCCTGATGAGCGCCGACGCCAGTTTGCCGACGAGAAAAGGATCCTCGCCATAGGCCTCCTCTGTGCGTCCCCAGCGCGGGTCGCGCTCGAGATCGACCGTCGGCGCCCACAGCGTGAGCCCGTTGACCGCCGGGTTGCGCCGGTACCAGACGCGCGCCTCGTCGCCGATGACGCTGCCGACGCGGCGCAGCAGATCGGCGTCCCACGTGCAAGCGAGACCAATCGGCTGCGGGAATGTCGTCGCCGGCCCAAGCCAGGCGATGCCGTGCGCCGCTTCGGTGCCGTGCTTGTACGGCGCGATGCCGAGGCGGGGCACCGCGTCCTGGTACTGGGCCATCAGATTGATTTTCTCTTCCGTCGTCAGTCTCCCGATCAGATCGTTCACCCTCGTCTCGAGCGGAAGATCCGGATCGCGGAACGGATATTGCCATTGTTCGGCCATGCATGCGGCTCCTTTCGCGGGCGGGCCGAAGCCCGCATCTTTGAATGCGCTGTCACAGTAAACGGCATTGTAGCACTCCGCGGGCCGGCCGACTACCGCAACAATCCGCACAAAAATCCGGGCAAAATGCGGCATCGGCCGCTAATGCAGCCGACGGAACTGTTCCGGTGTCATCCCGACATGCCGGCGGAACGTGGCGATGAAATGGCTGGCGTCCCGAAACCCGACCCGCTCCGCAACTTCCCGGACGGAGAGGGGGGACGAGCTGGTCAGCATTTCCTTCGCCTTGCGCAGCCGAAGCTGGATGAAATAGGCATAGGGCGACTGGCCGAACGTCTCGCGGAACAGCCCGTTCACCCGGCGGCTCGACAGATTGAGGACGCCGGCGATCTGATCCATGCCGACGGAAGGATCGGAGCAGCGGCTTTCCATCCATTCGATGACCGTCCGCAGCTGCTCGAGCCGGTCCGGATCGCCGTTTTTCCGTCCGGGCTGCGACGTCGGGTAGCGGGTCATGGCAAGCAGAAAATGATACGCCGACGTCGAAGCTTCAATGCCGAACACGTCGCCGCCCTGCTCCAGCCGTTCCAACATCTGCTCGATCAGCCGTCCCGCGGCGGCATCGGCGGGCCACTGGAAGAACGTCGACTGATGAACGCCCGCAGCTGCGAGGATGCTGTCCGCCGCCGCGCCGCCGAATGTCAGATACGCCGTCTCCCAGCGGCCTTCTTCCGCTTCATAGGTGTGAGCGACGCCGGGGAATAGCAGGATGCCCGAGCCGGAAGGGAGCGGATGCGATCGGCCTTCGACCGCTATCCGGCCTCTGCCGGACATCGTCTGCAGCCAATGGTAGTAAGGGTAGCCGTCCGGCCGCACAATCCGCTCCTGATCCGGATTGAGGCCGACGCTCTCGACGGCGAGCGGCAGCCGCCCGAGCTGCTCGAAAGGCATCACAACGCGCCGATGCACCAGCAAGGGTCTGCACCATCCTTATATTTCCGTTTTCTTATATCTGAAATCCATAATATTATATTTAACGTGAATTTAATAGCGTTTACAATGATATCAAATCTTATATTATGGGAGGATTCTGCACCATGCTGAGCCATAAGCTCCCCAAGATTTGGTATGGCGGCGACTACAATCCGGAGCAATGGGACGATCCGCACGTGTGGAGCGAAGACATCCGCATGTTCAAGCTGGCGGGCATTGATGTGGCGACGTTGAACGTCTTCTCTTGGGCACTCAACCAACCGGACGAGGAGACGTACAATTTTGATCACTTGGACGCGACGATCAACCGGCTGTACGAGAACGGCATCTATACGTGCCTTGCGACCAGCACGGGCGCGCATCCCGCCTGGATGGCGAAGAAATACCCGGACGTGCTGCGCGTCGACTATCATGGCCGCAAACGCAAGTTCGGCGGCCGTCACAATTCGTGTCCGAACAGTCCGACGTACCGCAAATTCTCCGCGCTTATGGCCGAGAAGCTGGCCGAACGGTACAAAGATCATCCGGCCGTCATCATGTGGCACGTCTCGAACGAATACGGCGGCTACTGCTATTGCGAACGGTGCGAAGCCGCGTTCCGCGAATGGCTGAAGCGGCGCTACGGCACGCTTGAAAACGTCAACAGGGCGTGGAACACCCGCTTCTGGGGCCATACGTTCTACGATTGGGACGAGATCGTGGCGCCGAACGAGCTGAGCGAGGAGTGGGCCGGCAACCGGACGAACTTCCAGGGCATCTCGCTCGATTACCGGCGGTTCCAGTCCGACAGCCTGCTCGAATGTTACAAGCTGGAATATGACGCGATCAAAAAACATACCCCGCACATTCCCGTCACAACGAACTTGATGGGCACCTATCCCGAGCTGGACTATTTCGCCTGGGCCAAGCATCTGGATGTCGTCTCCTGGGACAACTATCCGGCGCTCGATACGCCGTTCAGCTACACGGCAATGGTGCACGATCTGATGCGCGGGCTGAAGAGCGGTCAGCCGTTCATGCTGATGGAGCAGACGCCGAGCCAGCAGAACTGGCAGCCGTACAACTCGCTGAAGCGGCCGGGCGTGATGCGGCTGTGGAGCTACCAGGCGGTCGCGCGCGGAGCGGATACGGTCATGTTCTTCCAGCTTCGACGTTCGATCGGGGCTTGCGAGAAATTCCACGGCGCCGTCATCGAACACGTCGGCCATGAACATACGCGGGTTTTCCGCGAAGTGGCGGAGCTCGGCGGCGAGCTGAAACAGCTCGGCGACCGGATTCTTGACGGGCGCGTCGAAGCGAAGGTCGCGATCGTGTTCGACTGGGAGAACCGGTGGGCGATCAGCCTGTCGAGCGGCCCGACGATCGCGCTCGATTACGTCAAGGAAGTGCACAAATATTACGACGCGCTGTTCAAGCAGAATATCCAGGTCGACATGATCGGCGTGGACGAGCCGCTCGACAAGTACGACATCGTCATCGCGCCGGTGCTCTACATGGTGAAGCCGGGCTATGCGGCGAAACTCGAAGCGTACGTCGAGCGGGGCGGCACGTTCGTCACGACGTTCTTCAGCGGCATCGTTGACGAGCGCGACATCGTGCGGACCGGCGGCTATCCGGGCGAACTGCGGCGCATGCTCGGCATCTGGGCGGAGGAGATCGACGCGCTGTTCCCGGACCGGCGGAACCGGATCGTCATGACGAAACCGCACGGCGCGCTTGAAGGGGAATACGAGTGCGGTCTGCTCTGCGACCTGATCCATCTCGAAGGCGCGGAAGCGATCGCCGTCTACGGCGACGATTTCTACGCCGGCGTGCCGGTCGTGACGGTGAACCGGTTCGGCGCCGGACAGGCGTGGTACGTCGCTTCCAGCCCGGACGCGGCGTTCCTCGAAGGGTTCCTCGGCAAGCTGTGCGCGGACAAGAACATCCGGCCGCTGGTCCGAAAAGCGCCGGAAGGCGTGGAAAGTTCGCGGCGGGTGAAGGACGGCCGCGGCGTGCTGTTCCTCCTGAACCACAATGCCGATATGAAAGAAGTAGAACTGCATGAAGGCCGTTACAGAGATCTGCTGAGCGGCGAGACGGTGGAAGGACGGACGGCTGTGCCGGGCAGAGGCGTACGGCTGCTGGAAGAGGCGTGAGCGAAAGGCCGGCCGTCCGAAGAGAACGCAATGGGGGTGGACGCCCCGTGTTTCAATCCGCGCTTCAGTTCGTCAATAACCTGCGTCTTCGGACGAAGCTGGCGCTTTCATTCTGCGTCGTCGTGTTCATTCCCGTCGTGGCGGTCGGCTTGCTGCTGACCGGCGAGCTGCGGAACATGGCGCTCGATAACGCCGTCGAACAGACGCTGGCCAACGTCGAGCGCGTCAAGCAGCGCACGATGGAAGTGATCAACGTGGCGAATGACATCGCCTACCGGCTGGCGAACGACGACCGGCTGGAGACGGTGGCGAACCGGAGGTACGGCACGACCTGGGAAGTCGTGGCCGCCTACCGGTCTTATCCCGATTTCGAACAGTACGTCAACCTGTACAACGAGATCTCGAACATCCGGTTCTACATGGAAAATCCGACCATGCTGAACAACTGGGAATTCATGCAGCCGGACGAGAAGATCAAGAACTCCTGGTGGTACCGGTGGGCGATGGACAGCTTCAGCGGAACCGTGGGCTGGTATTACCTGGAGGACGAACGGGACGGCCGCCATTACCTGAGCCTCGTGCGCAAAGTCTATTTTCCCGGTGCGAAAACCAGCGGCGTGCTCGTCGTCAACGTGAACATGGACACGCTCGGCACGATCGTCAGGCAGGAATCGTTCGAGACGATGATCGTGGACGACAGCGGCACGATCGTGTCGGCGAACCGCCCCGAGCGGACGGGCCTCACGCTCGCCGGCATCGAATTTGATCCGCAGCTTGCGGAAGCCCGGCAGGGCATGTTCGAACAGCAGATCGACGGGGAAGCGTACCGCGTCCTCGTCGAGCCGCTGGCGCCGAACGCGAGCGTGAACGGGCTGCGGATCATCACCATTTTCGCGGTGGATGACATCACGGCCGATGTCGACCGCATCCAGACGACGGCGCTCATCGTCATTCTCGCCGCGCTCGCCCTCGGCATCATGCTGACCTACGCGTTCTCCGGCATGCTTACCAGGCGGATGAGCCGGCTCAGCAAACATATAACGAAGGTGGCGACAGGGAACCTCACCACCGTCATGGAGATCGACGGCCAGGACGAGATCGGCCAGCTCGCGCGCCAGTTCAATTCGATGGTCTCCAGCATCCATGCGCTCGTGAATGAAGTGCAGGAATCGAACCGGCAGAAACATCAGCTGGAAATGAAGCAGAACGAAATCCGGCTCAAAATGCTGGCCAGCCAGATCAATCCGCACTTCCTGTTCAACGCGCTGGAGTCGATCCGCATGAAAGCGCATATCAAAGGTGAGAAGGAGATTGCCCAGATTGTCCGGCTGCTCGGCAAGCTGATGCGCAAAAATCTCGAGATCAGCCGCCGCCTCGCGCATCTGGAAGATGAAATCGACATCGTCCGCTGCTATCTCGACATCCAACGGTTCCGGTACGAAGAGCGGCTGAAATATGAATTGCAGATTGAGCCGGGGACGGAGTCCATCCCCGTGCCGCCGCTCATCATCCAGCCGATTGTTGAAAACGCCGTTATCCATGGTCTGGAAGGCAAAGAGGAAGGCGGCACCGTCACCCTTCGCATCGTCCGGGACGGAGAGACGGTCCTGGTCGAGGTCATCGACGACGGGGTCGGCATGGACGAAGACCGGCTTGCCGCGCTCACCGCTTCGCTTGACGAACAGGAAGGGGAGGAGCAGCGCCGGATCGGCCTGCGCAATGTCCATCAACGATTGATCCTGATGTACGGCCCGTCCAGCGGGCTGCGTCTGGAGAGCACATCCGGCGCCGGCACACGCGTCTCGTTCCGGCTGCCGGTCGGAGGTGAAAGGCTTCATGTACAAAGTGCTGGTGGTGGATGATGAACCGACCATCCGCGAAGGACTCCGCACGCTGGTCGACTGGGAATCTTTCGGCTTCCGGGTCGTCGATACGGGCGTGAACGGACGGGATGCGCTTACGAAGTACGAGCAGCACCGCCCGGATCTCATCATCATCGACATCCGGATGCCGGGCATCGACGGTCTGGAGGCGATCGAGCGGCTGCGCGCCCGCGACAAACGGCTGCACATGCTCATACTGAGCGGCTATGCGGAGTTCGATTATGCCCGCCGGGCGATGTCGCACCAGATCGACGGGTACATGCTCAAGCCGGTGGATGAAGACGAGCTGATCGATTACTTGCAGCGGCTGAGGAAGACGCTCAACCAGGAAGCCGCCGAACGGGAGCACGCCGCCGGGTGGACGCCGGAGATGGTCGTCCGGTCGCTGCTCTCGGGAACGCCTCCCGCCGCGCTGACGGAAGCGGCCGGAAACGCCGGTCTGAACGGCGCGTCATGGGAGGCCGTGGTCGTCCGGCTTCACGGCAGGCAGCTTGAACCGGAAGTCCTGACGGAAGCCTGCCGGCGCCTGGCCTGCAAACTGTCCGCGCCGGAGCGGATCTGTTACACGGCGGAAGGCGACCTGGGACTGCTCGTGATGAACGGCGCGGGGAGCGAATCGCAGCGCGCGGCGCTTATGCATGCCATTGAAGACGCGCTCGCCGGACTACATCCGGAGGTCACGGCCGCGTCCGGCGGTGTCGTGGAGAGCTGGACGGAGATTCCGCAGTCCCACGCCCGGGCGTCGGCGGCGCTTCGCCGCGGCTTCTTCCTCGAACCGGGGCGCATTCATCCGCCGGACTCCGCCCCGCGGGATCCCGGCGGCGAGCAGGCTGCCGAACCGCCGGATCTGTCTGATCTGACGGACAAGCTGACACTTGCCATCGACGTGGCCAGCGAAGTTTCGATCGGCGAATGGATCAAGCAGGCGGGTTCCCGGCTGCTCGAATCCGGCAGCGATGAACAGGCGGTCAAGGCGGCGTGCGCACGGCTCGTCTCGGCCGTCGCCGCGCGTCTGGAAGCCCGGCGGCCCGGCTCGGCGGAGGAGACGCTGCAGCGCGGTCTGGTCGAGCTGTACAAGGCTTGCCGATTCACGCAGCTCATGGAGCGGATGCACAGCCTGCTGATCGAATTCGCCCGGCAGACGGAGCAGGGCGGGGCCGAGACGCAGGTGAAGAAAATGATCGACATCATTCACCGCCACTACGACCGTTCGCTCAAGCTCGAGACGATCGCCGCGCTGCTGGGCTACAGCAGCGCGTATCTGGGCAAGGTGTTCAAGCACAAGACCGGCGAGAACTTCAACACCTACCTCGACAAGGTGCGGATCGAGGAGGCGAAGAAGCTGCTCCTCAAGGGGATGAAGGTGTACGAGGTCGCGGAGCGGGTAGGCTACGCGAACGTCGATTATTTTCACGGGAAATTTCGCAAATATGTGGGCATGTCGCCTGCCGCGTACCGGAAAACGGCGGGCGGAAGCTGAGATGAAACAGGCTGCTGACGCGCCGGGACGGCGCCGAAGCAGCCTGACTGATTTTAATATGATTTTCGGCATAAATTGCCGGGTATTGCGGTGAAAGCGATTCCGCTAGAATGAGGGGTGTCAAACAGGAGGGTTCGCATGGAAGCGGTAACTTCAACACAGCAAACGATCAGGACGCGGAAAGAGCGAATCAGGCGTTTTTTCCGCAAGGCGCTCCAGAACCGGTGGCTGTATGCGATGTCGCTGCCGTTCGTGGTCTGGGTGTTCATTTTCAGCTACCTTCCCCTCTGGGGATGGACGATGGCGTTCCAGCGCTACAGACCCGGCAGGCCGTTCTGGGAGCAGGAATGGGTCGGACTGGATCATTTCCGAACGCTGTTTCAGGATGAGCTGTTCTATCAGGTGCTGCGCAACACGCTGGTGATGAGCCTGATGGGACTCGTGGCGGGTTTCGTCGTCCCGATCTTCTTCGCGCTGATGCTGAACGAAGTACGCCAGATGTTCTACAAGCGTTTCGTGCAAACGGTATCTTATCTGCCCCACTTCGTCTCGTGGGTCGTCGTCGCCGGCATCGTCACGAAAATGCTGTCCACGGACAACGGCGCGGTGAACGATCTGCTCATGTGGCTCGGCATCATCGACGAGCCGATCCAGTTCATGGCGAAGGGCAAGCTGTTCTGGATCATCGTCACGCTGGCCGATGTCTGGAAAGAGACCGGATGGAACGCGATCATCTACCTGGCGGCGATCGCGGGGATCGGCCCCGAGCTGTACGAGGCTGCGCGGGTCGACGGCGCGAACCGGATCCAGCAAATGTGGCACATCACGCTGCCCGGCATCCGCACGACGATCATCATCCTGCTCATCATGTCGATCGGCCACCTGATCAGCATCGGGTTCGAGAAGCAGTTCCTGCTCGGCAACAACCTGGTGCGAGAGTACTCGCAGGTGCTCGATTTGTACGCGCTGAACTACGGCCTCGGCATGGGGCGGTTCTCGTTCGGAACGGCGATCAACATTTTCAACTCGGTCGTCAGCGTCATCCTGCTGTTCACGGCGAACGGCATATTCAAGCGCGTGACCAAGGAAAGCATCATGTAAGGAGGAGCGCGCATGAGACGCAGTAGCCATTCGACATCCTTGACGGACCGGCTGTTCGACGTGTTCGTGTACGTCTTCGTGACTGCCGTCCTGGTCATCACGCTGTATCCGTTTCTGAACGTGGCGGCCATCTCGTTCAACGATTCCATCGATACCGTGCGGGGCGGCATCACCATCTAC
This sequence comes from Thermobacillus xylanilyticus, assembly GCF_907165215.1. Classification (GTDB taxonomy): domain Bacteria; phylum Bacillota; class Bacilli; order Paenibacillales; family Paenibacillaceae; genus Thermobacillus; species Thermobacillus xylanilyticus. The sequence continues at coordinate 133,817 of NZ_CAJRAY010000038.1, read as the reverse complement.
CCGCGGGAGTTCACGCTGAAGAACTATGAAGTGATCTTCTCTTACGAACATCTGGGGACGGGCTTCCGCAACTCGGCGCTCCGCACGCTGATCGGAACGGCGCTCGGCGTCCTCAGCTCGTCGATGCTCGCCTACACGCTCAGCCGGAAGGACTTCCAGGGACGACGGTTCGTCTCCGTCTTCCTGGCGCTCACGATGTACGTATCGGGCGGTCTCATTCCGTTCTTCCTGCTGATCCGCGAACTGGATCTGATGAACACGTTCGCCGTTTACATTCTGCCCGGCATTGTCAGCGCCTTCAACGTGTTCGTCATCCGCTCGTTCATCGACGGGCTCCCGTACGCGCTGCAAGAGTCGGCCAAAATCGACGGCGCGAACGATTTCACGATATACTGGCGCATCATCCTGCCGCTCACGAAACCGGCGCTCGCGACGATCGCGCTGTTCGTGGCGGTCGGGCAGTGGAACTCGTGGTTCGATACGTACCTGTTCAACTCGCAATCCGATCATCTGACAACGCTGCAGTACGAGCTCATGAAAGTGCTGCAAAGCACGCAGTCCAACGTCGATTACCGGGCGCGCAACATGACCGAGGTCATGTCGCAAGTTTCGCCCGAATCCGTCAAGATGGCGATCACGATGGTCGTCACGCTGCCGATCCTGTTCGTTTATCCGTTCCTGCAGCGTTATTTCGTGAAAGGCATGACGCTCGGCGCGGTCAAGAGCTGACCAACGCTGGAAATGGTTTCCGAACACTTCGGGATTGGCGGGTTAGCCACGAGCTAGCCCGTTGACCAATACAACATTTTTCGACTCACAGACAGGAGGGGTATCACACAGCATGAACCGACAGAGAAAATGGTTGGTCTCGCTGCTGGCCGTCGTCATGCTGGCGGGTCTGCTTGCAGGCTGCGGCGGCAAGAAGAACGACGGCAACGGCGGAGGGAACGCCGGCGGATCGCAGACGTCCGCGAACAGCGGAGGCACCGGCGACGGTTCCGGCGATTCGCTCGAGCCGATTACGTTCACGTTCTACGGCGCGGACGCGAGCCCGAACTGGCAGAACATGCAGGACGCCGTCGGCCGGGCGATCACGGAGGCGACGGGCGTGACGCTCGACGCGGAATTCGAGGTCGGCGACCCGGCGCAGAAGATCGCGCTGATCGCGGCATCCGGCGATTATCCGCATCTGATCAGCCCGAAGGGCGACCTCGGCAAACTGGTGGAAGCCGGCGCCATGCTCGACCTGACGGATCTGATCGAGCAGCATGCGCCGAACATCAAGAAGCTGTTCGGCGATCAGATCAAGCGGCTGCGCTACAGTGAAGAAGACCCTTCGATCTACGTCATTCCGACGTATGCGGAAGTGGGTCAGACATACTTCGATGCGGGCGGCGGCTTCCAACTGCAGCACCGCGTCGTGAAAGAACTCGGGTATCCGAGCATCCGGACGGTGAAAGACTTCGAGAACGCGATCCGCGAATATCTCAAGAAGCATCCGACGGACGAGAACGGCAACCCGAACATCGGCCTGTCGCTCAACGCGGACGACTGGCGCATGTACATCTCGGTCACGAACCCGGCGTTCTACACGACGGGCGGGCCGGATGACGGCGAATACCACATTGACATCGACACCTATGAAGTCACGTACCATTTTCGCCGTGAGATCGAGAAGGAATACTTCCGCTGGCTGAACCATATGAACGCGGAAGGCCTGTTGGACAAGGAAAGCTTCGTGCAGAAGTATGACCAATACCTGGCGAAGATCGCTTCCGGCCGCGTGCTCGGACTGATCGATCAACGCTGGGATTTCCAGGACGGCGAGAACGCGCTCAAGGCGGAAGGCAAGTTTGAATACGGTTACGGCCATTATCCGGTTACGCTGACGGAGGAATTCAAGGAGACGTCGTTCTGGCCGGTCGGCTTCAGCCCGGGATGGGGCGTCGGCATTACGGTCGATTGCCCGGATCCGGTCCGCGCGATCAAGTTCCTCGACTTCCTCGCTTCCGAGGAAGGCCAGATTCTCGACAACTGGGGCATCGAAGGCGAGCATTACGTCTACGATGAGGACGGCAAGCGCGTCATTCCGGATGAAATTACGGAGCGGAAGAAGAACGACCCGACGGGCTTCCAGCGCGAATCGGGCATCGGTCTCTACCACAACCTCGGCGCCCACTACGGCGACGGCGTGCTCGACTCGACGGGCAACTACTACACGACGAACTTCCCGGATCAAATCGTTGCAACGTACAACGAGGTCGAGAAGGAGACGCTGGCGGCATACGGCGCCACGACGTGGAAAGATCTGTTCCCGAGTGAAGACGAGTTCCCGGTCAAGCCGTGGGGCGCGGCGTGGAACATCCAGATTCCGGCGGACAGCGAACTGAACGTGCTGCAGGAACGGATGAAGGAAATTACGTGGCGCCGCATTCCGGAAGCCATCCTGGCCCCGCCGGAAGACTTCGACCGCATTTGGGACGATTATCAGCAAGAACTGCTCAAGGCGGGCGTCGAGAAGATGGAAGACGAATACGAGAAGCTCGTCAAGGCGCGCGTCAAACTGTGGAACGAATAATCGGGTAAGTGCGGAGAGTCCGTTTTGCGCGGGCTCTTCGTTTTTTGAGTTATTTAGTGAAGATTCCAGATATGGACCATCATGCGCAGACGGGAGAGGGACGTCATGACCGGTAAATGGGATCGATTGTGGTACCGCCGTCCGGCAAGCGTGTGGGAGGAAGCGCTTCCGATCGGCAACGGACGGCTCGGCGCGATGCTGTTCGGCGGCGTCCGGCTGGACCGGATCCTGCTGAATGAAGATACGCTGTGGGCGGGGTATCCCCGCGAGACGGTCGACTGCGAGGCCAGGCGGCATCTGGCCCGCGCGCGCGAGCTGATCTTCGCGGGACGGCTGACGGAGGCGCAGCGGCTGATCGAATCCCGGATGACCGGCCGGAACGTGCAGCCTTATCTGCCGCTAGGAGAATTGGCGATTGAATGGCTGGACGGGGAGGACGACGCGCCGGATTATGTGCGATCGCTGCAGATTTTCGACGGGGTGGCGGACGTTCGGTTCGCTTCGGGCGGCCTCCGGATGCGCCGCGCCTATTGGGCGAGCGCTCCGGATCAGGTGATCGTCGTCCGGTATGAGGCGGAAGGCGGGATGATGAATTTGGCGGCCGCGCTGTCGTCGCCGGTCAGGAGCTCGGTGTCCGTTATGGATGACGGCCGCACGTTGGTTCTTGCTGGCCGGGCGCCGAGCCATGTCGCCGACAACTGGCGCGGCGACCATCCGGAACCGGTGTTGTACGAAGAAGGCCGGGGCATGCGGTTCGAGGCGCGCGTCCGCCTTGAAACCGACGGCGTCGTTGAAGCGGAAGGGGAACGGCTGATCGTGCGCGGTGCATCCCGGCTCACGGCGTATATCGCCGCTGCCACGGCGTTCGTGGATTGGCGCACGCCGCCGGATGAGAGCGGCGCGCATTCGGCGCGCTGTGAGGCCTGGTTGCGGGAGGCGGAGCGATCGGGATATGAGGCGCTGTTGGAGCGCCACCTGGCGGATCACCGGGCCTTCATGGGCCGCGTGTCGCTGCGGTTGTCGGGAGGGGCAGAGCCGGATTCCGCCGTCGCGGGCCGTGCGGAACCGGAAGCGGCCGGCAGGGACACGGCCGATTCGGTTCCGGACGATCCGGAAGCTGCCGGATCCGCCGGTTCATGGTCTGCCTCCGTTGAATCCCTTCCGACCGACGGGCGGCTCAAGGCTTATCAGTCCGGCCATCCCGATCCGGCACTCGAAGCGCTGTACTTCCAGTACGGCCGCTACCTGCTGCTTGCGTCGTCCCGCCCCGGCACGCAGCCGGCCAATCTGCAGGGCATTTGGAACCCGTATCTGCAGCCGCCGTGGTTCTGTGACTATACAATCAACATTAACACCGAGATGAACTATTGGCCGGCCGAAGTGTGCAATCTGAGCGAATGTCATGAGCCGCTGCTTACGATGCTCGGCGAACTGGCCGAAAGCGGTGCCCGGACGGCGCGCATCCATTACGGCTGCCGGGGATGGTGCGCCCATCACAACGTCGACCTGTGGCGCATGTCGACGCCGAGCGACGGCAGCGCAAGCTGGGCGTTCTGGCCGATGGGCGGCGCCTGGCTCTCGATCCATCTGTGGGAGCGGTATCGGTTCGAGCCCGATCTTGATTATCTGCGCGGCACCGCCTATCCGCTCATGCGGGGGGCGTCGCTGTTCTGTCTCGATTGGCTCGTCCCGGGGCCGAACGGCACGCTGGTTACGAATCCGTCGACATCGCCGGAGAACGTGTTTTTGACGCCGGAAGGAGAGCCATGCAGCGTCACCTGGGGTTCGACGATGGATATGGCGATTATCCGCGAGCTGCTTGCGGCGTGCATCGAGGCGTCCCGACTGCTCGGCACGGATGAACCGCTGCGCCGCGACCTCGAGGAGGCGCTGGCGAAGCTGCCGCCGTACCGGATCGGCAAGCACGGCCAGCTGCAGGAGTGGGCCGTCGACTACGACGAGCATGAGCCGGGCCACCGGCATGTCTCGCATCTGTTCGGCCTGTTCCCGGGCTCGCATCTGAACGAGACGACGCCGGAACTGCTGGAGGCTGCGCGCGTGACTCTGGAGCGGCGGTTCCGGCACGGCGGCGGCCATACCGGCTGGAGCTGCGCGTGGCTCATCCTGCTGCATGCGCGGCTGAAGGACGCGGAGACGGCCCGCGGGTTTATCCGGACGCTGCTTGCCCGCTCAACATACCCGAACCTGTTCGACGCCCATCCGCCGTTCCAGATCGACGGCAACTTCGGCGGCGCGGCCGGCATCGCGGAATTGCTCGTGCAGAGCCACCTCGGCTCGGTCGATCTGCTGCCCGCCCTGCCTGCGGACTGGCGCAGCGGCGAGGTGCGCGGCCTGCATGCGCGCGGCGGCTTCACCGTCGATATCGCGTGGGCGGGCGGCACGCTGCGGGAAGCCCGCGTGGAATCGCGATACGGCAAACCGCTCCGCATCCGATACGTGCGGCCGGTTGCCGTCCACGGCCCGGACGGCGCGCTTCTCGCGCGCATCGTTCCCGGCGAAGCGCCGCCTGCCATCGAGACCGTCAAAGGCGGCATCTACCGGGTCGTGCCGGTATAACGCTGGACTGGTGAAGGCGGGGCGAGCGGGAGGCTGTAACGTGGATACCGCGTTACAGGGTCGAAGAACCCTGCGCGTGAGAGGCTGTAACGCGGATACCGCGTTACAGGGTCGAAGAACCCCGCGCGTGAGAGGCTGTAACGCGGATACCACGTTACAGCGTCGAAGAAGCCCGCGCGTAAGAGGCTGTAACGCGGATACCACGTTACAGTGTCGAAGAAGCCCGCGCGCGAGGGGCTGTAACGTGGATACCGCGTTACAGTTAACCGCCCGGGAAACGGCCGCCTGTCATGCTACAGCGGCTCGAACAGGGCGATCTGCCGCTTGCCGGCCTTGAGCAGCGCAAGCCTTCGATATCGTTCATGTCGAAGCTTGTGCGACTTGTCCGCAACAAGTGCAACGACCGACGCGCCGGGACGAAGAAGGGGGAAGAGACTGTCGAGCATCCGGGCGGCCGGATCTGCGCTCCCGCTCCGCCATCCGGTCAGATGGCCGTAGGGAAGATCCGCAATGACGATGTTGACGGGGCAGAATCCGCTGTTCCGAACAGCGTCAGGAGGTCCGGCTGTAATATCTGCCGGGAAAACTTCAATGGATCCAAGAGTTCCCCGGGCACGGTACTCGTCCAGCACCGCGGCGCTCTCGAGCGCCTCCGCGTGCGACGGCTTGCCGTACTGCTCATACAGTTCGCGAAGCTGTTCGATGCGCGCGCGCATGCCTCCCGCTGTGAGCAGCGACAGGTTGCGCCTTGCTGTTTCAAGCATCGATTCATCGATGTCGGAGGCGAGAACGGCGCGAATCTGCGCACCATGCAGCAGACCGATGACCGCCAACATATATCCGCTGCCGCAGCACGGGTCATACACCACATAAGGTCCCGGATGACCGCGCTCTTCCAGATCGTGAAAGCAGCGCTGCACGATTTCGTCCGCCAGCCGTACCGGAAACGGCGCCGCGCCTTTCGCGTTGTACAGCACCCGGCCGCTGGCGAAATGTTCGCGAGGCTCGTCTGTTGCAAAACGGTATTCCAATACACATCACCTGAACATTGCGTCATACGGGCATCATAACACAATTTGCCGGCATACGGCAGGAGCAGGATGAGACGGAAGCGAAACGGACACGGCAGAAACAACCGGCAATTAGAAAGAAATGTCGGGAAAAAATCATCTGCGGGAAAATGCGGAGGAGGCCCGGATCAATCGTGCGTTCAACCGGATTGTCCATGGAGAGGCGCATGGGAGATTCGGGCCGGCCGATGCGCAAGTGCGAAAAGGCCGGCCGAACGGCGACGCATTCGAGGAGAAGGTAAGTGTCAAGACCGCATCGTGTCCGCGGCGAGGCGGGTTTCCAGTCTTTCAAGCTCGATCGGCAGCGAAGACGATGCAGGCTCGGCGTCATCCGCTTGCCCGTTCGGCGCCGTTCCGGACAGGCCCGCCACAGCAGGGGATGCCGGGGCGTGGACAGCCGCCGCTTCAGGTTCCGATCCGGCAAGTCCCGAAATCCACGCTGCGTAGAACCGACCGAGCATTCGGATCATCGCCGGGACAAGCAGGACGAGCAGGAAGCCGAAGCCGCCGACGATCCAGGATTGCTCGTACGGTGCCAGGCCGAACGTACGGCCAATCCACGCGAACAGCCAGCCGTCCGCAAACAGCTCGTATTCGAATTGTCTTTCGACGATGAGCCATGCGGCGGGGGCGAGCATGACGGCCAGCGCCGCAGCGGGCACGACGATCGCGAGCGTGAAGCAGACCACCCCTGCGGGAAGCTGCAGCAGGCAATAGACGATGCCGCGATACGATCGTCTGTCGGTCAGCAGGGCCAGCAGACTTCTCAAGCTCCGCTGTTCCCGCGCCGGTCCGCCATGATCCGCCGTCGGCGCATCCACCGGTTTCTTGCCGCTCATCCAGGCGGATGTCAGTCCGTATTCGCTTTCCATCATCCGCCGGCAGACGATCAGCACGAACGCCAGCAGCGGCAGTCCGATGATGACCGCGGAGGCGGCGATGCCGACGGAAAGGCCGATCACCGCAAACAGAAACGACCCGATTCCTTTCGGCAGTGACAGGAGCAGCAGTTTCCAGGCTTCTCGTGCCGTTTGTTGCTTCATGATACGAATCCACGCTTTCGCTTTGGTGTTGTCGAATTGACTCCATCGTACCTTACCGCCGCTGTTCCCGCATCGGTTCGCGGCCTGACGTTCATCCCCGACCCGGGTCCGGCGTCACACCCGGACGTTCGGCGAAATGCCGGCCGAGCCCGCCGGTCCATCCACCAAACGACAACCTATCAAAATAGACAAAAATAATTTGGTATTGTTTGCCTAAAAGTTATTGATATAAGATAACAATAAAACGACTAACAAACAAACTTTGCGCAGATTTGTTAGGTTGATCAGATGGAGAACGGAGGTCGTACGGTTGTCCAAATCTTCCCGCTTCCCGCGCAAGCATGCTGTTCCCGTACTCTTGATTTCGGCGGTGGTCATGGCGGCTGTCCTGATATGGGCGTTCACGCGTTTTTTGCAAACAACCAAACCGGACGGCGGGCTGCCCGCTTCAGCCGATACCGGACAAGATGGCACCGCGTCCGATGAAGATGAAGTGCCGATGCTGAAGCTGGTCGATTCCCAGGCGTCAACCGCGACCCGCTCGCTGTTCCGGTATCTGCAGGAATCGCGGGGAAAGCGCATCCTGTTCGGCCATCAGCATGCGACGACCGAGTTTGTCGCGGTGACCGGCCATCCGGTCCAGTCCGATGTCCATAACGCCACGGGCGATTTTCCCGCCATCTTCGGCTGGGACACGCTGAGCATCGAGGGCAAGGAGAAGCCCGGCATCAGCGGCAACATCGAAGCGAGCCGCGAGCGGCTGATCGAGAAGATGACAGAAGCGCACAAACTGGGCGGCATCATCGCGCTCAGCACGCATTTTCCGAACTTCGTCACCGGCGGCAGCTTCTACGACACATCCGTCGGCGCGGTTGAGCATATTTTGCCCGGCGGCAGCAAGAACGCCGAGTTCAATGCGATGCTCGATCACGTCGCGTATGTGGCGAACCATCTGAAGGACGAGAACGGCGAGCTGATCCCGATCCTGTTTCGTCCTTTCCACGAGCAGAACGGCAGCTGGTTCTGGTGGGGAGCGCCGCTGACGAAGACGAGCGACTATATCGCGCTGTACCGTTATACGGTGGAATATTTGCGCGACCGCGCGGGCGTGCACAATTTCCTGTACGTCTTTTCACCGAACGGACCGTTCGCCGGCGATGAACGGACGTATCTCGCGACTTACCCGGGCGACGAATATGTTGACATTCTCGGCATGGACCAATACGACAACCGGGATCATCCGGGTACCAAAGGATTTCTGAACGGCCTGGCCCGGGATCTCGCGATGATCAACCGGCTGGCGGACGCGAAGGGCAAGATTGCGGCGCTCGCCGAGTTCGGCTACAGCCCGCAGGGGATGAAGCCCCGGGGCAACGGCGATCTCTCATGGTTTACGAAAGTGCTGAACACGATCAAAAACGATCCCGACGCGCGTCGGACCGCCTATATGCAGACTTGGGCCAATTTCTCGACAGACGGCAATCTTTTCGTACCTTACAAAAATGCCGCGCTGCTGGGCGACCACGAGCTGCTCCCGGACTTTATCGCGTTCTATGAAGACGAATACACGGCGTTCGCCGGCGATCTGTCCGGCGTGTATGACAGGAAGACAGCCGCCGGGCGATCCGGCAATCCATGACAAGCCGCGGATCGGTCTGCGGCCGGGCGGGGCATGCGGAATTGCCCCGCGCCATTTCGTTTCGCGACATGCCAGGACGGCGGACTCTGTGCTATAATGCTGTAGACTGAAAAGCTTGAGGGGGAACCGCATTTGCGCATTGGAGCAATCGAAGCCGGCGGAACGAAATTCGTGTGCGGCGTCGGCGACGAACACGGCAACATCGTGGACCGCGTATCTTTCCCGACGGAGAGGCCCGAGCCGACGCTGGAACGGGTCATCGACTACTTCCGGGACAAAAAGGTGGAGGCCATCGGCATCGGCACGTTCGGTCCGATCGACATCGATCCGTCCAGCCCGACCTACGGGCATGTGACGACGACGCCGAAGCCCGGCTGGTCGGGATTCGATTTCCTGGGCACGATGAAGCGGGCGTTCGACGTCCCGTTCGGCTGGGACACCGACGTGAACGCCGCGGCGTACGGCGAAGCGGTATGGGGAGCCGCCAAAGGGCTCGACAGCTGCGTCTACTACACGTTCGGCACCGGCGTCGGCGTCGGCATCTTCGCGGAAGGCCGGCTGGTGCACGGCCTGCTTCATCCCGAAGGCGGTCACGTCCTGACGCGTCGTCATCCCGACGATACATATGAAGGATTTTGTCCGTACCACGGCGACTGTCTGGAAGGGATGGCCGCAGGACCGGCGATCGAAAGGCGCTGGGGCGTGAAGGGAAGCGAGCTGCCGCCGGACCATCCGGCATGGCCGATGGAGGCGTTCTACATCGGACAGGCGCTCGCGTCGACCATCGTGCTGCTCTCGCCGAAGAAAGTCATTCTCGGCGGCGGCGTAATGCACCAGAAACAGCTGTTCCCGATGATCCGCGAGGAAGTGAAGCGGAATTTGAACGGTTATGTGGCACACGACGCCATCCTGAAGGGCATCGACGATTACATCGTGCCGCCGGGACTCGGCGACAACGCCGGATTGTGCGGAGCGCTTGCCCTGGGACTCGCCGCGCTGCGCGTCCAATCATAATGAGAAGAACGGCTGCCTTCCCGTCTGTTGCGCGGGAAGGCTGTTTTCGCAATCGGGAGGCCCGCCGGGTATGACGGTTTTGCAGAACATCTCCATGTTTCTTGCGCTATTCAACCTGTTGTTCGCCGCGACGATCGTCTTTCTGGAACGGCGCAATGTCGCGGCGACATGGGCCTGGATTCTGGTGCTCATCTTCCTGCCCGGTCTCGGATTCATCCTGTACCTCATCCTCGGGCAGAACCTCAGCCGCCGCCGTTTCTACAAGATTCGCGCCGCGAACCGGAAGCGGATGGAGCGCATCGTGAACCGGCAGCGCGAGATGTTCGCGGAGAGCCGAATCCGGTTCAACGACCCGCGGATGGAGCCGTACCGCGATTTCATGTACATGAATCTGTCGAGCGCGCACGCGATCTATTCACAGGACAACGCGGTGGACATCTTCAGCGACGGGGAAGCGAAATTCGACCGGCTGCTTGCCGATATCGAGGCGGCGGAAGACCACGTTCATCTGATGTATTACATCGTGCGCGACGACGAGCTGGGCCGGCTGCTGATGGACAAACTGGTCGAGAAAGCGGCGGCCGGCGTCGAAGTCCGCTTCCTGGCCGATTATATCGGCTCGCACCGGCTGCCGCGGCATTTTTTCCGGCCGCTGACCGAAGCGGGCGGGCAGGCGGCGTATTTCTTCCCGCTGAAGCTCGGACTGCTCAGCCCGCGGCTGAACTACCGCAACCACCGCAAACTGGCGATCATCGACGGCCGGATCGGCTATATCGGAGGGTTCAACGTCGGCGACGAATACCGCGGCCGAAACCCGCGTTTCGGTTACTGGCGCGACACGCATCTGAGGGTGGCGGGCTCGGCCGTGCAGCAGATGCAGGCGCGGTTCCTGCTGGATTGGAACCTGGCCGCGCCCGACCGGGCGGTTGTCGCGGGGGAGCGGTATTTTCCGGAGAAAAACGGACCGGGGCGCGTCGGCATGCAGATCGTCTCGAGCGGCCCCGACCAGGACCAGGAGCAGATCAAGAACGGCTTTATCAAAATGATCCACGAAGCCGAATCGTTCATCTATATCCAGACGCCGTACTTCATACCGGACGACAGCTTCCTGACGGCCATCCGGATCGCGTCGCTCTCCGGGGTCGACGTCCGCATCATGATCCCGGCCCGTCCCGACCACCGGACGGTCTATTGGGCGACGTTCGCCCATCTCGGCGATCTGCTGCAGAGCGGCGTGAAAGTGTATCTGTACGGCAAAGGATTTCTGCATGCGAAAACGATGGTGGTGGACGGCAAAATCGCCACGGTCGGCACGGCCAACATCGACAACCGCAGCTTCCGCCTCAACTTCGAAGTGAACGCGTTTCTGTTCGACTCGGAAACCGCGGGACGGCTGACGGCCCTGTTCGAGGAAGATCTCAAGGAATGCGTGGAACTGACGACGGGCATGTATCAGGACCGTCCGATCCTGCACAAGGCGCGTGAATCGGTGGCGCGGCTGCTCTCGCCGATCATGTAAAAACATCAGCCATGACGTGCGCAAAGGCTGCAGCGCGGAGGTGGATCCATGGACTCGGAAAAGCGAAAACCATCGGTCTTAAGACGGCTCGCCCGATACGCGGCGGTTCGGTCGGCGGCGGCTTTCCGACGCGACACGTCCGGCTGGATGGCGGCAAGCGCCGGCGTCACCGTCGTCTGGACGGCGGCGGTCGCGGTGTGCGCCCTCGGCATCCCGACGGGGATCGGCTACGGATTTGACGCGTCCCTGCTCATCGCGGCGGGCCTGATCGGCCTGTGGGGATGCGGCGCGGCGGCAGCCTATGTCCTGTCGCTGCTGATGCTGCCGATTCCGCGGCTGTTCGCCGGCGTCTTCCTGACGTCGGCGGCCGGGATGACCTATGCCCTGAACGATACGGATATGGGCTGGGCGGGCGCGGTCGTCGCCGCGGTCATCACGGCCGCGGGAGCGGCCGCGGGCGGGCTCGTCATGGCGCTCGTCA
>NZ_CAJRAY010000038.1:18124-121496 GCF_907165215.1 Thermobacillus xylanilyticus | reverse complement strand
TGTTCCGCGGCAGCGGCCGCCGCCGCCGTCGCGGCCGCCGTCGTGCTCACGGCCGGCATGCCGTTGGCGCCGGCCGGCGAACCGGTTCTGCTGACGGCGGATGACCGGATCGTCGAGATCGACGACGCAGCTTCCGTACGCGATCTTGAAGCCGGACCCGGGCCTTACGGGTTCACGCATTTCACCTATGGCAGCGGCACGGACCGGCACCGTGCCGAATATGGCGATGAAGCCGGCGTCATCACCCGGACGGTCAACGCCGCGTCCATCCACCCGAAATGGTCGCCGATCCGCTCCCGGTTCTGGGGATTCGGCACGGACCGGCTTCCGCTCAACGGCCGGGTGTGGATGCCGGAAGGGGACGGACCGTTTCCGCTGGTGCTGATCGTGCACGGCAACCATCTGATGGAGGATTTCTCGGACGAAGGTTACCGCTATCTTGGCGAACGGCTCGCGAGCCGCGGCTTCATCGCCGTGTCGGTGGATGAAAATTTTCTGAACTATTCCGTCTGGAGCGGTATTCCGAAGCCGGACATGAAGCTCAGAAGCTGGCTGCTCCTTCAGCATCTGCGCGAGATCGCCGAACTGAGCCGGACGCCGGGCAATCCGTTCGAAGGCCGCGTCGATCTCGGAAAGGTCGGCCTGATCGGCCATTCGCGGGGCGGGCAGGCGGCGGCCATGGCGGCTGACCATGCCCGCTGGTTCGCGGACGATCCGTCGCTGGAAGGCATCGGCGAGGAGATCCGGATCGTCTCGGTAGCCGCCATCGCGCCGACGGACATGCTGGTCGACCGGAAACAGGCGCAGCTGCGAAATGTCAACTACTTGACGATCCACGGCTCCCGGGACGCCGATCTGCAAAATTTCTACGGCGATCAGCAATATGTGCGGACGGCGCTGGACGGACGGGAAGATCTGTTCAAGGCGGAAATCTACCTCGAAGGCGCGAATCACGGTCAATTCAACACGACATGGGGGCGATTCGACCTCTCCATGCCCGGCGGCATGCTGCTCAACACCCGCGGCCTGATGGACGGCGAGGCGCAGCGCGAAGCGGCGGCAAGCTACATCGCGGCTTTCATGGAAGCGACGCTTGCCGGCCGAAGCGAGTACCGGCGCGTCTTCTCCGATCCGGACATCCGGCAGTCCTATGCTTCCGGTTCCGTCGTCTTCGTCCGGTACGAAGGCGGCGGCTACCAGGCGGTCAGCCGGTTCGAGCAATCGGGTGTCCGTTCGCTCCAGATCGGTGTCACGGCCGATGCGGAAGGCGTGAAGGAGTGGAAGCATGCGGCGGCGCTGAACCGCGACGGAAGGAGCAGGGGGTACAAAGGTCTCGTGCTGGCGTGGGATGACGAAGCGCGGTACAGGCTCTCTTTTGACAAGCGGTACTGGCTCATGGTCGGGCAGGAGGGGGCGGCCGCGATCGCGTTTTCCCTGGCGGATCTGTCCCATGAATTGCCCGAAAGCGGCGCCTATTCGGTCGAGATCGAGGTCGAGGGGGCAAGCGGCCTGTCCGCGCGGCTGCCGCTGGAGCGGTTCGGCACGCTGAAATCGCCGCCCCGCGTCACCTATACGATCCACCGGTTTTTGGAAAGGCGGTTCGAGAACGGGAAATTCAAAGCGGATGTCGAGCCGGTGTTCGAGACGTTCATCGTGTCGCTGGATGCGTTTGAGGAGGAGCGGCCGGGCCTCGCGAAAGACGGCATCCGTTCGGTCACGCTGCATATATCGGGCGGACCCGGAAAGCTCATGATGGATGATTTCGGTTTCTATCCGGACAGGCGTTGACTGCCTGTCCTTTTTTCGTGCGCAGGTTTCGCGGCAGGAGGGAACGGCCATAATGTTGACATGGAAAGGAGGGGGACGGATGCCGATCCTGCCCGTACATGAGCGCCTGGCCGAGCTGTGGGTGATCCGGAGCCGGCGTCCGCTGACGGAAGCCGAGGAGAAGGATCTGGAGCATTGCCTGGCGTTGAACGCTTCCTACTGCCGGCAGCTTGCCCACCTGAAAAATCTTTCGCTCCTGGCGGCCATGACGAACGATACGGAATGGCAGCACGAGATTTGCCGGCAGATCGAGAAGATGACGCGCTGATCGGCGGATCTCCGCGCGGACGTTTTCAGCCCGGAGGGAAATTTTGCGCGCATATCCGGAAAAGGGCCGGACATACTACATCTGGCCGGCCAAAACCGGCGACAAAAATTGATTCATCAAGGAGGCAGTACATAATGGCTGCGAATCTTGGCGCACACGAAGTGATGGAAATTCACGAAGTGCTGAACGGCACGGTCGATGCGATCAACCAGCTGCAGTTGCTGCGTCCGCGCGTGCGGGATCAGCGCCTGGCCCAAATTCTCGATCATCAACTGCAGTTCACCGTGACCGGCTACAACGCGATGGTGGACCTGCTGCATCGCCAGGGTGCGGGTCATGCGGCGCCTTACCGCGCGGTCAACAACGCGTTCCAGCCGACCTACGGCCTTGACCATCCGGGCACGGTCAGCCCGAACACGTCGCCCGACCAGCTCGACGACCGGGACATCGCCAGCATCGTGCTCGGACTGCACAAAGCGTCCGCGTCGAAGAAGATGCTCGCCGCGCTCGAATGCGCAAATCCGGACATCCGCCGCGCCATGCAGCAGGGTGCGATCAATTGCGCGGAGCAAGCGTATGAAATCTGGCAATACATGAACGAACAGGGTTATTACCAAGTGCCGACGATGAAAGATGTGACGACGCAGACGATGTCGAACATCTATCAGCCCGCCGGCACGCCGCAGAATGTGCCGACGAGCCCGAGCGGCGTGCAATGGCAACAGCAGCAGTCGCAGCCGCAGCAAATCCTGAACACGCTGCAATAAGAACGATTGTGGGAGAACGACCCGCTTGCCGGGTCGTTTTCGCGCATCGGCGGAATGGACACCGACAGAAAGGAGTTTCGGGCAATGGCGGAACGAAATGTGCTGGCCTATTTCAAGAGCGAGTCGGAAGCGGAAGCGGCGCTGGACCGGATGGCCCATCTGCGCATCAGCGACAGATCGATCCGGCGAATCGACCGGTATCCGGGCGGCGGGATGCACGACATCATGAATCCGATCAACGGGGATTTTCCCGGTCTCGGCTTCATGGTGCTCGGCAGCGACTTTACGAACAGCAGCGCGGGCATTCTCGCCGCCGCCGATGTCAGCGCCAGCGGCCTCAGCACGGGCGGACCGGACAACCGGGTAACCGGCCGGGACGTGCTGCTGACAGTCGTCGTTGACGAGCAGGATTATGAAGAGGCGGTTCGTATCGCCAAGGAAGGCGGCGCCATGGTCTAGGACGAAGCGGCGCTTTCGCCGGACCGCGGGATGGGATATGATGGTTCATGAGGTGAATTTTCATGCATGATGCCCGGTACGAATCAGCAGTGCTGGATCTGCTCATGAGCCATCGGTCGATCCGCGCGTTTCGGGACGAGCCCGTGCCGGCCGGGGCGCTGCGCGAAATTCTGCGGGCGGCACAGCAGGCTTCGACTTCGTCCAACATGCAGGCGTACAGCGTCATCCGCGTAACGGATCGGAATCTGAGGTCCGAACTGGCGGCCGTTGCCGGTCAGCAGCAATATGTGGTGACCTGTCCCGAATTTCTCGTCTGGTGCGCCGACATGGAGCGTCTCCGGATCGCGGCGGGACTTGAACCGTCCGACATGTCGTGCAATGCCGAAGCGTTTACGATCGCCGCGATCGATGCGGCGCTTGCCGCGCAGAACGCGGCGGTCGCCGCGGAATCGCTCGGCTTCGGCATCTGCTACATCGGCGCCATCCGGAACGACATTGCGAAGACTGCCGCATTGCTCGGCTTGCCGCCGCGCGTCGCGCCGCTCTTCGGCATGTGCATCGGGCGGCCGGACCAGGCGCCGCTCATGCGTCCGCGGCTGCCGGTCCAAGCGGTTCTGCACGAGAACCGGTACGACGCATCCGCATACGCCGACGCGGTCGCGGACTACGATAACGCGCATGCCGCTTATTTGAAGGAGCGCAGCGGCGGCCGCCAGTCCGCCGGATGGTCGGAGCAGATGCGGGAGAGGCTGACCCGGCCGCCCCGCAGAATCGGCCGATTTCTGAAGGAGCAGGGGTTCGAATTGACGGATTGAATGCGACGAAGGCCGGAAACAACAAAACCTCCCGTCCGCAAGGACGGGAGGTTGAATGTTTCGGGGTGATCTGATAAAATAAAAAAATGGAACTCTTGCTGAAATTGAGCAAAGTAGTTCTCATTATAATTATAACGGGTTAAACCGTTTGTGTCAACACTTTTTTATTTTCTCAAATTCGCAAGCGAGAGGAGTGTCGGATCAGGATGGACCAAGCGGATCCGCAGTGGAAGGAAGAGCAGGCTCGCGCAGACCGCGTCACCGAAAGCATCAAACGGACCATCGGCCGGCTGGAGAACGAGATCGGCGCCGTTCGGTCCGAGGCCCACGAAATCCGCAAACATTTCTGGGACGAGGTCACGGTCAACTTCAGCACGTTCGATGACATCCAGGAAACGTACTTCAGCATGAAGCAGCAGGCGGACCTGCTGGCGGAACGCGAACGGACCGAGCGGCACTCGGCCGAATATGTCGACAAGCTGAAGCGTCTCGCAGACTCGCCCTACTTCGGCCGCATCGATTTCCGCGAGCAGGGCGAGCGCAAGGCCGAATCGATTTATCTGGGGATCGCCTCCTACCGAGAAGAGGGAAGCGACGAGTTTCTCGTCTACGACTGGCGCGCGCCCGTCTCCAGCCTGTATTACGACTATCCGCCCGGGCCGGCCGAATACGAGACGCCTTCCGGCGTCGTCTCCGGCGAACTGGAACTGAAGCGACAATTCATCATCAAGGGCGGCCGGATCCGCTACATGTTCGACACCGGCGTGACGATCGGCGACGAATTGCTGCAGCAGGTGCTCAGCCGCACGTCGGATTCGGCGATGCGGAGCATCGTGGCGACGATCCAGCGCGAACAGAACCGGATCATCCGCAATGACCGGAGCCGCATGCTCATCGTCCAGGGAGCGGCCGGCAGCGGCAAGACGTCCGCCGCCCTGCAGCGGGTCGCGTATCTCCTCTACCGGTATCGCGGCACGCTCAGCTCAGACCAGATGGTGCTGTTCTCCCCGAACCCGATGTTCAACAGCTACGTCTCGTCCGTGCTGCCGGAACTCGGCGAAGCGAACATGATCCAGACGACGTTCCAGGACTATCTGGAGCTGCGCCTCGGCAAGCAGTTTCGGGTCGAGGATGCGTACGACCAGCTCGAATACGTCCTGACGCGCGAGGGCGACGCCTGCTACAAGACGCGGCTGGCCGCCATCCGCTTCAAGTCTTCTTCCGGTTATCTCGCCCTGATTCAGGCGTACCTCCGCAGTCTGGAAACGTCCGGCATGATGTTCCGCCCGGTCAAATTCAGGGGCCGGACGATCGTGTCCGCTTCCGCCATCGCCGAGAAATTTTACGGCCTGGACCGCTCGATCCGGCTGGCCAACCGGATCGAGCTCGTCAAGGAATGGCTGCTCGAGCAGGTGAAGGCGTTCGAACAGGCGCAGAAGTCCGAAGCCTGGGTGGAAGAAGAAATGCAGTACATGAACCGGACGGACTATCAGCGCGCCTATGCGAAACTGCGGGCGAAGCGGAGGCACCTGACGCGCGCCACCTTCGACGATGCCGAAGCAGAGCGGGATCTGCTGGCGGAGGCGATCGTAAACACCGAGCTGAAGCCGGTCCGCGCGCGCATCCGGGTGCTCCGGTTCGTCGACGCGAAGGGACTCTACCGCCGGCTTCACGCGGATCCGGATCTGGCGGCTTCGCTCGCGCAGGATGCGCCGCTGCCGGAGGAATGGCCGGCGATCGCCGAACTGACGGTGCGCATGATCGACGAGGGCCGGCTGCTGTACGAAGACGCGACGCCTTTTCTTTATTTGAACGAACGGTTGAAAGGGTTCCGTGTGAATACGAATGTCCGCCATGTCTTGATCGACGAAGTGCAGGATTACACGCCGTTCCAGCTCGAGTTTCTGAAATGGCTGTTCCCGCGCGCCCGCATGACGGCGCTCGGCGACATGAACCAGTCGATCCACGCGCAGGATTCGGTGCTGGAGGAAGGGGACCCGCTCACCCGTCTGTACGGTCCCGAGCAGACGGAATGGATCCGGCTCACCCGCAGCTACCGCTCGACGCGGGAAATCGTCGAGTTCACCCGCGCCATGATTGAAGGCGGAAGCGAGATCGAGCCGTTCAATCGGAGCGGCGAGAAGCCGTCCGTCCTGATCGTCCACGACAAGGAGACGCTGCACCGGCGCATCGGGGAATCGCTGGAGCGGTTCATGCGGGAAGGGTACGAATCCGCGGCCGTCATCTGCCGCACCGCCGCCGAGAGCGAAGAAGCGTACGCGGCACTGGCGGACAAACTGCCGGTCCGCCTTGTGACGAAACATACGCCGCAGTTCGAGAAAGGCATCTGCGTCATTCCGGCGTATCTGGCCAAAGGCGTCGAATTCGACGCGGTGCTGATCTACAACGCCTCCGAGGATGTGTATGCGCGGGAGAGCGAGCGGCGGTTGTTCTACACGGCGTGCACGCGGGCGATGCACGCGCTGCATGTCTTCGCCGTCGGCCGGCCGTGCCGGTTCCTTGCGGAAGTGCCGGCGGAGACGTACCGGCTGGAGCAGTTCGTATGACGGAAGCCGCCGTCTGGCTGTCCGCGTACGTCGCGGTAATGAGCATCGCGCTCATGGGGATGATGGGTGCGGACAAACGCCGCGCCCGGCTGGGCCGCCGTCGGATTTCCGAACGGCGGCTGCTTTTGTGGGCGCTGCTCGGCGGCGCCGCGGGAGGATGGATCGGGATGCGCCTGTTCCGCCACAAGACGAAGCACCGGATGTTCGCGGTCGGCCTGCCGGTCATGACCGTGCTGCATGCCGTCTTGCTTGCCGCGGCCTTTCGGATGGCGGGCTGAAGAAGACCGGTCTGCGGCATCAGTCCGTCCGTTTCCGCCACAGGAAGGACAGGACCGCGGCGATGAAGGCGAACGCGGCGCCGCAGTAAAACCCGCTGTCGATGCCGTACCAGTCGTTCAGGAAGCCCGCGAGATAGGGGCCTCCGAACATGCCTGCCGAGTACACGGCCTGATAGAAGCCCATCGCGGTCGCGCGCTTCGGTCCCGGCACGTCCTGGATGGCCGCCCCGAGCAGGAGGGGCAGGTACAGCCCCTGGGCCAGTCCGTTCAGCGCCTGCGTCGCCATCAGCACCGGCAGCGACGGCGTCCATGCGATGGCCGCGGTGCATGCGCCGCTCAGCACGAATCCGAGGATCAGCGTATTCCAGACGCCGATGTTCGGCGCGACCCATTTCCCGCTGTACAGCGACGCGAAGGCGTGCGGGATCATGAACGCGAAGACGATCCAGGTCAGTTCGGCGTTCGAGGCGTTCAGATCGTTCACGGCCTTGAGCGGCGTGAAACCGAACATCGTGATGAACAGCACGCAGTGGCCGAGTATGGAAAGCAGCGACACCTTGATCAGCATCGGTTCGCGCACGACGGCGCCGACATCGGCGAACGTCATCGGCGTGCGGGCGACGCCGCCTTTCGGCTCCCGAATGAAGCAGGCGGCGATAAGTCCGATGGCGGCGATGGCCGCGCCTGCGATGAAGGGCGCGTTCCAGTCGGCAACATCCGCCAGCCATCCGCTGAAGCCCATGCCGATGAGCTGACCGGCCACGATCATGAAGCTGATGTTGCTCATCGCCCGGACGGCGCGGTCCTCGGCGTAGTAGCCGGCGTAGAGCACCGTGAACGCCACCCATGTCGAGGCGCAGATGCCGGACACCGCCCGCCCGGCCAGCGTCCACAGCCACGAATCCGGAAGCAGGAACAGCAGGCAGCTGAGGGCGCCGCTCGCCATCCCGAGCAGGATGAACGGCTTGCGCCGCCGAAGCCGGTCGGACCAGATGCCGAGCGGGAACCGGCACAGGAGCTGAACGAAGCCGTAGCTGCCCAGCACCAGTCCGATTGCCTGCAGGCTCAGGCCCCGATACTCGAGGTACGGGGTCAGAATCGGGACATAGATGTACATGGTCGTCCAGTATAATAAGGTGACGGCGACGAACAGGACATGATCCGCCTGCCGGGCCGCAATCAGCGGTTGTCCCGCTTGAATGGTTTCCGTTTTTGCGATTTGAGGCTGCATATTTCACGTCTCCCGGAGATGTCCTGTGGTATGATGCGTTCCCTATCCACTCTACTCCCGTTTGCTTCCATTGTCACTAGAAAAAAATGATCGGACGCGCTATGATGAAACGGTACGCTGAAACGGAAAGGACGAATCGCCATGCCGCATACGTTCGCCCATCCGTTCTTCGCGGCGCCGCTCAAGCGGCTGATGCCGCACACATTGCGCACATCGGGGCTGGTGCTCGGCAGCATGGCGCCGGACTTCGAATATTTCGCCGCGATGGAGCCGTACCGGACGATCGGCCATACGTTTGCGGGATTCTTCTTCATCCATCTGCCGTTGTGCTCGGCCGCCGCGCTCGTCATGGGGCGGCTGCTGCTGCCGACCTTGCCGCTTTTGCTGCCGTCCTGCGGCGGGCTTGACCGGTTCGCCGAACGGCTGTCGATGCGGCCGCTGCGGACGGCAGGCGATTGGCTGGCGTTCATCGCGTCGCTATTCATCGGGTTTCTGACCCATCTGTTCATGGACGGCTGGACGCATGGCCATACGGTCTTCACCAACCGGTTCGCGTGGCTGCATGCGCCGGGCATCGGCCGGTTCGTCGTCTATGAGTCGCTGCAATTCGTCCTCTCCGCCCTTGGTGCCGCCGCGATCGCGCTGTATGTGTTCTTGCGCTGGCGCGCTTTCCGGTCGGCGGAATCCGGCGGAAGCCGATCGCCCGCGCATCCGCCGGCCGACAAGCGCCGTTTCCGTCTGATCGCCGCCGTGGTCATGGCCGTCGTGCTGGCGGCGAAGGTCGTGATCGATCCGCCCGTTAATCTGCCCGGCGCAATCAATGTGGCCCCGTTCACGGCGCTCGTCACGGGCTGGATGATTGCGGCGCTGACGCGCCATCGCCCGGGAGCGGCATGGACGGCGCTGGCGGCTCTGCTGATCGTCATGGCCGGATACAACCTGGCCGAGGCGGTATTGCCGAAGCTGCTCGATATGGCATCCGCCGGGCGGATGCGCGAGCCGGCGCTGACGGCCTGCTGGATTGCTTCATTGTGGTGCGTCAGTCTGATCGCCGCGGGATGCGCGGCCGCCGCACGCTCCTCGCCGCCGGGCAGTGGCGGCGTGAAGCCGGGCGTTCCGCGGGACTGGACCTCGGCCGGTTGACCGGCGCATGCGGGCGGTATAGAGTGGACAAGGCGGGGTGCGTTTTCGCAGATAAGATTGGAACAACGTCAGGAGTGTGTGAAGATTGGAAGATCTGTTCAAAGTCATCATTCTCGGAATCGTCGAAGGCCTGACGGAATTTCTGCCCGTATCGTCGACCGGACACATGATTCTGGCGGGGAATCTGCTCGGGTATGAAGGCGGGTCGGCGGACACGTTCAAGATTGTCGTCCAGCTCGGCGCCGTATTGGCGGTATTCGTGCTCTATTTTCGCCGTTATATGGATATTCTAAAGGATATGGTCCGCCTGAAGCTGAACGTGCCGAACAAACTGAACGTCATCCACATGATTCTGGCCATGCTGCCCGCACTCATCGTGTATCTGCTGTTCAAGGATCTTATCAAGAACGTTCTGTTCGGCCCCGGTCCGGTGCTGATCAGCCTTGTCGCGGGCGGGATCCTGATGATCGCGGCGGAGCTGGCAAAGCGCAGGGTGACGAGCGAAAATACCGACGACATTACATACAAGCAAGCGCTCGGCATCGGCATCTTCCAATGTCTCGCGCTCTGGCCGGGCTTCTCCCGCTCGGGTTCGACCATCTCGGGCGGCATGCTGCTCGGCACGAGCCGGAAGGCGGCGGCGGATTTCACCTTCATCATCTCCGTGCCGGTCATGTTCGGCGCCACCGTGCTCGACCTGTACGACAGCCGCGACCTGCTGACGAAGGACGATTTCGTGCTGTTTCTGATCGGCGGCGCCGCGTCGTTCATCGTCGCGATGCTGGCCGTCGTGACATTCCTGAACCTGATCAAGCGGCTGAGGCTGACCTGGTTCGCGTTGTACCGTTTCGTCGTTGCGGGGCTATTCTATTGGCTGGTGATGTCGTGACTTCCCTGAAACGGCGCGCCCGCTGATCCGTATAGGAGAGCAAAACCGTTTGAGGAGATGAAGCCCGTGTATCTTTCGACCACCCCTACGCTTGAAGGCAGACCGATTCTGGATTACATCGGCATCGTCACCGGTGAAGCGATCATGGGCGCGAACATCGTGCGCGACTTCCTCGCATCGATCACCGACGTCGTGGGGGGACGTTCCGGCGCCTACGAGAACAAGCTCAAGGATGCCCGCGACATCGCGATCGGCGAGATGGTCGAGCAGGCGCGGCGGATGGGCGCGAACGCCATCGTCGGCATCGACATCGACTACGAAGTGGTGCGGGAAGGCATGCTGATGGTCGCCGTGAGCGGCACGGCGGTCCGCGTGTAAGACATCATGAGACCACAATTCGGCTTGCAGCTCCGACGTCGTTCGGAGCTGTCTTGCATTAGTGCAACTTTAAATCCCGCCACGGCGTCAAATATAAAACAGATTCAGACTGCGTACGGGGGGTAGACCTCACTTGGCAGACGTTCTCGGCCGATGGATCAAGGTTTGGCTGCCTGCCGCATTGGCCGCGCTGCTGGCATTGCTGCTGCTGTGGCCCGATCAGCCGGCCGCCGCAGCGGAGACGGAGGCCGGCATCGAGATGCGGTGGGAACTCGGTTTTCAGTCCGTCTATAAAGAGGGGAAATATACGCGGCTCAGACTGACGCTCACGAACCGCACGGGCCGCGATTTGCGCGGCGATGTCGTGTTCGCGTATGACGACGGGTTTCCGAAGGAGATCGCCGTTCCCGCCGAATTGCCCGCGGACACGCCGATGATCGTCGAGATGACCGTGCCGGGCATGGTGTACAACAAGGACAACAACCGAATCCGGTTCGATGAAGGCGGAGCGGGGTCCGGACGGCAGGTTCCGGTTGTGTCCGGCCAACCTTACCTGCAGGGTTCGGGCGACAATTCGACAACTGTCGGCGTCGTGGCGCGCGACCCGGATACGATGAATGTTCTCGCGCTGCTCATGACGCGCGGCTACAACTTCCGGACGATCGTGCTGAAGGAGGACGATCTGCCGGCGGATTCGCTGCAGCTCGGCGCACTGGACATGCTGGTGCTCAACGACGTGCCGACCGGAAACTGGCCGCAGGAACGGATTGACGCGATCCGGGGCTGGGTGATCCGCGGCGGCCGGCTGGTCGTATCCGGCGGAGCCGGCTATGCGAAGACCGCCGCCGCGTTCGCTGATCTTGTGCCCGTCGCGCCCGGCGGAACGGCCGAGCTCGAGTCGGCCCGGATCCTGGAAGCGATCGGCGAAGAGTCGCTGCCGGCCGGAATGCCGATGACGGTATCGACCGGGGATCTGCAAGCCGGCATCGTCACACTGGCGGACGGCGTTCCTATTTCAGCTGTCCGCGCGTACGGGTCGGGCAGCGTCCTGTATGTGGCGTTCGACCCGTCTGTCGAGCCGCTTGCGAGCTGGGAAGGAGGCCTCAAGCTGTGGGAACGGATGCTGACCGGCATCGGGCTGTATCCGGTCATGACAGGTGTGCGTTACGGGTACAGCTACGATTTCTGGCATTATGATTCGATTCTGAGCTACTTTCCTTCCCTGAAGCCGCCGAAAATCGGCCATTTGTCGCTCTTCTTCATCATCTATGTGCTGCTTGCAGCGCCGATCCTGTACCTGCTGTTGAAAAAATTCGACCGCCGCGAATGGATGTGGTGGCTCATTCCCGTACTGTCCGTGATCTGCAGCGTCGTCATCTTCACTGTCGGTTCCGCGGACAAGCGGACCGTTAAAGCGCACAGCGTCCGCGCCGTGCAACTTTCGGGCGACGGTTGGGCGGACCGGTCCGCGGGTGCGGCCGTGTTCGTGCCGTCCGGCGGAAAGGTCGGCGTATCATTCGAGGGAGCCGACTTTGCGGTTCCGCTGCGGGATGAAGATCTCGTGCAGAGCGGCGTCTCCGGACTCTCGGGCGGCAAGCTCACCCGGATGACCGACGGGGGCGCGGCGGCCGAATGGCGGGACGTGCCGTACTGGTCCATCCGCAAGGCATGGGTTCATTTCGGCGCTTCGCCCGGGTACGGCCAATTCGACACGGCGATCGCGTATAACGGCAGCTACCTCGATATTGAAGTGACGAATCAAACCGCGGCCGATCTGAAGCATGTCAGCGTGCTGATGAACGGCGCGGCCTATCGCATCGGCGACCTGGCGCGCGGAGAATCGGGCACGGTCAATATCCCGTACGCCGGCGGCCCGTCGATTGTTGCCGGTATCGGTTACGCATCGTACGGCAGTCTGCTGTTCCCTTATCCAAGCGGGAAAGATTCTTATGCCCGCGAGCGCGGCTTGCTGGACGCTTATTTGAATGAAAGCCGAAACGCCAAGATCAACGGGGCGGTGGACGGGGAAGTTCCGCTGATCGTCGGATTCAGCTCCGACGGCGAAGGCTGGTTCGAAGTGAACGGTTCGGCGGTGCCGTCCGACAACGTGACGCTGTGGGCGCAGCCCCTGGACTTGACGGTTGCCGACGTCGAAGGCGGCGTACCCGGCATCGTGCAGCCCGTGATTACCCGGAACGCCATGCTAGAATTCGGCAATATCCATGACGATCTTCTGGAAATGGCCGACGGGACGCTCAACTTCGAATATCCGCTGCCCTGGCGGGATGAGCCGTACCATTCCTTCATCATCCGTCAGCATGAACCGATGGCGTTCAACAAAGCGACGCTGTCCGTGTGGAACGATGCGTCCGGCGAATGGGAGCCGGTCCAGATGAATGCCGATTCGTACATGCTGCCCGGACCGGCGGAATCGTACGTGACGGATCAGCATACGGTGCGGATGCAGCTTGAGGCGAGCGGCAGAATCCGTTATCGTCTGCCTGTTCTGGAACTGGGAGGAGGGACGGCCGAATGACGGAGCGAACCGAACAAGCTGCGCTGCCGGCGGAAAACTCGCGGCAGGCGGATTCCGCCGGCGGTTCCGACCGGCTCATGGTCGAGATCCGGGGACTCACGAAACGGTTCGGCAATTTTCAGGCGCTCAAGTCGATTGACCTGACGATCCGGCGCGGGACCGTGTTCGGATTCATCGGACCGAACGGCGCCGGCAAGTCGACGACGATGGCGATTCTGGCGACGCTGCTTGCGCCGGACGACGGCATCGTCCGGGTGGACGGCATCGACGTGACCGAAGATCCGAAGGAAGTGCGCCGGCGAATCGGATATATGCCGGACTTCTTCGGCGTCTACGATCAATTCCGGACGACGGAATATCTGCATTTCTACGGCGCGAGCTGCGGCATTCCGCGGGCGGAGCGCGAAGCGCTCATCCCGCAGCTTCTCGAACTCGTCAACCTGTCAGACAAGAAGGATGCCTATGTCGACACGCTGTCCCGCGGCATGAAACAGCGGCTCTGCCTGGCGCGCTGCCTCGTTCATGACCCGGACCTGCTCATCCTTGACGAGCCGGCATCCGGTCTCGATCCCCGCGCAAGGATTGAAATGCGGGAGATTATGAAAGAACTGAAAGCGATGGGCAAGACCATCATCATCTCCTCCCATATCCTGCCCGAACTGGCGGAGATGGTGGATGAGATCGGCGTCATCGAACAGGGGAGAATGATCGCCCAGGGCAGCGTCGCCGAGATTCAACACCGGCTGCAGGCGGGGCGCATCCTCGAACTTCGGCTGGCCGGAGGAGCGGAAGAAGCGGTCGTCCTGCTGGAAGGCGAGCCGCATGTGGGACGTGTCATGCGGGACGGGCAGCTCGTAAGATTCCAATTTGCCGGCGGCGACGAAGAACAGGCGGAACTGCTCGTCCGGCTCGTCGAACGCGGCGTCCGGCCGATCGCTTTCAGCGAGGCGCAGACGAATCTGGAAGACGTCTTCCTCGAAATGACCAAAGGAATCGGGGTGAAGACATGAGCGGACAGTCGGCTGCCAAGCGCCGGTTGCCGGACTTGCGGACGAGGCTCATCAATCCGGTGCTCGGCAAGGAATTCACGCTCCGCATGCGGACGCCTCGTTCCATGTGGGCGCTGCTGTTCTATCTGACGGCCATCGGCATTCTGGCGTTCGGGTTTATGTACATTTTCCGCATGGATTACGGGCTCGGAGCGGCGTCTTTCGATCCCGGCCGGAGCCGGACGATGTTCCTGTTCATCAGCCTCGCGCAGCTCGGATTGATCGCGTTCATGACGCCCGGGCTTACCGCCGGCGTCGTCAGCAGCGAACGGGAGAAACAGACGCTGAATCTGCTGCTTACAACGCAGCAGAGCTCGACGAGCATCATCTTGAGCAAACTGGTTTCCTCGCTCAGTTTCATGACCTTGCTTGTCATTTCGACCATGCCGATATTCAGCATCGTCTTCCTGTACGGCGGCATTTCGCCGGGACAGGTCGGGACGGTGTTCGCTTTCTATCTGTTCACAATGCTGGCGTTCGGGTCGTTCGGCGTCCTGTTCTCCACATGGATGAAACGCACGATGCTGTCCGTCATCACATCGTACGGTTTGACGCTGTTCATGTACGGCGGCACCGCGTTCCTGTACCTGATCCTGCATCTGATGATCGACAGCATGACTTCGGGTCAACCGAATCCGCCCGGCTATTCCAACTGGCTCGGCTTCTTGATGGGACTGAATCCGGCGGCAGCGCTCGTCAGCATCTTTGAACCCGAGCTGTCGCGCAGCGTATTTCGCGGCGGTTGGTTCGGCCCGTCGTCTGCCGAAGCCCCGATCGAGCTGTGGCAGGAATATTTCATCGTCTACTCGATTCTGACCGTCATCGCGATTCCGCTCAGCATCCGGCACATCCGACCCGTGCTGAAACGGAAACGGAAGAAGGCGGCGGGCCGAGGCTGATTGCCATCCGCACAGACAACCACATGAAATGTTAATGTGCTTGATTATTAATGGTATTAAATAATAGCGCAGGTCCATCCCGGAATCCATTCCTGCCGGACCGGAAGGAGGGGGAGCATGTCCCGATCAACGCATCAACCGCAGCTTCTGCAATTGCTGAAACCGGTGCGCCGGCGCCTCATGGCTGTCCGGCTCGTGCGGCGCGCAGCAGCCGGGCTTCTGGCCGGGAGCTGCGCGGGGGTGCTGCTGCTTGCGGCGGCCCGCTTTCTGCCGATCGCGGACGCGCCGATCATCGCGGCGGCGCTCGCCGCCCTGGGGATCGCCGCCGGTGCGGCGGCTTCCTTCCGGCCTCGCATCGACGAACGCGCGGCGGCCCGCGAGATGGATCGCGCCGGCACCCGCGATGCCGTCGTCACGGCGCTCGACCTGCTGCACCTGAATACGCCGATCGCGCGCCTGCAGCGCGCCGACGCCGAAGCGGCGGCAGCCCGTTTCGCGTCCGGGCTGAGCGAACGGATTCCGTGGCCGCGCGGACGGGAGCGGCGGCGATACCTGCTTGGTCTTGCCGCCGTCTGGTGTGCCGCGGTGATTCTGCTGCTCCTGCCGAACCCGATGGATGAGCGGCTGTCCGCCCGCGCGGCGCTGAGCGGCGAGATCGTCAGCGTCGAACAGGCGTTGGACGAACTTGGGCAATCCGGCGGCCTGTCGGAACAAGAGCGCAAGGCATTGACCGAGCCGTTGAACCGGCTGCGGGAGCAGACGCTGCGGACGGAGCCGGACGCGCTACGCGCCCAATGGGAGGCAGCCGAGCGGGAGATTGCGCGTCTCGCCGCCGAACTGAAGCAGGAGTTGCAGGCGACTCGCGCTTTGGCGCAAGAACTGCAGCGGACACCCGAATTCGGTGAACTCGGACAGGCGTTGGAACGCGGCGACAGGCGCGGGGTGGCCGAAGCGGCTGAGCGCCTGGGAAGCTCGTTTGCGCGGCTCGGACCCGAACAGCGGAAAGCGCTTGCGGATAGGCTGCGGGAACTCGCCGGCCAGTCGCCGGAAGCCGGAGAAGATGCGCTGCGTGAAGCGCTTGAACGCGCTGCGGACGCTCTGGAAAACGGCGAGCCGGAAGCCGCAGCGGAAGCGATCGGACAGGCGATGGAAGGCGCGTTGTCCGCGGAGATGCTGCAAGCATTGGCCGAGCAGGCGGCATCCGCGCTGGCGGCGGCCGGTTCGCGGCTTGGTCTGGATGCCGCGGGGAGTTCGGGCAGCAGCGGCTGGGACGGCATCGCGGATGCCGGCGCAGACGGCGGCGGTGGAGGAACGGATTCACCGGACGGCGGGCAGCCGGGTTCGGAGGGATCGCAGCCAGGCAGCGGTCAATCCGGCGGCGGGTCGGGACAAAACGGTTCTTCCGGCGGCTCTGCGGGCGGCGGATCCGAAGGCTCCGGTTCGGAAAGCCCGTCCGGCGGCGGTTCGGGCGGAAGCGGCACGGGAAGTTCTGACGGCAAAGGTTCGGGAAGCTCTGCCGGAAGCGGCGCTGGAGGCGGACCGGGAAACGGCGCCGGGCGCGGCTCCGGCATCGGCAATGGCCGGGGCAGCGGTACCGGCGGCGGAGCCGGTCTTGGCAGCGGCGGACGGAAGCTCGTCACGACGCCCCGCATCCACGAGGGAGAAGGCGACGTGACGACCGACGGCGGCCCCGCGTCCGGCGGCGCCGTAACCGAAGGCGGCAGCTCGCCGGTCGTCGACGGCGGCGTTCGCAGTTACGAAGAAGTGTACGCGTCCTACGAAGCGGACGCCCGTCGCGCATTGTCGGCCGGCACGCTGCCGCCTTCGCTGAAGGAGCGCGTCAAGAACTATTTCGATGAGATACAGCCGGATCGGTGAACGATTCGGAACGGGAGGATGCCATGATCGAATCGAAAGCGGACATCGCGGAAGCCGTCGAGCGGATCCACGCCGTTCGGCGCGAGATCGCGAAGGTGATCGTCGGACAGGAGACGGTCGTCGAACAACTGCTGTGGTGCCTGATTGCCGGAGGCCACGCGCTGCTGGAAAGCGTGCCGGGACTGGGCAAGACGATGCTCATCCGCACGGCGGCGGACGCGCTGGATCTGACGTTCTCGCGCATCCAGTTCACCCCCGACCTGATGCCTTCCGACATTACGGGAACGCGCATCGTCGAATTCGGCGCCGCCGGCGAGCCGGCCGCATTCCGGTTCCAGCCCGGGCCGATCTTCGGGAACCTCATCCTGGCGGACGAGATCAACAGGGCGACGCCGAAAACGCAGAGCGCCCTGCTCGAGGCGATGCAGGAGCGCACGGTGACCGCGGGCGGCGAGACGCATCCGCTGCCGCGGCCGTTCTTCGTGCTGGCGACGCAGAATCCGCTGGAGCAGGAGGGAACCTACCCGCTTCCCGAAGCGCAGCTCGACCGCTTCCTGCTCAAGATTGACGTCGCCTATCCGAGCCGCGCCGAACTGAAGGAGATTGTCGCGCGAACCACTTCCGCACACGAAGCGAAGGCGGAGAAGGCCGCGGGAGCTGAAGATCTGCACCGCATCCAGCGGTACGCGAAGGAAGTGCTCGTCTCCGACGATATGTTGGATCTGGCGGTCCAGATCGTCATGCTGACCCACGCGGGCGAGCCGGACGTTCCGGACGCCGTTCGGCGGTATGTCCGCTACGGCGCCGGTCCGCGCGGCGTGCAGGCGCTCGTCGGCATCGCGAAGGTGCGCGCGCTGCTCGACGGCCGCCTGCACGTCTCGCGCGCCGACCTTGCCGCGGCGGCCGCGCCCGTGCTCCGGCACCGGATCGTGCTCGGCTACGAAGCGCTTGCATCCGGCATCCGGCCGGATGAGCTGGTCGCGGAAGTGCTCGCGGCGGCGGGGGTTTCGCCGTGAGCGCGGCGGACCGAGCCGGTCATTCCGCCCCGGAGGGAAACAAAGGCAAGCTGGTTCGGCCCGGAGAATCGCTGCTGAGGGGCGTCGAACGGCTGGCCGTTGCGGCTTCCGGGCGGACGCGCGGCACGCAGCAGGGTAAACGGCGTTCCGGCGCGCTCGGCAGTTCGCTCGAATTCGCGGACTACCGGGCATATGTGCCGGGCGACGATATCCGGCGGCTGGACTGGAACGTCTACGGCCGCACAGGGCGGGCTTATATCCGGCAATATTGGGACGAACAGGAGACGGATGTCACGTTCTATCTGGATGTATCCCGGTCCATGCGTTTCGAGCCCGGAAAACCGGAGACGAATCCGGACACATGGTCGGACACGAACAAGCTGCTTTATGCCGCCCGGATTGCGGCGTGCGCCGGCTATGCCGCCCTTTGCGGCGACGACCGCGCCGCGGCCGTCCGCTTTGCCGGCAGCGTCGAAGGCCGTCTTCATCCGGCCAGGGGACGCGGCGCGGCGCACCGCTTGTTCGAATTCCTTGAACAGTCGCTTGGCCCTGCCGCCGATCCCGGCGCCGAGGATCTCCGGGTCCCGCTTGCTGCGCCCGGCGCGCTGCCGCCGTGGCCCGGCGTCAGCTGGCTGCTGACGGACGGGCTGTATGCCTCGGGGATTGAGGAGACGCTCAAGGCGTTCGCCTCGGCGCGACAGCATCTTGTCTTCGTGCATGTGCTCGCGCCGGACGAGTGGCGGCCGGCGCTGCGCGGCGAGCTTCGGCTCATTGACGCCGAGACGGAAGCGGCGAAGGATGTGGCCGTTCACGAGAACGCGCTGCGCGCCTATGATGAAGCGCTGAAGGAACACGTCCGGGCCATTCGAAGAAGATGCATGGAGCTCGGCTTCGTCTATTTCGCCGTCGATACGTCCGTGCCGCTCGAGGAGACGGTGCTCGTCCGCATGGCGCGGCACGGATTGCTGCAGCGGCCGCGTTGATCGGATCGGTGCCGAACTTGAACGCGAAGGAGGGAGAACATGCTGTTTCAGTCCGCCGCTTCGGCCGTTTTCGCGCTGGCGCTGCCGGCCATTCTGCTGATGTATCTGCTGAGACGCCGGTACCCGGAGACCGAGATCGCAAGCCATCTGCTGTGGCGGCGGGCGCTGCGCGAGCAGGAAGCGAACCGGCCCTGGCAGCGGCTGCGCCGCACCCTGCTGCTGCTTCTGCAGCTCATCGCGGCGGCGTGCCTCGTCTTTGCGCTGATGCGTCCGCACGTCATGGGGCAGGCCTCGTCCGCTGCGCCGGTCGTCATCGTCGTCGACCGTTCGGCCAGCATGACGGCGGCCGCGTCTCGCGGAAGCGGCGAAGCCGACGCCTTGGGCGAGGCGCTGCAAGCCGTCGCGGCCGCGGCGGAGGAGCTGCCGTCCTCCCGTCCGGTGACCCTGATCGCGGCGGGCGGCGAGCCGGAGTTGATCCTGCAGGACGAGACCGATCGGCGCAAGATCCGCCGCGCGTTGGAAGCGATCGGTCCGCACTACGGGCGCACGGACGAGGAAGCGGCGCTCACGCTGGCCGATGCGCTGGTCCGGAACAAGGAAGGCGCCGAGCTGTGGCTGGCGACGGACGGCCGGATCCGCGCGGGCGGCGCAACGGTCGAGGCGTCCGCCATCCGCCTGTTCGCGGCGGGCAGGGACGGCGCCAATACGTCCGTCGCCGCATTCGGCCTGCAAGCCGGAGCGGAATCGCATGCGGCTGCCGTGACGCTCATCCATTACGGTGCGCGCCCGGCGGAAGGCACGCTCGCGCTTGTGCCCGCCGGCGGCAAGGCGCCGGCGGCGGAGCGGACGTTCCGGCTGGAGCCCGGCGAGCAGCGCGTATTCTCCTTCGAAGGTTTGCCGGCGGCGGACTACTACCGCGCCGATCTGCGCACGGCAGACGATTACGCAGCGGACAACGCGGCCTTCGCGTTCCCGGCTGCGGCTTCAGCGAGCCGGGTGCTGCTCGTCGGCGAACGCAGCCTGTTCCTCACCGCCGCGCTCGAATTGGCGGGCGTCGACATCGTGCAGGCCGATCCGGACCGCTTCGAACCCGACGATGAATCGGCGGCCGGCATCGACTGGATCGTGCTGTACGGAGCGGACGAACGAAAGCTGGACTCGGCCGCCTGGCGCAGCCTGCTCGCTTCCAGGCCGGTATGGCGCATCTGGACCGCTTCATCGCCGCCCCGGGGCGGAACGGCAACCGAACCGGCGGACAACCGGGTCGACATCCGGCCGCATCCCGTCACGGCCCATATCACGTTGGCCGATACGCACATCGCGCGGATCGTGCAGGCCGATCCCGGCCCCGGCATGGAGCCGGTCGCCGTGTACGGCGGCGTGCCGGTGCTCTATGCCGGGGCTGCGGACGGCCGCCCGCAGCTCGTTCTGGCGTTCGATCCCGCCGATTCCGATCTGCCGCTGCGGCCCGATTTCCCGATTCTCGCCGCACAGGCGGCCGAATGGCTCGGCGGCGCCGCGGGCGGACACCTCGGCCGGGCGGAAGCGGGCAGCCGGATCGAGATCGGCATAAGGAGCGGCACGGTGCGGGCGGTCTGGGAGACGCTGGAGACGGCGCCCGTCCGGACGGCATCCGCATCCGCCGCAGTTGAAGCGGAACGAAACGCGGACGGCGCGGTGTCCGCCGTACAGACGGTGCCCGGCGTCCCCGGCCTTTACCGTTTTGTCGAATACGATGCGGCCGACCGGGTGCTGGGCGCCCGGCTGCTCGCCGTCCACGCGGCGGAAGCGGAAGGGATGTGGACGGACGAGCCGCTCTCCGGAACCGGCCTTCCGGGAACCGGCAGGGAGACGGGCGATGCGGCGTCGGGAACGCCGGACGGCGCGGAAGAAGCGGCATCGGGTCAGTCGGATGCCTGGATCGACCTCGTGCCGTACATCGCCGTTCTGCTGTTGCTGCTTCTGGCGGCGGAATGGGAGGTGTACCGGCGTGGGGCTGCATTTTGACCAGCCGTGGCTGCTGCTGCTCATCATCCCGGCTGCCGCGTGGCTGTTTTGGGCATGGAAGCGTACGCTTCGGCTGTCGGGGCCGCGCAAAGCCGCCGCATTTACGCTGCGCGCCGTCATCCTGCTGCTGCTCATCTCTGTCGCATCGGGCTTTGCACCGACGTTTCGCGATGATTACCGGGCGGTGGTCTTCGTCGCCGACCGCTCGGCAAGCGTCGCGGACGATGCAAGCATCGCCGGCTGGATCGGCGAGGCGCTCGACGGCAAGGAAGACGGCGATCGGGCCGGCATCGTCTCGTTCGGCCGAACCGCGGCAGTGGAGCGGCCGCTGACGACGGAAGGCGGTGCGCCCGCGCTGCGTGCGGGCATCGATCCCGTGTATTCGAACATAACCGACGGCCTGCGGCTCGCGGCGAGCCTGCTCCCGGAAGGCGGAAGGATCGTCCTGCTCTCGGACGGCCGAGGCAACGTGGGCGATGCCATTCGCCAGAGCCGGCTGCTCAGGTCGCAGGGCATCGCTGTCGATGTCGTGCCGCTCGCCTCCCGAGCCGCGGACGACGCGGCGATCGAGTCGCTCCAGACGCCGGCTTCGGTCAGGCTCGGCGAGCGGTTCACGATCGAGCTGGAAGTCGCCAGCACCGCGGAGCGCGAGGCCGAGCTGAGGCTGTTCGAGAACGAGCGCGAGATCGCCCGCGAGACGGTGCGGCTGTCGTCCGGCGTCAACCGCTATCTGTTTCAAAACATCGCCGGGTCCGCCGGGTTCAACCGCTATCGCGCCGAAATCTACATGCCGGGGGACGAACGGGCGCAGAACGACACGGCTTACGGATTCAGCCGGGTCGAAGGGCCGCCGCGCGTGCTCGTCGTCGAAGGCGAGCCGGGCACGTCGGCCAACATCGTGTCGGCGCTTGAGGCGTCGCTCATTCCGTACGATCTGCTGCCGCCTGAACAGTTGTCCGTGGAACTTGCCGATTACGCCCGATATGACGCGGTCGTGCTGAACAATGTGCCGGCAACGCGGTTGTCCGGTACGGTAATGGAGCGGCTGGCATCCGCCGTCGGCGATCTCGGCATCGGGCTCGTTGCCGCCGGAGGCGCGGACAGCTACGGCCTCGGCGGCTATTTCGAGACGCCGCTCGAACGCGCGCTGCCGGTCTACATGGATCTGAAAGGGCGGCGGCAGATGCCGTCCCTCGGCCTCATCCTGGTCATCGACCGGTCGGGCAGCATGGACGGCGGCAAGCTGGAACTGGCGAAAGAAGCGGCGCTGCGCGCGATCGGACTGCTGCGCGACTCGGACACGGTCGGCGTCGTCGCGTTCGACGATTCTCCGTGGTGGGTCGTCGAACCGGCGAAGCTGGCGGATCGCGATGCGGTCGCGGAAGCGGTGCAGGGAATACAGCCTGCGGGCGGCACCGACATCCATCCGGCCGTTGCCGCCGCGCTCGACCGGATGCTGGAGATAGAAGCCCAGCGCCGGCACATCATTCTGCTCACGGACGGCATGTCGGCGGGAAACAACGATTATAACGCATTGACGGCCGCGATGAACGAAGCGGGCATTACGATGTCGACGGTCGCCGTCGGCATGGACGCGGATACGGAGCTGCTGAAGCGGCTGGCCGACGCGGCGAAGGGACGGTATTATTACACCGCCGATCAAAGCACGATCCCGGCCATTTTCAGCCGGGAGACGGCGATGATGGCACGGACCTACATCGTGGAGAACCGGTTCGTCCCCGCGATCGGGCAGGCCGGCGGCTGGCTCCCGCTGTTCTCTGCGGGCGTTCCCGCCGTTGACGCGTATGTGGCGACAACGCCCAAAGAGACGGCCGAGACGGTGCTCCTGTCTCCGGAAGGCGATCCGCTGCTGGCGCGCTGGTCGTTCGGAGCCGGCCGTTCGGTCGCCTGGACGAGCGATCTGACAGGCAAATGGTCGGCGGATTGGACGTCCTGGCCGCAATTTCCCGACATGCTGGCCGCATGGGTGAAATGGACGTTCCCGCAATTTTCGACCGACCCCTGGCTTGTGAAGGCAAGGCTGGAAGGCGGAGACGCGGAATTGACCATCACCGCCCAGGGCGCAGCCGGCACAGGCAATCTGACGGCATCGCTGGCGGGAGAAGACGGCGTTACGGAAACGGTTCGACCCGTTCCGGTTGCGCCCGGGGAATATGCCGTGCGGCTCCAAAACGTCCGGCCGGGCGCGTATTTCATGCGGATCAGCGAAAGCGGGGATGCGGACGGCGCGCCTTCCGGCGGCTCGCTGGCGGGTTTCGTCATCCCGTATTCGCCCGAATTCCGGCTTGCCGGCGAAGAAGACGGGCGGGCGCTGCTTGAGGAAATCGCACAGATGACGGGCGGGCGCATGCTGTCGCCGGAACACCCCGACGAGGTGTTCCGCATCGAACGGATTGCGGCGCGCGGGAAAGTCGATCTGACGCGGGGTTTGCTCATCGCTGCGCTGCTGCTGTGGCTCGCCGACATCGCCGTGCGTCGGCTGTCGCTGCCGTGGAACAGGATCGCCGCCGCCCTGGCCGGCAGATTTGCCGTCCGGCAGAGGCCGGGCGCGGATGCGGCGGGTGCCGCCGCATGGTCGCGGCTCAAGGAACGGACCCGGAGCACCGGCGAATTCTATGCGGGCGGCGGGATCAGGCCGCGGGACCGGAAGCCGCGGATGGCCGAAGACGACCCGCCGAATGTCCGCGCCGGGGAGACCGGCGGCACGGATGCTGCCCGTGCCGGTCCAAGTGCAACCGGATCGACCCCTTCCAACGGTTCGCATTCCGTTCTCCCGGACGCCGGCAGCCCGGATTCCGGGGGCGCAGCCGGGTCTCCGATGGAGCGTCTGCTCGCAGCAAAGCGGCGCGGAAGCAGATAATGCCCGGCGGCGCGGCCGGACGTCCGTTCCCGGCGCTGGACAACGGCTTCCCGGAGACGTACAATGCTTGGAGCGGCAGGATTCGATGCGGGGGAGGCGGAAGGCGATGGATTGGGTGAGCCGCATTGCGGAAGAGCGCATCCAGGAAGCGATCGAACGGGGTGAGCTCCGCAATCTGCCGGGCGAAGGCAAGCCGGTCAAGATTGAAGATCTGTCGCATGTGCCGGAGGAACTCCGCACGGCCTGGCTGATGCTGCGAAACGCCGGCGTCGTGCCGGAGGAAGTGCAGCTCGCGAAAGAGACGGTCACGCTCGCGGATCTGCTCCGCATGTGCCGGACGGACGAAGAGCGCGCCGCCATCCGGAAGAAACTGAACGAGCGGCGGCTCAGGCTCCGCCTGCTCATGGAGCAGCGCGGCTGGTACGGAGCCGCGGCATGGGACACGTACGGCGAACGGATCGAGAAGCGGCTCGGAGGTGACGAAGCATGAGCATTGAAGTATGGACGGCCGAAGAATTGGCCGAACGGCTCGCCAAGGGAGAGCCGGTCAACCTGATCGACGTCCGGGAGCGGGAGGAATGGCAGGCCGGCCATATCGCCGAAGCGCGGCTGATCCCGCTGTCCGAATTTCTGGACCGGATGGATGAACTCGAGCCGGAACGCGAAGGCCCGCTCGTCTTCATCTGCAAGGGCGGCGTGCGGAGCGCGCGCGTGTGCGAATATCTCGCGCAGTTCGGCTACGATGTCGTCAACGTGGAAGACGGCATGGCCGCCTGGCCGGGCGAAGTGGTCACCGGCGACTGATGCGCCGCTATGGACAA
Organism: Thermobacillus xylanilyticus; assembly: GCF_907165215.1. Lineage (GTDB taxonomy): Bacteria > Bacillota > Bacilli > Paenibacillales > Paenibacillaceae > Thermobacillus > Thermobacillus xylanilyticus. The sequence goes on along the minus strand of NZ_CAJRAY010000038.1, from coordinate 96,804 downwards.
CCTTACCGGTTCATGCTATAGTCGGAAACGGACAATTGCATATTGCGGATACGGGTGCCAGGCCGCCGCGCCCTGAGCGGAGGCCGGCTTAATAGGGAAGACCGGTGAGAATCCGGCACGGACCCGCCACTGTGAGAAGCGCGCAAGCCCAAATCGCCTTGCGCAAGCGAACGCCATCCATGTCACTGGGAAACCGGGAAGACGGCGTTCGTGCACTTCGAGTCAGGAGACCTGCCCGCTATCCTTGCCAGACGCTGCCTACGTGGTCTTAGGAGGTGTTGGATGATGGATCGAAGCCGCCTTTTGTCGGGTTTGCCGCCCGATCAGCCGGACGGCTTCGAACAGTCGACGCTTGCATGAGCATTTCCGGGAACGTCAGGCCGGGGATGCTTTTTTTGTTTGCTGAAGGCCTCTAGCATCACATTCTTTTCGGACAGGAGCAATGAACGACATGACACGAAATGCGGACATTCATCACAATTGGACAAAATATGCGGCATGGTTCGCGGCGCTACTGCTGTTCGCGATGCTGCTTGCATCTTGCGGTTCAAACGACGGCACGAACAGCGGCTCAAGCGGCGGTGACAATGCCGGTCAGCAAACGGCGGATGACGGCGGCAGCCCGGCAAATGCGGACGCGGCCGGAAGCGAAGCCGATTCCGGGGAACACGCGGCGGCGGATGCCGGCAAAGAGACGGTCTATCCGCTCACCGTCACCGACAAGACGGGCACCGCGATTACGCTGGAGCGGGCGCCGGAGCGCGTCGTCATGCTCGGGCCGAGCGATACGGAAATCGTCTTCGCGATCGGTGCGGGGAGCCTTGCGGTCGGCGCGGACGAGTACAGCAATTATCCGCCCGAAGCTGCCGAGTTGCCGCGCGTCGGCGACATGAACACGAACATCGAAGCAGTGGCGTCGCTGAATCCGGATCTGGTGCTCGGCAGCGCGAGCATGAACGCGGCCGCGGTCGACGCGCTGCGGCAGCTCGGCATCACCGTGTACGCATCCGATCCGCAGACGCTGGAGGAGACGATCGCGCATATCGAACAAGTCGGCGTCCTGCTGAACCATCAGGCCGGAGCGGAAGCCGTCGCCGCCGAGATGCGCGCGGCCATCCAATACGTTGCGGACAAAGTCAAAGATGCGGAGCCGCTCAGCGTCTATCTCGAGTTTTCGCCGGGGTGGACCGTCGGTTCCGGAACGTTTCTCGACGAACTCGTAAAGCTGGCCGGCGGCGTCAATATCTCTGCCGATCAATCGGGATGGTTCGAGGTCGATTCGGAAGCGGTCATCCAGCGGAATCCCGAAGTCATCATTTATCCGGAAATCGAAGGCGTGGACATTCTCGGCGAGATCCTGTCCCGTCCGGGCTGGGATCAGATCGAAGCGGTGAAGAACGACCGCGTGCATGCGGTGACGAACGATCCGCTCGTGCGCGTCGGCCCGCGGCTGACGGACGGCCTGAAAGAAATCGCCGCCGCGATTCATCCGGACCTGTTCCCGTGATGAAGCCATGAAACTTCCGCTGCGCGTTGCGGCATGGTCAGGGGCGGCGCTCATGCTCCTGACGGTTTCCGTTGTATGGTCGCTTTCCATCGGCTCGGCGGGCATGCCGGTCGCCAAGGTGTGGTCGATTCTCATCCATCAGCTGCCGTTTTTCAGAAGTTCCGAACCGGACTGGACGCCGCTGGAGGAAGCGATCGTGACGCAGGTCCGGCTGTCCCGCATCGTCCTGGCGGTGCTTGTCGGCGCATGTCTCGGCATGGCGGGAGCGGGGTTTCAGGGCGTGCTCCGCAATCCGCTGGCCGATCCTTATACGCTCGGCGTCGCCTCCGGTAGCTCGGTCGGCGCGGCGCTCGTCATGACGTTCGGGCTGCAGGCGATGATCGGCATGTGGACGGTTCCGGCCGCCGCGTTCGCTTCCGGACTGCTCACCGTGCTGATGGTGTTCGTGTTTGCGCGTTCGAACGGACAGATGGCGGTGGAAACGCTCATTTTGACGGGCGTCATCTTTCAGGCATTTCTCGGCGCGTTCGTCTCGCTCATGATCTCGATGTCCGACGACGAAGTGAACCAGATCCTGTTCTGGGTGCTCGGCAGCCTGTCGAAAAGAACGTGGGACCACGCGCTTCTCGTCCTGCCGTTCGCGGCCGCGGGACTGCCGGTCATCGCCGCCTTCGCTTCGGCGATGAACCTGATGACGCTCGGCGAGCGGCATGCCGCCCATCTCGGCGTGAATGTCGAGCGGACGAAACTGTTCGTCCTGCTCGCCTCGACGCTCGTGACCGCCGCCGCCGTCTCGGTAAGCGGCGTCGTCGGCTTCGTCGGGCTCGTCGTGCCGCATCTGATCCGGCTGCTCGTCGGACCGGACTACCGGCTCATCGTGCCGCTCTCCGTCATCGGCGGCGGCATCTATGTCGTATGGGCCGACACGCTGGCGCGCACGGCGCTCAGTCCGAAGGAAATCCCGCTCGGCGTGCTCACCGCGCTGGTCGGCGCTCCGTTCTTCGCCTGGTTGCTGAAGCGTCGCAAAGCCGGATTGGGGAGGGGTGACGCATGATCGAAGTGGACGGCCTGACGATCGCCGCCGGCGGGCGGCGCATACTGGACAACATCGGATTTCGGCTGGAAGCGGGCGGGCTGTACGGCATCATCGGCCCGAACGGCGCCGGCAAGTCTTCGCTGCTTGCCGCGATTTCCGGCGTCAGACGAATCGACGCCGGCTCCGTGCGGCTGTTCGGCCGTCCCGTCTCATCCTGGCCGCGCAGGACGCTGGCCCGCCGCCTTGCCGTCTTGCAGCAGGAACCGCTGCCCAGGACGGCGTTCACCGTGCGCGAAGTGGTCTCGATGGGGCGCTATCCTTACCAGAACTGGTTCGGCGGCCGGGACGAAGAAGGCGAAGCTCTGGTCGACCGCGTGCTCGAAACGCTCGGGCTGTCGGCTTATGCGGGCCGCCGGATGGATGCCCTGAGCGGCGGAGAGCGGCAGCGGGTCGCGCTGGCGAAGGTGATGGCGCAGGATCCGGAACTGCTTCTGCTGGATGAGCCGACGACGTATCTTGACATCGGATACCAGATTCAACTGCTCGATCTTGTGCGGACATGGCAGCGGTCCGGGGGCCGGACGGTCGTGGCGGTGCTGCACGATCTGAATTTGGCCGCGCAATATTGCGACCGGCTGCTCGTCATGCACGAAGGACGGCTGGCGGGGGACGGCCCGCCTTCCGCCGTGCTCACGCCCGAAATGATTCGGCGCGTGTTCGGCGTCGAGCCGGTCTTGCTGCCGCACCCGGAGAGCGGCGTGCCCCAGCTGCTGCTGCAGCCCGGAAGCCGGGAGATGGAGCCGGCGGGATTCGGGCATGCGGCGCCGTCCGGGACCGCCCGTCCGGAGCCGGAGAAGGAAAGGACGATCGCAAATGAACGTTGAAGAACAGCTTGCCCGTGTCATCGCGAATATCGGCCCGCTGCACGAGGACGCGATGATGCAGGCCGCCGACCGGCTCGACCGGCTGACGAAACCGCAGGGCAGCCTCGGCCGGCTGGAGCAGCTCGCGGTGCAGCTGGCCGGCATCCGCGGCGAGCCGCTGCCGCGCTTTCCGCGCAAGGCGGCGGTCGTCATGGCGGGCGATCACGGCGTCTGCGAAGAAGGCGTGAGCGCCTACCCGGCCGAGGTGACGCCGCAGATGGTGCTGAACATGCTGAGCGGCGGCGCGGCGATCAACGTGCTGGCCAGACAGGCGGGCGCGGATGTCTTCTGCGTCGACGTCGGCATAAGCGGAGATGTGCGCCACCCGGATCTGATCGAGCGCAAAGTGCGCAGAGGCACGGCCAACATGTGCGCGGGGCCGGCCATGACGCGGGAGGAGGCGCTGCGCAGCCTGGCCGTCGGGATGGAAGTGGCCGGCCTGCTGGCCGGCCGGGGCGTGACGCTGGTCGCGGCGGGCGAGATGGGCATCGGAAACACGACGCCGAGCGCCGCCATTGCCGCCGTGCTCGCCGGCGTTCCGGTGGAGACGGTTGTCGGCAGAGGAACGGGGCTGGACGATGAAGGGCTTGCGGTCAAGCGCGAGGCGGTGCGCCGCGCGATCGCCGTGAACCGCCCGGATTCCGACGATCCGGTCGACGTGCTGGCGAAAGTCGGCGGGCTCGAAATCGCCGCGCTCGCCGGTCTGATGCTGGGCGCTGCGACGCGCCGGATTCCGGTCGTCATTGACGGGTTCATTTCCTCCGCGGCCGCGCTTGCCGCAGTCCGGCTCTGCCCGGCTGTGCTGTCCTATCTGATCGCTTCGCATCTGTCGGAGGAGCGGGGGCATGCCGTCGTCCTGGACGCGCTCGGCCTTGCGCCGCCGATCCGTCTGGACATGCGGCTCGGCGAAGGCTCGGGCGCGGTGCTCGGCTTACACCTCGTCGAGGCGGCGTCGCGCCTGATCGGCGAGATGGCGACCTTCGACAGCGCCGGCGTCTCGCGGCGCAGGGAGGACTGAGCCGTGGCGGTGCTCGTCACCGGCGGCGCGCGCAGCGGGAAGAGCCGCTTCGCCGAGTCGTATGCCGCTCGTCTCGCGTCCCGCGGCATCTATGTCGCGACGGCGCAGCCTTTGGATGATGAAATGGAGCGGCGCGTACGGGCGCATCGCGAGGAACGGAGACTGTCCGGATTCGCGTGGGAGACGGTCGAGGAACCGCTCGATCTTGTCGGGCTGCTGGATCGGCTCGCCGCCCCCGGGGCGCAAGCCGGCCGCCCGGTCGTTCTGGTCGATTGCCTGACGCTCTGGCTGTCCAACCATCTGCTTGCGGTCTGTCCGGACGGCGGTGCGGACCGGGCGCGGGTCGAGCGCGAGATGGACGGCAGGATCGAGGCGCTGGCCGGCGCCGTGCGGCGCTTTCCGCTTCCGCTCGTGCTGGTGACGAACGAAGTCGGCGCCGGCATCGTGCCCGAGACGGCGCTCGGCCGTATGTTCCGGGACGCCGCCGGCCGGATGAACCAGCGGCTGGCCGGCGTCTGCGATCGGCTGTTCCTCGTCGTTTCCGGCATTCCGGTCGATCTGAAATCGATCGCATTTCGGATGGATGAACTTTGACGGAAGACCGTCCTGACGAAACTGAGACGCGTTATTTGCCATTTCGAAGGGATGTTCAGCTCGTTTCGGGTGAATAGCGTGTCTCCGTTTCGTTTTCCTGCCGGAACCTCGTGTTTTGACACAAATAAGTCGTCTCTGTTTCGCAAGGACTGCGCTGCAACTGACCCACACCAGGGGGTGATCGCATGTTCCGGCTGCTCGTCCGTTCAGGCCGCGGGTTCGCGGCCGCCATGCAGCTGCTCACCCGGATTCCGGTGCCGCTCGAGGTGCCGTATGACCAAGGCACGATGAGGGCAAGCGCCGTCTCGTTTCCGCTGGCCGGCGCTGCCGTCGGGCTGGTGACGGCCGCTTCAGCGGCGGCGCTCCTGCTTCTGCTGCCCGCATGGCCCGCAGCGGCGTTGACGCTGGCGGTGTGGACGGCGGTCACCGGCGGGCTGCATCTGGACGGCTGGATCGACACGGCTGACGGCACGCTCAGCAACCGGCCGCGGGAGCGGATGCTCGAAATCATGAAGGACAGCCGGGTCGGCGCGATGGGTGCGATGGCCGGCGTCTTGCTGCTCATCGTCAAATTCGCCGCGCTCGCGTCGCTGCTCGAGAGCGCCGGGCCGGCATGCTGGGCGATGCTCGCCGCCATCCCGGTGTGGAGCCGCTGGTGGATGACCGCGGCAATGGCCGCGTGGCCGAACGCCCGCGGCGAGGGCGGCATGGGCGCGCTGTTCCGCGGCGTCCGCGCCGTGCACGCGGGAGGCGCAGCCGCCGCCGGGCTGGCGGTGACCTTCGCGCTGCTGTGCGCAGGCGGCGCCGCGCCGATTGAATGGGGCGGCTTGCCGGCGCCCGGCGCTGCCGCGCTTGCGGCGGCGGCGTTTCCGGCCTTGGCCGCCGCGTTCGGCTGGCCGCTCGGCCGATGGCTGGCGCGCCGGCTCGGCGGCCAGACCGGCGACACGTACGGCGCCATGAACGAATGGACGGAAGCCTGGCTGCTGCTCGCCCTGTCGGCCCTCTATGCCTGAATCCCCGCCCAACCTTCCGTTGTGAAACCCGGCCTGCCTCGATTACAATGGCACTATGAAGTCCAACCATCATTCCAATCTCATCAACACCGGTACATCATCTGAAATTCAACGCGCGCTCGTCCGCCTGGACGAGTTGCCGATGCCCGTCGATTCAGCCGTGCCCCGGCTGCTCGAAGCGCTGCGCGAGCACGGCGGTGCGGTGCTCACGGCCGCACCGGGCGCGGGCAAGACGACGCGCGTGCCGCTCCGGCTGCTGGGCGAGCCGTGGCTTGACGGCCGGCGCATCCTGATGCTCGAGCCGCGCCGGATGGCGGCCCGCAGCGCGGCCGCCTACATGGCGTCGCTGCTCGGCGAGCGCCTCGGCCGGACGGTCGGGTACCGGATCCGGATGGAAAGCCGGGTCAGTCCCGACACGCGGATTGAAGTCGTGACCGAAGGCGTGCTCACCCGCATGCTGCAGTCGGATCCGTCGCTGGAAGGATACGGCGTCGTCATATTCGACGAATTCCATGAGCGGAGCCTGCATGCCGATCTCGGCCTGGCGCTGTGCCTCGAGGCGAAGCAGGTGCTGCGGGACGATCTCCGCCTCCTCGTCATGTCCGCGACGCTGGACAGCGGGCCGGTCGCGGAACTGATGGGCGGCGTGCCGGTCGTCGCGAGCGAAGGCCGGCAATATCCGGTCGAAACCCGCTATATGCCGAAACCGGCGGATGTGCCGCTGGAGGAGCATGTCGTCCGGGCGATCCGCCGCGCCTTGGCGGAGGAGACGGGCGGCCTGCTCGTCTTCCTGCCCGGCGAGCGGGAGATTCGCCGCACCGCCGCACTGCTCGGCGCGCCGGAAGGGACGGCCGTGCTGCCGCTGTACGGCGCGCTCCCGCAGCAGGAGCAGGACCGGGCGCTGGCCGATCCCGAGCCCGGCATCCGCAAAATCGTCCTGGCAACGACGATCGCCGAAACGAGCCTTACCGTCAGCGGCATCCGCGTCGTCATCGATTCCGGCCTGAAGCGCGTGCCGAAATTTTCACCGCGCACCGGGATGACGCGGCTCGCGACGACGCCCGTTTCGCTCGATTCCGCCGAGCAGCGCCGCGGCCGCGCCGGCCGGCTCGAACCCGGCGTCTGCTACCGGCTGTGGTCGGAGGAGCAGGAGCGGGCGATGCCGAAGGCGATCGTGCCGGAGATGCTGGAAGCGGACCTGGCGCCGCTCCTGCTCGAACTTGACGCGTGGGGCGCGTCGGACCCGCGGGCGCTGCCGTTTCTCGACCCGCCGCCCGAAGCCGCGCTTGCGCAGGCGGCGGAGCTGCTCGAGCAGCTTGGCGCGCGGAATGCCGACGGCAAGCTGACGCCGCACGGCCGCCGCATGGCGGAGACGGGGCTGCATCCCCGTCTCGCGCACATGGCGATCAAGGCGCTCGAGCTGGGTCAAGGCGCGCTGGCGTGCGAGCTGGCGGCGCTGCTCGAAGAGCGCGACGTGCTGCTGAACCAGGGACCGGAAGGCCCCGACGTCCAGGTGCAGCCGCGCCTTCAGACGCTCCGGGCGGCCGCCGCGGGCCGCATCCCGTCCGGCGTCCACGAGAGCGCAGCCCGCCGCGCCGCGGCGGAAGCGGCCCATCTGAAGCGGCAATTCGGCGTCCCGGAGCACGAACGTCCGGACGACCGGTTCGCCGGCCTTCTGCTCGGCTTCGCCTATCCGGACCGGATCGGCATGCGGCGAAACTCCGGAACGCCGGGAAGCGGAGCGGCCTTCACCCTCGCCGTCGGCCGGGGCGCGGCGCTGCCCGCCGGTTCACCGCTCGCATCGGAACCGTTCATCGTTGCGGCCGAGCTGGATGATGCCGGCGCCGACTCCCGCATCCGGCTGGCCGCTCCGTTTGACGCTTCGTGGTTCGAGGCTCATTTTGCCGACAAGGTCCGGGAAGAGAAGTCCGTCGCCTGGGACCGGCAGTCCGGCACGGTGCGGGCGAGGCGGCTCGTCCGCTTCGGCGCGCTCGTCCTGAAGGAGACGGCGCTTGACAAACCGGAGCCGGAGGAGATCGCGAAGGCGCTGCTCGACGCGCTGCGCGCGGAAGGGCTCGACCGCCTGCCGTGGACAAAACAGGCCCGCCAGCTGCGGGGGCGGCTGGCGGCGCTGCACCGGCTCGATCCGTCGTGGCCCGACGTGTCGGACGAGGCGCTCCTGGCAAGCCTGGAAGAATGGCTGCTGCCATACGTCATCGGCATGAAATCGCTCGACGACCTGAAGCGGCTCGATCTCGCGGCCGCGCTCGAATTGATGCTCGACTGGAACCGCCGGCGCGAGCTGGACGAGGAAGCGCCGACCCACTATCGCGTGCCGAGCGGCTCGCGCATCGCGATCGACTACTCGGACCCGTCGGCGCCGGTGCTGGCGGCGCGGCTGCAGGAACTGTTCGGCATGAGCCGGACGCCGGTCATCGGCTACGGCCGGCTGTCGCTGACGCTGCACATTCTGTCGCCGGCGATGCGTCCCGTCCAGGTGACGCAGGATTTGGAAGGCTTCTGGAAGAATGGTTATTTCGAAGTGAAGAAAGAGCTGAAAGGCCGCTACCCGAAGCACTATTGGCCGGACGACCCGGCCACGGCGACGGCGACAAGCCGCGTGCGGCCGCAGCCGCGAGAAGGGCGGGAGTAAGGATGGCGTTCGGCATCAGCCGCGCGGAGCTCGACGCATGGAAAGCGGAAGTCGCATCCGGCCGCATCGCCTACCTGACCCATTACTGGCTTGACCCGCGCTTTCCGGGCGTGACGACGGTAACGAAGGTCGGGTGCGCCGATCTGGACCTGCTTGCGGCGTGGTGCAGGCGATGGGGGCTGAACCCCGCCTACATTCACCGGCGCGGCGCATATCCGCATTTCGACCTGATCGGCCCGCGGCAGAAGGCGATTCTGGCCGCGGAAGGGCTCTGGTCGCACATCCGGCGGTTCAATCTGTAAGACGGTAAAAATCATTCCGCGTGATGCGGCACGTCAATCGATGAATGGAGGGATGACGGAATGGAGCAGCTGCTGTTCATTCAGCTCGGTATGGGGGCCGACCTTCACGGCCAGAATGTGACGACCGCGGCGGTGCGCGCCGTGCGCGACGCGATCCACCGCAATTCGATGCCGGGCATCCGGAGCATGCTGCCGGGCGGCTCGCTGGACAATATGAAAGTGAAGGTGAAGCTGGCCGTCCCTTGCGATCATGACAAGCTGGACATCGACGCCGTGACGGCGGAGCTGCCTTTCGGCGAGGTGACCGTTGAAGTGATGAACGGCGGCATGGCGACGACGAGCGGCATCGTGATTCCCGAGAAGGGCGATGTGAATGATCTGATGTACGTCGTCATCGCATCGGTGGAAGTCGGAAGGTAGCCTGCGGCTGTAACTTTTTCCCGGGTATCGGCGTCTAAAGGGAAAACCGCCTTGTGTGGACGGGAGGGTGAAGGCGTGGCGTTACGCGCACGTTTGTTCCTCCCCGTGATCCTGCTGTCCTTCGCCGGCTGGCTGTTCGCCCTGCATCCGGCGCCGGTCCACGCCTGTTCCTGTCTGCAGCCGCCTCCCCCGGACGAAGCGCTGCGGCAGGCGGACGCGGTGTTCGCGGGCGAGGTGACGGATTTCCGGAAAGCGGAACCGGGCAACGGGGAGACTTTATCCGATCTGTACGAAGCGGTGTTCCGCGTGACGGCGATGTGGAAAGGCCCTGACGCGGACCGGATCAAAGTCTTGACGGCAGATCCGTCGCAATTGATGTGCGGCTACCGGTTCGAACCGGGCGTCCGCTATCTGGTCTATGCCTACGAGACGACCGAGGGATTGGATACGAGCATCTGCACGCGCACAACCGTTCTCGACACGGCCGATTACGATCTGTCCGTGCTGGGTGAAGGAACGCCTCCGCCGTCGACGAGGCGGAACGATTGGCTGATCGGGAGCGGCATCGTTTTCGCCTTGGCTGCGGCGAGCCTGACCGTATATGTACAGGTTCGTCGGCGTCGGCGGGAACAGGGGGAGAGATGATGCGCCGAAGACGGGGCGTGCTCTTGATGTTGCTGCTGCTTGTCGGGTGGGGGCTCGCCTCGGGTCCGACACCCGCGCATGCTTGTTCCTGCGTGGAAATCCCATCCCCGGAGATCGCGCTGCAGAGAAGCGCTGCCGTGTTCGCCGGCGAAGTGTTGTCGGTCAGGCAAAAGGGACCGAATCTGTTCGGAGGAGGATACGCCGAGCATCCGATCCGGGCGACATTCCGCGTCACGGAAACCTGGAAAGGCGTAGAGGCGGACCGGCTGACGGTGCATACGTCGATGTCCACCTGCGGCTTCGATTTCGATGAAGGCATGCGGTACATCGTGTATGCCTACGAGACGTCGGAAGGTCTGGCGACCTGGCTGTGCACGCGCACGGCCGAACTGGCGAAAGCGTCGGACGATTTGGCGGCGCTGGGCAAAGGCAAGGTGCCGCCGTCGCCGGAGCCGGATAAGCGCGGCCTGTACCTGTTCCCGACGGGTACGGTGCTGGCCTGCTTTTCGGCTGTTGTCCTCGTGATCCGGCTTCTGCGACTGCGGCGCCGGCATTGGACGAGACAGAGGGGGAAGCGGTAATGCGCATCAGACTTGTCATGCTCGCCATCGTGCTGCTGATCGGCGGGGGAATATTCGGCACAAATCCGGCACCCGCCCATGCCTCATGCGCGGAAATTCCTTCTCCCGAAACCGCGTTGCAGCAAAGCGACGCCGTGTTCTCCGGCATTGTGCTGTCGGTGAAGGCGTTGAACCGGTCCAAATGGGGATCCTCCGCCGATCCGGTCGAGGTGGCATTCCGTGTGACGGAGGCCTGGAAAGGCGTCGATTCGGACAGGGTGACGGTTCGCATGGCGGCGTCTGTTGCGAACCGTTTTGTCGAGGGCATGCCGTACATGGTCTATGCCAGGAAGACGTTGACCGGTCTCAGAATCGATTCGTGCACGCGCACGGCCGAACTGGCGAAGGCGTCGGACGATTTGGCGGCGCTGGGCAAGGGCAAGGTGCCGCCGCCGTCGCCGGAACTGGAAAGCGCCATCCGCTCAAATCCGGCCGGCAAGTACCTGTTCTGGTCCGGAACGGCGTTCGCCGCTCTTGCGGCCATCGTCTTCGTGCTGCTGATCCTGCGTCTGCGGCGCCGGCATTGAACATCTACGTCTGGAGGATCCGATTTGGACAAAATCGCGGTTATTTCGGATATTCACGGCAATCTGCCGGCGCTGGAAGCGGTGCTGGAGGACATCGCGGCGCGCGGCGTTGAGACGATCTATTGTCTGGGCGACCTGATCGGCAAGGGGCCGTCCGGCGATGCGGCCATCGACCTCGTCCGGCGCCATTGCAAAGCCGTGATCCGGGGGAACTGGGACGATTTCGTGCCGCGGGAGTCCGATCCCGAATCCGAAGTTGTGCGCTGGCATCAATCCGTTATCGGCGAGGAGCGGATGGATTACCTGCGCTCGCTGCCTTTCATGATCGAGTTTGTTCTGAGCGGCAAGCGGGTCCGGTTGTTTCACGCCTCACCCCGGAGCGTCTATGAGCGCATCCAGCCGTGGGACCCGGATGAACGCCGCTTGACAATGTTCGAGCCGTCGCCGCATTGCACGGAGCCCGTGACGGCGGACATTGTCGGATATGGCGACATCCATAACGCCTATGTCCAGCATCTGGCGGGCCGCACGCTGTTCAATGCGGGCAGCGTCGGCAATCCGCTGGATTTGCCGGCCGCTTCCTATGCGCTGCTGGAAGGGGAGCTCGGCGGCGAAGCGCCGGCGCCGTGGTCGATCCAGCTGCTGCGGGTCCCTTACGATGTCGAGCGGGCAATCCGCGAGGCGAAGGCGGCGGGCATGCCGGAATTCGCCGAATATGAACGGGAATTGCGCACGGCGCGCTATCGGAGGCTGGACGGTTGAAGAAGGAAACTCCGGTGCGGAAGCCGGGATCGGAAAGGCGGGTGTGCACGATGAATACCGATGAGCTAATCGTGATCATTTTGATGGCCGGGGTACTTCACTTGTTGGTGTTGACGATGGTGATCCGGAACGCCATCAACCAATCGAAGCTGACGGATCGGCTGGCGGAGCTGACGGACGAAGTCCGGATGCTGCGCCGTGAACTGGCCAGGGAGAAGGCGCAAATCATCGACAAGCGCGTCTGAAGCGGGAAGACGCCCCCGGTATGTTCCATACATAAGATACGTGCAAGTTTTTGCGAATGGAAATCCATTGCCTGCTTTTGTGAACGCGTGTTATGATGGAAGCCACGGTATCAAATTGATACAGCAGATTACCGGAATACGGGAGGCGGGTTACATGGCAGAACGGACGATCAAATGGGGCATTATGGGGCCTGGCGGCATTTCGAGGACATTCGCGACGGATCTGAAACGGGTCGAAGGCGCCGAACTGGTGGCGGTCGGTTCGCGCTCGAAGGAGCGGGCCGAGGCGTTCGCGGCGGAGTTCGGGGCGAAACGCGCATACGGCAGCTGCGAGGAGCTGGCCGCGGATCCCGAAGTGGACATCGTTTATGTCGGCACGGTGCATCCGGCCCACAGGGACAACATGCTGACCCTGATCCGCGGCGGCAAGGCCGTGCTGTGCGAGAAGCCGTTCACGATGAACGCGAAGCAGGCCGAGGAAGTGATCCGGGAAGCCCGGGAGCGCGGCGTCTTCCTGATGGAAGCGATGTGGACGCGCTATCTGCCGCCGATCGTGAAAGTTCGGGAGTGGCTGCGCGAAGGGAAGATCGGCGAAGTGCTCCTGATGACCGCCGATTTCGGCTTCGATATCGGCTGGCAGCCCGAAGGACGGCTGCTGAACAAGGAACTCGGCGGCGGCGCGCTGCTTGACGCGGGCATCTATCCAGTTTCTTTCGCCTCTATGGTGTTCGGCACGCAGCCGAAACGCATTTCGTCGACCGCCCGGATCGGCAAGACGGAAGTGGACGAGCAGTTCGCCGCGCTGTTCGAGTACGAAGACGGGCGCGCAGCCCAGGTCGCCGCGGCGGTGCGGCTCAGAACGTCGAATGAAGCCATCCTGTACGGCACGAAAGGACAGATCCGCATCCCGAATTTCCTGTTCGGCAAATCGGCAACGCTGCTCGTGCACGGCGAAGAACCGGTGACGTTCACCGACAACCGGGAAGCGAAAGGCTACAACTTCGAGGCGGAGGAAGCGATGCGCTGCCTGCGGGAAGGCAAGAAGGAGAGCGACGTCATGCCGCTCGACGAGACGCTGGCCATCATGCGGACGCTCGATGCGCTCCGCGCGCAATGGAATTTGACTTATCCGTACGCAGACTGATTCGATGTAACGACCGCCTGGCGGACTTGCGCCGTCCAGGCGTCGTTTGCATCCGGCAAAGAAATACCATCCATTGGGAATATCAAATATGTCCAGTTTTTCTTTCATCTGCTCTATTGTTTCGCCTCGTCCGAACATCGATAATGGGGGCAGACTCGGCAAACATTTGCGGGAATCGGACCCGTCATACCCGTCATACCTGTTGAGCAAGGAGTGGAATCGTCATGGACCGCAGCGGCAACGTGCAGCTTCGTCCGCCGCATGAATGTCTTCCCGCCATCCGGGTTGCGGGCGATATCGTGAAACGCGCCGGCACCGGTCTCGGGCCGCGGCAGATCGAAGACTACGAACTGCTCTATTTTCCCGACGGCACCAAAAGCATCTACCGCGTAGGCGAAATGGCGTACACGCTCAGCGAACCGTGTTTCATCGTGACGAGACCGGGCGAGACGCATCAGTACGAGTACGATCCGGTGCAGCCGTCCCGCCACTTGTTCATCCATTTCGGCTATTTCCACCGAAACGGGGAGGCGCCGCCGCTTGCGATCCTGCAGCCGGACGGTCCGTCCGTCATCCCGGCGGAAGACGAATTGCTCGTCGGCATGATGAAGCAGATCATGAACATCGCGTATCTGTATCCCGACAAGCTGCAGCAGCGGGGCAGCGCCTTGCTGGCCGCCTTGCTCGAGGAGATCAACGGCCTGATCGTCGATCAGCCGGTCACGCGGGACAAAAACCGCATTCCGCCGCAGATTCTGAAAGCGCTTGACTACATCGACAAGCATCTCGACGAACCGCTTTCGATTGATCGGCTGGCGCAGAGTGTCGGCTGGACGCATGAGCATTTCTCGCGCTCCTTCGTCCGCTACACGGGCCGCACGCCGCGGGAGATGATTATCCAGCGCCGGATCGAGCGGGCATGCCAGCTGCTGCTCTACGAGGAACGGAGCGTGAAGAACGTCGCCTATGCGGTCGGGTTCACGGACGAGAACTATTTCTGCCGGGTGTTCAAGAACGTGAAAGGGATTACCGCCACCAAATATCGAAAAAAATACTACGATCCGCGGTACAGCGAGCTGCATCCGGTCAGCGAGAGCGATTCTCCCTATCCGCCGAATCGCATCCTGTACAACGCGGGCTCAAGCTACTGATGCCGGACTCATGCTTATCTTTTCGGGGAAAGGATGGTCGAACGAATGAAGGATACGCTGAACGTCGGTCTGATCGGGTACGGATTCGCCGGCAAGACGTTCCACGCGCCGGTCATCACGTGCGTGCCGGGACTCAAGCTCGCGAAAGTCGTCGAACGCCGGACGGATCGCGCAAAGCAGGATTACCCGCAGGTCGAGATCGTGCGCGACGTGAACGATCTGTATGCAGATCCGGAACTCGACATCGTCGTTGTCACGACGCCGAGCACCGACCATTTCACCTTCGCCCGCGACGCGCTGCTCGCCGGCAAGCATGTCATCGTCGAGAAGCCGTTCACGGTGACGTCTGCCGAAGCGGATGAGCTGATCGCGCTCGCGAAGGCGCGCGGCCTTGTGCTCAGCGTCTTCCACAACCGCAGGTGGGACGGCGATTTTCAAACCGTGCGCGAGATTGTGCGCGGCGGAAAGCTTGGCCGGATCGTGTCCGCCGAGTTTCGCTGGGATCGCTACAATCCGTATCCCGCTCCGGGCAGATGGCGCGACAGCGCGGCGCCGGGAGCCGGCGTCTGGTACGATCTCGGCGTCCATTTCCTCGATCAGGCGCTGCAGCTGTTCGGCACGCCGAAGACGATCCGGGCGGACATCCGGACGCAGCGGGAGGGCGTCGCCGCCGATGACGCCTTCGATGTGACGCTCGGCTACGAGAACGGACTGAGCGTCAGACTGTATTCTTCGCTCATTGTCCGCACGCCCGGCCCGCGCTACCGGCTGAACGGAACGAACGGATCGTTCGTGAAGTACGGCGAAGACCCGCAGGAGAACGCCCTCAAGGCGGGCGGGAAGCCGTCCGATCCCGGCTGGGGCCGCGATCCCGAAGCGAATTGGGGCACGCTGGACATCATGCAGGACGGCCTCCGGTTCACCGGCAAGGTCGAGACGCTGCCCGGCGCGTACCAGAACTATTTCGCGAATGTGCGGGATGCGGTGAACGGCGCCGGCGAACTCGCCGTGAAACCCGAGGAGGCGCGCGCGGCAATCCGCCTGATCGAGCTCGGCTTGCAGAGCAGCCGGGAAGGACGGACGATCGAAGTTTCACTGTAATCGACATTATCGATTTTTGCGGGAGGCGGCCTGAGCATGGGCGATGCACTTTTTCCGTTTCAAACCTGTCTGAACGCATCCACGCTGTTCCCGTACAAATTGGACATCCGGGAGCAGCTTCGGGTCGCCGCCGAGGCCGGCTATGACGGCATTGAAATCTGGATGCGCGATCTCGAAGCTTACGCCGCATCCGGAGGATCGATCGCGGAGCTTAAGGATTACGCCGCTTCACTCGGCATCGCGATCCCGAATGCGATCGCCTTCTTCCGCTGGGCGGATATGAGTGAAACGGCGAGGCACGACGGTTTCGCGCAAGCCGAGCGGGAGATGAGGATGCTCGCCGAGCTGGGCTGCCCGGCCGTCGCCGCGCCGCCGTACGGCGACGTCGACGGCGCGGGTCCGGAACATTTCGCCGCGCATTTCGCGGAACTCGTGAGGCTCGGCCGCTCCATGGGCGTCGAGCCGTATCTCGAATTCTGGGGGCGGGCGAAGCGGCTCAATCGGCTGGAAGACGCGGTTGCCGTCCTTGACCTGAGCGGCATCGGCGATGCGAAGCTGCTGCTTGACCCGTTCCATATGTACGTCGGGGGAAGCCGGTTCGAGAGCGTCGGCTCGTTAAGCGGCGATCGGATCGGCATCGTTCACGCGAACGATTACCCGGCCGAGCCGCCGCGGGAGACGATCGCCGACCGTGACCGCGTCTTTCCGGGCGAAGGCATTGCGCCGCTCGGAAGGCTCGCCCGCCTGCTGTGCGATTCGGGTTACGACGGCTACTTGTCCCTGGAGCTGTTCATTGAAAATTTCGGAGGGCGTACAGCGCCGGACACGGCCCGATACGGCCTGGATTGCCTGAGAAAAGCTTTCTCGGTCGATCACATCGAAGGAGCAAGATCAACGTGAACCCAAAGGACGGAGGCGGCGGATCGGCAGGCAAGACGGTCAAGCTGTCTCTGCTGGCCATCACCTGGCCGATCTTCATTGAATCCGCCCTGCAAACCCTCATTCGGATGACGGACACGTTCATGCTCAGCAAGGTGTCGGACGAGGCGGTGGCCGCCGTCGGCGTGTCCAACCAGATTCTCATGTTCGGCATGCTGCTGTTCAACTTTGTGGCGATGGGATCCGCCGTCGTTGTCTCGCAGTATCTCGGCGCCGGGCTTAGGCGGGACGTCGGACGGCTCACCGGATCTTCGCTGGCGCTCAACCTGCTGTTCGGGCTGTTCGTCAGCGCGATGGTCGTCCTGTTCTGCGGCGATCTGCTCCGCCTGTTCGGTCTTGAACCGGAGCTGCACGCGATCGCGCAACGCTACCTGCTTATCGCCGGCGGCGGGCTGTTCGTGCAGGCCGTCATGTCCGCGGCGGTCGCGATCATCCAGTCGCACGGCCTGACCCGCCAGACGATGTTCGTCGCGCTCGGCATGAACATCATTCACATCTTCGGCAACTATCTCGTGATCTTCGGCCCGTTCGGCTTCCCGAAGCTGGGCGTGACCGGGGTCGCGATCTCGACGGTTGTCAGCCAGGTTATCGGCATGATCGTCAACCTGTACCTGCTGCGCCGGGCTGTCGAATTGCCGTTCACGCCAAGGCATTTGATCCGGTGGAAATTGGACGACGTGGTCCGGGTGCTTCGCGTCGGCGTTCCGGCGTCGCTCAACAATTTGTCCTATAATGTGAATCAGCTCGTCACGACCGCCATGATTGCCAGCCTCGGCTCGGTCATGCTGACGACGCGCATCTATACGATGAACATCAATTTCATCATCGTGATTTTGTGCATCTCTCTTGGACGGGGCATGCAGATCATCGTCGGCCATCTCGTCGGGGCCGGGGAGCAGGACGAGGCGTACCGGCAGGTGCTGCGCAATTACGGCCGCAGCGTTCTGATCACGCTGGCCGGGGCTGCGGTCATCTGCCTGCTCCGGGTGCCGCTGCTCGATCTGTTCACCGATTCGGAGGAAATCATCCGGATCGGTTCAAATCTGCTTCTGCTCAGCTTCCTGCTGGAGCCGGGCCGCAACCTGAACATCATGTTCGAGCGATGCCTGCAAGCCGCCGGCGACGCCCGCTTCACCGCGCTGTCGTCCGTGCTCATCATGTGGCTGTTCAGCGTGCCGCTGACTTATCTGCTCGGCATCCATCTGGGATACGGGCTGTATGGCATCTGGGCCGCATTCATCGCGGATGAGTGGGTGCGCGGCATCGCGCTGTTCCTGAGGTGGAAGAGCAAGGCGTGGAAGTCAAAAGCGATCGTCTCCCGCGCGGCGGAGACGGCCGCCGGCTGAGACCGGAATCCGGGATCGAAATTCCCTCATTCCCGCAAGGGCCGTGTCTGTTCCTGATGTCGGACGGACGCGGCCTCTCGCTTTTGCTGTTGAGAACCATCGGTCGATCCGCTATCCTTGTCTTGTGGGGTGAAGGGATTGGGCTACGTGCTGCTGCTGCTGGCCACCCTCGGATGGAGTTTTGTCGGCATTCTGGTCAAGATCGCATCCGGCATGGCGGACAGCATGATGATTACATTCGCGAGGTTCGGCTTCGGAGTGCTGTTTCTCGGAGGCTGGCTGCTGCTCAAAGACGGCAGGATCCGGCTGTCCGCCGCGCTGCCCTGGATCTGGATCGGCGCCGCCGGCAAAAGCCTCAACTATTTCTTCGAGAACATGGCGCTCAAATGGGGCTATTCTTACGGCAACATCGTGATTCCGCCCGTCCAGATGATCACGCTGCTGTTCGTCTCGGCATTGTTCCTGAAGGAGCGCATCGGTCCCAAAGGCTGGACGGCGGCAGCGCTTTCCCTGGCGGGCATCCTGATCATCGGCTGGGGCAATGCGGGCGGGGAGATAGCGGAGGGCGCGGACGGACTCACGACGCTGTGCTTCGCGCTCGCCGGCGTGGGCGCCGCGATTCACGTCCTCAGCCAGAAGTCGCTGGTCAAGGAGATGGATGCGGCGACGATGAATTTCGTCGTCTTCTTCTGGGCCGCGGTCTTGACGGCGGTTCCGCTGCCGTTCGCGGGCGATCCGCTGCCGGGCGGTTTTTCGATCGCGGCATGGGCCGCGATGATCGCCTTGGGCCTCATTACCGGGCTCAGCTTCCTCTGCTTCGGGGAAGCGATCAAGCGCGTGCCGTTCCCCGCCGTCATCATCGTCAGCAATTGTCAGGTGCTGTTCCAGCTCATCTGGTCGGCCGCGTTGTTTCGCGAACCGATTACGCTGTGGATCATCGCGGGAGCGTTCCTGTTCACGGCGGGCATTGTGCTGCTGAACATGCCGCTGAAGAAGCGCGTGGTGATCCGGGACGGCGGAGCGGCTGCCGCGACGCGGCACGCGGAAGGGTAGAATATGAAAGACGAAGCTGCCGCGGGAAAAGGAGGGTATGCCATGAACATCATCCATCACGGCGGCCATCAGATACTGCTGCTGACGGCGGGCACGGGAGACAAGCCGCTGCTCCGGAATCTCATGCAGCTCTATCTGCATGAGATCAGCGAGTATACCGGCGCCGACCCCGATGATCACGGCATATTCGATTATCCCGAGTTCGATCATTATTTCACGGCGGAAGGCCGGCAGGAGGGGCGGCTGCCGATCTTGATCCGGATCGACGGCACCGCGGCCGGCTTCGCGATGATCAACGGATTCAGTCTGGTCGCGCCGCGCACACCTTCGACGCGGCATCTGTCGGACTTCCTCATTCTGCGCAAATGGCGCCGCCGTTCCATCGGCAAAGCCGTCGTGCGCGAAATTTTCGAGTCATACCCCGGCTTGTGGGAGATCAAGCAGCGCCGGGAGCATGAAGGCGCGCAGCGCTTCTGGCGCAATGTCATCCGCGAGTACACGGCGGGCGGGTACAAGGAGACCGAACTCAACGACGACCGGTGGGACGGCTTCGTCCAGACGTTCGACAACAGCAGCCGGCTGTGAGCGGGAACTTGCGGACGGACAAGCCCGGGTGAAGTCACGGCGCGGGCGGCGCTTCGCCGGCCAGCCGGCTGATCCATTGTTCATCCACGATGACCGGTTCCCCGGGCACGTCCTCAAGACGGAAGCGGCCGATCAGTTCATGCGCGGCGATCGGCTCGACGCGGTCGTGGAGGCCGCTGACCGACGCGATTGCGCCGATGATCGTCTCCGCCCGGACGCCCCGTTCGCGCAGCGCGCGGATCGAGAGCGCGCCGTGCCGTTTGGCCAGCCGCTTGCCGTCCGGTCCGCACAGGAGCGGCACATGCGCGTAGCGCGGGGCTTCTACGCCGAGCGCTTCGAACAGGAGCAGCTGCCTGGGCGTCGAATCGAGCAGATCCGCGCCGCGCACGACATCGGTGATGCCCATCGCGGCGTCGTCAACGACGACCGCGAGCTGATAGCTGACAATGCCGTCCGCCCGGCGGACGACGAAATCGCCGCCCGCGCCCGGTTCGAACCGCTGCGGTCCGGCCGCGCCGTCCTCGAACGCCGCGGCGCGGTCCGGCAGGCGGAACCGGAGCGACGGGCTTTTTCGGCTTTCCCGTTCCCGGCGCTCTTCCTCGGTCAGCTTTCGGCATGTCCCCGGATAGGCGGGGCCTTCGCTGCCGAGACCGTGCGGCGCGCTGGCGACGGCCATCAGTTCGGCGCGGCTGCAATAGCAAGGGTAGAGCAGATGCTGCTCCTCGAGCCGCTTCAAGGCCCGCTCGTAATCTCCGAGCCGCAAGGACTGGACATAAGGTCCGAACGGACCGCCGATGTCCGGCCCCTCGTCCCAGTCGATGCCGAGCCAGCGGAGATCCTCCATCAGCAGATCATAATATTGCGGCTTGCAGCGCGGCTTGTCGATATCTTCAATGCGGAGAATGAATTGACCGCCCCGGCTCCGCGCGTCGAGCCAGGCCAGCAGGGCGGTCCTGGCGTTGCCGACATGCATTTCGCCGGACGGCGTCGGAGCGAAACGTCCGCGATACGTCATCGGTTCACCTCCCGGGCGGGAACGCATCTTACGCCGGTCATGATAGCACGGCTCGGGCGGACGCGCAATGATGAAGCGGACAAATCACCGGGACCGGCAACCATAAGGACGATGGCAGGGAACGCGGGATCAGACGCGGATAAGACGGACAACCGGAAGGAGATGGGATGATGATCGAGCTGTTCAGATTGAACTGGAAAATGCGGGACGAATGGTTCCGCTGGTGCCTGGACGTGCCGCAGGTCGAACTCGACGCGCCGCGGCTCGACGGGGAGGGATCCATCCTCCGCACGCTGTTCCATATCATCGATGTCGAGCAATATTGGATCCGGCGTTTTGCCTACGGAACGGAACATCGGTACGAATATGCGGAATATGCGGATCTCGACGCGCTGCACGCTTTGTCCAGACGGCTCAGGCCGTTCGTGGAAGAGACGGTCAGGTCCTGGACGCCGGAACGCGACCGCGAAATCCGGGTTGTGCAGCATGAGGACGGAACGGCATCCGAGTTGGTGTTCGGTGACATTCTGCGCTGGCTCGTCCAGCATGAGGCCTATCACGCCGGACAGCTCACGGTCTGGTCGCGGGAGCTTGGATTCGATCCGGTCCCGCTTGCCTGCGCTTGGCCGGCGGGCGACTCGATGGATGCGGAAGGAGCCGGATGAAGAAGATGGGCCGCATCGCGTGGGACTTCGAGCGGCTGGAAGCGATGCGCGGTCTTCTTGAAGACCGCGGCATGCGGAGCATCGCGGTGGCCGAGGGCGGAGAGACGGTCTGGTCCTGGCATGCGTCGGGGCAGGACAGGCTGTCGGCGGTCTATTCGATCACGAAGAGCGTCCTGTCGCTGCTCGTCGGCATTGCGATTCATGAGGGGTTGATCGGCGGGCCGGACGACCGGATCGGCGACTATCTGCTGCTGCCGAAGGACGGGCATCCGCGGTTGTCGTCGATCCGGCTTCGCCATCTGCTGACGATGACGTCCGGCATCGATTGGCCCGATTTCGACAAGCCTTACTGGGCGATGAAACGAAGCGCGGACGGCGTAAAATTCGTATTGTCCCGGCCGGTCGCGCATGAGCCGGGAACGGTGTTCGCGTACAATACCGGCGGTTCCCATCTGCTCGCGGCGATTCTCGCGGCGGCGGCGGGCTCAAGCGTGCTGGATTACGCCCGCAAGCGGCTGTTCGAACCGCTGGGCATCCGCCGCGTCAAGTGGAATGCACTGCACGGCATCCACGAGGGCGGCACCGGGCTGTACCTCAAGACGGAGGATTTGCTCAAGATCGGGATGCTGACCGTTCAGGAAGGCGTATGGGAAGGCCGGCGGATCGTGCCGGCGGAGTGGATCCGGGAATCGACCCGGCCCGCGTCGAAAGGGCTGGCGCTGTACAAACCGCCGATCTTCGGCCGGTACGGCTTCCACTGGTGGGTCGCGGATCCCGCGGAAGACCGGCCGGGGTACGCCTTCGCGCTCGGCTTCAGCGGCCAATATCTGGCGGTCGTGCCTTCGCTCGGCATCGCCGCCGTGCTGCGCCGGAATGCCACCACGCGGGCGGATTCGATGAAGTCGCGGTCGCTGCTCGACGAGTACATTTTGCGCGCGGCAACGGGATCCCGGACATGAAATCGGGTGACGGGTGACATTTTTCAGGTTCATTTAAGGCAAGCGTTCTCCATTCGTGGTACAGTGGTTGACGTACGCGAATGGAGAGGAGCAATTGGACGATGAATGAACGCAACCATGACCAACCGACGGCGGGAACCCTCGGCTGGAAAATTTCGACCGCCGTGCTGGCCGTGCTTCTGATCGTCTCGCTTCTGCTGCATGTTTTCGGCAGCCGGGCGGGAAGCGCCGAAGCCGTGGCGACCGTGAACGGGGTCAAGATTACGAAGGACGAGCTGTTCGATGAAATGGCGGCATACGGCGGGAGCAGCGTGCTCGACGATCTGATCCGTCAGGAAGTGATCCGGCAGGCGGTCGAGGAAGCCGGAACGACGGCATCTGATGAAGAAGTGCAGGCGCGGATGGAGAAATTCGCCGAGCCCTACGGATCGATGGACGCGTTCCTGGCAGAGATCGCGTATTACGGCTATTCCGAGGAAATGCTGCGGGAGCAGGTTGCAACGCAGATCAAGATCGAGAAAATCATCGGGGCGGACGTCGCCGTCACGGACGAAGAAATCGCGGCGTATTTCGAAGAGAACAAGGACAGCTTCGACCAGCCGGAGACGGTGAGGGCGTCGCACATCCTGGTCGAGACACGGGAAGAAGCGGAATCACTGCTCAAGCAGCTGGAGGCGGGAGCGGATTTCGCCGAGCTTGCCGCCGAGCATACGCTCGATGAAATGACGAAAGAAAGCGGCGGCGATGTCGGCGATTTCGCACGCGGCGAGATGGAGGAAGGATTCGAGGAAACGGCGTTCGGCCTTGAAATCGGCGAAACGGCCATCGCCGAGACGAGCTACGGCTTTCACGTCGTTCGCGTGACGGACAAGTCCGCCGCGCAGGAAGCGACGCTGGAATCGGCGCGCGAAGAGATCGTCGATTATTTGACCCAATCGAAGCTTGCCGATCTGGTCGACGGCTGGATCGCGGATCGCGAAGCGGAAGCGGACATCGAGTATCTGATGGAATGGTAACGGGCTCGGCACGGGGTGACTCCGCGGCGCTTGCGGCGCATACAATGTCTGTTAGATCAATCAACCGGAAGGAGGGCGGCCATGCGGATTATCGTCGTATCGGACACGCATATGCCGCGCAGCGCGAAATCGATACCGGCTCCGCTGCGGGAAGCGCTGACAACGGCGGACTATATTCTGCACGCCGGCGATTGGTGCGTGCCGGACGCGGTCCGGGCGTTCGAAGCATACGCCCCGGTCGACGGCGTAGCCGGCAACAACGATGTCCGGGAACTGGCGGAGCGGTTCGGCTGGCGGAAACGGCTGAATCTGGGCGGCATCCGCATCGGAATCGTGCACGGTCACGGCACGGGCGGAACGACCGAGTCGAGGGCGCGGCAGGCGTTCAAGAACGAGAAGGTGGATGTCATCCTGTTCGGCCATTCCCATGTACCGCTCAACCGGCGGGACGGAGGCGTCCTGATGTTCAATCCGGGCTCGCCGACCGCGCGGCGGAGGCAGCCCCATCATTCATTCGGCATCTGGGACATCGAGGACGGTATTCTGCAGGTGAGGCACGTCTTTTTCTGACGAATGAAGCGGCGGCGCATTTGAGGGCAGCGCTCCGGATATGATACGATGGTATTTGAACCTGTTTCCGGAACAAGGGGTCGTCATTTCGTCATGAAACGGATGCTGTTCGCGCTGCCGTTAATCCTCATTCTCTACATCGGCCTGAATGTCTATATCGGATGGAACTTGCGGATGTTCCTGGAATGGCTGGCCGGACCGATTCCGGGAGCGGTCTTCTGGATTCCGTTCCTGCTCGTCGCCTTCGGCTTCCCGATCGGCCGGATCGGGCGCGGCGCCGGCCCCGTCCTGCGTCTGCTCAAAGTGGCCGGCGCCTACTATTTTGCCCTGTTCGAATACGGCTGCCTGCTGCTGCCTCCGGCCGACATCGCGGGCTGGCTGCTCAGGGAAGCCGGGTACGGCGCATCGATACATATCGGCGTGCCGGGCGCGGCCGTTGCGATGGTGCTGCTTGTGCTGTTCATCACCGGCAGCATCAACGCCTGGTCGCCCGTGGTGCGTGAATATCGCCTTGAAGTGCCGAAGGATGCGGGGGGCCTCGGCTCGCTGCGCATTCTGGCCGCTTCGGACCTGCACCTCGGCAATATCGTGGGCAACCGGCACCTGCGCCGGCTGATCGGGGCGGCGGAAGCAAGGAAGCCGGATCTGATTCTGCTGGCCGGCGATGTCATTGACGATGACATCGAACCGTTCATCCGCAACCGGATGGACGAGACGCTCGGCCGGTTGAAAGCGCCATACGGCATCTATGCCGTCCTCGGCAACCATGAATATTACGGCGGCCAGATCGAAGCCTATGTGCGGCGCGCCGCGGATGCCGGCATTCGCGTGCTGCGCGACGAGGCGGTGACGATTGACGGCTGCTTCCAAATCGCGGGCCGGAAGGACAAGACGGCGGAAGGCGCCGGGCCGGACGGACGGCTGCCGGTGAGCCGGCTGCTGGAACCGCTCGATCCGAAGCTGCCGATTCTCCTGATGGATCACCAGCCGCTGGCTCTCGGCGAGGCGGCGCAGGCGGGAGCGGATCTTCTGCTGTCCGGCCATACCCACCGCGGCCAGTTCGCGCCCAACCATCTGGTGACCAGGCGGCTTTTCGAACTCGATTGGGGCTACAAGCGGATCGGCGGCATGCACGCCCTTGTCTCGTCCGGCTTCGGCACATGGGGACCGGCCATCCGGCTCGCCAGCCGCTCCGAGCTGCTGGACATCACACTCGTCTTCACGGGAAGCCAACGTTCGGAAAATCGTGACAAACCGGGCGGCGCGGAAGCCGGAGGATCGTTTACAATAGAGGATGGACAAGCCGCCAATTCGTGAAGGAGGGGCCGTCTGTGCCTTCGGTACGTGAACGCAACTGGATTCCGCTCATTTTCATTTTCACCTTTGTTCTCGTCGGCATCATCACGCTGCTGTTTTTCCTGCCGGGGTACGAGGGCGAAGTCGGTTTTGACGTGACGGTGCTGCCGCTCCTGAACGCGGTCTACAACTGCTTCACCTTCAGCTTCCTGGTCATCGCGCTGGTTGCCGTGAAGCGGAAAAATATCAAGATGCACCGCACCTTCATCTGGGCCGCATTCGTTACCACGGCGCTGTTTCTCGTCACTTACGTGGTCTATCACTACCTGACGGAGCCGACTGCATACGGCGGCAGCGAAGTGATGCGCTATATTTATCTGTTCGTCCTGGCCACGCACATCATCCTGGCGATCGTCAATGTGCCGCTGGCGCTGATCTCAGTCACGCTCGGGCTGGGAGGACGCATCAAGCAGCATCGCCGCATCGGGAAATGGACGATGCCGATCTGGCTGTACGTCAGCTTTACGGGCATTGTTGTCTATCTGCTCATTTCGCCGTATTATGGATCTTGACGCTTGAACCGGCATGCCGGTTGGGAGGAGGATGCATATGACGGCATGGCAGGAGATTTCGACACTGGAAGCGTGGGACAAGGTGAGATCGGATTCCGCAAACCGGCAGATCATCGTGCTCAAGCACAGCACCCGTTGTCCCGTATCGGCCAGCGCACTCGAGGAATTTGAGGCTTATCTGGCGGACAAACCGAATCCGGATACAGACTACTATCTCGTCAAGGTGATCGAGTCCCGCCCGGTATCGAACAAGATTGCCGAAGACCTGGGCGTTGTCCATGCTTCGCCGCAGATGATTCTGGTGAAAGACGGCAAAGCGGTATGGAACACGTCGCACTGGTCGGTGACGAAGAAACATATGACCGCCGTGCTGGATTGAAGCAGCCGGCAAGGCAGCAACACCCCCGCTGCGCCCGTTCAAGGCGCGGCGGGGGTGTTGCCGTTCCGGTATGTCATGCGCTCTCTGCAAACATGTAAATGTTGAATTTGCCGATATCCGACAGATCGAGCGGAATCGCAATCGCCTTCTTCTCCACGTAGCGGCTGTGATCCGCCACGATGTCGGGCGGGGTGATGTCGACGGCGATGCCTTCGTTGGAGAGCATGGTGGTGGCGTTGCCGCTGATCATGTTTCCGAGTTCGGCGATGGCGCTGCAGCACATGTCATCGAGTTCGGAAACCGGGTATCCGCCCATCATGACCGAGACGATGCGCAGAGCCACCTGGTGCGGGAAACTGAAGACGACGTCGCCCTGAAATTGACCGAGTATGCCGATCTTGAGCAGCAGGGAATCGCTGCGGCTGTCCACGGATTGCAGCGCGACCTGGCCGACGGACGGCTTCACTAGCATCATGGCTTCAATGACGTGAATGGATGATGCGAGAAACGGGTTGATGTAATTGACGTTCATGGCTGCTGCCTTCTGTTGCATGATTTGAACCCCATATGAAAAAGCGCTTCCGGAACCGGAAGACGCTGATGTTCGGAAGCTGAGCCTGTCCGTCTGATCGGGCTCCCGGCCACGCGGGAAAACCGATCCGGTCCGGCGGCATTGCGTCCCCCTGTCTAATGTCTGGTCTGCGGTTGTCAATTGAAGGGTCTTGCGGACTATTGGTTGTGAATGCCAGGTCCGCTGTATCCCATGTTATCACAAGGAAAGTATGACGAAAAGTACAAATTGCTTGCCCGATGGCAAACCCGCTTTCCTCGTCGGCTTCCGGCATCATTCGTCCGCACCATGACTTTCGTCCGACGCCTCATGCACGGCAACCAAGCAATTCATTCCCGATTGGGTGATCTTACAAAATCCCGGCCCGTTCATTGAAGCGGTTTTTCGCTTCGCCTTACAATGGGGAAGCCAACCGGAACGGGAGGATCGTGAATGTGGAATCTGATGTCCCGCTGCGGCATGGCAGCGGCGCTGCCGATCCGCGGGCGAAGGGCGCGGTCGATTGGCAAGCCGGAAGGGAGGTGGCGGCGATGCTTTCGGATTTGTGGCGGCTGTTTGTCGCATTCGGCACGGCGACGATGCTCGGGTACGGCGGCGGCCCCTCCATCATTCCGCTGTACGAGTCGCAGGTTGTCGACCGGTACGGGTGGATGACGACGGACGAATTCGGGCGGGCGCTCGCGTTCGGAAACGCGCTCCCCGGACCGATCGCGACGAAATTGGCCGCCTACATCGGATTCAAGGTCGCGGGCTGGGCCGGAGCTGCCGTCGCGCTCGCGGCGGTCGTGCTGCCGACGGCGATCCTGATGGCCGCACTGGCCGGCATCATGATGAAATTGTCCGGGCATCCGGTCGTCCGCGGCATGATCCGCGGCGTGCAGCCGGCGATCTTCGTCATGATGGCCATGCTGGCCTACGATTTCGCCCAGTATGTCTTCAGGCCTGCGGGCGGCGCGCTGCCGTTCCTGACGCTGCTTATCGCCGTGGTTTATTTCGTGATGGTGCATTATTACCAGCTGAATGCGGTATGGGGGATTCTGTTCGCGCTGGCGGTCGGCGCGCTCTTCCTCCGGGGGGACGCTTGACCGGAAGAAGCGGAATCGGCCGTCGCGACCGCGTCCATAACGCCGGAGGAGGTGATTTCCATCTGCACGATCGGCGCCATGCGATGCATGAAGGAGGACGGCACGCCCGCCGTGTTCGGATTCAAAACGTCGGATTCACCGCCGGTCTTGTTCTGGCACGGGAAGGCCGCCGGACCGTCGCGACACGCCATCCTGGCGTACGGACTGGCGCCGCAGCAGGGCATCAATGCCGGACTCAACGATCAGGGGCTGCTGCTCATCAGTTCGTACTTCGATTATGCCGATCCTTCGGAACCGTCCGCTCTCCGCGAGACTGCCGACTATTGGCAGGGCGATCTGCGCGGCCGGCTCCAGGCTGAAGCGCTCGCGGTCTGTACGGACGCCCGGGGCGCGCTGGAAGTGCTGGAACGGGGCATCGCGGAAGGCGGGCCGTCCATCGGGGGAAGCCACATCATCGCCGACAAGAACGGCACGATCCTTGTATTTGAGCATTGCCGGGGACGGACCGCCTGGCAGGACGCGTCGTCGGCCGGATGGGCGGTGCGGAGCAACCAGGCGTTCGGACTGTTCCCGGGAAAGCAGCGGCGTATGTCCGCCCGGCTGCGCGCAGACCGCGGGCGGCGGTACGAGACAGCGTCGGCGGCGCTGCGTCTGCTCGCCGGCAGGCCGTTGGACAGCCGGACGGCCGTGGACGCGCTGAAACGGCTGACCGCGACCCATGAACGGGACGGCACGGGCAGCGGCAGCATCTGCGCCCACGGCATCCTGCACGGGAGGTCGAATGCGCCGCTTCCGCATATGACGCTCAGCGCGATGGTCTGGGACGTCACGGCAGGCGAGATGCACTACACGTCGGGCAGGCCGTGCGTTTCCGGGTGGAAGCGCATGGCGTTCGCGGAGTAGATGCCGTGTCGCGCACGGAGATCATTTTTCCGGAAGGGAGATGGCGATATGGACGTTAAGCCGCTGCTCATCACCGGCGGCACGGTTCTGACGGTGAACGGGCAGGACGAAACGATCGAAAGCGGCGCGCTGCTCATTGAAGGCACGCGGATCGTCGACATCGGACCGGCGGATGTACTCGGGGCGCGCTATCCGGCGGCGGAGCGGCTGGACGCGTCCGGTTCCGTCATCATGCCCGGCCTGGTCAACCTGCACATGCATTCGGGACTGATCCGCGGCACGGCTGAAGATCTGCCGGTGTTCGAATGGCTGGCGAAGCATGTCGATCCGAAACATCGGGCTTTGACCGAGGATCTTGCGCACGCGGCGGCTCGGCTCTGCTACGCCGAAGCGCTGTTGTCCGGCACCACCTGCGTGCTCGACATGTACCGCTTCATGCACAAATGCGCGGTTGCGGCGGACGAGCTCGGACTTCGCGCCGTGCTGGCGCCGTACGTCGTCGACAAACCGGGCATGGATTGGTTCGAGACGCTCGAGACGAACCGGCGGCTCGTCGAGGAGCGGAACGGCACATCGGAAGGACGGATTCACGTCTGGTTCGCCCTCGAGCATCTGACCTACAACACGGAGGAAGCGTACCGGAAAGCGGCCGAACTTGCAGCGAAGTACGACACCGGCATCCATACCCACGGTGAGGAATCGCGGGACATGGCGATCAGCCTGAAACTCCGGACGGGGAGATGGCCTGTGGAACTGTTCCACGACCGCGGCATCCTCGGACCGCGGACCGTGCTGGCCCACTGCGTCTGGCTCCGCCGGGAAGAGCGCGAGCTGCTGGCCCGGACGGGCACCGCCGTCGCCCATTGTCCCGTCAGCAATCTGAAGCTGGCGTCCGGCATCGCGCCGGTCAAGGAACTGCTCGAGATGGGCGTGACGGTCGGCATCGGCACCGACGGGGTGAAGGAGAACAACAACCTCGACATGCTCGAGGAGATGAAGTTCGTTCCGCTGCTGCAGAAGGCGCGGCTGCTTGACGCCCGCGTCATGCCGGCGGAAACGGTGATCCGGATGGCCACGATAGGCGGCGCGAAGGCGCTCGGACTGGACCGCGAGATCGGTTCGCTGGAGGTCGGCAAGAAAGCAGACCTGATCGTCATCGATTTTCGGAAGCCCCATTTGACGCCCGTCATGGGCGGAAAATACAACAACGCCGCGAGCAACGTCGTCTACGCCGCAACCGGTGCCGACGTGAAGCATGTGTTCATCGACGGACGGCAGGTTGTACGGGACCATCGGCTGGTCCGCGCCGACGTGTCGGAGATCATCGCTTCCGGCCAGACGGCGGCAGAGCGGCTGTTCAGGCTGCGCGAGCCGTTCGTCCCGGCTTGACGGCCGACCGATCATCAAGATCAAGGAGGTTGTGAGGCATGGGTTACAAACCGACCGAAGAGGTGCTCGAGATTCTGGCCGAACTCGGACCGTCGCTCATCGAATCGAAGGAGGCGCGTTCGCTTCCGCCCGCATGCTATACGTCGCAGGCGTTCTTCGAATTCGAGAAGGAAGCGATCTATTACCGGAACTGGCTGTGCATCGGCCGGCAGGAAATGGTGCCGAATCCCGGCGACTATTTCACGCTGACGCTGCTCGACGATCCGCTCATCGTGGCGCGGGGCCATGACGGCAATATCCATGTCCTGTCCGCCGTCTGCCAGCATCGCGGCCATCTGGTGGCGGAGGGCAAGGGCAACTGCAGCTCGTTCCGCTGCCCGCTCCACTGGTGGACGTACGGGCTGGACGGAGAGCTCTTGTCCGCCCCTGAGATGATCCGCATCGAGCCGTTCGAGATTTTGCGCCATGACCACAGCCTGCCCCGATTGAAGGTCGAAATCTGGAACGGGTTCATTTTCTGCCACTTTGATCCCGACGCCCCTCCGCTTGCCCCGACGCTTCAGAAATTGGACGATGAAATGCGCAACTACCGGATGACCGAACTCGTCTCCATGCCGACGGTCGACCTGACCGATCTTCCCTGGAACTGGAAAATCATGATCGAATCTTCCCTCGAACCGTACCACACGAACTACCTGCACAAAGGGCCGCACGATTTCGCGCCGAGCCGCCTGGCCACCTTCATTGAATTCGAAGACGATGACGGACAGATCATGCATCCGACCGGATTCACCCATATGGACGCCGGCTTCTCGCCGGACATGAAGGCGATTTTCCCGCCGATGCCCGGGCTGACGGAGGAGCAGCGGCAGCGGATGATGATCGCATCGGTGCCGCCGATGCTCACGCTCGGCCTGATGCCGGATCAGGTGTGGTACAACATCATCCTGCCGCGCGGCCCGCACCATATCGAATTTCGGTCCGGCTTGCTGTACCCGCCGGAGACGATCGCCTTGCCGGATTTCGAAGAACGCTACAAGCTGGCGAATGACAGCGTCCAGCTCATCAATGCGCAAGATCTGGAGGCGAATGCCTCGCTGATGCGCGGCTATTTCGCGAAGCTGTCGAGCCGCGGCCGGTATGCGGAACTGGAACGGACGCTGCCGCAGTTCAACCGGTGGCTGGCGAAACGCTATTTCAGGTATCTGGACGAGCTCGGCATCCGGGTGAAGTTGGAGATGCCCGATGATGAAGCGCATCGCGTTTGACGAGATCGGGATCGAGGCAGGCGGCGTTCAGCTGTACGCCGCCGCATGCGGCGATCCGGGCGGCGAGCCGGTCATCTTCCTGCACGGCATTTCGGAGAACGGCAGCGCGTTCGGGCCGATCATGGCGGCGCTGCCGCAGCACCGGCGGTACATCGCCCTCGACCTGCGCGGCCGCGGCCGCTCGGGCAAGCCGGCTTCCGGCTACGCGATGCGGGATTACATCGCCGATCTGCTCGCGCTGTGGAACGCGCTGCCCGGCGGCGGCAAGCCGGCGCTGATCGGGCATTCGATGGGGGCCCGCATCGCGGCGGCGTTCGCGGCCGCTTACCCGGAGCTGACCGGCCGGGTCATGATGATCGATCCGCCGCTGTCGGGTCCGGGGCGTCCGCCGTTTCCGCTGCCGCTTGCCCGCTTCACGGTTCCAAAGGCAATGCTAGACGCCGGCGATCTGGAAGCGTTCCGCGCGCATTACGCCGCCATCGGGATCGATCCGGAAGCGAAGGCGCGGGAGCTTAAGGCATGCGCGCCGGAGGCGATCGAGCAGTCGTACCTCGCGATGAACGAAGAGCCGTTCCACGTCTGGTACCGGCTGCTCCGCGTTCCCGCCCGTCTGGTCGCCTGCGGCGGCGCGCCGTTCATCGGTCCGGCCGAAGCGCGCGAGCTGGAGGCGCTCAATCCGTCGGTCGACATCCGGTATTTGCCGGAGGCGGGGCATGAACTGCACAAGCGGGAGCCGGAGACGACGATCCGGCTGATCCGCGAATTTCTGGAAGGGCGGTGACGGCATGGACAGAAGCGCGATTGCGAAAGGAGCCATCACGGAAATCTGGCCCGACGGGATGCCGCGACCCGGCATCCCGTACAGCCCGGCCGTCCGGGCCGGCGATTGGCTGTTCTATTCCGGGCAGTCGGCGTCGGATCTGGTGAGCGGGCTGGCGGAGGAGGCGGCCGTTCCGGGCCATTTTCCCTACTATGAGAGCGCGATGGGCAAGCAGGCCGCATACCTGTACCGGCGCGTGGCGGCGATCACGGAGGCGGCCGGCGCCTCGCCCGAACAGATCGTGCGGGTCAATCAATGGTATCTTGCGGGTATGGCGTCGCCGGACTACCGGACCGGCGATTTGACGGTGAACAACCGGCGGTACGTGGAGACGAAGAACCGGTACTTCCAGAGACTCAGCCCGCCGTCGACCGGCATCGGCGTGCGCCGGCTGCTCGTGGAAAGCGCGCTGGTGGAGGCCGATTTCACCGCGCGGCTTGCGGCGTCCGGCGAACGGCCCGAACCGGTCTCGGCACCCGGATTGCCGAAGCCGGCAGCCGGCCATGCGGAAGGCGTGCGGGTCGGGCACTGGTTGTTCCTGTCCGGCGACATCGCGACCGACTGGGCCGGGAACTGGGGCCAGCCCGGCTATGAAGGCGAATTGCACGCGCTGGCGCCGGAAGCCCGCACGAACCGCCTGTTCTGGGGCGATGAGCCGGCCGCGCGCCAGACGGATTATATTCTCAAGCGGCTGGCGAACGTCGCGGAAGCGGCGGGCACGAGCCTGGACCATGCGGTGAAGGCGTGGGTGTTCCTTGCGGATCCGAACGATTTCGCCGCGGTGGAGGACGTCTGGCAGCGCTGGTTTCCCGATCCCGGGAAGGCGCCGGCCCGGCTGATCGTGCCGCGCGTCGAGATCGGTGCGCGGGGGTGCCGCGTCGAGATCGCGATGGATCTGCTCATGCCGGAGGCGGCGCATCTGAAGTCGACCGTGACGGGCGGCTGGACGCCGAAGAGCCGGGAGCCGGCGGCGGTGCGGGCGGACGACCTGATCTATTTCAGCGGGCTGATGGCGACCGACCCCGCCGTCGGGCTGGCGAAGGAAGCGTCGCTCACTCCCGGTCTGCCGTACTTCGGTTTGGACGGGAAGAAGCAGATGGCCTACATCCTCGAGAAGGCGCGGCGGATCTGCGCGGCGGCCGGCGCGGACGTCCGTCAGATCGTCAAGGCGACGCTCTATTTCACGGACCTGAACCTGTACGCCGGCGCGATGGAGGCGTGGCGCGAGACGTTCGCCGATTCGCACAAGCCGGCGGTGACGGCCGTCGAAATCGGCGGCGGCCTGTGGGTGCCGGGCTGCGGCGTCATGGCCGATTTCGTGCTGTATGATCCGTAAGGGAGGGAGCGGCGTGGAAACCGTGAGGATCGGCATGCTTATCCCGTCGTCCAATACCGTTGCGGGACCTGTCACGAACCGGCTGCTGCATGGCGTTCCCGGCGTCAGCGTCCATTACGCGCGGGTGCGCGTGACGGAAATCGCGCTGTCCCCGGCGTCGGACGCGCAGTTCGCGGCGGGACCGATGCTCGAAGCGGCCTCGCTGCTGGCGGACGCCGGCGTGAGGCTGATTGTCTGGAACGGCACCGCGGGAAGCTGGCTCGGCATCGATCATGACCGGCGGCTGTGCGAAGCGATCGAGCGCGGCACGGGAATTCCCGCGACAACTTCGACGATGGCCATTCTGGATGCCGTGCGCGCGTGCGGGATCAGGCGTCTGGCCATCGTCACGCCGTATACGGCGGATGTGAACGAGCGGATTGCCGCCGTCTACGAAGGCTTCGGCATCCGCTCCGCGGGAGCGGTCGGACGCGGGTTGACGGTCAACCGTTCGTTCGCGGATCTCTCGGAAGATGAGATCGTCCGGATGATCGGGGAAGCCGCCGCCATGCCAGGCGCCGACGGTGTCGCCGTCGTCTGCACGAACATGCGCGGGGCGCGCGCGGCGGCGGAAGCGGAGCGGCGGTTGAAAGTGCCGGTGGTTGATTCGGTTGCGGTAACCGTCGGGCACGCGCTTCGTCTTGCCGGATACGGCGGCGTTCGGCCGGAAAAAAACCGGGGCTGCATTTCTGCCGGGAGGCGGAGGGGAGGACAAGGAACGGACTGGCCGGCTGATGCGGAGGTGCCGGGGCATTGTCGCCGACGATGATCGTCCAATCGCGTTGGATGCCGAACGTAACGGGCAGCGGAATTGAAAGGCAAAATGTTTATGTAAATAAATATAACATAAATATTGCAATAAACGCTTTTTGTGCAATATTATGTTATATATAATGACATACACATTCCGCTGCATTGCGAGGTGACATCCATGCACATGACCGTCGAGCAGGCCCTGTCCGTCTATCCGTTGACCGAGGCGCGTCTGGTTGCGGGAGATGCCGGAAAAAACCGCATTGTCAAGGCGGTCAACGTCATGGACGCTCCGGACATTACGGACTGGATCAAGGAAGGCGAGATGGTCTTCACGACCGCGTATCTGTTCAAGGACCGTCCGGGTGAAGCCGCCGAACTGGTGCGCAAGCTCGACCGGCGCGGCTCATCCGGCCTGGGCGTCAAGCTCGGCCGTTTCTGGAGCGCCATCCCGGAAGAAATGATCGCGGCCGCTGACGACCTCGGTTTTCCGCTCATCGAACTGCCCTATCCGTTCACCTTCTCCGACCAGATGAACGCCTTGTTCCGCGAAGAGCTGAGGCGAAGTACCGTCGAACTGCAGACCGTTCTGGACAAACAGGTCCGGCTGATGCGGTTCGCGCTGCAGTCCGGCCATATCCGTCAGCTGTTCGAGTCCGTCATGGAGGTGATCGGCTGCCCGATCGCGGTCATCGGCTCGCGCGGACAGGTGGTGTTCAACGGGACGGGGCATGCGGATTCGGGGCTTGTCGAACTGTGGCCGTGGAAACCGCTGGCCCAGCGGGTCCGGACGGCCGCAGGCCAGGCGTTCCGGGTGCCGCTCATGAAGCAGGCGCAGTGCACGGGCTTCGTGCTCTTCTATTACAAGAGCCCCGTGCTCTCGCCGGTTGAAGAAAATCTGTATCTGCAGGCCGCTGAACTCATCGGTTTCCATAAAGATTTCAAAATCGAAGATTATGTTGAATGGACGGTCCGCCGTGACATCGGGCTGCTTATCAAGCGCCATCTGAAGCACGGTCTTACGCTCGAGAAGCTGGAGGAGTGCCTCGACCGCTGGGAGATCGATCTGCTCGGCCGCCCGTACCGCTGCGTACTGACCGACATTCCGGGGCCGTCGATCGCGTCCATGCGCGCCGAACGGCTGCAGCAGCTGAAACGGGAGATGCAGCATTACGCCGGTCTGGAACCGTTCGGCGGCGTTCACGTCGTGCTGGAGGAAGGGCTGCTGTCGGTGTACCGGGACGATCCGGAAGACCCGGACGGGCCGCTCGAGACGGCGCTCGCCGATTGCCTGGCCGCATGGCCGTCCGGCCAGGGCAAGCCGCGCGCCTGCTGCAGCACGCGCAAGCAGCATGCGGGCGATCTTCGCGCCGCATTCGCCGAATGCCTCGAAGCGCAGCGGACGTCGGATGCCTGGGCGATCGCCGCTTCCGTCGTGAACTACGAGACGATCGATCTCGCGATCCTGTTCGAGCAGGTGGACGCGAACCGGATGCGCGCGTTCTGCAGACGGCTGCTCGGCGGGCTGCAAAGCAAAGATGCCGACTATACCGCCGAGATGCTGCGGACGCTCGAGACATACCTGGAATGCGACGGACAGCTTGGGGAGACGGCAAGGCGGCTCTATATTCATCGCAACACGGCCGCATACCGCATCGAGAAATTGAGCGAGATGCTGGATATCGATTTCAAGAAAACCGACGATCTGCTGCGGCTCAAGCTGGCGTTCCTGTTCCGGCGCCGGCTCGGCTCCGGCGATGCGCGGACGGCAATGGAGCGGTAGAGGGAGGAATGCATCATGGCGACGACCGTAATCCGCGACGCGCTCATCGTGACGATGAATGCCGCGGATGACATCGTGCGGGGCGATGTGAAGATTGAAGGCAACACCATAACGGCCGTCGGCGGAAAACTGGACGCGGACGGCGGGCGGGTCATTGAAGCCGGGGGCAGGGTGCTGCTGCCCGGCTTCGTGCAGACGCACGTTCATCTGTGCCAGACGCTGTTCAGAGGCTGCGCCGACGATCTGGAGCTGATGGATTGGCTCAGGAAGCGGATCTGGCCGCTTGAGGCGGCGCACGACGCGGATTCGGTCTATTACTCCGCGCTGCTCGGCGCCGGAGAACTGATCCGCAGCGGCACGACAACCATCCTTGACATGGAGACGGTGCACCACGCCGATTCGGCGTTCGAAGCGATCCGCGAAAGCGGCATCCGCGCCGTGTCCGGGAAAGCGATGATGGATCACGGGGAGCAGGTGCCGCCGGCGCTGCTGGAGAAGACGGAGGATTCGCTTGCCGAGAGCGTCCGGCTGCTGGAGAAATGGAACGGGGCTGCCGGCGGACGCATCCGCTACGCATTCTCCCCGAGATTCGTCGTCTCCTGCTCGGAGGATCTGCTGACCGCCGTGCGCGACCTGGCGGATCAATACCGCGTTCCGGTACACACGCATGCGGCGGAGAACCGGGAAGAGATCGCGGTCGTCGAAGCCGAGCGCGGCATGCGCAACGTCGTCTACCTCGACGCGATCGGTCTGGCGCGGCCGAACCTGATTCTCGCGCATGCCATCTGGCTCGACGAAGAAGAGAAACGGATCATCCGGGAACGGGGCGTGAAGGTGACGCACTGCCCGGGCTCGAACCTGAAGCTTGCGTCGGGCATCGCGGACGTGCCTTCGCTGCTCGAAGCGGGCGTGCCCGTCGGATTCGGCGCCGACGGCGCGCCGTGCAACAACAATCTCGACATGTTCCAGGAGATGCGGCTCGCCTCCTTCATCCAGAAAGTGCGGCTCGGCCCGACGGTCATGCGCGCGCGCCAGGTGCTGCGCATGGCGACGATGGGCGGGGCGGAAGTGCTCGGCATGGCGGATATGATCGGCAGCATCGAGCCGGGCAAGCGGGCCGATCTGCAGATCCTCGATCTCGAAGATTTCCACGTCTACCCGTCTGCGGGCGCCGATCCGTATTCGCGCATCGTCTACGCCGCTACCCGCGGCGACGTCGACACGGTGCTGATCGACGGCGAGGTCGTGATGGAAGGCAAGGAAGTGCGGACGATCGACAAGGCGAGGGTGCTGCGGGAAGCGGACCGGAGCCTCACGCGGCTGATGGGCCGGATTTGAAGTTTCTGCGGAAGGAGCGATGGAGATGGACGATTGGGCGCTGCTCCGCGCGGCTTCCGAACCGTCGTTCAGCGGCGCGCTGGCGACGGTCGCTTCCGCCGCCGGCCACGCGTACCGCAAGGCGGGCGCGGCCATGCTGCTGCATGCGGACGGCCGGCGGACGGGGTGCATCAGCCCGGGCTGCCTCGAAGACGACCTGCAGCAGCGGGCGGAGCGGCTGGCCGGACGGAGGACGCACGAGCTGATCACGTACAATCTGCATCCGGACGAAGATCCGATCTGGGGCAGCGAGCTCGGCTGCGGCGGCGTGATCACCGTTCTGCTTGAGCCGGTCGAAGGCGGACTGCGCCGCTCGCTGCGCGCCGCGTGGTCGCGCGTCCGCGCGGGTGAAGCCGTCCGCCTCGTGCGCCGCATGGCGGGCGGGACGATCCGGCATGCGGTCGTCCCGCTCGCGGCGGGCGCAGGCGATGCTGCCGCGGAGCCGGACGAACTGCCCGCCAGCGTGTTCCTGCCGCGCCCCCGCCTGATCCTGTTCGGCGCGGGCGCCGACGCGCCGCCGATCTGCGACGCGGCGGCCCGGATCGGCTTCCGGGTGACGGTGGCGGACTGGCGGGAGCCGCTGCTCCGCCCCGAACGATTCCCGCTGGCCGAATCGTTCGCCGCCGGTCCGGGCGGCGTCGGGCTCGCGGACGCGCTCGGCATCGGCGCCGGCGACTACGTGCTGCTCTGCAGCCATCATCTGCGGCATGACCGGGGCATGCTGGAGGCCGTGCTGCCCCGGAAGCCGGTATATGTCGGCGTTCTCGGCTCGAGGAAGCGCGCCGCGGCGCTGCTGGACGGCCTGCCGGCGGACGGGCGAGTCCGCGCGCCGGTCGGCCTGCCGATCGGCGCCGTCGGGCCGGCCGAAATTGCCGTCAGCATCGCGGCCGAACTGACGGCTGTCCGCTCGGTGCAGCGCGCAATGCTTGGGAAGGAGGCGGCGGACGATGCGAATGCCGGCCATCTGCCTGGCGGCGGGCAGCGGATCGCGGCTGGGGCGTGCGAAACCTGCGGTTGAGTTGGCTGCCGGGACGCCCCTCGGCGCGGCGGTCGTACTGGCGCTCGCCCGCGCGGGCTTCTCGCCGGTCATCGTTGTCGTGCGGCCGGATGACGATCTCGCCTGGCTTGACGTGCTGCCGGCCGGACTTTCCGTCCGGCCGTTCGTCTGCGCCGACGCCGCGCTCGGCATGTCCCGCTCGATCCGGTGCGGCGTCATGGCGGCCATGGACGGCGGCGAGCCGCCCGACGCGGTCATGATCGCGCTGGCCGACATGCCGTTCCTGACAGCGGGTAAGCTGGCTGAATGGCGTGCGGTCTGGACGCTTAAACCCGAACGCGATTTCGTGGCGGGACGATCCGGCGGCACGATCTTGCCGCCGGTGCTTTGGCCGCGCAGGCG
Source organism: Thermobacillus xylanilyticus (assembly GCF_907165215.1). Classification (GTDB taxonomy): domain Bacteria; phylum Bacillota; class Bacilli; order Paenibacillales; family Paenibacillaceae; genus Thermobacillus; species Thermobacillus xylanilyticus. Next base: position 58,025 of record NZ_CAJRAY010000038.1, on the reverse strand, counting down.
GTTCGGCGATCTGCTGCATCTCGAAGGCGATGCCGGCGCGGGCGCCTTGATCCGATCCGGCGCGCTGCGCGGCGCGTTCGTGGAAATGACCGGACCGGAGAGCCTCGATCTCGATACCCCTGAGCAGCTTGAACATGCCCGCGCCATCTGGCAAGCCCTCATGAACGTGCACGATGCACAATCAATCCCGAATTCTTTCATTCCCAAGGCCAATTCGATGTCATGTAAATTGACGCATTCCTGACGCGTTCTTATAGTGAAAGTACATCACGACCGTTGCATCGGATCAAAGATCGCTCGTTCGGGGGAGGAACCAAATGAAACGTCAATCGGGATCGAGGTTGGCACGCATGTTGTGGATCATTCCGCTGCTTGTCGTCCTTGCGGCCTGCGGAAGCGGCGGAAGCGGAGGAAGCGGCGGTTCCGGCGGGAATTCGGGCGGCCCCGCTTCGACCGGCTCACCCTCATCCGGTGAATCCGGGGGCGGCGACTCGGCCGCCGCGCCGGGTGAAGAGGCGTCCGGCAAACCGAGCGTCGCGTTCGTCTACATCGGCACGCCGGGGGACGGCGGCTGGACGTACGAGCACGACCAGGGCCGCAAATATATGGAGGAAGTGCACGGGATCAAGGCAACCGTCGTCGAGAACGTGCCGGAAAGCGCCGACGCCGAGCGGATTATCGAGGAACTGGCGCAGAACCACGACATCGTCATCACGACCAGCTTCGGGTACATGGACCAGACGCTCAGCGTGGCGCAGCGTTATCCCGATGTCGTCTTTCTTCACTGCGGCGGCTACAAAACGGCGGACAACATGACGAACTACTTCGGCAAAAACTACGAAGCCAGCTACCTGACAGGCATCGCCGCCGGGAAAATGACGAAAAGCAACATCATCGGCTACGTCGGGGCGTTCCCGATTCCGGAAGTCATCTACAACATCAACGCGTTCAAGCTCGGCATCGAGAGCGTGAACCCGGATGCCGTCGTCCATGTCGTCTGGTCGAACACCTGGTATGATCCGACGGTCGAACGGCAGGCCGCCATCAGCCTGCTGGACCTGGGCGCCGACGTGCTGCTCGCTTACCAGGATTCGCCCGCGACGATCCAGGCCGCCGCCGAGCGCGGCGCGCTGGCCGGAGGCAACGACTCCGACATGACGCGTTTCGCGCCGGAAGCGTATCTGACCAACCCGACCTGGAATTGGGGGCCGTACTACGCGCAGGCCGTCCAGGAAGTGATGGACGGCACGTGGACGAACGAGCCGGTCTCCGGCTCGATGGGGGACGGCATGGTCGGTCTGGCGCCGCTCGGTCCGAGCATCCCGGACGATGTGAAAGAGTTGGTTGAGTCGGCGAAAGAGCAGATTCTGAACGGAGCATTTGATGTGTTCAAAGGTCCGCTCGTCGATCAGGAAGGAACGCTCAGGGTCGAGGAAGGCCGCGTGCTCACTTTGGAAGAGATTCTGGAGATGAACTGGTTCCTGAAAGGAATCGAGGGCAAGATTCCGCAATAGGGCGGTTGAAGCGGGCGCGGAAGCCGCACGCCCTGGTCTCATGGAGGAGGTGCGCAGGAATGAATGAACCGCATGCCGTGGAAATGCGGCGGATCTGCAAGCAATTCGGAGCCCTTGTCGCGAACGACAACATCGATTTCGCGGCGAAGCCGGGTGAAGTGCATGCGCTTCTCGGCGAGAACGGCGCGGGCAAGAGCACGCTGATGAGCATGTTGTCCGGCGTGTACCGGCCGACAAGCGGCGAAATTCTGATCCGCGGCCGCAGTGTGAACATCCGCTCGCCGAAAGATGCGCTTGCGCTGGGCATCGGCATGGTGTTCCAGCAGTTCAGGCTCGTGCACACGTTGACCGCCGCGGAAAACATCGTGCTCGGCGAGAAATCGTCCGTCTGGCGCGGCGCATCCTGGATGCGCCGCAAGACGGAGGAGATCGGGGCGGTCGCGGAGCGGTTCGGGCTGAAAATTCCCGTCGAGCGTCCGGTCTGGCAGCTGTCCGTCGGCGAGCAGCAGCGGGTCGAGATCGTCAAGGTGCTGTACCGGGGCGCCGATCTCATTCTGCTCGACGAGCCGACCTCGGTGCTGACGCCGGGCGAGGCCGACCAGCTGTTCGAGATGCTCCGTCAGCTCCGTGACGCGGGGAAGACGGTCATTCTGACCACGCACAAGCTGAGGGAAGTGATGGAGATCGCCGACCGGATCTCCGTCATGCGCAAGGGACGGATGGTGGGCACGATGAACCGCTATGAGACGAACGAGCGCGAGCTGGCGCAGCTTATGGTCGGAAGGGCCCCCGCCGGCGTCATGAGGCCGGCGGGGAGGCCGCCGGGCAAGCCGCTGCTCGAAGCGGAAGGGCTCACGGTGGAAGCCGGCAAAGGGCGGACGGCGGTCCGGGACCTCTCCCTCACGGTGCGGGAAGGCGAGATCGTCGGCATCGCCGGCGTCGCGGGCAACGGGCAGTCCGAACTGGCCGAAGTGCTGGCGGGCCTCCGGCCGTGGAGAGGCGGCACGATCCGCGTCTGCGGCCGGGAATGGAAGTGGGCGTCGGTGCGGACGGCGATCGAGTCCGGCATTTCCCATGTGCCGGAGAACCGGATGAAGAGCGGCATGGCCGGCAGTCTGGGCATCGTCGACAATCTGCTGCTCAAGACGTACCGCCACCCCGAACGGTCGCGTTTCGGCATGCTGCGAAGCCGGCGGAACCGGGCCTGGGCCCGGTCGCTGGTCGAGCGGTTCGACGTCAAGGCGGCCGGCCTGGACACGCCCGTCCGCCAGCTGTCGGGCGGCAACCAGCAGAAGCTGCTGTTCGCGCGGGAAGTGGACCGCGATCCGAAACTGATGATTGCCGTCCACCCGACCCAGGGGCTCGACATCGGCGCGGCGGAAAGCGTCCACCGGCTGCTGCTTGAGCTTCGGGCCGCGGGGCGGGGCGTGCTGCTCATCTCGGAAGATCTGGACGAAGTGATGCAGCTGTCCGACCGGATGCTCGTCATGTTCGGCGGCACGATCGTCGGCGAGATGAGCCGGGAGAACGCGGATCGCGAGCGGATCGGCCTGTATATGGCCGGTCTGCAGGATGCGCCGGGGGAGGAAGCGTCATGAACGGCAAAGCGGCCGCCGCGGGGATGGACGGCGACGCCGGAAGCGCGCGGCGGCGGCCGGCTGTTCCCCGGCTGAGATTCGAGTTCGATCCCGTCCGCACCGGAAGTCCGTGGTGGATGCCGCTTGCCGCCGTCTTCGCGGCGCTCGCGGTCTGCGCCGTGTTCATTGCGGCCGGCGGCACGGACCCGCTGGCCGTGTACAAGAAAATGCTGACGGGCGCGTTCGGCACCCGGTTCGGTCTGACCGAGACGCTGGTCAAGGCGATTCCGCTGCTGCTCTGCGGCATCGGCGTTTCGATCGCCTACCGGATCTCGTTCTGGAACATCGGGGCGGAAGGGCAGTTTCTTGCCGGGGCGATGGCGGCGACCGCGGTGACGATCTACATGCCGGATCTGCCGGCGGTCCTCGCGCTGCCGCTCATGACCGCCGCGGGCATCGCGGCCGGCGGCCTCTGGGGACTGCTGACCGCCTTGCCCCGCGCTTATTTCCAGGTCAATGAACTGATCTCTTCGCTCATGCTCAATTACATCGCGCTGCTCTTGCTCGATTATGTCGTGTTCGGTCCGTGGCGCGATCCGGGCGGCCTCAATTTTCCCGGCAGTCCGATGTTCACGGCGGATCAGTCGCTCCCCGCATTCGGCAGCACCCGGCTGCATTTCGGCCTCGTCTTCGCGCTTGCCGCGGCTCTGCTGTACGCTTTCACGTTCCGGCATACCCGCTGGGGTTACGAATTGCGCCTGATCGGCGCCAATCCGGAAGCCGCGCGGAACGCCGGCATCAGCCTGAACAAGCATTTGCTGCTCGTCATGCTGGCAAGCGGCGGACTGGCGGGACTCGCCGGCATGGCGGAAGTGTCCGGCGTCGCGCACCGGCTGATGTACGGCATATCGCCGGGATACGGCTACACGGCGATCATCGTCGCCTGGATCGCCCGGCTGCATCCGGTCGGCCTGATCGTGTCGGCGTTTCTGTTCGGCGGTCTGATTGTCGGCGGCTACAGCGTGCAGACGCTCGGTCTCCCGTCGGCAACTTCGGAGATGCTGCAGGGCGCCGTCCTGTTCTTCCTCATCGCCGGCGCCGCGTTCGGCATGATTCGCATCCGCCGGGTGCGGTGAGCCCCGGACGCCTTGAAAGGAGGCTGCGATCATGGATCTGATCCTCCAGATTGTCGCGGCGGCCATGTCGTCCGGCACGCCGCTCCTGTTCGCCGTGCTGGGCGGCATTCTGATCGAGCGGTCGGGCATCATCCAGCTCGGCGCCGAAGGCATCATGCTGATGGGCGCGGTGACCGCGGCCCTGCTCTATCTCCGCACGGGAAGCCTCGCCGCGGCGCTGCCGGCCGTGCTTGCGGTCAGCGCTGCGCTCGGCCTTCTGCACGCGTTCCTGACGGTGACGCTGCGCGTCAACCAGATCGTCAGCGGTCTGGCGATGACGCTGTTCGGCTCCGGACTGAGCGCCTTTCTCGGCAGGGCGATCGCCGGCCAGCCGATGCCGGGCGCCGTGCCGAAGCTCGACATGCCCGTGCTCGACGGGGTGCCGGTCATCGGCGTCCTTGTCGCCCATCTGGATGTGCTGACCTGGCTCAGCTTCGCCCTGGTCATCGCGCTGCACCTGTACATCTACCGCACCTCCTGGGGGCTTCATCTGCGGGCGCTCGGCGACAGTCCGCCGACCGCGGATGTGATGGGCATCCCGGTGACGGCGTTCCGGTACGGATGCGTCATCGCCGGCACGATGCTGATCGGGCTGGGAGGCGCCGACCTGCTGCTCGTCTTCTCGCCGGCGTGGATCGAGGACATGACCGCCGGACGGGGATGGATTGCCGTTGCGCTGATCATTTTTGCCCGCTGGAATCCGCTGCGCGCGCTGCTGTGCGCCTACTTCTTCGGCGCGCTTGACGCGCTGGGCTTTCGCATCCAGCTCATCGGCAGCAGCATTCCGTCCTATTTCCTGAAAATGATACCGTATGCGGTGACCATTCTCGTGCTTATGTACCTCGGTTGGCGGAACAGGGGAAAGCCGTCCGGGTCGCCGGAATCGCTCGGCGTGCCGTATATCCGGGAGCAGCGGCTGTAATCCTGCGGGAATTGCGGAAATTCGTGCCTTGCTGAAACGGGAGGCGATGCCGTATGGCCATGAAGGAACAGGCGCCCGGGCGCTGCCCGGAAGTCTGGCGGCCGCGCGATGCGGCCGAGGCGTGCCGGCTGAAAACGGCGTTCGGCCCGGACGGCGTGTTCACCGCCGGCGGCACGCTGCTGCGCACGCAGTGGGAATCGGGCTCGGCGGCGATGCCCGGAACACTCATCGATCTGACCGCGATCCCCGGTCTGGCGGGCATCCGGGCGGACGAAGGACAGCTTGTAATCGGACCGCTCGTGAAGCTTTCGGAGCTGATGCGGACGGAGGCCGTTGCAACAGCCTTCCCGCTGCTGGCGGAGGCGGTGCGGCGGATCGGCGCGCCGTCGGTCCGGAATCTGGCAACGATCGGCGGCAATGTTGCAAGTGCGGTCGGCGACGCGCTGCCGGCGCTTCTCGTCCATGAAGCCGAATTGCTCTGGCATACGGGCGGACGGACTGAAACGACGGCCCTGGAAGACTGGCTGGCCGATCCCGGCCGTGCGCAGGGCGTCCGGCTGCTTACAGGCATCCGGCTGAAACGGACGGATGCGGAAGCGCCCGGCGGACCACCCGGGCGAATCGTCGGCGCGTATCGCAAGCTTGGACGACGGGAGGCGTTCACCCCGTCGCTTGTGACGATCGCCGTGCTGGGCCGATTGTCGGAAGACGGCACGCTCACCGGCGTGCGGATGGCGGCCGGCGGCGGATCGGCGGTGCCGATGCGGCTGCGCGCCGCGGAGACGGTGCTGGAAGGTGCGCGCGTCACCCCGGATGCTCTGGTCCGGGTGAGCGAAGCCGTGCTCGCGGAATACCGGCCGGCTTCCGACGCGTTCGCCGGCGCGGAATACCGGCGGACGGCCGCCGCGAATCTGATCGCCGCCGAATGGCTGAGGCTGGCCGGCGCGGGAAGGGAGGGGGACGGACGATGATGCTGTCGCGGGAGACGGCCGGCGGACGGTGGCGGATCCGTCCCGACGGTCCGGACAAGGTGACCGGCAGGCTGGCCTATCTGACCGATCTTGCGGCTCCGGACATGCTGTACGGACTCGTGCTGCGCAGCCCGCATCTGCACGCGCGCATCCGCGCGATCCGGACGGAGCTCGCAGCGGCGCTGCCCGGCGTGCACGCCGTGCTGACGCATCGCGACGTGCCGGGGTTGAACGCGTTCGGCATCTCCAGGCAGGATCAGCCGGTCTTCTGTTTCGACCTCGTCCGTTACGTCGGCGACGCCGTCGCGGCCGTCGCCGCGGAGACGATCGAGACGGCGGAGCGCGCGCTCGAACTCATCGAGGTTGAGTACGAGCCGCTCCCCGTGCTGGACACGCCGGAGAAGGCGCTCGCGGAAGATGCGCCGAAGCTGCATCCGCAAGGCAATGTGATGCACAGCAACGCATACAAGCGCGGGGATGTCGAAGCCGCGTTCGCCGCATGCGCCCATGTGGTGGAGGAAACCTATTCGACTCCGCGCCAGATGCACACATATATGGAAACGGAAGGCGGGCTGTTCGTGCCGGAACCGGACGGCCGGCTGACCGTGTACGCGCCGACGCAGCACGGTCTGCTCGACCGGCTGCAGCTTGCGCGCATTCTGGCCGTGCCGGAAGAGCGCATCCGCGTCGTGTCCAGCCCGATCGGCGGATCGTTCGGCGGCAAGGACGAGCTGAACATCCAGCCCTACGGCGCGCTGCTCGCGCTGGCCGCGGGCCGGCCGGTCAAAATCCACAATTCCCGGCGCGAATCGGTGCGAGCGGGCCTCAAGCGCCATCCGATGACGATCGCGATGAAGACCGGCATCGACGCCTCCGGACGGCTGCTTGCCCACCGGGTTCGGATTGTCGCCGACACCGGGCCGTATGCCACGCTCGGCGCGGAGGTGCTCAACTTCGCCGCGGAGCATGCCATCGGTCCGTACCGTTACGCGAATGTCGATGTCGAGAGCGTGTCCGTCTACACGAACAACGGCATGTCCGGCGAATTCCGCGGGTTCGGCGGCAATCAGGCGATCTTCGCGCTGGAAGGGCAGATGGACCGGCTGGCGGAGCTCATCGGCATGGATCCGTGGGAATTCCGGCTTCTCAATCTGCGCCGGATGGGAGATCCCGGCCCGTACGGGCAAACCATCGCCCAGACGGACGGGGCGTACCAGGTGTGGCAGAAGCTCAAGGAGAGTGCGCTCTGGCACCAACGGAAAATTGGCGGCCGTTGCGCCGGCGGCAGAGATGCGGATGTCCGGGATGCGGGCGGCAAGGGATCGGGCGAGCGGAAGACAGCGGCGTCCGCCGCGGCCGTTCCGGGGAATTCGGGCGGAAATGCCCGCCCGCCATGGATCCGCACCGGCATCGGCGCCGCCCTGGTCATGCACGGATTCGGCTTCGGCGTCGGTCTGCCGGACCCCGCCGCCGGCAGGCTGCGGCTTGCGGAAGACGGCAGGATCGAGGCGGTGTTCGGCTACGAGGAATTCGGCCAGGGGCTGCTCGCGACGCTCGAAACGCTCATGATCGAAACGTTCGGTTTCGCGCCGGACGATCTCCGGCTCGTCATCGGCGACACGGACCGGGTGCCGGACAGCGGCTCCAGCACCGCATCACGCACGACGGCCATGATGTGGCAGGCGCTGCGGCAGATGGAAAGGCCGTTCAGGCGGAAATTGCTCGAGGCGGCTGCCGGTCTGATCGGCAAACCGGTCGAATCGCTCGCGCTCGGCCCCGGCGGCGTCATGAGCGCGAACGGTGGACAACGGCTTATCCGGTATGCCGATATCGCCGGAAAGACGGCGGAGCCGATTGCGGTCGAGACGCATTTTCATTTTCCGACGAGCGACACTGACAAGTTCGGCGCGCATTTCCTGTACTCCTATTCCGCCGTGGCCGTAAAGGTGGAGGTCGATGAGCTGACCGGCCGCGTGCGTGTGCTTGAGCAGTACCATGCGGTCGCGGCGGGACCGGTCGTCAATCCGCAGGGATACATCGGGCAGATCGAGGGCGGCAGCGGCATGGCGCTCGGCTATGCGCTGATGGAGGATGCGATCATGGAAAACGGGCGCTATCTGACCGGCAACCTGGACACCTATCTGATTCCGACGATTGCCGATTTGAGCGGTAGCACCGCGGTCGAACCGATTGAAGATCTGCCGGACGGCGACCCTTACGGTCCGCGCGGGATCGGCGAGATCGGTTCCGTCGGACTCGCGCCGGCAATCGCGGCGGCGGTGTATGATGCGACGGGCGTCCGGGTCAATCGGCTGCCGATCAATCCGGCGCTTCTGATCCGAAAGCCTGAAGAGCTGTGGAAGGCGGTGAGCGGGCAATGATCGACAGGACCAATCCGGTCCCGGTTCAGACGGGCAGCCCCGTCTTCGCATTCACGCTGAACGGAGAGCCGGTTGCCGTGACGGCTCCGCCGTCGAGGCGGCTGTTGGACGTGCTGCGTCACGATCTCCTGCTCACCGGAACGAAGATCGGCTGCGAAATCGGCCGCTGCGGCGCCTGCATGGTGCTCCTGGACGGAAAGCCGGTGAACGCGTGCCTGACGATGCTCTATCAGGTCGAAGGCCGGCGGGTGACGACGATCGAGGGCATCGCGGGCGGCAAGGACGCCCTGCATGGCGTCCAGCGTGCGTTTCTGGAGGAAGGCGGCTATCAATGCGGCTATTGCACGCCGGGGATGATCGTGTCCGCGGCGGCGCTGCTGGCCGAGCGGCCGGATCCGACCGACGAGGAAATCATCGAGGCGCTGTCCGGCAATCTGTGCCGCTGCACCGGGTACGGCGGCATTCTGCGCGCCGTAAGGCGCGCGGCGGCCATCGGGAGGGAAGCCGATGGGTGAGATCAACAATCGGGAGCGGCATATTGAACTGCTTCGGCGCTGCGTCGAGGTGTCGGTCCGGGCGAAGGCGTCCGGCAACCATCCGTTCGGTGCGCTGCTCGCCGACGCGGACGGGAATGTGCTGCTCGAGCAGGGCAACATCGAGGTGACCGAAGGCGTGTGCACGGGCCATGCGGAAGCTTCGCTGGCGGCCGAAGCGTCGCGGCGATACCCGAAGGAGCGGCTTCGGACGTACACCCTCTACACGACCGCCGAGCCGTGCGCGATGTGCGCGGGCGACATCTATTGGTCCGGCATCGGCCGGGTCGTCTACGGCATCAGCGAGCGGCGGCTCGCCGGGCTGACGGGCGAAGACAAGCGCAACCTGACGCTCGACCTGCCATGCCGGATCGTCTTCGGGGCCGGCCGCCGGCCGATCGAGGTGCTCGGCCCGTTCCCGGAAGTGGAGGCGGAGACGGTCGCCGTCCATGCGGGGTATTGGTCATGATGCGGCGCATGTCCCTGCCGGAGGTCAACGCGCTGGATCGGGACGCATTCGTTGCGCGCTTCGGCGGCGTCTTCGAGCATTCGCCCTGGGCAGCCGAGGCGGCTTGGGAGGCGAGGCCGTTCGCATCGGCCGACGCGCTGCTCGAAGCGATGCTGCAGGCGGTGCGGGAGGCGCCGGAAGATCGGCAGACGGCGCTGATCAAGGTGCATCCCGATCTCGGCAGCAGGCTCGCGATGTCGGATGCGTCGACGCGCGAGCAGCAGGGAGCCGGGCTCGACCGGCTGACCCCGGCGGAATACGGTGAGCTGTCCGCCTTGAACCGGTCTTACGCGGCGAAGTTCGGTTTTCCGTTCATTCTGGCGGTCCGCGGCAAGACGAAGGAGGAGATCGTCGCCGCCATGCGGGCGAGGGTCGGCCGGAGCGCGGAAGAGGAACGTGAGGAAGCGCTGCGGCAGATCGGGCGGATCGCCGCGTTCCGCATCGCCGAGCTGGTCGTGGAAGATGCCGGACCTGCTGCCGGGGAAATCGGGGGAGAAGCCGGCGCAGTCGTCGATACGGCTGCGGGAACCGACGGGTCGTCAGGAGTTGCTGCAGGCGCAGCCGGTGAGGCGATTGCCGAAGATTATACCGTCCCGGGCAGCGGCAAGCCGTCGGGGCGGCTGACGACCCATGTGCTCGATCTCCAGCGGGGACGGCCGGCCGCCGGCATGCGGATCAAGCTGTACCGGATGGTCGAAGGCGGCGCCCGCGAATTGGTGCGGGAAATGTCGACGAACGCGGACGGCCGGACGGATGAACCGCTCCTTGCGGGAGAGGAGATGCGGGCTGGCCTGTACGAACTCCTGTTTTACGCGGGCGACTATTTCCGTGAAACGGCGGCGGATGCCGGATTTCTGGCCGAGGTGCCGGTCCGGTTCCGCATTGCCGATCCGGGCGCCCATTATCATGTGCCGCTGCTGGCCGCTCCGGGCGGGTACAGCACGTACCGCGGCAGTTAGGAGGATGGACCGTGAAGCGATTCGATCTCATCTTGCGCGGCGGCATGGTCGTGCTGCCGGATGCCGTCCGGCGTCTGGACATCGGCGTCCGGGACGGAAAGATTGCCGAGCTGGCGGAAGAACTGGACCCGGGCGACGCGGCGGCGTCGGCAGACGCGCGGGGGTGCCATGTGCTGCCGGGAATGATCGATGCGCATGTCCATCTGAACGAGCCGGGCAACGGCCATTGGGAAGGGTTTGAGACCGGCTCGGCCGCGCTGGCGGCGGGCGGCTGTACGACCTATCTCGACATGCCGCTGAACGGCATCCCGCCGGCGGTCACCGCGGACGCGCTCCGGAAGAAGGCAGGGCTCGCCCGGGGGCGGTCCGCCGTTGATTACGCGTTCTGGGGCGGTCTCATGCCCGGCCATGTGCGCGATCTGCCGGAACTGGCCGCCGCGGGAGCCGTCGCGTTCAAGGCATTCATGTCCGAACCGGGCGGCGAGGAAGCGGAACGGTTCCGGGCTGTCGACGACTGGACGCTCTATGAAGGCATGGCCAGAATCGCGGAGCTGGGCGGACTTCTCGCCGTGCATGCCGAGAACGACGCGATCACGTCCGGGCTGGCGGCGCGGCTCAAGGCGGCCGGGTGCGTCTCCGCACGGGATTACGCCGCTTCGCGGCCGCCGGAAGCGGAGCTCGAGGCGGTGCACCGCGCGCTGTTTTTCGCCGAGCGCACCGGGTGCCGGGTGCATTTCGTCCACGTCAGCACGGCGGACGCGCTGCTCATGATCGATGCGGCGAAGCGGCGCGGCGTCGACGCGTCGGCGGAAACCTGCCCGCACTATCTGCTGCTGACGGAAGCGGACATGGAGCGGATCGGCCCTGCCGCGAAATGCGCGCCGCCCCTGCGCGGCGAAGCGGAGCGGGAACGGATGTGGCGGATGCTCGCCGAAGGATATGTCGATCTGATCGCTTCCGATCACTCGCCCTGCCCGGACGAGTGGAAACAGCTTGGTCCGGGGCGGACATTCTTCGACGCATGGGGCGGGATTGCCGCGGCGCAGAGCAGTCTGGAACTGATGGTCAGTGAAGGCGTCCGGCGCGGTCTGACGCTGCCCGCGATCGCCGGACTTCTCGCGGAGAGGCCGGCGCGGCGGTTCGGCCTTTCGACGAAAGGCAAGATTGCGGAAGGCTTTGACGCGGATTTCGCCGTCGTCGACCTGAACCGGAGCTATGTGCTCATGCGGGAACAACTGTTGCAGCGCCACAAGCACAGTCCCTATGCGGGCCGCACGATCGGGTGCAAGGTGAAGGAGACGTACGTCCGCGGGCGGCGCGTATATGCGGAAGACCGCGGCATCACGGAGTCGGGGCACGGCGTCCAGGTTCGTCCGTCCGCTTGAGACGCCGGGCTGCCCGGCCTTACATTTTTCATGCGAGAGGAGTGCGTCACATGCTGAAGCTGGATCTGCAGGCAGACTTCGCGAAATCGGTCGTCGGACTTCTGGATGAATTGGCGCAGTGCGGTGCGGAACGTGACGGCGGCGTGACGCGGCTCTTGTACACGCCATCCTGGCTGGACGCGCAGCGGCTGCTGGAGCGACGGATGGCGGAAGCCGGTCTTGCGGTGCGATACGATTGCGTCGGCAATCTGTTCGGCCGTCTGGCCGGGCGGGGCGCCGAGTCCGGCGTCGTCCTGACCGGATCGCACATCGATACGGTGCGCTGCGGCGGGAAGTATGACGGCGCGTACGGCATCGCCGCCTCGCTGACCGCCGTCCGGTATTTGCACGAGACATTCGGACAGCCGATCCGGCCGATCGAGGTCGTCTCGTTCTGCGAGGAAGAAGGGAGCCGTTTTCAGCTTGCCTATTGGGGTTCGGGCAATGTCAGCGGCGTGTTCAAGCCGGAGCAGGCGGACGGCATCGTCGATGCGCAAGGGGTGACGATGCGCGAAGCCATGGAATCAGCGGGGTTCGGCCGGACCGGGACGGGCGAGCTGCCGACCGCGAAGCGCACCGACCTGAGCGCGTTCGTGGAAGTGCACGTCGAGCAGGGGATCACGCTCGAGCGGTTCGGCGAGCGGATCGGCATCGTCGAGACGATTGCCGGCCAGCGCCGGTATGTCGTCACCGTCGCCGGGGAGACGAACCATGCCGGAACGACGCCGATGACGCTGCGGCGCGATGCGATGGCGGGCGCCGCGGAGATGATCCTGTTCCTTGAGCGCGCGGCACAGAAGGCGGGCGAACCGCTCGTCGCGACGGTCGGCAGCATCGCCAGCGACCCGAACGTGCCGAACGTCATTCCCGGTTCGGTCGAGTTCACGCTCGATATCCGCCACTTGTCCGAGACGCTGCTCACCGGTTTCTGCGATACCGTGCTCGGGACGTTCCGGATGATCGCGGAGCGGCGCGGCCTGAAGATCCGGGTCCGTTCCGTCCTGCATACGCGCCCGGCGCCGATGGATTCCGTGCTCGCGGGACGGCTGGAGCGGATCTGCACCTCCCGCGGCATTCCGTACCGGCGCATGATGAGCGGCGCCGGCCACGATGCGCAGATGTTCCGTTCCGTCTGTCCTACGGCGATGCTGTTCGTGCCGAGCCGCGGCGGCATCAGCCACTCGCCTGATGAATATACGGCGCCGGAAGATCTTGCCCTCGGCACGGCGGTGCTGGCGGAACTGCTGTACGAACTGGCCTACGAGGAGAAGACGCCATGAACGAACATGCGTTTTGGCCGCCGCCGCCGCGGACGATCATGACGCCGGGGCCGGTGGAAGCGGACCCGCGCGTGCTGCGCGCGATGTCGTATCCGATCCTCGGCCAGTTCGACCCGGCGTTCACGGCGATGATGAACGAGCTGATGGGGATGCTCCGCCGGCTGTTCCGCACCTCGAACCGGCAGGCCTACCCGGTGGACGGCACGTCCCGGGCCGGTCTGGAAGCGGTGCTCGCCGGCGTCATCGAGCCGGGCGACCGGGTGCTTGTGCCGATCTGCGGCCGATTCGGGCATCTGCTGCACGAGATCGCGGAGCGGTACGGCGCGGAGGTGACGGTGATCGAGCGGGAATGGGGCACGGCATTCGATCCGGAGGAGATCATCCGCGCCATCCGGCGCCATCGTCCGAAAGTGGTCGCGCTCGTGCACGGCGAGACGTCGACCGGCCGCCTGCAACCGTTGGACGGCATCGGCGCGGCGTGCCGGGAATACGATGCGCTGCTCGTCGTCGACGCCGTCGCGACCATCGGCGGCGTGCCGGTCAACACCGACGACTGGCAGCTGGACGCCGTAGTGGGCGGCACGCAGAAATGTCTGTCCGTGCCGAGCGGCATGGCGCCGCTCACGTACAACGCGCGCGTCGAGCGGCTGCTCGCCGGACGCAGGCGGATTGAACGCGGGCTGCGGTCCGCCGGAGAGGGAACGTCCGCACGGCCGTACATCCGGAGCAACTATCTCGACCTCTGCCAGCTCCAGGATTACTGGGGCCCGGAACGTCTCAATCATCACACCGAGATGACCGCGATGCTCTACGGCCTGTACGAAGGGGTCCGCATCGTGCTGGAAGAAGGGCTCGAAGCGCGGTTCAGGCGGCACCGGATGCATGAGCGGGCGCTGACGGCCGGTCTTGCGGCAATGGGACTCAGGCTGTTCGGCGACCCGTCCTGCAAGCTTCCGGTCGTCACCTGCGTCAACATTCCGGAAGGCATAGACGGCGAATCGGTGCGGTCGATGCTGCTGGATGCGTTCGGGATCGAGATCGCCGGCTCGTTCGGCCCGCTCAAAGGCCGCATCTGGCGCATCGGCACGATGGGATACAGCTGCAACATGCGCAATGTGCTGCTGACGCTCGGCGCGCTGGAAGCGGCGCTCCTCCGCCACGGCATGCGCGTTCCGGCCGGCCAGGCGGTCCAGGCGGCCATGGATGTCTATGCGGAAGAGCAGGCGGTGCAGACCGGATAGTCGGGGGAATTGGCGTCCTCCCATGCAGATTTTCTCGGGGTATGGTATGCTTGGGAGAATCGAGGGGAGGATCTGCCGTGAACCGGGACTTTATCCAGCTGCGGGGTCTTGAAGGCGAACTCAAGGTCTCGCAGAAAAAACGGGAGTACGGATTGACCGTCTCGACGCGCGAAATTGTATTTCACAAGCCGCATGTCAACTATCACATCAAGTACGACGACATCGTCAGCATCGTGCCGTTCGAGCCGCAGGGACGGAGAACCCGGGTATCGGTCCGCAATTCGTCGGGCAGCGCCGTCGAATATGCGAGTCAGCGCGCGGACACGGACCAGTACCGGCTGTATGCGAGCCGCGTGACGGTCCATAACCGCAGCGGCTTGGCCGCAATGGGCGCGATGCAGTTCGTGTTGCCGATTCCGCCGAAGCTGATGGCGGTGATCGCGGAATTCAGCGGCCTGGACCGCGTCATCTGATTCCCCCTGCCTGCGGTCGCGGCATGCATTCCGGCACCGACAAAACTTGACACCCGTCCGATCCGTGCTATAATTCAACGCGATGCGTTGACGCGGCCGGCCATTCCGCACCGGAAGGCCGGCTGCTCCGCCTTGCAGCCTGGATGCAGAGGGGACTTGACAGCGGAAATGGATGCGACACAAACGACGGAATGGCATGCGGCGCCGCACTTCGAAGGCCGGGACGGCCGGCCCGGCGACGCGGCGGGCATTGACGCGGGCGGAACGTTGGTCAAAATTGCGTATGTCAAAGGCGGCGTCCGCCGGCTGTGCAAGTTCCGCTCGGACCGGCTGACGGAGGCGGCGGATTGGCTGCGGAAGGAGCTGCCGGCTGCGCCGCTCTGTCTGACGGGCGGCAAAGGGGCGAAGCTGGCGGCGCTGATCGGCAGGGACACGGAAATGATGCCGGAGTTCGAGGCGACCTGCGCCGGCATTCGTCTGCTGCTTCCGCCGGCCCTGGGTGAAAGCGCGTTCCTGCTGGCGAATGTCGGCACGGGGACATCCGTGCACGTCATTGACGGTGAACGCAATCTCCGCATCGGCGGCACGGGGCTCGGCGGCGGGACGATCGTCGGGCTGGCTCGCCTGCTTACCGGCCTTGACGAATATGAAGCGATCGTCACGGCGGCGGCGAAGGGCGACAGAGGCACGGCCGACCTGAAGGTTCGCCATATCTATGAAGGGATGGAGCCGCCGATTGACGGCGACCTGACGGCCAGCAATTTCGGACGGGTGTTTCCCGGGGCCGTGATCGGCAGCGGCGAAGAGGGCTCCATCTCGCGTGAGGATGCGCTCGCCTCGGTCATCGGCATGGTCGGGGAAGCGGTGGCGACGCTGTGTGTGCACGCCGCCGCCGCGCACGGCGTGAAGACGATCGTCTATATCGGTTCGTCCTTCAACGGCAACGCGCCGCTGCGTCAGGCCGTCGAATCCTATACCCGCTTCCGCGGCGGGGAACCGCATTTTGTCGAAAACGGCGAATTCAGCGGCGCGCTGGGCGCATTGCTGCGGCTCGGTCGCGGCTGAAGGACGGCGGACGCCGGCGGTATGCGAAGGTCTGCGGGGAAGGTATTGGCATGTTCCGGTTCGGGACATGCTTTTTCTGTTGCCCGAACGTTCGGATTTGTTGCAAGAAAGTTTGTGTTTTGTGTCAGCATACCTGACATTTTGCCGGGACTTGCGATATGATGGAAGTATGAGGGTTGGCGGAGATCTTGTTTTGCACACGGGAGGTGGAAGGAATGGATATCCGCAAAATCCGGCTGGATGAAGGCGGGAAAGTGCATACGAGCGAGGCGCGGGACGAGTACGAGAAAGACTACGCCCGGCTTGTGCAGTCGCCCGCTTTCCGGCGTCTGCAGGGAAAGTCGCAGGTGTTCGGGGCGGGCACCGGGGACTATTACCGCACCCGGTTGACGCATTCGCTCGAAGTGTCCCAGATCGCCCGCGAGTCGGCGCGCCGGCTGCACCGGTCGTATCCGATGCTGCAGAAGCCCGAGCATCCCGGGCTGATGATGGAGCCGGAAGTCGTCGAATGCGCCGCGCTCGCCCACGATCTCGGCCATCCGCCGTTCGGCCACAAGGGCGAGGAAGTGCTGCACCGGCTGCTCAGCAAGCGGCACGGCATGCCCTATGAGGGCAATGCGCAGAACTTCCGCATTCTCATGTTCCTCGAAAAGCGCGCCGGCAGCGACAGCGGGCTCGATCTGACCGCGGCCGTGCTGCTGGCGATCAACAAATATCCGCACTGTCTGAACGAGCCCGGCGTCACCAAAGGGGTCTACGAGATGGAATGGGAAGGCGGCATCCGCAGGCTGCGGGAGCTGTGGGACATGCCGAAAGGCCGGGCGACGCTCGAGGCGCAGCTGATGGATCTGTGCGACGACATCGCCTACTCGACGCACGATATCGAAGACGGCATCCGCGCCGGCAAGATTCTGATGAGTCCCGGGTTTTTCGAGGACGACCGGCTGGCGGAGCTGATCGTGCAGGAGATCGAGCACGATCCGTCCGGACCGAACCGCGCCTGGGACGGCATTGACCGGGAGCGGATGACCGGGATGGTCAAGCGGGTGCTGGCCGAATATTACGAGCAGTGGACGACGGTTTTTCGGGAAACCGGCCGGGAGCCTTCGCGCACCCGCCGCGAGATGAAGGCGCGCTGGGTCGGCCTGTTCGCGAGCCGGGTCGGCATCCTCGACGACGGCCAGGGCTGGAAGCGCGTTACGTTCGTGAAGGACGGCGAGGAAGACATGGATCTGCTGCGGACGATGGAAATTCTCAAGAAGCTGGCGTGGGTGACGCTCATCAAAGATTTCCGCGTGCAGCGGCTGCAGAAACGGAGTGAGATCATGCTGACCCGGCTGTGGGAAAGTTTCGCGGACCGCGAGACGGGGAAGCTGCTGCTGCCGCCGGACTGGGTCCAAAGCTATGAGCGGCAGAAGGGCTCATGGCCATGGGAGCGGCTTGCGGCGGATTATATCGCGGGGATGACCGACGCATACGCGGAGAAGGTGTACACGGAACTGTACGCGAGCCGGTCCGGCTCGATCTACGAGCGGGACTAGGCTGCGGCTTCCCGCATGGTGGCGGTCAGGACGACTCGCCGTCGGGCGAATACAGGAAGACGAATCCGTCCGCTTCGAAGATGCGCCGCGCCGCATCGCCCGTGAGGAACGCGAAAAATCGAGCGGCTGCTTCCGGATGAGCCGTCGCCTTCACGATCCCGGCCGGGTAGCGGATCGGCGCGTGAAGATCGTCCGGCAGCGTGAACGCTTCCCGGGCGGCGCCCGACAGCAGCGCGTCCGTCCGGTAGACGAAACCGGCGTCCGCATTGCCGGATTCGACATAGGTGAGCACCTGGCGGACGTCTTTGCCGTAGACAAGCTTCGGTTCGAGCGTCTCCAGCAGGCCGGCATGGCGAAGCGCCTCGGCCGCATAGGCGCCGGCGGGCACCGTATTCGGATCGCCGATGGCGACGGCGCGGTATTCGCCGGCGGCGAGATCCTCCAGGGTTTCGGGGAGGTTATCGCTCCGATCCGCCGGCACGACGACGGTCAGCCGGTTGCCGAGCAGAACGGCTTGCCTGGCGATCAGGCCGTCGTCCGCCAGCCGATCCATCTGCACCGTATCGGCGGAAATGAACAGATCCGCCGGCGCGCCTTCGGCGATCTGCTGCCGGAGTGCGCCGGACGAGCCGTAATTCATCGTGATTCGGATGTCGGGATGCGCCTGCTCGAACGCTTCGCCGATCCGGTCCATGCTGCGCTGCAGGCTGACGGCGGCGGAGACGAGCAATTCGATGCGCTCATCGGGTTTCCGTTCGTCCGTCGTCCGGCAGCCCGAAAGCAGGGTCAAGCTTGTCAACATCGCCGCCAATGATGCCATCCACACAGCCTGCCGCCGTTTGTCCATTTCGTCTTCTCCACTCCGGTTCGTCTTCCGCGTTGATGGCATTAATTCTAACACAGGGGGGACAGGCGCTCAATTTGAACGGCTTGGTCCGCGGCGCCGGCGATTGTCTTACCGCACGTTTTCGACTATGCTTAAGGATGGAAAAAGAATTACGGCATGGGATTACGAGGAGGTAAACACGCGTTTATGAACAATTTTGCGTTCTACAACCCGACGAAGATTGTGTTCGGCCGCGGAACGGTTACCGAACTCGGCGGACTGGTGGAGCCTTACGGCAAGCGCGTGCTGCTCGTCTACGGAGGAGGCAGCATCAAGCGGAACGGTCTTTACGATCAGGTGCTTCGGCAGCTCAAGGGCATCGGCGCGGAAGTGTACGAGCTTCCGGGCGTCGAGCCGAACCCGCGCCTGACGTCCGTCCACCGCGGGATTGAACTCTGCCGCGAGCACGATGTGCAATTCATCCTCGGGGTCGGCGGCGGCAGCGTCATCGACGCGGCCAAGGCGATCGCGGCCGGCGTGCCGTATGAAGGGGATGTGTGGGACTTCTATGCCCGGAAGGCGCGCGTCGAGAAGGCGCTGCCGCTCGGCGCGGTGCTGACGCTGGCGGCGACCGGCACGGAGATGAACGGCAATACGGTCATCACGAACTGGGAAATCAATCAGAAGCGCGGCATGGGCAGCATTCACGTGTACCCGAAGTTCTCGATTCTCGATCCGGAGCTGACGTTCACGGTGCCCGCCGACCAGACGGCGAACGGCATCGTCGACATGATGTCGCACGTGTTCGAGCAATATTTCAGCCTGACGACCGACACCCCGCTGCAGGAGCGGCTCTGCGAGTCGATTCTGAAGACGGTCATCGAGAACGGCGAATTGGCCATCCGCGAACCGGACAATTACGCCGCCCGCGCAAACCTGATGCTGTGCGGCACCTACGCGCTGAACGGCGGCATGATCAGCGTCGGCGTGCAGCAGGACTGGGCGTCGCATGAGATCGAGCACGCGATCAGCGCCGTCTATGACATTGCACACGGAGCGGGCCTGTCGATCGTGTTCCCGAACTGGATGAAATATGTCTACCGCTCGCGCATCGACCGGTTCGTGCAGTACGCCGTCCGCGTCTGGGATATCGATCCCGCGGGCAAGTCCGACGAGGAAATCGCGCTCGCCGGCATCCAGGCAACCCGCGATTACTTCACCCGGATCGGCGCGCCCGCGACGCTGGGCGAAGCCGGCATCGGCCGGGAGAAGCTCGATGTGATGGCGGAGGACGCCGTCCGCTTCGGTCCGCTCGGTTCGTTCCGCAAGCTGGAGAAGGACGACGTCAAGGCGATTCTGGAGATGGCGCTGTAACGGAGGCATATTTTTCCTTGCGGCAGGGCATGTTAACGGTGAATGTCATTCCGATCTGCCGACAAGGAGGATCCCCATGCAGCAATCGCAACCGGCGGGCGGCACGGGCTTCGTGCCGCAGCAGATGACCTACGAACAGTTTCAGGAGCAGCAGCGCATCCGCCAGGAGCAGGAACAGGCGATGGCGCGGGAAGCGCTGCTTCGGGCGGGCGCGGACCGTTATTCCGACCGGCTCCGCACGCTGCTCGTCGAACTGCAGAATCTGAACGCGGAGATCGCACGCGCGGAGAATCAGGTCCAGGTGCAGATGGACGCGCAGCTCCGGCAGCTGCAGGCGATCCGCGAACGCGTCCGCCAGGCGGAACACGCGATGCAGTCGGTGCTTTCGACTTCGCCGGGCATTCGGCAGTGAAAGGCAATCCGCTGGCGGCGTTGCAAAGCCGTCAGCGGTCCGGCTGCCGGCAATTGACGGTTCCGACCCGAATGGGCTACACTGGAAAAAATGACTCCCGCCGCGCCTTCCTCGTACGTGCGTCTGTTGGCGGGATTTTTTTTCATCGAGAGGGTGCGGCAGAAAGGAATTTCAGCCATGGATCTGACGCCGATTCGCGACATGGCCGAAGCCATCCGCGCGAACGTCGCGCGGGTGATCGTCGGCAAGGAGACAATGATTGACCGCCTGCTGATCGCCATCATCACCTCCGGCCACGTGCTGCTTGAAGATGTGCCCGGCACCGGCAAAACGCTTACTGCGAAAGCGCTTGCAGTTTCGCTGGACTGCACGTTCAAGCGGATCCAGTTCACGCCGGACCTTCTGCCTTCGGATTTGACGGGCATTCATTTCTTCAATCAAAAGCTTGGCGAATTTGAATTCCGTCCCGGTCCGCTGTTCGCCAACATCGTGCTGGCGGACGAGATCAACCGGGCGACGCCGCGCACGCAATCGAGCCTGCTCGAATGCATGGAAGAGCGCCAGCTCAGCATTGACGGGCATACGCATGCGCTTGAGCGGCCGTTCCTCGTCATCGCGACGCAGAATCCGGTCGAGAACCAGGGCACGTTCCCGCTGCCGGAAGCGCAGCTCGACCGGTTCCTGTTCAAGCTGCGCATGGGTTATCCGGACAGCAAGGAGGCGCTTCATATTCTGAAGCGGTTCATGGACGCGAGCCCGCTGGAGGAGATCAGCCCCGTCGTGGGGCGGGAGGCGATCCTGGAAGCGCAGCGGCTGTATGCGAAAGTCGCGGTGCATGACGATCTGCTGCGGTATATCGTGGGCATCGTGGAGCGGACGCGGTCGCACGTTGACGTGCACGTCGGCGTCAGCCCGCGCGGCAGCCAGGCGCTGCTCAAGGCGGCGCAGGCCTATGCGGCGCTGCAGGGCCGGGCATACGTCGTGCCGGATGACATCAAGACGATGGCGCCCGATGTGCTGGCCCACCGGATTGTGCTGCGCAGCGCGACCCGCTCGAAGCAGGAAGCCGCCGAGGCGGTCATCCGGCAAGTGCTCGACGAGGTTCCGGTGCCTGCGGAGGAAACGCTGGGCGCCCGTTAGGAGGCCGAAGATGGCTTTTCATTTCATCCTGCTGACCTTCATCCTGCTGATGCTGCTGCAGGCTTACCTGTTCCGCCGTACCGGACTCCTCCGCATCCGGTACGACCGCCGTCTCAGCGTGAGATCGTGCCACGAGGGCGACGAGATCGAGATGGTGGAGACGATCGAGAACCGCAAGTGGCTGCCCGTGCCGTGGCTGCGCGTGGAGTCACAGATGCCGGCGGCGCTCAGCTTCGGGACGCAGGCGAACTTCGACGTCAGCGCGGGGAATATTTATCAGAACCACAAAAGTCTGTTCAGCCTGATGCCCTATACGCGCATTACGCGTCGGCATACGGTAAAGTGCATAAAACGAGGCTATTACCGCGCCGAATCCGTCTCGATGACGGCGGGTGACCTGTTCGGCTTCGCCTCGGCGACCCGGCGCATCGATATCGGATTCGAACTGATCGTCTATCCGAAGCCGCTGCTGCCCGAGGAGTGGGATCTGCCGGCCCACAGCTGGATGGGGGAAGCGGTCGTCCGGCGCTGGATCGTCGACGACCCGTTCCTGATCGCGGGCACGCGCGAATACCGGTACGGCGACCCGCTGAAGGGCATCAACTGGAAGGCGTCGGCGCGCACCGGGAAGCTGCAGGTGCACAAGCGCGATTATTCGGCCGACCATCGGCTGATGATTGTCCTGAATGTGGAGGATCATGAAGGCATGTGGAGCGTCGCGACGGATGACGAGCTGGTCGAATACGGTTTGTCGGCGGCGGCGGGCATGGCCCGGCATGCCGTGGAGAACGGCCTGGAAGCCGGATTTGCGGCGAACGCCGCGGAGGCGGGACGAACCGGCGAGGAAAAGCCGGCGTACGTCGAGCCGGATGCGGGCCACCCGCATCTGACGGCGATCTTCGAGTCGATGGCCCGGCTCAAGACGGAACGGCTTCTTCCGCTGCATGAGCTGCTGCAGATGATCGGCGAGCGGCTGGCCGGCCGTACGGATATCGCCATACTGACGTCCTATGAAAACGACCGGATCGCCGAAGCGGCGCGGAAGCTGGAGCAGCAGGGCCATGCGGTGCGCATCTTGCCGCTTCGCCTGCCCGACCGCAACGCATCGGGCAAGAAGAAAGCGGGGCAACCGGCATGAACGCGCGGAGACTTCTGCTCGCCGTCTGGCTTGGCTCAACGACGACGATCATCTGGCTGCCGGTGCCGGTGTTTGTCTCTTCATGGGGGCTGCCGGCATCCGTATTTTATGTTTTCTTGGCGGCGCTTCCGATATGTTATGCGGCAGGCGAAAGGCTGACGGCGCGATGGAACCGGATGCGGCGGGCCTCGCGTTTCGCATTGGCGGCGGCCATAGGAGCCGGCATCGGGTTGGCGCTTCGTCCGTACGGTTTCGGTGCGCTGCCCGCGGGTCTCGTTGCGGCTGCCTTTGTCCTGCACGGGATGTCACCGGTGCTGCCTGACGACCGGCGGATGCGCGATATGCTGACGCCTGCGCTGATCCTCTATTTCATCGCATCGATTGCCGCAGGGTTTATGGACAGCATGGAGCCTTACCGGATGCTGCTGGCGGCAGGCGGCGTCATGACGCTGCTCTTGACCATCCGGCGCGTAAACCGGATTGCGCTCATGGATGCCAACCTGGATCAGAGCGGCGGATCGGTGCCCCGGGCCGTCAGGGTTCGCAACCGTAGTCTGGCGGCCGCTTTTACGGCCATTGCGCTGTTCATTGCGTTCTTCCGCCATCTGGAGGCGCTCTGGCATATGTTCATCGGCTGGCTCAGACGGCTGATCGAGTGGCTGACCGGCAAGATCGGCGATCCGGTTCCGGACGAATTGCCGGCAGATCCGGGCGCTCAACCGATGATGCCCGGGCTGCCAATGCCCGAGGAAAGCGAGCCGAACTGGTTCTTGCTGCTGCTGGAACGAATCGCGATCGCCATCGGCGTACTGGCGCTGATCGCGCTTGCCGTCCTGGCGCTCAGGCAGTTGCTGCGCATTCCGGCCTTGGCGCGGCTGATCGCCCGCTGGCTGGCCGCCTGGCGGGAACGGACGCGATCCGCGGATACCGGCGGTTATGTGGACGAGGTCGAGCGGCTGACCGGGGAATCCATGGCTGCCGGCGTCATCCGGCGGCTGCGGTCGATCGGCCGCCGGGAATCCTGGGCGGCCATGTCGCCGGAAGAGCGGGTTCGCTGGCTGTTCCGGCGCAGATTTCAGCTTGCCGGGAAACGGGGATTCCGCTACCGCTTAAGCTGGACGCCGCGGGAGAATATCAGCGCCTTGCAGGAGATCGACGGCGATAACCGGGATGCGGACAGCCGGCTGGATCAGGTTTATGAAGAAGTGCGCTACGGCGGCCGTCCGGCCGCGAAGGAGGAGGCCGAGGCGCTGAAATCGCGATTGGGCTTGTGAATCAGCATGCATCGTGCATGCGGCTGTCCTTCGCGGCAATCCGCCATCAACTTCCTGATCCCGTTCGAATCGGATTGTTGTCTACGGGGCATACCATAGTTGAGCCAGGCGGAGAATAGTGCCCGACGCTCAATCCATCCCTGGAGAGAAAGGTGGCAGCCGATTCGAATGAGACGTACTTTGAAAGGTGCGGTCGCCGCAACAGCCCTGATGTTGGCGTTATCTTCCCCTGTATTCGCGGAGGGCGGTGTGAATAGCTCGACGGGCAAAGGCCACACATCCGCGTACACGGGAACGGGCGTGAACAAATCGGGGACGAGCGGTTACACCAACCGTATGATGGAAGACCCGGCAACGACCAATTTCATGGACAATGACCGCAACTTCCGCCGCAACAACGTTAACGGCGACAACAACGGGTTGATTGATCGTACGGTTCGCGGTACGGAACGTATGGTTCGCGGTACGGAACGTACGGTCCGCGCGGCGGCTACTGACAACAACAACGATTTTGACTGGGGCTGGCTGGGCCTGCTCGGTCTGATCGGACTTGCGGGTCTTCGCGGCCGCAATCGTGAGACGGGCCGCTGAAATAGCGGCAAAGCCGAGCGTTCTTCGGCAAGAAGAACCCTCGGCTTTTTCATTGTCGTCACGCATCCGCTCTCGGACGGTCGATCGCCTCGGCCATCGTCTTGTCGGTCAGATGGGCGTAAATTTGCGTCGTCTCCGGCGAGGCGTGTCCGAGCTGTTCCTGCGTCTTGTAAAGATCGTTCCGCAAGTAGTAGTCGGTCGCAAAAGAGTGGCGCAGCTTGTGCACGGACAGATACGGCTTGCCGAACCGTTTCGCGTATTTGACGACCATCTCCTGGATCGCCCGTTTCGTCATGCGGGAGCCTTCCGTCCTGCCGTTCGCCACGGCAAGGAACAGCGCTTTCTCCTTCTTCGGCGCGTTGTAGCGGCTCTCCCTCAGCTGCAGGTAGTTTCTCAGGTCATCAACCGCGTCCTGCCGGAAGTAAACGGGCGTCTTGAACGTGTCGTCGTTGGCGCCTTTGCGGTACACGTAGACCAGCTTGCGCTTCAGATCGACGTCGTCGACGTTCAGGTTGACGACTTCGGACACCCGCAGGCCGGAGTGGAGGATCAGACTGACGATGCAGGCATCCCGGATTCTGTTGCGCTCGTAGGCCGCAAGCGCCTGTTTGTTGCCCGCAAGGTCGCCGGCATAGTTTTCCCTCACATACCGCAAAAATTCCGCGATCTCGTCTTCCTGCAGCAGCTTGCCTTCCAGTCGGGCCGCCGAATCCTTCGGTTTGTGCGTCCGCTTGATCGACACTTTCGCCATGACGTTTCGTTTGAGCAGCGGATAAAAATTTTCGTCCTCGGCGATCTGGCTCAAATAATGGAACAACGAGCGGAGCGAGGACAATTTGCGCGAGATCGTCGTCCGGCTGTTGGACCTGTCTTTGTGCGCGGCGAGATACATTTTATAATGGTCGATCGTCTCCATGCGCAAATGCTCGAGATCGGAAAGCGGAATGTCCTTCATCTCCCGCGCTTCCGTCAGCCCCTCCGCCATCAGCCAGCGGAAGAACGTCTCGTAATCGCGCACGTATTCGAGCAGGGAAGAGGGGGACAGGTCGGGCAGCTTGTAGTTGATGAACTGCTCGACATACCAGGGCATCGAAGGCACGCGCCGGTCGAGCTCCTGCCTGTCTTTCAGCTTGATGACGTTCAAGGCGATCCCTCCGTGTGGGACGATGCTGTTGACAAGTTTTATTGTACCATCAGAGGGGGTGGATGTTAACCGGCATCAAAAGACATAATAAATATTATGTATACTATTTGGCGAAGGTGTAACACCGGATCACCTCGCCGCCAATGATTTCGCCCGTCTCACGGAACCCCGCTTTCGCATACAATGCGGCCGCGGCGGCATTATCGGGGCGGTGTCCGAGCACGAGCCGGTCGGCGTCATGATTCGCTCTGAAGTATTCCAGGAAGGCTGCGATGGCCTGTTTTCCGTAACCTTTGCCTTGATGTTGCCCGTCGATCATGAAGGTGATCAGCCAATACCGGCCGTCGTCCGGGTCCTGACCGTAAACGAGGAAACCGATCATGGCTTCGCCGAGATAAATCGCTTTCGTCCGGTAGTGCGATTCGAACATCGACTCGGCGATCCAGTAGACAACCGGACACGGGTAGACGGCGGTCTGATCGTCGCGCACCCGAAGCCGGGTGGCTTCAAACCAGTTGTCTCTCGTGATGTCGTCAATTCGGATTTGGCTCAAAACCAATCAACTCCCGTATGTTGGTGTTGGTGGAACCATTATACAGGAGTTGATGCGCCCATTGTTTTCTATAACAATTATTTACCGGTCCACAACGTTTTGAGAAAGCCGATCTTCATGCCGATTCGCTCCATGTTTCGGTGGCTTTGGGACAGGAAGGCACATTGGCTGACGGCCAGCGTGCAGCCATTTCGCTTCGCGTCCGCGATTCTCCTATCGAGCAGGCGGCGGTGCAGACCCAGCCTGCGATATTCGGGCAGCGTGGCGGCGAAGGTGAGGGAAGCGATGCCGTCCTTCATGTGCATGACAGCGGCAGCCGCAGGCTGTTCGTTTACATAAGCCATGTAGAATTTCCATTCCGGCCGATTGTACAGCACCCGGTTGTTCGCCGAGACGTAAGGAATGCCGTTGTCCGGCAATCCGGTGCCTCTGCAATGGATGGCGGCATATTGATCGAACTCGTCTTCGCGCAGTTCGCGAATGGCGATGGAATCGGACGGTTCGAATGGGTACTCCATGGGCTCGGTGAACAGCGACGCGTGAAATCCCGACTGGTAAAACCCCCGGTCCGATAGCGCCTTGAGCAGATCGCGATCCACCCTCGAGGGCACAATCTCAAATTGTGGCGTACGGTCGAACGAACGATAAAAGTCGAGGATGGCATCAATCTGTCCGATCTCTTCACTTGTCAATCC
Source organism: Thermobacillus xylanilyticus (assembly GCF_907165215.1). Lineage (GTDB taxonomy): Bacteria > Bacillota > Bacilli > Paenibacillales > Paenibacillaceae > Thermobacillus > Thermobacillus xylanilyticus. The sequence goes on along the minus strand of NZ_CAJRAY010000038.1, from coordinate 31,314 downwards.
TTTGACTGTATTGAATGAAGGCCAATGCATTGTACGGCTGTACAAACAGAGGGCGTTGCCGAATTGCCCGATTTCAACGCCTTCCGGATTGCCCGGCCGACCTCGGATGGCCAGCATGCGGTCGTACATGTAGTCGATTTCCGATTGCTCGATCGCACGGATCAACTCAAGGGATGGAACGGATTGGTTCATCAGACCACCTCATTCTGGCAGATAATATAATTTTCTAATCATCGATAGTATCAGGCTTCATATGTTTACATAATATTAAATATGTAAAATCTTTATACTTCTCTATGAGATACCATAGTCTGACAATATAATAGAAATCATAACATGGTTCCAGAGATGGGGGAAGATGAAATTGAAACTGCTGCTGACCTCCAACGGTTTCTACACGGATGAGATCAAGAAGTGTTTTCTGAAGTTGGTTGGAAATGAGGTTTCTCAAAAGGATGCCGTGATCGTCACCACCGCGTCACCGTTGAAAGAGAATAATCCGTTCGCGAAAAAAGCGAAAGACGATTTGATCAACATGGGGTTCGGGCGCATTGATTTTCTGGATATCGAGTTTGAAAAGCCTGAAATTCTCCTGGACAAAGCGGTTATTTATCTTAATGGCGGCAATCCGTTCGGTTTATTGCATCATTTGAAGCATAGTGGTGCGGATCGCGTTTTTCGGGAGATGAAAGACAGAGACGTTGTCGTGGTGGGGGCGAGCGCCGGAGCGGTGATATTGGGGCCGAACATCAAAGTCGTCCACTTCTTCACGCCGCAGTTGGACATGTATGACACCATGGATTTTAGCGCGCTGAACCTGACAGACAAACTCATCTTTCCGCATTACGATAGAGAAGATCTGTTTCCGGATCCCGCGAACCGAACGATCGAAGACAGGCTGCGGGAATTCGAAACCCGGGAAGGCTGTGCGGTTACAAGACTGAATGATGATGGATGGGTATCTTTATCGTAACGGACAGTTCGCTTGATTGCCGGCACCATGTCACATGCTTTATGCAACATTGATTTACATAATATTTATTATGAAGTCTATTGGTTGTCTTTGCGGGTTTGCGAGCTTTCCGGCAACAACCGCGAAAACAACACATTTATGAAAAAACACCATTCCTTTCTTTTCACCCCGTTTGATAACAACCCCGCTTCGCCAACTCCTGAGCAAACCGCGATCTTCAGGAAGTTGATTCGACCGGTTGCGGCCAAATCTGCGACAGACCAATTCACATACAAAAGTAATGCCGAAACCGTCTGTAACGAGGACACCTCGTTACAGGAGCGCGCGGAGCCCGGCGGAAGCAGCTGTAACGAGGATACCTCGTTACAACAGCATGCGAAGTCGAACCGTAGGTGCCGCAATGTGCATGCCGCGCTGCAAATGAGGATCTCTGACTACAGTATGGATAGCCCATAAAATACACTAAAACGATAAGAAATCTTTGTATTTTACATGACGGGAGGTTCGGGCATGGGGAGGAACAGTTGAAACCGGGCGCAAATCTGGACACCGCTCCCATCCTGGCCGTTATTCGTTCGCTGCAAAGCGAGATGGTGGCGTGGCGTCGCGAGATTCACCGGCATCCGGAAGTGATGTATGATGTGCCGCGCACCGCGTCGTTTGTCGCGGAGCTTCTGGAATCCTGGGGATTGGATGTGGAACGGAATGTCGGCAGACATTTCGGCCGGGGGGTGGTCGCCACCCTGCGCGGCGGCCTTCCGGGAGCAACGCTGCTGCTTCGGGCGGATATGGATGCGCTCCCGATTCGCGAGGAAAATGACGTTCCGTACCGGTCGTTGAAGGACGGGGCGATGCACGCCTGCGGCCATGACGCGCACACCGCCATGCTGCTGGGCGCCGCCCGGGCGTTGAGCCGCTTCCGCAGCGAAGTGCCGGGGATCGTCAAGTTTGTGTTTCAGCCGGCTGAAGAAGGAGCGGCGGCAAGTCCCGTCGACGGCGTCCTGCGCAGCGGCGCCGCGGATCTGATCGAGGCCGGCGTTCTGGAAGGGGTGGAGCGGTGCATCGCCCTTCATGTCTGGCTCGAACTTGCGGCGGGCACCATCGGCATCCACCGCTCTTATGTGATGGCGGCGTCAACGCATTTTCGCGTGGTGTTCCATGGCACGCCGGGACACCACAGCCAGCCCCACGCCGCCGCGGATGCCATCATGATGGCCGCGCACTGGATCATGGACATGAAGGCGTTCATGTCCACTGCGGTTGACCCGCTCAGCCCGGCGGTGCTGGCGTTCGGCAAGCTGCGGGCGGGGACCGCGGCAAACGCGATTGCCGACAGATGCGAAGTCGGCGGTACGTACCGCGCGTTTGAGCCGGACGTGGTGAATATGATCCGCGAGGCGATCGGGCGACGCTCGCGGACGATCGCCGCCCTGTACGGCGGCAGCGCCGAATCCGTATTCCGCATGGGAACGGCGCTCAGGAACGACCCGCTCGCGGCGGAAGCGGCAATCGAAGCCGGCTGTCGGGTGTTCGGCAGTCAGCGGACGATTGTGCTTGACAGGCCGAGTCTCGCGGGCGAAGATTTCGCTTTCTACGCACGAGAGGTGCCGTCGGTAATGGGGCTGCTCGGGATACGGAACGAAGCCAAACAGTGCGTCTTCCCGCTTCATCATCCGAAGTTCGATCTGGACGAAGATGTGCTGAAGGACGGCGCAAGCTGGTTCGTCGAGATGATCGGTTCGTTCTACCGGCAGCGGCACAGCGGTCAATCCGTATCAGATTCAGATAAAGGAGTGCAGCACCATGAGGTCAAGGAGTAAGATGCGCAGATGGAAAATGGCCGTGTTGGGGGTTAACGCCTTGCTGTTGGTTCTGGCCGGCTGTCAGACACAGCGCGGGGAACCCGGCGCCCCGCCGGAAGGTCAGGCGGCTTCGGCAAACGGCGTCGACCCCGTCCAGCCGGCCGGCGGTGAGCTGACCTTCGCGCTGGCGACAAGCCCCGATTCGCTGGACCCGCACCGCAGCGGACTGGCCGTTGCCGTGCGGGTGATCCGCACCATTCATGACAGTCTGGTCGTGCAGGACGACAACGGTCAGATCAAACCGTGGCTCGCGGAAAGCTGGGACATTTCCGACGACGGATTGACGTACACGTTCAAGCTGCGCGAAGACGTGAAATTCCATGACGGCACGCCGTTCAACGCGGAGGCGGTCAAATACAACTTCGACCGGATCGTCAATCCGGAGACGAAAGCGAGAAACGCGGTTGCGCTGCTGCGCCCGTACGAGTCCTCCGAGGTGGTGGACGAGCACACGATCCGCGTGCATCTGTTCGAGCCGTCCAGCGCTTTCCTCGGCAACTTGAGCCAGGCGCTGCTCGGCATCGTCTCGCCGACCGCCGCGGAGAAGTACGGCGAGGATCTGGTGCGCCATCCCGTCGGCACCGGGCCGTTCAAATTCGTGAGCTGGTCCGAGAACGCGTCCATTACCGTGGAACGGAATGAAGACTACCATTGGGCGCCGGAGACGGTGCAAAACGCCGGAGTGCCGTATTTGGACCGGATCACGTTTCACATCATTCCGGAAGAAGCGACGCGGATCGGCAGCGTGCAGAGCGGACAGGTGCTGGCCGCGGAGACGGTGCCCCCGCAGAACATTGCATCTCTCGAGCAAGATCCGGGCATCCAGATTTTCAAGACAGACACGAACGGTCTGCCTTATACGCTGTTCATCAATCAGTCCCGCGAGCCGTGGAACGAGCTGAAAGCCCGGAAGGCGCTGCTCTACGGCGTCAACGTCGATGCGATCATCAAAAGCCTGTATCTGGGCACGTATGAACGGGCCTGGTCGCCGCTGGCTCCCGGCATGCTCGGATACAACAAGGCGCTGGAGAACAGCTTCTCCTACGATCCCGGCAAGGCGGCCGCATTGCTGGACGAACTCGGATGGAAAGCCGGCGGGGACGGCATTCGCGAGAAAGACGGCAAGAAACTGACGCTTCATTATGTGGAAGTATCGCCGAACCGCGAGAAACGCAACGACATCGCGGCGATGATCCAGCAGCAGCTCAAGCAGATCGGCATCGACGTCAAAGTGGAGATCACCAAAGATTATCGCACGGTCGTGTTCGAGAACGGGGATTATGATCTGTACGGCAACAGCCAGGTCAACTCCGATCCGGAGGCGCTGCGCAGCTTCTATCATTCGTCGTCCACGTCGGTGGCGGGCAAGCAAAGCCTGTCCGGACTGAAAGACCCGGCCGTTGACCGGCTGCTCGACGAGGGCAATGTGGAGACCGACACGGCGAAACGGATCAAAATTTACGAACAGGTTCAGCAGGAAATCATGGACCGTGCGGCGATCATCCCCATCTATGTGTTTCCGTACACCGTGGCGGCATCGCGCAGCGTATCCGGTCTGTCCTTCGATTATCTGGGCTATCCGATTTTCAATGACGTGGTCCTGCAGGAGAAGTGAGGATCAGAAGATAGATATTTTCAATTTATGAATTGAAATTTTTGATAACCCGCTTGCGACTTACAGGGTTTACAGTATTTGTAGCCGCCAAATTGCACTAAACTGATCAGAAATATGTGCAATTAATCCATAGGCGGATGGCAGCGGATTGGCCATTATTTTTGAAGAGGATTTGGATAGGGAGTGTAAGCAACATGTCAAGTAACAGGATTCGCAGAGGGAAAATCACCGTACTGAGCATGATCGCTTTGCTATTGCTGCTCACCGGCTGCCAGACCGAGCCCGCAGAACGAAACCCTGACCAGACGGAAAGCCGCACGGCATCGGCACCCCTTTCGGACAGCAGCGGCGAAAACACCGTCAAACCCGCAGGCGGGGAACTCACCTACGCACTGTCGACAAGCCCCGATTCGCTGGACCCGCATCGCAGCGGAATTGCCGTCGCGGGACGGGTGTTCCGCACGATTTACGACAGCCTTGTGGCGATGGGTGCAGACGGGCAGATCAAGCCGTGGCTCGCGGAGAGCTGGGACATTTCCGATGACGGCCTGACCTACACGTTCAAACTGCGCGAAGACGTGAAGTTCCACGACGGGACGCCGTTCAACGCGGAAGCGGTCAAATACAACTTCGACCGGATTCTCGATCCGGAGACGAAGGCGCGAAACGCGGCCGCCATGCTCCGTTCCTTCGAATCCGCCGAAGTGGTGGATGACTATACGGTCCGCCTGCATTTGAAAGAGCGGTCGAACGCGTTCCTCGGTTATCTGAGCCAGGCTTACCTCGGCATTGTGTCGCCGACCGCCGCTGAAGAATACGGAGAAGATCTGGTGCGCCATCCCGTCGGCACCGGGCCGTTCAAATTCGTGAGCTGGTCCGAGAATACGTCCATCACCGTCGAACGCAATGAAGACTACAAATGGGCGCCGGGAACGGTGACGAATGCCGGTGCGCCTTACGTGGACCGCATCACGTTCCACATCATCCCCGAAGAATCGACGCGGATCGGCAGCGTGCAGAGCGGTCAGGTGCTGCTGGCGGAATCGGTGCCGCCGCAGAACATCCCGGCTCTCGAACAGGATGCCGATATCGAGCTTTACAACGTGGTCACGAACGGACTGCCTTTCACCCTGTTCATCAACCAATCCCGCGAGCCGTGGAATGAGCTGAAAGCCCGGCAGGCGCTGCTGTACGGCATTGATGTGGATTCGATCGTCAAGAGCTTGTACCTCGGCTACTATGAACGGTCATGGACGCCGCTCACGCCGAAAATGCTCGGATACAACAAGGCGCTGGAAAACAGCTTCTCTTATGATCCCGACAAAGCGGCCGCGCTGCTGGATGAACTCGGGTGGAATGTCGGCGCGGACGGCATCCGGGAGAAGGACGGCAAGAAACTGACGCTTCATTATGTGGAAATATCGCCGAACCGCGAGAAACGGAACGACATCGCGGTGATGGTCCAGCAGCAGCTCAAGCAGATCGGCATTGCGGTTGAAGTGGAGATCACGAAGGATTACAGAACCGTCGTGTTTGAAAACGGCGACTACGATCTGTACGGCAACAGCATGGTGAATACCGATCCGGAATCGCTGCGGAGCTTCTACCATTCCGCCAGCACGAACGTAGCGGGCAAGCAAAACCTGGCCGGAATGAAAGATCCGGTCATCGACCAGCTGCTCGAAGCCGGCACGGTGGAGCCCGATCCGGAAAAGCGGGTGCAAATCTACGAGCAGGTATCGCAGGAAATCATGGACCGCGCGGCCGTGATTCCGATTTTCGTCTCGCCCTATACGGTGGCGGCATCCAAACACGTGACCGGTCTGAATTTCGACTTCCTCGGTTATCCGATTTTCAATGATGTGGTCTTGCAAGGGAAGTGATGCGGAATGGGAATGGCCCGGGCCATTCTGTTGCGCGCGGCGGCATCCCTGATGGTGATCTTCGGCACGATGGCGCTGGTGTTCGTCATCGTGTACATGCTGCCCGGCGATCCGGTCTACCAGATCGTTGACCCGGAATCCGTGACGCCGGATGTGATCGAGAATTTGCGCCGGCAACTCGGGACGGACAAACCGCTGGCCGTTCAATTCGCAAACTATATGTCCAAATTGATGCAGGGCGACTTCGGCCGTTCCATCCTCAACGGCGATCCGGTGCTGCCCAAGATCATCGAGCATTTTCCCGCCACGCTGTCGCTGACGGTGTGCAGCGCCCTCTTCGCCGCGCTGATCGGGATATGGCTGGGCGTGCTGTCGGCCATCCATCGCAACGGCTTGATCGATATCGCCGCGCGCACGCTCGGATTGTTCGGAATTTCGATGCCGACGTTCTGGACGGGAATTCTGCTCATCCTGCTTTTCTCCATCCGGCTGGGCTGGTTCCCGGCCATGGGCTCCGACGGGTGGAGGACATTGGTGCTGCCGTCCCTCGCGCTCGGAATCGTGGCGTCGGGATTCATCATCCGGCTGGTCCGCAACAGCATGCTGGAAGTGCTCGGCGAACCGTTCATTCTCACGCTGCGCGCCAAAGGGCTCGCCGAACGGATGGTCATGTACCGCCATGCCCTGCGCAATGCGCTGCTTCCCGCGCTGACCATGATCGGGGTGCTCATCGGCGATCTGATGGCCGGCTCCGTCGTCATTGAAACGGTGTTCTCCAGGCAGGGCATCGGCAGAATCGTCGCCGATGCCCTGACGGCCAAAGACATGCCGGTCATCCAGGGCGTGATCCTGTTCACCGCCGTCATGTACGTGCTGGTGAATCTGCTGGTGGATCTGTCATACGCCATTGTCGATCCGAGAGTCAGAAGGCTCAAGTCAGGAGGTGGCCGCTTGTGACCGTGAAAGATTTCGTACTCGGCAAAACCGTATGGCGGGAAAGCAAACGGCAGACGGCTGCGCGGCCCAGGCTGCGATCACTCGGGACAGGCGACTGGCTGGCGGCCGTATCCGGCGTTATTCTGGCCTTCGCCGCCCTGTGCGCGCTGTTTCCCGGATGGATTGCGCCGTATTCGCCGACCAGCATGGAGGCGGACCGCGTCCTGCTTCCGCCGGGCGCGGCCCACTATTTCGGCACGGATTATTTCGGGCGCGACATCTTCAGCGTTGTGGTGTACGGCGCCAGAGATTCGCTGCTGATCGGAGTCGCTTCCGTATTGGCCGGCGGGCTTGCGGGCTGCATCATCGGAGCCGCGGCCGGCATTGCGGGAGGCGTCATCGATCTCATCTTGATGCGCTTCATCGAGATCGTCATGACCATTCCCGGCATTCTGCTGGCGCTGGCCATTGCGGCGGTACTCGGTCCGAATCTGTTCAACATGATTTTCGCCGTCGCCGTCTCCATGGTGCCCGGATTTGCCCGCGTCTTCCGCAGTCAGATCATCAGTGTCAAAGGACGGGCGTTCATTACGGCGGCCCGTTCGATCGGCATGCCGGCGCCGCGCATCTTCTTCCGGCATGTGCTGCCCAATGCTTGGTCGCCGGTGCTGGTCATGGCGACGATCGGTCTGGGCACGTCGATCTTGACCGCCGCGGGACTCAGCTTTCTCGGACTCGGTGTCGTCAAGGAAATTCCGGATTGGGGGACGCTGCTTTCGCAGGGCAGGGGATATTTGACCGTAGCCTGGTGGATTTCCACGTTCCCGGGTATCGCAATCACGCTGCTCGTGCTGTCGGGCAACATTCTCGGAGACTGGCTGCGGGACCGGCTCGACCCGAAACGGGAGCAGCGGTGACGAGGAGGCAGCAGAGTTGAAACAACCATTGCTGACGGCTGATCATTTGTCGGTCCAGTATCCGGGGAAAAACGGTCTGCTGGACGCGATTACGGATATATCCCTTCATATCCGGACCGGCGAGACCGTCTGCCTGGTCGGCGAATCCGGCAGCGGCAAGACGATCGCCGCCAAGACGTTCATGCGGCTCATCGACTACGAACGCGGCCGGATCGCCGCAGGACACGTTCAATTTGCCGATCAGGATCTCGTGCGGCTGACCGACAAGGAGCTGCGCAGGCTGCGCGGCCGGAAGATCGCCATGGTGTTCCAGGAGCCGATGACCGCCTTTGATCCGATCTTCACGATCGGCAGCCAGTTGATCGAGACGATCCTGCGCCATCAGCGTGTGACCCGCCAGGAAGCCTGGCGCAGGTCGGTCGATCTGCTGCGCCGGGTCGGCCTGTCGGAGCCGGAAGCCCGGATGCATCAATATCCGGGCGAATTGTCCGGAGGCATGCTGCAGCGGGCGATGATCGCGATGGCGCTGTCGTGCAGCCCGGATCTTCTTATAGCCGACGAACCGACGACGGCTCTCGATATGACGATTCAGGCCCAGATTCTGCAATTGCTCAAGGAGCTGCAGCGGGAATACGGCATGGCGATGCTGCTCATTACGCACGACCTCGTCATCGCCGCGGAAGCGGCGGACCGCATCGTCGTCATGTATGCGGGGCGCATCGCGGAGCAGGCCGAGACGCAGGATCTGTTCCGCGAGCCTTATCATCCGTACACAAAAGGTTTGCTCCAATCGATCACCGCCCCCGACAGCATGCGCAAATCGAAGCTTTATTCCATCGAAGGATCGATTCCCGGATTGCATGACATGCCGTCCGGATGCCGTTTTCATCCCCGGTGCCCGCATGCGGTCGAGCGATGCAGAAGCGAAGTTCCGGAGTTGACCGGCCTGAACGGACGGCTGGTCGCCTGCTGGCGCGCGGAAGAGCTGCGGCATTCCGGGAATGTCCAGGCTCGCCCGGCGGTGATTGAAGCTGAGCCGATGACGTCCGAGAGGAAGGAGACGCTGATTGAAGCGGTCGGGCTCAGCAAGTGGTATCCGCTCAAGCGGGGAACAGGGGGAAAGGAGCGCTTTATCCGGGCGGTTGACGATGTATCGCTCGCGATACGCGCAGGCGAAACGTTCGGCCTGGTGGGGGAATCCGGGAGCGGAAAATCGACGCTCGGCCGCGTCATCCTGCAGCTGGAACGGGCGACGAAAGGGGAAGTATATTTCCGCGGCGAGCCGCTGACGCAGCTTTCCGGGGCCCGGCTGCGCAACATGCGCCGCCACATGCAGATGGTGTTCCAGGATGCCGGCAGCTCGATGAATCCGAGATGGAAAGCAGGGGACATCATCGGCGAACCGCTCGATGTGCATGAATCGCTGAGCCGCAAGGAGCGCAAAGCGCGGATTGAAGAACTGCTGCAGATCGTCGGTCTGAGTCCCGACATGGCCGACCGCTACCCGCATCAATTTTCCGGAGGGCAGCGGCAGCGGCTCGGCATCGCACGCGCCATCGCGCTGAACCCGGCTTTTCTGCTGCTGGATGAACCGGTGTCGGCGCTCGATGTCTCCGTTCAGGCGCAGATTGTGAATTTGCTGCTGGACATTCAGGAGCGTATGGGGCTCACGTATCTGTTCATCGGGCACGGGCTGCATGTGGTGCGCCATCTGTCCGACCGGATCGGTGTGATGTATCTCGGACAGCTTGTTGAAGTGGCGGACAGCGCGGAATTGTTCCTGCATCCGGCCCATCACTACACAAGGGCGCTCATCGCCTCGATCCCGCATCCGGATCCCGCCGGCAGAGGAACGGCCCGGGTGATCGAAGGGGAAGTCCCGTCGCCCGCCGCGCCGCCTTCCGGCTGCCGGTTCCATCCGCGCTGTCCGGCGGCGACGGAGCGTTGCAAGCTGGAGGCTCCCGAGCTTCAGGAAATCGGTCCGGGTCATTACGCGGCCTGCCATTTTCCGGCCTGATCAAATAAAATTCCGATGTGGAGAGATACAAGATGGAGCATTTTGAGCCGGAGACGGGCAATTCCGGCAGCCGCCCTTCGGGCTGGAGCGGGCAGTTCGCCTTGATTGCCGGCTCATTTGTCGGCATCTACCATACGGTGTCGCTGAACGTGTCCATCCCGGCATTCGCCGGCATTTTCGACGCGGACCCGGCGTCCCTGCAATGGCTGGTCACGTGCTTTATGCTGGCCGCCGGCATGATCGCGCCGATCAGCGGGTATTTGGGCTCGCGGTTCGGGTACAGGCGCATTTTCGCCGTATGCATGGCGGGTTTGACGCTGACGTCCGTATGCTGCGGCATTGCCTGGAACCTCGGCTCGCTGGTCGTGTTCCGGACGATCCAGGGCGTGTTCTCGGGGCTTGTTCAGCCCGTCACGCTGGCTCTGCTGTATCAGAATGTACCAAGGGCAAAACAGCCGCAGGCCGTCTCCGTATGGTCTGCGGCTTCGATTACCGCTACCGCCGTAGCGCCGAGCGCAAGCGGGTGGTTTCAAGGCGTGTACTGGCCGATGATGTTCTGGGTGACCGTCATCCCCAGCGCAGCCGCGATGTTGATCGGCCTTCGGTATTTGCCCGAAGCGGCTTTGCCCCGGCGTCCCGGACTGGACGGGTGGGGCATGTTTCTGGCAGCGGCCGCCAGCGCGGCTTATCTCATGGTATTCGGAAATCTCCACGCCTGGGGACTGGGTTCGCCCGCAGCGATCATCGGGCTGCTGGCGGGAACGCTGGCTTTCATCGTGTTCGTTGTCCATGTACACCCCATTCGAAGTCGGACTGCTCTTCCTGCCGGGCGCATGCGCGGTAACCGCCGCAACGATTGCCGCCGGCAGATTGAGCGGCAGCGTCCGCGCATTCTCGTTGATTGCGGCGGGTACAGTGCTTCTTCTCATCAGCACCTGGGCGTTTGCGGGTTTCGGGCCCGCCACGGGAACGGCGTATGCGGTATTCTGGATGTGCATGCGCAATGTCGGCATCGGCTTGTCGCTGACGCCGCTGTTGAACGTCGGCATGCAGGCGGTTGCGAGGGAGATGTCGGGACACGCTTCGGCGCTTTTGCACTGGGTGAGGCAAGTATTTGGCGGAATCGGCGTCGGCTGCTTCGTTTCTTATTTTTATCAGCGTCTGGAAGCAAGATCCCGATCGCTGCAAGGTCCCGGGAGCATTCCGGCGGGCAGTGAAGGCGGCGAGGCGAACCCGGTCGTATATATGGCCGGGCTGCAAGACACCTTCCTGCTCATCGTCATTTTTCTTGCAGTTGCCATGCCGATTCTGTTGATGCTGCGCCGTAAGCCGCCGAGTGAACCATGCGCAAGCCGCGGCGAGAACGTTCATATCCGGTCATAATGGAGTGCACAACTCTTGTCCTTTCATGCAGGCCTTTGGCGACCCAACCGCAGCTATTCAAGAAATTTATCCCGTAATCATGGAATTATGTATCTTCTGCCGAACGCCGACCTCTCTCTATAATTGAAACTGTGATACGAAACCACAGACGGGAGGCCAGTCGATGAAAAAAAGGTTGGGAATCGCCGTCATGGTCCTGTTCCTCGCCCTGTCCGCGGCGCTTGCGGCATGCGGTTCGAACAAAAATGAAAACGCAACCAACGGAAACGGCGTCAGCGATTCGCCTGGCGCGTCGGAAAGCGGCGGGACCGGCGGCGAGACGTCCGGGAAGGAGCCGCAGGCGGACGCCGAGCCGTTCACCGTTTCGCTCCGGCATATTCAAATCGGCGAAGCGCAAAAATTCCGGAAAGCGATTCTGGACGACGTGGTGAAACAAACGGAAGCGGAAGTCCCCGGCCTGAAGTTCGAGCTCGACGGCGTCGAGGACCAGGTCAACCGCTTCACGAAGCTGCCGGCCGAGATGGCCGCGGGCAATCCGCCGAAAATCTTCGACCTGTTCGGCGGCGCGGGCGACGCGCTGAAGTACGCCAAAGCCGGCAGGCTGCTCGATGTGACGCCGATCATCGAAGAGCTGGGCATCGCCGACAAGTTCCTCAATCTGAGCCAGTTTACGCTGGACGGCAAAGTGTACGGCCTGCCGATCGGCGGCAGCACGGAAGGATTTTTCTACAGCATCCCGCTGTTCGAGCAGTACAACATCAAGGTGCCGACGACGTGGGAGGAGCTGGAGGCGGCCGCGGAAACGCTCAAACAGAACGGGATCACCCCGTTCGCCATGGGGTCGAAAGGCGCGTGGGTGCCGCTCATGATGGTCAACACGCTGATCGGCCGCTACGCCGGCCCCGAGGCGATCGACGGTTTCCCCGCCGGCACGCACGCGTGGAATTCGCCGGAAGTGACGGCCGCGTTCGCGAAATATGAAGAATGGGTCAACAAAGGGTACTTCACCAAAGGCGAGCTCGGCCTCGAGTACGCCGACATGCTGAACCAGTTCGTGACGGGCAAGGCGGGCATGATGTTCGACGGCAGCTGGCGTTCGTCCGTGTTCAAGGATCCGGAGCAGGCGGGCGAGCTCACCGGCAAGGTCGGATTTTTCCCGATGCCTCCCGTGCCCGGCGGCAAAGGGGATCAAACGTTCGTAAACGGGAACTACAGCAACGGCTACGGGTTCTCCGCCGATTTGAACGAACGCGAGCTGGCCGCCGTAAAGGCGTTCATCAAAAACATGTACAGCGAAGAAATGCAGCTCAGGGGACTGCTGGAAGACGGCGTGCTGCCGTCGATGAAGCTGTCCGATGACGCGATCGGCAAAGTGGAGGACCCGCTTGTCAAGCAGATCATGGAAACGATGCGGCAAACCGGCGGCGCGTTCTCGCACTTCGACTCCACCGTCTCATCGGATGTTTACAAGGAATCCGAAGCGCAAATCCAGAAGCTGATCGCCGGCCAGGCGACCGCCGCGCAGGTGACGGAAGCGCTGCAGAAAGTCCAGCAGGAGGCCAACGCGAAGTCATAAGTGCCGCAAGAGAGCCGGGTCCGAGTCC
>NZ_CAJRAY010000038.1:0-17755 GCF_907165215.1 Thermobacillus xylanilyticus | reverse complement strand
CGGCGCCGCCCCGCCTGGCGCGGGCGGCGCCGTCTGTTCATGGAGGTGGAGCCGTTTGAAACATCCGATGCGAAATCCATGGATCTATACGCTGTTCATCGCCCCGACGCTGCTCTTGTACGGTCTGTTTTTCCTCTGGCCGATGCTGTCGTCTTCCTTTTACGCGTTCACCGACTGGAACGGCCTCGAGAACTATCGCTTTGTCGGCTGGTCCAACTTCGCCGACGCGTTCGGCGACCCGGACTTCCGCCGCGCGATCATCAACAACCTCATCTTCATCGGGTTTTCGGTGTTCGTGCAAATTCCGCTCATCGTGCTGTTCGCCCTGCTGATCGCTTCCGTCAAGCGGCTCAGGGGCTTCTACAAGACGACCGTGTTCGTGCCTTCCATCGTGTCCACGTCCGTCATCGGCATTCTGTGGGGGTTCATCTACGAACCGGAGATCGGGCCGCTCAACCGGCTGCTCGCGCTGTTCGGCGCGGGTCCGATCTATTGGCTGGCGGAACCGAAGTGGGCGCTGCCGGCCGTGCTGATCACGAACGCCTGGCAGTGGATGGGCTTCTACATCGTGCTGGTGCTGGCCGCCATTCTGGCCATTCCGCGGGAGATTCACGAGGCGGCGGTCGTGGACGGCGCCAGCGGCTGGCAACGGGCGCTTAACATTACGGTTCCGCTCATTCTGCCGATCATCTCCGTCGTGGTGATGCTGTCGATCGCCGGCGGGATGCGCGTCGTCGACATCGTGCTGGTCATGACGAAGGGAGGACCGGTCGGCGCGACGGAAGTGATGGCGTCGTACATGGTGAACGAAGCGATGGGCGTCGACCCGAACTACGGGTTCGGCACGGCGATTGCCCTCATCATTTTCGCCTTCGCGCTCGTCCTGACGTCGATTTACCAGTTCACGTTCGGCCGGCGGATGCAAGGAGGCGAGTTCTGATGCTGCTCAAGCGGGCCGTGCCGCATGCGGTGCTGCTGGCGTATGTCGCCGTCGTCCTTTTTCCGTTCGTGTTCGTCGTGTTTTCCTCGCTGAAAGGAAGCAACGTGGAAATCGCGGAGAGTCCGTTCGGGATTCCGAAAACGTGGCACGTGGAGAATTACGCGGAAGCCTGGGTCAAGGCCAAAATCGGCGTCTATTTCTTCAACAGCGTCTATTTGTCGTTCACGTCCGCGCTCGCTTCCGCCCTGCTGGCCGCGGCCACGGCGTTCGCGATCGTCCGGATGCGGTTCCCGCGCGCCGGCAAATGGATCTATCAAACGGTGCTCATCGGCATGTTCATCCCGGGCAACGTGCTGTTCATCGCGCAATATTTGCTGGTCATGAAGCTGGGCGTGCTGAACACCCACTGGGCGCTGTTTCTCCCTTACACGGCGGGCGCGCTGCCGCTCGGCGTGCTGCTCCTTGCGGCGTTCATGAAGTCGCTGCCGCGCGAACTGGAGGAGGCGGCGATCATGGACGGATTGAGTTCGGCGGGACTTTTTGCCAAAATAGTTTTACCGCTTACATTGCCGGCTTTGGTCACCGTCTTCATCGTGAATTTTCTGGGCGCGTGGAACGAGTATTTGCTGGCGAACTTTTTCATCAGCAAGGACGCGCTGCGCACGCTGCCGACCGGGATGGTCGGATTTCGCGACGCCTTCCAGACGAACTACGCGCTGATCTGTACCGGTATCGTGTTCAGCGTGGCGCCGGTGCTCGCGCTGTACGCGTTTTTGCAGGAGAAAATCATCGAAGGGTTGACCGTCGGCAGCGTCAAGGGGTAATCGGTCCGAAGGAGTCCGGGTGAGATGTCGCTGAGGTTCAAGCTGTTCGGCGCGTTTCTGGTTCTGATCATCGTTCCGCTCGTCGTGCTGGCCGTCGCGCTCTACACGCTGGTGACCGGTCTGATCGAGGAGAAGCATTCCCGCCAGACGGAACTGACGCTGCGCGCGCTGAGCCAGTCGGTCGGCTTCATTTTCAGGGAAATGAACCAGGTGACCGACAGCACGATCGCCAGCGACGCCATCCAGGATGTACTGAACGATGCATACGGCGGAGATGTGGAGGACATCGATTACCTCAACCTGAACGAGGTGCAGCAGAAGTTCCGGGAGCTGCTCGTCTATCACCCATCGGTCAGCTACGCCCTGATGTACGCGCTGGATGACGGACGGATCCACCGCATTTTCACGAAAGAGCGGTTTCAGGCCATGCCGTGCGCGCAGTTCATCGAGACGCGGCTGCATAAGCAAGTGCTGGAGCGGGACGGCCTGCCGCTGTGGGTAGGCCCCTATGAATATCCGGAACTGACCGGTTCGGAGCCGGTGTTCACGCAAATCCGCGTCGTGAAGGACATCGACACGCTGCAAGACAAGGGCATTCTGCTGGTGCAGATCAAAAATTCGGGGCTGGAGTCGGTGTTCCGATATTTCCGTTACCGGCAAAACCAGACCGCCACCCGGTTTTTCATCGTGAACGGCGGCGGATTGGTGCTGTACGACAGCGGCGGCGCCCTGAACGGAAAACGGCTGTCCGAGCTGGCGGAACGACCGCTTTTGTCTGGTGAGGCGTACCGAAGCACGCGCAGCTGGTTCGACGGACAGGACAGCGTCATCTCCAACATCGGCTTAGGGATTGAAGACTGGCGTCTGGTGTCCGTCACCTCCTGGCACGCCCTGTCCAGCGAAGTGCTGCAGTACTCCCGCTGGGTCGCGGCCATCCTGCTCCTCTGCTTCGCGTCGGCGCTGCTGTTCATCCGGCTGTTCGCCAACCGGGTCGCGCGGGCGATCGTGCAAACCGTGCACGTCATGGGCCGGGTGGAGCGGGGCGATTTGACCGCCCGGCTGCCGCTGCAGGGCAACGACGAGACGTCGCTCCTGGCCCGCGGGTTCAACCGGCTGGTCAGCCGCCTCGCGGAATTGATCGAGGAAGTGAAGCGGCAGCAGGAACGCAAGACGCGCGCCGAACTGCAGGCGCTGCAGGCGCAGATCAAGCCGCATTTCCTGTTCAACGCGCTGGAGTCGATCAACGCGCTGGCCGTGCAGAACGAAGGGCAGAAGGTCAGCCGGATGGTGACGCGGCTCGGCAGCATGCTGCGCATCAGCATTCTGCAGCGGGAAGAAATTACGGTGGCGCAGGAACTGGACCACTTGCTCAGTTATCTGGAGATTCAGAAATACCGTTTCGACGATCTGTTTCAATTCGACATCGACGTGCCGCCCTCGCTCATGAACTGCCTCATGCCCAAGCTGACGCTGCAGCCGCTGGTCGAAAACTGCATCCAGCACGGCTTCGAGGGCATCGGGTACATGGGCCACATCCGAGTCACCGCGCGCGAAGAAGGGGAACGGATCGCGTTCTGCGTCGAGGACAACGGCATCGGCATCCCGCCGGAACGGCTGGCGGCGATCGAAGTCGTCCCCGACGCGTCCGCCGGGCACGGCGACGCGCCGGAGACGGGAGAGCGGCGCGGGCTCGGCGTCCGCAACGTGGCGGACCGCATCCGCATTCGCTACGGCGACCGCTATGGCCTGTTCGTCTGCAGCGAGCCGGGGCGGGGCACCGTGATCAAAATCGTCATTCCGAAGATGGCGGGAGGGGTTGCCCGTGAGGCTGAAGGCGATGCTCGTTGACGACGAAAAGCCGATTCTGCAAAACTTGCACGCGGTGCTGCCGTGGGCGGATCTGGACATCGAAGTCGTCGGGCTGGCGCGAAACGGCGTGCAGGCGCTCGACATCGCGAGGCGGCACCGTCCGGACCTCATTCTGTGCGACATCCGCATGCCGGTCATGGACGGGATCGAGTTTCTGCGGCAGCTGCGCGAGACGGACGAGGAAGCGGAAGTGGTGATGCTCACCGGGTATCAGGATTTCAACTATGCCCGCTCGGTCATTCCGTACGGGGTGCGCGATTATGTGCTGAAGCCGATCCGCTACGACGAACTGACCGCGCTCATCGAACGGCTGGCGGGCGCGATCCGCGAACGAAGGCAGGCCCGGGACAGCGAGCAGTCGCGGCTGGATCAGGCGATGCGCCTGGCGTACGAGAAAATGCTGCACGATCTGCTGACGGATCACGCCTCCGCTCCGCCGCCGCGCTGGATCGACGGGGAGGAGCCGGAGCGGTGGCGTTTTGTCATGATGCTCGCCGACATTGACGACTACGCGCAGCGGTGCCGCGTCGTCCGGGAGCGCGAGCGGAAGATGTGGCTGGTCGCGGCGCGCGACGCGCTGCGGGACGCGCTTGCGGCGGAGGGGCTCAGGCACGCCGTGCTGCCGATGCGTGAAGGCGAGTGGTGCGTGCTGATCGGGCGCTGCAGCGCAGGGGACGAGGAGGCAGAGCCGGGAGAGACTGCGGGGCAGCGGGATGCCGAACCGCTTGAGCCGGCGGGGCGGCGCACGGACGGGCTGCGCGAGCGCGCCGGGCGGTGGGCGGCGCTGCTGCAGGAAGCGGTGTGGACCCATGCGGGCCTGCCCGTCACGGTTGGCATCCACCCGGCGGAAATTGCGATCCACGAACTTTCTCCGGTGTTCCGATCGCTGCAGCGCACGGTGCATCTGGCCGCGGACCGGAACCGCTCGGTGCTGTGGAACGACGGGGCGGCGGATGAGGAGGCGACCCGGGAGGAGCTGTGGGGACCGGTCGGACAATTGGTTGCCGCGCTGAAACGGGTGGAGCGCGATCGCGTCGCAGAAGCGCTGCGCCTGCTGACGGCGCGCCTTGCGGCGGAGTCGGGGCGGTCGCTGGCCCGGGCCGAGAAGGCGGCCCATTTCATCGCGCTCTATTTGCTGCGCGAAATGCGGGCGCTGGGCGCGCTGACCGCCGAACAGGAGGACGAAATCTGGCGTCTCGTGGAGCTGGCCGACCGGGTAAGCGACATGTTCGCGGCCGTGCGGCGCATCGTGGAGCTGAGCCTGGAAACGTCGGAACGCCAAAAGACCGGCGACCGGCTCATGCACATCGCGAAGGATTACATCGACCGGAACCTGTCCCGGGATCTCGGCGTCGACGAAGTGGCCGGGCACCTCGGCATCAGCGCCAGCTATTTCAGCCTGCTGTTCAAACAGCATTTCGGCGCTACATTCCTTGAGTACGTGACGGCGGAACGGGTGGAGCTGGCCAAGTCGCTGCTGCTCCTCACGGATCGAAGCATTTCGGACATCGGCCGTTCGGTCGGTTACGCCGAGCGGAGATATTTCAATAAAGTGTTTCACAAGGTGACCGGCGAACTGCCGTCGGCCTGGCGGGAACGGCGAAAAACGAACGACCGGAAGGAGAGCGGGACGAATTGAGCAATGCGGGGGTTTGGCGGGAAACAGGAGAAGGCGTGAACCTGGCCGGCTGGAGCCTGCGCGACAAAATCGGGCAGATGGTGATGGCCGGCTTCGACGGCAAGGCGCCGACGGACGAAATTCGGGCGCTGATCCGCGAACGCAAGCTCGGCGGGGTGATCTACTTCCGCCGGAACGCGGGCAGCGCCGCCGAAGTCGCCAGCCTGTCGGCCGCGCTGCGCGAATTGGCTGCGGAGGCGACGAAGGCGCCGCTGTGGATCGCCGTCGACCAGGAAGGCGGCATGGTGGTGCGCCTCGACCAGGGCGTGACGGTCATGCCGGGCCACATGGCGCTCGGCGCGACGCGCTCGGCGAAGTGGGCGCGCGAGACGGCCTATGCGTCCGGCGCGCAGCTCATGCGGCTGGGCGTCAATCTGAATTTTGCACCCTGCCTGGACGTCAACAACAACCCGGCCAATCCGGTCATTGGCGTGCGCTCGTTCGGCGAGCGTCCGGAACTGGCGGCCGAACTGGGCATTGCGGCCATCCGGGGATACCGGGAGGCGGGGGTGGTCGCCTGCGCGAAGCATTTTCCGGGTCACGGCGACACCGTGGCCGATTCGCACCGGGAGCTGCCGACCGTGCCGCACGACCGGAAGCGCCTGGAAGAAGTGGAGCTGATGCCGTTCCGGCTGGCGGCCGCCGCCGGCGCGGACGCGATCATGACCGCGCACGTGCGGTTTCCGGCGTTGGAACCCGACGGCCTTCCGGCGACGTTGTCGCCGCGCATCCTGCGCGGCCTGCTGCGGGACGAGTGGGGATACGACGGCGTGGTGTTTACGGACTGTCTGGAAATGAAGGCGATCGCAGGTACGGTGGGCGTCGCCCGGGGGGCGGTGATGGCGGTGAAGGCCGGCGCGGACGTCGTGCTGGTCAGCCATACGCCGGCGCTGCAAATCGCGGCGCTCGACGCGCTGTACGAGGCGGTCGTCGCCGGGGAAATTGCCGAAGAGCGAATCGACGAGTCGGTGCGGCGCATTGCGGGGCTGAAGGCCAGACAGTCGGCGGCGGTCCCGGTCGGTCCCGTTCCGGCCGATCGCTCCGGTTCCGGGGCCGGGCCGGATGATTTCGGTTTCGGCGGTGAAGCGGCGGCGCTCGCCCGGGAAGTTTGCCGGCGCAGCGTGACGCTCGTGCGGAACGAGCGCGGCGCGCTGCCGCTTCGGCGGGATGTGCCGACGTTCGTCGTCTGGCCCGAGGTGCGGCAGGGAACGGAAGTGGACGAAGCCTTGGCCCGGGAGCTGACGTTGGGCCGGGCGCTCGCGCCGTATCTCGGCCGGGTGAAGGAATTCAGGATTGGCGCCGTTCCTGGCGAAGACGAGGTTCGGGAGACGCTGGCGGAGATCGGCAAGGCGCTGGAGGATATTCGCGAACGCGCCGCGATCCGTGGAGAGCCGGGAAGCGATCGGACACTCCTGCAGGTGGTGGTCGGGACGTACAACGCCGCCTTCGCGGCGGGACAAACCGAACTGGTGAACCGTCTGCTGGCCTGCGAAGGGGTGCGGGTGACGGCGGCGGCGCTCCGCAACCCGTACGATTTCCTCGCGTTTCCGGAGGTTCACGCCTACGCGGCCTGTTACGAGAACACCCCCTGCATGATGGAGGCGCTGGCCGAAGTGCTGGCCGGGAAGACGGAGGCCCGGGGCCGCCTGCCGGTCACCCTGTCGGAGCGATATCCGTTTGGGCACGGCATTTCGGGATTTCGGAAAGAACGAGACGGTGAAGAGTCTTGAAAGGATTGTGGATCAGGAACGCCAACGTCTATTTGCCCGATCGGGTGTTGACGGGCGGTTCGGTGTATGCGGTCGGCGGGCGGATCGCGCGCATTTGCGGACCGGAGGACGGTCCGCCGGCGAAGCCGGGCGACGCCGATGAAGTGTGGGACGCCGAAGGACTCTCGCTTGTGCCCGGATTCGTCGACGTCCACGTGCACGGCGGCGGCGGGGCCGACGTGATGGATGCGGCGGACGATGACGAGGCCATCGGGCGGATCGCGCGGTTTCACGCGTTGCACGGGACGACGTCTTTCCTGGCCACCACGATGACGGCGCCCAGAAACGAGCTCGAACGCGCGGTGGATGGCGTTGTACGCGCGATGGAAAGGGGCGTCGCCGCCGGCGGCGCGGAAGTGCTGGGACTTCATCTGGAAGGGCCGTTCCTCAACCCCCGGCGGTGCGGCGCGCAAAACCCGGCGCTCATCCGTCCGTTTGACCGGGATGAAATGGAGGATTTGCTGGCGCGCGGGCGGGGAGCGGTGCGCCTGGTGACGCTGGCGCCGGAATGCGGCGACGCGCTGCGCCGGATCGGCGCTTTGCGCGACCGCGGCGTCACGGTTTCCATCGGCCATTCCGAAGCCGACTCGGAGACCGTGCGGCGGGCGATCGAGGCGGGGGCTTCGCACGTCACCCACCTGTTCAACGCCATGAACCCGCTGCACCATCGCGAGCCGGGCATCGTCGGCGCCGCGCTGCTCCGCGACGAACTGACGGTGGAGCTGATCTGCGACGGGTTTCATGTGCATCCGGATGTGGTCAAGCTTGTGTTCGCGGTCAAACACCGCGACAAGATCGCGCTGGTGACGGACGCGATCGCGGCGGCCGGCATGCCGGACGGCGACGGCTATCGGTTGGGCGGCCTGCCCGTGGCGGTGAAAGAGGGCAAGGCGGTGCTCCGGGACAGCGGAAATTTGGCTGGCAGCTGCCTGACGATGGACCGGGCGCTGAAGCAGGCGGTCGCGTTCACCGGCCTGACGCTGGCCGAAGTGCTTCCCGCGCTGACGATCAATCCCTCAAGGCAAATCGGCGCGGACGACCGCAAAGGATCGATCGAAGTCGGCAAGGACGCCGATCTGGTGGCGCTTGGACCGGATTTGACGGTGGTCCGCACGTATGTCAAAGGAGTGCGTGTTGATGGCTGACGAAGCGGAATCCGTGTTTGTCGGCATCGACGTCGGCGGGACGAACACGGGGGCCGGCATGGTGGATGCGGAGGGGCGTCTGCTCGCCACGGTCAAAAAACGGACGGAAACTTCCGACGGCGACGCGCTGGTGCGGCAACTCGCGGAGATGGTGCGCGAGCTGCTCACGATCCGTTCGGCGAAAGCGGCTTTTCCGTCTTCGCCGGAGACGGGCGCGCTTCGCGCGGTCGGCGTCGGCATCCCCGGTTT
Source organism: Thermobacillus xylanilyticus (assembly GCF_907165215.1). GTDB lineage: Bacteria > Bacillota > Bacilli > Paenibacillales > Paenibacillaceae > Thermobacillus > Thermobacillus xylanilyticus. Next base: position 9,281 of record NZ_CAJRAY010000038.1, on the reverse strand, counting down.
TCTGGACGCGCGGCGGGGCGTGGTCCGGCACGCGGCCAATCTTCCCCTGCGGGACTTTCCGCTCGCGGATCGGCTGGGCGCGTTGTTGGGCGCTCCCGTGATCCTGGACAACGACGTGCGGATGTACGCTTACGGTGAATCCGCGGTCGGAGCGGCGGCGGGATACGACGACGCGCTCGTCGTCACCGTGGGCACCGGACTGGCCGCCGCCGTCGTGCACCGCGGCCGCCTGCTGACAGGCGGAGATCTGGCCGGGGAAATCGGCCATGTCAAAGTGGACGGCAACGAATACGCGTGCGGCTGCGGGATGAGCGGCTGCCTCGAGACGCTGGTTTCGGCGGGCGGCATCGTGCGGCAGGCGAAAGAGCTGATGCGATGGAAGCCCAGCGTGCTCGGCGAGTGGTTTCCCGAGCGGCCCAAAGCCGAGCGGCTCCAAGTGGAGCGAACCATGACGGCGGAGGACGTGGCCAAAGCGGCGGACCTGGGGGATGCGGTGGCCGCCGAGGTGTTCGAGCGGACCGGACGGGCGCTCGGGAGCACGCTCGCCGCCTGCGCTGCGCTGCTCGGCACGGACGTCATGGTGATCGGGGGCGGCGTGTCGCGCGCCGGCGAACGGCTGCTGTCCCCGGTGCGGCGGGCGCTGTCGGAGCGGCTTCATCCGCTGCATTCCGAAAGGTTGAAGGTGACCGCGGCCCGATGGACGGACGAAGCGGGCGTGATCGGCAGCGCTCTCGCGGCCAAGGCAAGGGGTGGACATACGGTTTGAAGCTCAACATCTTTGCAAATCCGAATCTATTGCACGAGGCGGCGGCACAAACGATCGTCAGGCTTCTGCGGCAAAAACCGGACGCGGTCCTTGGTCTGGCCACCGGCGGAACGCCCGTCGGCATCTACGAAGCGCTGACGGCGGCGGTTCGGCGGAGGGAGGTCAGTTTCGCGCGGGCTGCATCGTTCAATCTCGACGAGTACGTCGGATTGCCGCCGGATCATCCGGCATCGTACCGTTTCTACATGGATCAGCATCTGTTCCGCCACATCGATATTCCGCCGGAGCGAACGCACATCCCGGACGGCTGCGCGGCGGACCTGGAACGCGAATGCGAACGGTATGATCGGCTGCTCCAGGCCGCCGGCCGGATCGACCTCATGCTGCTCGGTCTCGGCCACAACGGGCATATCGGTTTTAATGAACCGGGACGGGCGCTGCACAGCAAAACGCACGTGGCCGTCCTGCATCCGCAAACGCGGGAGGCCAACGCCCGTTTCTTCTGTACGCCGGAAGAGGTGCCGACAAAGGCGATCACCATGGGATTGGGCAGCATCTTCAGTGCCAGGACCATTCTGCTTGTCGTGAAAGGAAACGACAAGGCGGACATCGTTCACCGGGCGCTGACCGGACCGATCACGACGGAATGCCCGGCTTCCTTGTTGCAGCTTCATCCCCGTCTGGTGGTGATGCTGGATGAAGGAGCGGCAGCGCGTTTCAAGTGTCAAACGACACAAAACGCTCCCCATGAACCAGTTGATTCCACGAATGGGTTGTGGTAGAAATAAATTATTCCACCGCGAAAGGATGACTTGATGCCCATGGTTCACTGATCCTATCCGCAAGAAAATCGAGCTGACCGGTTTTCGGGATAGGAGAAGTGCGGGCTTTTACAGTCAAACATGAAGGACGCTGCTTATCGGCATAAGCGGCGTGTCTGTCTTGTTCCTGTGCGCCTCCTGTCCGTAAACCGGAAAGGAGGCTGATTATTTTTTCATCCTGTAATTAATTATTTATTGTCATTAATTATAGAAATTAAGGAAGGAATGTTCGAAATGATGGGTCCGGATCCGAACGCGAAATACCCGATTCCGGGTAACCGAAATTTGCAATTTATCAAAAATGTCATTACGAAACCCAATATTATCGCAGGCGAATATTCCTATTACGATGCGGTTAATGGAGAATCGTTCGAGGATCAAGTGCTGTACCATTATGAAGTCATCGGAACCAAGCTGATCATCGGCAAGTTTTGCTCGATCGCGCCCGAGGTCAGATTCATGATGGACGGCGGAAATCATCGCATGGACGGGTCGACCTATCCTTTTAATCTGTTTGGAAATGGATGGGAGGCATTTACACCGTCTCTGGATGAACTTCCGATCAAAGGAGATACCGTAATCGGCAATGACGTCTGGATCGGAAGGCGCGCAACGATCATGCCGGGCGTACGGATCGGAGACGGTGCGATCATTGCGGCAGAATCCGTGGTGACCAAAGATGTGGAACCGTACACGATCGTCGGAGGCAATCCCGCAAAGGTCATACGCAAAAGATTTTCGCCCGAGGTCATTCAAGAGCTGCTGGAGATCAAATGGTGGGATTGCGGCATCGAACTGATCAATCAATATATCGGCGCCATCGTAAGCGGAAATATCGACGAGTTGAGGCAAATGAAAAAATCCGCTTTATAAATGAATGGTTAGTGCGCAATAAAGTATCGGGCCGCTCAAAAAGCGGCCTGATCCAATTTGGGTTGATGCGGCAGCGTCCAACATTACGTCCGCACTATATTTTCACAAAATCCGTATTTTGTACATATGTCTATATGGCGGCGAAATGACCTCCTGAACAGTATTTTTTAAATCAGCCCCGGTCATCCGCCATGACTTCTGCTTCTTATTCTTAATTAATCTCAATTAACTCTACATACAGCAATTCATCGTTGGCGTAATGACAGCGAAGTTCAAAACATTCGCCGCTGCCGATCTTTTTTCGAAAAACCACAAAACCTCCGGTCCGGAACGGACAGGAGGTTTGAAGATTGGCGTTCGCCTTCCATACCCTTTGTTATTGTCCTTGATGAGCGGGATTTGCCCCATCCGCATACGGTCCGGTCATCGGGGCGGCGTACCCCGGATACGCGGAACGTCCATCATATACGGGCTGCTCCATATAAAGTTTGTAACAAGCCATTTGATCTAGGCGCGGAACATGGACAACCGTGCCCGCTGTCAAATAATGCGGATGTTGAATGTGCGGATTCATCGCTTCAAGAATCGGACGGGGGCAATTGTAGGTTTTCGCCAAACTGTCCAGCGTCTCCCCTTCCTTGCAATGATGTTTCATGTGATACATGCCGTCCCGGTCATCTTCAGCCCTGAAGAACGGAAAGCCGAACGGTGAGAGAAAGAAGAACGGAAAGAATCGCCTTTGCGGGAAAAAGAACGGGTTGAAAAATGGTCCGGGTCCGAATCCCGCGCCCGGAAAAAATGCGCGTTCCATGGATCGTGATCCTCCTTGGAGCTTTAATGTTTTCCACCACACCATATGCGCGAATGTCCCGAATGGTTAAATGTCCCGGTTTCGGCTTCCATCCGTTCTCCTGAACGCGCTCATCTATTCTTCAACTTCAAAAATGCTGTCCACGATAATCGGCAGATTGTCCCGCACCGAAACGGCGCCGAACACCGAACGCGCGTGGCTCCCCTTCTCGCCGAACACGTCGAATATCAGATCGGAGAATCCGTCGAGGACCTTATGGTGTTCTTCAAATTCAGGCGTCGCGTTCACGAATCCTTGCACCTTGACCACCCGTCGCACCTTGTCCAGCGACCCGAGCGCCGATTTCAGCACGGCGAGCACTTCGATCGCCGTCTCGCGGGCATAGCGGTAGCCTTCCTCGGTCGTGTACGTCTCGCCCAGCTTCCCTTTCGCCCCGCTGGTCGGCCCTTTGCCCGAGATGAACATGAGCCCGTTCACGATGACGAAGTTCGCATACTTTGCCGCCGGACGGCTTGCGCGGGGCAGTTCGATCCCGAGCTCCCTCAGCCTTTGTTCCGCAATACCTTGATTCATCGTTTCACAGCCCCCAGTCAAGACATAAAATTATTGCGGCCCCACAACGGGATGCGGCACATAGGCCTCTTCCAGATACCCGATCTCTTCGGGCGTCAGGCTGATCTCGAGCGCGGCGACGGCATCCTCGAGATGCGAGATTTTCGTCGCGCCGACGATCGGAGCGGTGACGGCCGGCTTGTGCAGCAGCCAGGCCAGCGTGATCCGGGCGCGCGAAGTGCCGCGCTTCTCCGCGAGTTCCCCCACCCGTTCGATGATCACGCGGTCGGCTTCGGCCATTGCGTCGTATTTCTGCTTCTGAACCTGGTCAGTTTCCGAACGAAGCGTCGACTCGTCCGGACGCCGCGTCAGCCGGCCGCCCGCGAGCGGGCTGTACGGAATGACGCCGATCCCTTCCGATTGGCACATCGGCAGCATTTCGCGCTCTTCCTCGCGGTAGATCAGGTTGTAGTGGTTCTGCATCGAGACGAATTTCGTCCACCCGTGCCGCTCGGCTACGCTCTGCGCCTTCATGAACTGCCAGGCGTACATCGCGGAAGCGCCGATATATCGCGCTTTCCCCGCTTTCACCACGTCGTGCAGCGCCTCCATCGTCTCCTCGATCGGCGTATTGTAGTCCCAGCGGTGAATCTGGTACAGGTCGACGTAGTCGGTGCCGAGCCGTTTCAGACTTTTGTCGATCTCGCTCATGATCGCCTTGCGGGACAAGCCCGCGCCGTTCGGCCCTTCATGCATACGGAAAAACACCTTCGTCGCGATGACCACTTCATCCCGGTTCGCCAGCTCCTTGAGCGCGCGCCCGAGATACTCCTCGCTGGTGCCGCCGGAATAGACGTTGGCCGTATCGAAGAAATTGATCCCGAGCTCCAGCGCCTTCCGGATGATCGGGCGCGACTGCTCCTCGTTCAGCACCCACGGATGGATCCAGCGCGACGCGTCGCCGTATCCCATGCATCCGAGGCAAATCCGCGATACTTCCAGGCCGGTGTTGCCGAGTCTTACATATTGCATATGACCACTCTCCTCTTTCATCATGCCGCCCGGGACTCCACCTTGTCTGCGCAGCAATATCATGTTCCAAATCCGCGGTCCAGTCAATATCTGGAATCCGCCGTGTGCCCGATTAATTAAAAAGCAGCCGGAAGGCATTCCATGCCAACCGGCTGCATCCTCGTGTGCCACACCTTATTTGCCGAGCCAGGCGTCAACCTTGTCCCGATTGGATTCGACCCATTTTTGGGCCGCCTCTTCAGGCGATGCGCCTTCATAGATTTCCACCATGACAGCCGCCATGTCGTCCGCGGTCCATTCGAACCGGTCCAGGAATTCGTAGGCGTCCGGCATATCATCCGCGAGCCCCTGGCGCACCATCGTATGGATCGCTTCTTCGCCGCCGTAGACGCCGAGCGGATCATCCAGATATTTCAGCTCCATCTTGGCGAATTTCCAGTGCGGCGTCCAGCCGGTCACCACGATCGGGCGCTGCTCTTCGTAAGCCTCGAGCAATTCTTTGCCCATCGCGGATGAAGAGCTTTCGAGCAGTTGGATGTTGTCAAGCCCGTATTCTTCAATCGCCCGTTCCGTCGCCATCATGATGCCGGCGCCGGGCTCAATGCCGACGATCTGTCCGCCGATGGAAGCCGCGACATCCGGATCCTTCAGATCTTCAATCGAACTAATGTCCATGTAAGTCGGCACGGCGAGACCGATTTTCGTGCCGGTCAGGTTCGGACCGAGGTCTTCGATCCGGTCCCCGTACTGCTCAAGGTAAGATGCGTGCGTTCCCGGCAGCCATGCGGCGACCATGGCGTCCGCGCTGCCGTCCGCTACGCCCGCCCACATCGGACCGGCGTCGACCTGAAGCAGTTCGACCTCGTATCCGAGATCCGTTTCCAGCACATGCTTGACCACGTTCGTGCTGGCGATTTCCGAATCCCACGCGACATAAGCGAGTTTGATCGACTTCTTCTCTTCCTTGGAGCATGCGGCTGCGCCAAAAACGAATAATACCGCAAGTGCGATGACAAGACTTTTCTTGAGACTTTTCTTCATGATCGATGAATCACCTCTGTTCAGGATTTTTTGCGCTTGACCGCACCCTGGGTCAGACGGTCCAGCAAGATCGCGATGATGACAATGGCGATGCCGGCTTCGAATCCGACGCCGGTCTTCGCCTGCGTCACCGCGCGGTAAACGTAGGCCCCTACGCCCTGCGCGCCGATCATGGACGCGATGACGACCATGGAGAGCGACAGCATGATCGTCTGGTTGATGCCCGCCATGATCGTCGGAAGCGCGATGGGCATCTGCAGCTTGACCAGTTTCTGCAGCGGCGTCGATCCGAACGCGTCGGCCGCTTCCACCAAATCCTGCGGCACCTGGCGGATGCCCAGATTGGTCAGCCGGATGGTCGGCGGAATGGCGAAAATGACGGACGCGATCACGCCCGGGACGACGCCGAGCGAGAAGAACGATACGGCCGGCAGCAGATAGACGAAGGCCGGCATCGTCTGCATGAAATCGAGCATCGGCATGACGGCATGCTGCAACGCATTGCTGCGGGCACAGGCGATGCCGATCGGAATGCCCAGCGCGATCGACAGGATCGATGCGGTCAGGACAAGCGCGAGCGATTGCATGGACGGCTCCCACAGATTCAGATTGTGGATGAGCGCCAGCCCGGCAAACGCGAACAGCGCGAGCCTGAGATTGACAATTTTCCATGCGATGAGCGAGATCAGGATCATGATGACAACGGCCGGAACCGCCGTAAGACCGGCGTAGAAGGCGTCGGTCATCGAGCCGATGATGAGCCGGATCATATCGAAGAGCGGGTCCAGATGATCCTCGAGCCAGCGCTCGAGCGTTTCAATCCAGTCGCCGAGCGGAAGTTTCGGAATGTTCATCCTCCGACAACCTCCGTTTCCCGGACCGCATGGCCGGCCAGCGCGGACAGGACGGCGCCTTTCAGGACGATGCCCAGCAGCCGGTTGTTGTCGTCGACCACCGCGAGCGGCAGCCGCGATTCGGCCATCTGCTCGAACAGATCGGCAAGCAGGGCATCCGGCCCGACGCGGGGAACTTCACGCTGCATGACCTCGGTGATCGCCAGGTTCCCGCGCGCCGCTTCCGATGCTTCTTCCGCGGTCAGCACGCCAAGCAGCTTCATGCTTTTGTCGGTGACATACAGGCTGGATACGCCCCGGTCGCGCATGAGCTGCAGCGCAACGCGCGGACCGCGCTCGGGCGTAACGGTCTCGGCTTTCCGCATGACATGCGATGCGGTCAGCACTTTCGAGAAATCGACGTCCTGGATGAACCGTTCCACATAATCATCCGCCGGATTCATCAGAATTTCTTCCGGCGTCCCGATCTGCACGATCGCCCCGTCTTTCATCAGCGCGATCCGGTCGCCGATGCGCAGCGCCTCATCCAGATCATGGGTAATGAAGATGATCGTCTTGTGCATCTTCCCCTGCAGCTCCAGCAGTTCATCCTGCATGTCCTTGCGGATGAGCGGATCAAGCGCGCTGAACGCTTCGTCCATGAGCAGGACGTCCGGATCGTTGGCAATGGCCCGCGCCAATCCGACGCGCTGCTGCATGCCGCCGCTCAATTGATCCGGCCGGCTGTCCGCCCACTGTTCGAGCCCGACCAGCCGCAGCGCTTCAAGGGCGAGTTCCATCCGTTTCTTCTTCTCGATTCCCCGCACCTCAAGCCCGAAAGCCGCATTCTGCAGGACGGTCCGATGCGGGAACAGCGCAAATTTCTGGAATACCATGGCCATATGTTCCCGCCGGAATTGGCGAAGTTCGGAAGCCGACATTTTCACGATATCGGTGCCGTTCCACAGAATTTCTCCCGCCGTCGGTTCGATCAACCGGTTCAAGAGCCGGATCAGCGTGGATTTGCCGCTGCCGGACAGCCCCATGATGACGAAAATTTCACCCTGCTCAACGGTAAAATCCGCCCGGTTAACCCCCACAGTCAGCCGCGTCTCCTTGAAAATCCGTTCCTTGGACCAGCCTTGATCCAGGAGCGGCAGCGCCCTTGCAGGATCATGGCCGAATACTTTGACCAGTTGTTTGACTTGTATCAAAGGCATGACATCCCTCCGTTTCAATACCCGGCCTGAATCATGGATAAGTATACCGGGACAAGAAAATAAAGATCAAAGCGCATATTCTGATGATAAAGAACGTACAGAAAATAATTTATAAACGATACGTACTAAATACTCTGATATACTGCCGATTCCTCCCGGCCCCTTATCTTTACATTTCACGGGAAGTGTGCTTAGAATGGATCAGAATACGCAAGTGGACTCATGCAGGAGGCGCTTCATGAACGAACTGGAAGGTTTGTCACCCGATGTCGCTGCAAGACTGACGAAAGCGCGGGAGCGCGTCATCGATTCCATCGGCAAGAACATGGACTTGTACGGCATTACCCAATCTGTCGGCCGCATGTACGGATATATGTATTTTCATAACGGGCCGGTCACACTGGACAGCCTCAGCGCCTCGATGGGCATGAGCAAGACATCCATGAGCAATGGCGTGCGGACGTTGCTCGATCTGAAAATGATTGACAAAGTGTGGAGCAAAGGCAGCCGCAAAGACCAGTACGAAGTCGTCCCCGATTGGTATGCCAACTTCAGCGATTTCTTCTCCATCCGCTGGCGCAAAGCGGTCGAGGCCAACATGTCCGCCATGTCCCGCTCGCTCAGGGAGATCAGAGAACTCATGGCCGAAGCCGGCGCGGAGGACGAAAGACTGCAGTCGCTGCTCAAATCGGACGAGGCCAAAATCAACGAGGCGATGAAATATTACCGATGGCTGTTGAGACTGATCGAAGCATTGGAAACGGGCAAAATTTTCGAGCTTGTCCCCAAGGAGGAAGAATGACACACGCGAAGGCTGCCGGCAACCGTTCGGCGGCCTTCAATATTTTCCCATCCGTTCGCATCGGGAAAGGAAATCATGTACAATAACGTTGGAGTACAAATGCCACTCAAAGAGGTGAATGGGCTATGAATTGTCCCGTCTGCGACGGCGTTCGGATGCGGGAAGTGGAGAAGGAAGGCGTCATGATCGACATTTGCCCCCAGTGCAAGGGCGTGTGGCTCGATCGCGGCGAGCTCGAGAAACTGATGAGCGGCGTGCGCGAAATTCGCGACGATTTCGGACGGTGGCATGAGGAACGTTTCAAAGATTACGAGCGCGGGGCTTACTCGGGCAAATACGCCGATACATACTACAAGCATAAGCGGAAGAAAAATTTCCTGGAACGTCTCGAGGACCTGTTCGACTGACTGTGCCGGACCGCACCGATGCACGGCACAAAACAAGACCGGCTTCCGAAGAAGCCGGTCTTGTTGTTGTACGCCCGGCATGGGCGTCATCTCTACGGTGAAAGTCCGGAATGGGGGCTGGCG
>NZ_CAJRAY010000037.1 GCF_907165215.1 Thermobacillus xylanilyticus | reverse complement strand
ACGATTATGTTGCGTAATTTTCTCGATTCCATGTGTCCAATCTATTGACAGAGGTCCACTTCCGTATTCCAAGTTTATGTCAACCTCCTTCATCCGTTTTTGCGTAGAACGGGCCCTAACTCGCGATATTTGCTGTCCGACTCGGCAAGAAGTATCGTAACAAACGAGTATCTCAAATGAAGTTGTATAAAGGTCACAAAACAATAAACAAATCATCACAAATTAGGTGGTTCTGTTTGTTGCATGGGGTTAAATGATAAACTAGTTTTCAAAGGTGGGATATCATGAGTGAAATCAGTACCATACTGGTTGTTGACGATGATCAAAGCATTGTCGAACTATTGAGCGACTTTTTAGAGTATGAAAATTTTCGCGTTATAACCGCTTGTGATTCTGTTCAAGCTTGGACTTTGTTTGAGCGGAATTCCATTCATTGTATTGTTCTTGACATCATGATGCCGGGGCAAAACGGGTTTGAGTTATGTCGCCGGATTCGTGAGAAGAGTAATGTTCCGATCCTTTTCTTGAGCGCACGCAGCGACGATGTAGACAAGATTCGTGGCTTGACGCTCGGCGGCGATGATTATATCGTAAAAACCGCTTCACCTGGCGAGATCGTAGCCAGGATAAAAGCTGTACTACGGCGTTCTGTTTCCCAACTGCAAATGAGTGAGAGAATCTTGGATTTTGGCCGCATCAAGCTAAATCTATCCACAAGAGAAGTATTCGTGGATGGGAAGAGTGTAGTGCTCACCCCGAGGGAATATGAATTATTGCGATTATTTGCCGAACACCCTAGGCATGTTTTTTCATATGAACAGATACTTTCGAAATTTTGGAATGGGGTAGGTGACAGGCATACGATTCGGGTGCACATCGGTCGACTTCGCGAAAAAATTGAATCCGATCCGAACCATCCTCAATACCTAGTCAACGTATGGGGAATAGGGTATCGCTTCGAGGGAGGTTAAGATGAGAACACTTCGTATTCGTTCGTTTACTATACTGCTTTTCTTTTTCTTAATGTTAGTGCCGTGGATCTTTTATGTGACAACACACTTCATAGAGACAAAAACGCTCAGCTTCGCAAAAAACGGAGCTCAAGCCGAGATTCTGCAAGGACAATGGATCGAGAAGATCGTACAGCTGATCGAAACCAATTCGGACAATTGGAGGGATCCGAATTGGCAAAACCAATTGCATCATGAGTTGCAACAAGCGAAAATGGAAGCGGCTATTCTATCTGCATCAGATCAAGAAATTTACCGTTCTAATCCGCAGAGCCATGGCATATTGCCTTCTACCGAACGGTTCTCCATTATAGAGGACGGTCATTTACTTGGAAAGGTCATTATTTATCTTCCGAAGTCAAATGCGGCTAAGTTCATTTCGATATTTACCGGGCTATTGTTAGCTTTTTTTATTGTCGGTGTTGAAATGCGAAGGTTTCTTCTTAAGCCTCTCGAAAAGATGAGCTTTGCAGCTAGAAAAATCGCTGCAGGAGATTGGGACGTAGAGTTGCCTAGATCCTATATCACCGAAATCTCTGAGGTACGCGATGCATTCGAAGTGATGGTGAATGGAATGCAAAAAGCTTTTCAAATACAAGCAGAATTGGAAGAAGAGCGCCGATTCGTCATTACAGCTGTCGCTCATGATTTGCGTACCCCGTTGTTCGCTTTACGAGGTTACTTGGATGGTCTGGAACAAGGCATTGCCCAATCCCCGGATAAAATAACCAAATATTTGGCCGTTTGTAAGGAAAAATCGGCGCAATTGGACCGGTTGGTAGAGGACCTTTTCACATTTACAAAGATGGAGCATGTGCAGATGGATCTTCATAATCAGAAGATTGATTTTAAACTCATCATCCTGAAATCGATTGACAGTTTAAGTCCGCTAGCTCGCCAAAAGAACATCTCGATTTCGACCCATATTGAAGACGACTGCTTCATTAACGGTGATGTGCATTTATTGGAACGAGCGATGAACAATTTGTTGGATAATGCCGTCAGACACACACCCTCGTATGGTGAAATTGTTGTTCAATGTTATAAAGAAGGTAACAAAATAAAGTTTATGATCCGTGATACAGGCCCGGGCTTCTCCTCGGAAGAACTACATCGAGTTTTTGAACCTCTATATCGTGGTGAAGCATCTAGAAATCGTTCAACTGGAGGTAGCGGATTAGGCTTGACCATTTCACAAAGAATTGTAAGGCTACACGGAGGTGAACTTTCCGCAGGTAACCATTCGGAAGGTGGAGCGCTGCTAACAGGTTGGATATCCGTAGCTGCGCCATAGGTACGACTTGCATCGAAGAGATCATATTCGTAGCCAGTTTGGTTACAAGAGCCTTTATTAGTAGACGAAGTAATTGAATTTATTCCCGTAAACACCTGTCTACCGCCAGCCAGTGAAGTCTCAAAAGAACCAATAATTGTTTAAGTTACACTTGCACCGTTTGAATTCAATGTAGCTGTCTTTGAAGCAGAAGCGGTGGACATCAATGAAAACCCTTTTTTTATCAGTGACAACTAATAAGCGGAAGCTCATTCTTATGCAATTTTCTTGAAAATCGCAGGATCAACTCAATCTTCAAGTGAAACACCAGGATGTTCTGAAACAACTTTTTTAACAGTTTCAACATACTGCTTGTAGTAAGCGTCCTTTTGATCCTGTGACAATTCAGTTGCGGGTGCTGCCCCTGCGTACCTGATGACCAGAAATGCAGTACACAGTACAACAGTAGATTTTGCAAATTTTACTAAACTTCTTCATATTCTCGCATCCTCTCTATGTCAATCGTCTGTGAAAATGTCACCTTAACTCGTCTGTGAAAATGTCACTTTTTGA
>NZ_CAJRAY010000036.1 GCF_907165215.1 Thermobacillus xylanilyticus | reverse complement strand
ATGTGCTGGGGATCAAGCTGATGCAGGACACAGGCGGGGACACCTACCAATGGAAGATCACACCCCAAGGCGCGCTCCGCTTTATCGAAAAACATGTGGACCGAAGCCGGTCCGCGGTTGATTTGCGCACCGACACACTGGGACGGACACGCGTATTTTCTCTGTGGAAAATCGCCATGGACATCGGTTGCGGCATCAATTCCGTACACCGGGGCGTAGGAGCCAAGTACCGGCAAGCTTATTTGAATGAGTATGCCTATCGCTTCAATCAATCCAGCCGTGGACAGATTGCGGATCGGCACCTGCTGCATTTGGCCGCCGCTTCCGGCGCACCGACCCGAAAACAGTTGAGGGACCGTCCCGTGCCCGGCCGCCCGGACTGGGACACGTACCGGAATACGCGCCGGATGATTGCCGAATTGAAGGCGCTTGCCGCCCGATTGCTGCCGCAGGCGTCTTAAATGTCATTTCTCTGGCATAAGGCTTTCCGCGCGATGGACTCTCGATTTTCTGTCAATCGTCTGTACAGTTGCAAGCGCTTTCTTATTACCGAGAGATTAAAGTTGACTGTTCACCGTACTCTTCTCAACCGCCGGCTGAACGCCTTAGTATTTGCCAACCTTCTGTCTACTGTCGGTTGTGCACATAGAATCGCATTTGGTTCAGTGAACATCTTCCGATCATGGTTCAACTCAACGGTTGCTTCACAATAACTGCCATCACGGCCTGGCGATTACTCAACATTTGCCCGGCACGAGCTTCCTGATCTTCTTGCGGTCTTCATGATGTTCCTCTTGCATTCCCTCTTGTTGAGCGACGGGGATATGGACGAAAAGGAACCGGAGAGCACCTTTTTAAAGTCCGCGAACAAGTACCACGGCCCCGCATTTCATCAGCCACGCGCATGGCTATTCCAGTCATCTTTATCCCCAAGAAAACAAAGAAAAATAAATCTATACAAAGATAAACAAAAATGATAGTATGAAATCAGAAGAAAACCAACATCCGTTTCGGAGGGAATGGCAACGATGGTGCAAAACTTGTGGGACCCGTCCGCGGCGTCGCAGCTGAAGGGCGGCCTCGAAGAACTTGTCTATCGCTCGAACCTGCTCGGCCGCGACCGGCGCGTCTGCAACAGGGGCGGCGGCAACACGTCCAGCAAAATGATCGTGAAAGATTTCCGCGGCCGTGACGTCAAAGTCATGTACGTCAAAGGAAGCGGCTCCGACCTCGCGACGATGAAGGCGCACAACTTCACCGGCCTGCGCATGGATGACATCCATCCGCTGTTCGAGCGGGATGACATGTCCGACGAGGAGATGGTCGCGTACCTCGCACACTGCATGATCGACGCGAAACATCCGCGCGCATCGATCGAGACGCTGCTGCACGCATTCCTGCCGTTCAAGCATGTCGACCATACGCATCCGGACGCGATCATCAGCATCTGCTGCGCGGACAACGGCCGGCAGATCGCGGAAGAGATTTTCGGCGACCGGTTCGTCTGGGTGCCGTACATCCGCCCGGGCTTCAAGCTCTCGAAAATGATCGCCGAAGGCGTGCTCGCCAACCCGAAGGCCGAGCTCGTCCTGATGGAGAAGCACGGCCTTGTCACGTGGGGCGAAACGGCGGAGGCGTGCTACGAGCAGACGATCCGCATCATCAACGAGGCGGAGGCGTACATCGAAGCGCGCGTCGACAACGCGAAGTTGTTCGGGGGGCAGAAGCACGCGCCGCTGCCGGCGGAGACGCGCCGCAAGATCGCCGCGGAAGTGATGCCGGCCGTGCGCGGCGCGGTGAGCGGCGACAAGAAGATGATTCTCGCGTTCGACGATGAAGAAGATGTGCTCACGTTCGTCGGCGGGGCGGACGCGCCCGAGCTGTCCCAGGTCGGCGCCGCCTGCCCGGACCATCTCGTTCACACGAAAGTTGTGCCGCTCTTCGTCGACTGGACGCCGGACGCGAACGATGTCGAAGGCCTCAAGCAGAAACTGATCGACGGCATCGCCGCCTACAAGGAGCAGTACAAAGCCTACTTCGAGCGCAACAAGAATGAAGGCGACGTCATGTTCGAAGCGGCGCCGCGCGTCATCCTGATTCCGGGCGTCGGCATGATCAACACCGGCAAGAGCAAGGCGATGGCGAACGTCAGCGGCGCGCTCTATCATCGCGCGATCGCCGTCATGCGGGGCGCCGCGGCGCTCGGCAAGTTCGTGTCGCTCAGCGAGAACGAATCGTACAACGTCGAATACTGGCCGCTTGAACTTTACAAGCTGACGCTCGCTCCGCCGGAAGCGGAATTTTCCCGCCAGGTCGCGTTCATCACGGGCGGCGCAGGCGGCATCGGCAGCGAGACGGCGCGGCGGCTGGCGGCGGAAGGCGCGCATGTCGTGCTCGCCGATCTCAACCTCGAGGGCGCGCAGAAGGTGGCCGAGGAGCTTAACGCGAAGTACGGAGAAGGCCGGGCGCTGGCCGTGAAGATGGACGTCACCAAAGAGTCGGAAGTGCAGGCCGCTTACAAGGAAGCCGCGCTCTACTACGGCGGTGTCGACATTCTCGTGAACAACGCGGGACTCGCCACGTCCAGCCCGTTCGAAGAAACGTCGCTCGACGAATGGAACCTGAACATGAACGTGCTCGGCACCGGCTATTTCCTTGTCGCGCGCGAGGCGTTTAAAGTCATGAAGGAGCAGAACACGGGCGGCAGCATGATTTTCGTCGGGTCGAAAAACTCGGTCTACGCCGGCAAAAACGCCACCGCCTACAGCGCGGCCAAGGCGCTTGAAGTCCATCTCGCCCGCTGCATCGCCGCCGAAGGCGGACCGCTCGGCATTCGCGTGAACAGCGTGCTGCCGGACGCGGTGCTGCAGGGCTCCGCGATCTGGAACAGCGCGTGGCGGAACGAGCGGGCGGCCGCGTACGGCATCGAGCCCGACCAGCTTGAAGAGTATTACCGCAAGCGTACGACGCTGCTCGTGAACATCTACCCGCGCGACATCGCCGAAGCGATCGCGTTCTTCGCTTCGTCGAAGGCGGCGAAGACGACGGGGTGCATGCTGACCGTCGACGGCGGCGTGCCGGCGGCGTTCACCCGTTGATCTTTTGTGCATTGGACGAATCAACTTCCAAATTGAAAGGGAGGGCGAATCCATGTACAAAGCTTTCGGCCACACCCACTGGATCATTCCGGACGGCTATATTCCGGAGACGAGCAGCGGCGCGCTGGTCAGCCACGAATCGGTCTGCGTGCTGAACGGATCGTCCGAGGAAGCGCTGCTCAAGTTCACGATCTATTTCGAAGACCGTGATCCGATCGAAGATATCCCGTATGTCGTGCCGGGGCGCCGTACGAAGCACATCCGCACGAGCTCGCTCGTCAAGGACGGCGAGCAGATTCCGGCGGGCGTTCCGTACGCGATCGAGGTCCGCAGCGACATTCCGGTCGTCGTGCAGTACAGCAGGATGGATGCGACACAGGCGGAGAACGCGCTGATGTCGGTCATGGCTTACCCGGTAAAATAAGGAGGAGCGGCGAATGGAACGAAACATCGAGCAAGCATATGAAGCGGCCAGGGCGCTCTACGCGGCGCACGGGATCGATACGGACAAGGCCATCGAGCGCCTTCAGTCGATCAAAATTTCCGTGCACTGCTGGCAGGGCGACGACGTGCAAGGGTTCCTCTTCCGCGGGGGCGGGCTGGGCGGCGGCCTGGCCGTCACCGGCAACTATCCGGGAGCGGCGCGGACGGCGGACGAACTGCGCGCCGACCTCGAGAAGGCGCTGTCGCTCATTCCCGGCAAACACAAGGTGAACCTCCACGCCATTTACGCCGACACCGACGAGAAAGTGGATCTGGATGCGCTTGAGCCGAGGCATTTTCAGAGCTGGGTCGATTGGGCGAAGGACCAGGGGCTCGGCCTCGACTTCAACCCGACGTGCTTCTCCCATCCGAAAGCGTCCGACGGCTTCACGCTGAGTCATCCCGATCCGGCTGTCCGCCGATTCTGGATCGACCACTGCAAGGCTTCGCGCAAGATCGGCGCGTATTTCGGCGAACAACTCGGGCAGACTTGCGTCACGAACGTCTGGATTCCGGACGGGTTCAAGGACGCGCCGGCCGACCGGCTCGCTCCGCGCATCCGGCTGAAGGAAGCGCTGGATGAGGTGTTCGCGGAGAAAATCGATCCCGCGGTTCACCTGGATGCGGTGGAGAGCAAGCTGTTCGGCATCGGTTCCGAGGCATACGTCGTCGGATCGCACGAATTTTACATGGGATACGCCATCCAGAAAGGGACGCTGCTCTGCCTCGACGCGGGCCATTTCCACCCGACCGAGAGCATCGCGGGCAAAATGTCGGCGCTCTCGCTGTTCACCAGCGGCCTGCTGCTCCATGTGAGCCGGCCGATGCGCTGGGACAGCGACCACGTCGTCATCCTCGACGACGAGACGCAGGAGATCGCCCGGGAGCTCGTCCGCTGCGGCCTGCTCGATCGGACGCATATCGGGCTGGATTTCTTCGATGCGAGCATCAACCGCGTGGCCGCC
Source organism: Thermobacillus xylanilyticus (assembly GCF_907165215.1). Lineage (GTDB taxonomy): Bacteria > Bacillota > Bacilli > Paenibacillales > Paenibacillaceae > Thermobacillus > Thermobacillus xylanilyticus. Next base: position 56,795 of record NZ_CAJRAY010000036.1, on the reverse strand, counting down.
TGGGTCATCGGCACGCGCAGCACGCTGAAAGCGCTGCTCAGGGCGATGCTGGAGCCGGCGGACCGGCTGAAACAGGCCGAGCTCGAAGGCGATTACACGACGCGGCTTGCGCTGACGGAAGAATTCAAGACGTATCCGTTCGGAGCGGTGTGGGACTACTATTGCGCGAAATCGGGCGTGCCCGTGCGCGAGACGTGGCTTGATGAAGTCCGGGCGTACGAGCGGGACGTGCTGGCGAAGCGCAACGGATAAGGAGGCGGATGCGGCATGGCGGTGCTGGCGTTCGATCTCGGCGCCGGAAGCGGCCGGGCGCTGCTCGGCCGGCTGACGGACAGCCGGATCACGGCAGAGGAGATCCACCGCTTTCCGAACGATCCGGTTGCCGTGGGCGGCCGGCTCCACTGGGACATTCTCCGCCTGTACCACGAGATCAAGCAGGGCATGCTGATCGCCGGACGGCGGGGCGAGGACATCCGCGGCATCGGGATCGATTCGTGGGCGGTCGACTACGGCCTGCTTGACGCGAGCGGCGAGCTGCTCGGCAACCCGTACCATTACCGGGACAGCCGGACCGACGGGATGATGGAGCGGCTTTTCGAGAAGGTCGGTGCGGACGAGATATTCGCGCGGACCGGCATCCAGTTTCTTCCGTTTAATACGATCTACCAGCTCCTCGCGATGAAGGAAGCGGATCATCCCGCGCTGCGCGAAGCGCGCCGGTTCCTGATGATTCCCGATCTCATCCGGTACTTCCTGACCGGCGAGGCGGCGAACGAGTTCACGAACGCGACGACGACGCAGCTCTACAATCCGGTGAAGGGCGATTGGGATGATCGGCTGCTCGAGGCGATCGGCATTCCGCGGGGCTGGTTCGGTCCCGTGCTCATGCCCGGCGCCGCCGCGGGGGAGCTTCGGGGCAGCGTGCAGTCGGAGCTCGGACTCGGCCCGATCCGCGTCGTCGCGGTTGCCGAGCACGACACCGGCTCGGCGGTGGCGGCCGTGCCGGCGGAGAGCGATTCGTTCGCCTACCTCAGCTGCGGCACCTGGTCGCTGCTCGGCACGGAAGTGCCGCAGCCGGTGCTCACGGAGGAAGCCCGGGAACTCAATTTCACGAACGAAGGCGGCGTCTTCGGCACCTATCGGCTGCTGAAAAACATCATGGGGCTCTGGATTCTCGAGGAATGCCGCCGCACCTGGAAGCGGGAAGGCCGGGAGGTCTCCCATGCCGAGCTGCTTGCGCGGGCCGAGGCGGCGAAACCGTTCGCCGCGCTGATCGATCCCGACGATCCGTCGTTTCTTCCGCCCGGCGGCATGCCGGAGCGGGTGAGGGCGTACGCGACCCGCACGGGCCAGGCGGCGCCGGAGACGGACGGCGCGATCACGCGCTGCGTCCTCGAGAGCCTCGCGCTCAAGTATCGTCACATCCTCGAACAGACCGAGCGGTTGTCCGGCCGGAAGTTCGACAAGCTGCACATGGTCGGCGGCGGTATTCAGAACAAGCTGCTCTGCCAATGGACGGCGAACGCGATCGGCCGCCCCGTCTGGGCGGGTCCGGCTGAGGGAAGCGCGATCGGCAATCTTGCGGTACAATGGATCGCGTCGGGAGATCTCGCGGACATCCGCGAGGCGAGAAAGGTGATCCGGGATTCCTTCCCCGTGACGGTGTACGAGCCCGAACCGGGATCGGCGGCCGCCTGGGAGGAAGCGTACGGACGCTGCGCTGCCCTGTGGGGGAGCTGCGCGGCGGGCTGACGGAATCTACAGGGATGGTGAAGACCATGCTGGCTGCGGAACGGCAGGAATTTATCGTGCGGGTGGTGAACGAGCGCGGCAGCGCGCGCGTCTCCGAACTGGCGGAACTGTGCGGCGTGACGGAGGAGACGATCCGCCGGGATCTCGACCGGCTCGAGGAAGCGGGCCGGCTCCGGCGGTCGCACGGCGGCGCCGTCAGTGTGCGGGATGCGGATCTGTCCGGCGGACCGCAGGAAATTCCGTACTACGAGCGCGAAATCACGCATGCCGAGGAGAAGCGGCGGATCGCGGAGGAAGCGGTGAAGCTTATTCGTCCGGGCGAGCGCATCCTGCTGGACGGCAGCTCGACGGCCTGGTACGTGGCGCGCATTCTGCCGGACATGCCGCTGACGGTGCTGACGAACTCGGTCAAGGCGGCGGCGGAACTCGGCAGCAAGGAGCGGATCGAGGTGCTGTCGACGGGCGGCCTGATGTCGCACCGCTCGCTGTCGTTCGTCGGCCCGCTCGCCGAGCGGGCGCTGGACGATTTCCATGTCGAGAAAGCGTTCCTGTCCTGCAAAGGCATCCATCCCGAACGCGGGATCAGCGAATCGACCGGACTTCAGGCGCAGATCAAGCGGAAGATGGCCGAAATCGCGGACCATGTGATTCTGCTCGCGGACGCCAGCAAATTCGGCGTGCAGGCTTTCGCGCGGGCGCTCGATCTGGGCGCCGTGAATACGATCATTACGGACCGCGGGCTCGACGAGGCGATGGCCGAATCGTACCGCGCGCTCGGCATCGAGGTCATTGCCGTATAGCCGGGAGGTGCGCTTTCTTGAAGATTTCACTGTTCATAACCTGTATCTGCGACGCGATGTTCCCGGGCGTCGGCGAGGCGATGGTCCGGCTGCTGGAGCGGCAGGGGGTGCGGGTCGAATTTCCGGAAGGCCAGACGTGCTGCGGCCAGCCGGCGTTCAACTCGGGCTACTGGGACGATGCCCGCGCGGCGGCGCGCACCGTGCTGGACGCGTTCGAAGACAGCGATTTCGTCATTGCGCCTTCGGGCTCGTGCGTCTACATGCTCCACCATTACCGGGAGCTGTTCAAGGACGATGCCCGACGCCTCGGGCAGGCCGAGCGGCTTGCGGCGAAAACGTACGAGTTTTCGCAGTTTCTCGTCCAGGTGCTCGGCGTGCGCGATCTCGGGGCCTATTTTCCGCACAAGGTGACGTACCATCCGTCCTGCCACGGCAGCCGGCTGCTCGGCGTGAAGGACGAGCCGCTGGAGCTGCTCGCCGCGGTGCGCGGGCTTGAATTTGTGCCGCTGCCGATGGCCGAGGACTGCTGCGGGTTCGGCGGCACCTTCGCCGTGAAGATGGCGGACATCTCCGGCGCGATGGTCGCTGAGAAAGCGGAGCATGTCACGGAGACGGAAGCGGAAGTGCTCACCGGGCTCGACATGGGCTGCCTGATGAACATCGGAGGCCATCTTCGCCGCAAAGGTGCGAACGTCCGCGTCCTGCACCTGGCGGAACTGCTCGCCGAGGGGGTGGAGCGCGCATGAGTCTCGATTCCCGCGATACGGTGAAGGAGCGGGCGGAAGCGGCGCTGGAGGACGATTTTCTCCGCCAGGCGGTCCGCTTCACGACGGAGCGGCTCCGCTCGGGCCGGCAGCAGGCGGCCGGGGAGCACGGCAACTGGGAAGCATGGCGCGAGCGCGGCCGGCAGATCCGGCTGCATACGATCGCGCATCTGGACTATTATCTGAATCTGTTCGCGGAGAACGCAAGGGCGAACGGCGCGCAGGTGCATTTTGCCCGGACGGCGGATGAGGCGGTGCGCATCGTGCAGACCATCGCGCGCCGCGTTCAGGCGAAGACCGTCGTCAAGTCGAAGTCGATGGTGACCGAGGAACTGCATCTGAACCAGGCGCTCAAGGAGATCGGCGTCAAGGCGATCGAGACGGACCTCGGCGAATACATCATCCAGCTCGCGGGCGAAGCGCCGTCGCACATCATCATTCCGGCCATCCACAAGAACAAGGCGCAGATCGCGGAAGTGCTGTCGGAAGAAGCGGGAGAGAAATTGCCGCCCGACACGAAGGTGCTGGCGGGATTTGCGCGCAAGCGGCTGCGGGAAGAGTTTCTCAGAGCGGACATCGGCATGACCGGCTGCAATTTCGCGGTGGCCGAGACGGGCTCGATCTGCATTTTCGAGAATGAAGGGAACGCGCGGATGGTGTCGACCGTGCCGAAGGTGCAGATCACGTTGATGGGGATGGAGCGGATCGTGCCGTCCTGGGCGGATCTCGAGGTGATGGCGACGCTGCTGCCGCGCTCGGCGACCGGCCAGAAGCTGACCGTCTACCTGTCCGGCATCAGCGGCCCGCGGCGGCCGGGGGACGGCGACGGGCCGGAGGAGATGCATATCGTCATCGTCGACAACGGCCGGTCGAACCAGCTCGGCGATCCGGAGTTCCAGGAGCTGTTGAACTGCATCCGCTGCGGCGCCTGCCTCAATGTGTGCCCGGTCTATCGGCACATCGGCGGCCACGCCTACGGCAGCACGTACAGCGGGCCGATCGGCGCGGTGCTGACGCCGGCGCTCAAGAAGAATGTCGCGGAATGGGACGACATCGCGAACGCTTCCAGTCTGTGCGGCGCATGCTGGGAAGCCTGCCCGGTGAAAATTCCGCTGCACGACATGCTCGTCTACCTGCGGCGGCGCAAGGCGGAAAGCCCGCACCGCAGCGCGGGAGAGGCGGCGGCGATGAAAGCGTACGGGCTCACCATGGCCAAGTCGGGGCGGCTTGCGTCCGCCCTGAAACTGGCGAAGATCGGACAGCGGTTCGTCGGACGGGACGGCGAGATCCGCGCGCGCATCGGTCCGCTGGATGGGTGGATCAGGCACCGGGCGTTGCCGATGTTGCCGCCGGAATCGTTTCGCGACCGGTGGAAGAAGAGAAGCGCGGGCGTTGCGAAGCCGCTTGACCCGGCCGTGGAGGAACGGCTGCGCGCGGCAATGGCGAAGCGCACCGCAGGCGGACATGAGGCCGGCGGTGCGGCGCACGGGCAGGCGCGGCATATGGCCCCGACGGCGGCGCAGGTTCAGGCTGCGGATTTGCCGGAGCAGCATGCGATGCCGGACGACCAGCGCGCCATGCTCGGGCATATCGCGCAGAAGCTGGGCCGCCGGCTTCGGTCGGCGCCGGCAGTCCGGCCGTTCCGCGGAGCGCCGGACTTCTGGAACGCGTTCACGCTCCCGCCGGAGGAGCGCCGCGAGCGGTTTGCCGCCAATTTCCGGGCGGCCGGCGGCCATGTCGCGAGCGTGCCCAACCTGCACGCGGCATCGCGCTACATCGCGGAGCAGGCAGCCGCGCGCGGCGCATCCAGCCTGCTCTTGCAGGATGCGCCGGAGCTGGCCGCCCTGGCGCTGGACAACGCGATGCCGGACGCGTGCTTAAGCGTCTGGAACCGCGATTCCGATACGGATTGGATCGCGGTTGCCGCAGGGGCGGATGCGGGCATCGTGCTCGCCGACTGCGCCGCGGCGTACACGGGCACCGTCGCGCTCCTTTCTTCCAGGGAGCGCGGCCGGTCGGTGAGCCTGCTGCCGCCCGTGCTGTTCATCGTGCTGCCGGCGGATCGGATCCGCACGCGGCTGGGCGAAGTTTTCGCCGAATTCGACGCGGGCGGCCGGAGCGCCATGCCGGCGGGCGTTCATCTTATTTCCGGCCCGAGCCGCTCGGCCGACATCGAGAACGATCTGACGATCGGCGTGCACGGGCCGGGCGACGCCCATGTAATCATTGTCGGATCTTCCGAATAATTCCGATGCTTCTGAGAAATGTGAACCAAATCTTATCTTTGTCATATGGACAATATCCTTCCATGGCGGTAAGGTGGCGTTAGGTTCGGAAGGCGGCATCCGGCCGCATTTCCGGCTTCCGCTGCGGAGGATTTGCGCCGCGCGCGTCTACCTGCGCGCGGCTTTCCGCTTTCAGGTGTTTGATCACTTTGAATTGCCGGGGGTGCACGGAGATGATGATGCAGAGGCTGCGGATCGGCAACGGCGGAAGGCATCTGGCATTGGAGGACGGACGGCCTTTTTTCTGGCTGGGGGATACGGCGTGGGAGCTGTTCCACCGGCTCACGATCGAGGACGCCGAACATTATTTGCGCACGCGGTCCGGGCAGCAGTTCACGGTTATTCAGGCCGTCGCGCTGGCGGAATTCGAAGGCGTGACGACCGCAAATGCTTACGGAAGGCTGCCGCTCAAGACCGGCGCGAACGGATTGCCCGATCCGGCATATCCCGATACGGACGGTCCGAATTCTTATTGGGACCATATCGATGCGGTCATCCGGCTGGCGGAATCGCTTGGCCTGTACATTGCGCTCCTGCCTACATGGGGAGACAAGTTCAACAAAGCCTGGGGGAAAGGACCGGAGATTTTCACGTCGGGCAATGCCTGGCGTTACGGCCGCTGGCTGGGCGAACGGTACCGGGATGCGCCGAACATCGTCTGGGTGCTCGGCGGCGACCGGGCGTTAAATACGCGGCGGCATTTCGACATCGTCAGCCGGATGGCGGAGGGCCTTACGGAAGGCGACGGCGGCGCGCATCTGATCACTTATCATCCGCAGGGCGGCGACTCGTCGTCGCGGCAGCTTCATGATGAACCTTGGCTTGATTTCAACATGATTCAATCCGGTCACGGCGAAGCGATGATCGCGAGCGATGCCCGCGTGCTGGCGGATTACGAGCGCGAGCCGGTGAAACCGGTGCTGGACGCCGAGCCTTGCTATGAAGACCATCCGATCGGGTTCAAGGCGGCGAACGGCTATTTCGACGCCGCCGATGTGCGCAAGGCCGCCTATTACGCGCTGCTGTCGGGCGCCTGCGGCCACACGTACGGCCACCATTCCGTCTGGGCGATGGCGGACGGTCCGATGGCCGGCGCGGCGTCGCACGGCAATCCGGGCAACTATATTGTGATGAGCTGGCGGGACGCGCTCCGGCGGCCGGGCGCGGAGCAGATGCGCTGGTTGCGCGCGTTCGGCGAGCGGTATGCGCCGGCGGGGTTCACGCCGGACGCCGGTCTGCTCGCCGGCAATTTCGAGGGGGCGGGCCGCCAGGTTGCGGCAAGGGGCGAAGAATGCGCCGCCGTCTACACGCCGTCGGGACCGTATGTGGATGTGGCGGCCGGCCTGAAGGGCCTGAATGCGGCCGGAGCGAAGTGGTACGATCCGCGCAGCGGCGAAGAGCGTCCGGCAGCGGCTGTTGCCGGCGATAAGGCGCTGCGGTTCTTCACGCCGACCGCCGGCCGGGGCGAGGATTGGGTGCTCGTCGTACCGGAAGGTTGATGCGGCTGCTCCCTCTCGAATAGGATTCGATGCGACGGCGAACGCTAACGGCGATGGCATCGAATGCTTCAAAGGGGAGGTGCGCGCCATGAAACGCAGGGCAGCGGCCATCGCCGTGCTGGCCGCCGGCGCCTTGATGTTCGCCGGCTGCGCGGAGACGCAGGGCGATGTCGGCAATCGCAACATCAAGGAGAAAAGAATCCTCAAGGACGGCAACGGCAATCTTGTCATCGACCGGCGGTTCGCGAACGACCAGCTGAACGAGCAGAACCGGGTGTACGGCCGCCGGCTCAACAGCAACAATCTGATCGGCAACCATCAGAATTACCGGATGGAAGCCAGCCAGGACATCGCCGATCGGATCCGGAAGGCGGAAGGGTTGAGTGACGTCTATGTCATCCTGACCGACCGCAACGCCTATGTCGCCGTCAACAAGCGGATCGACGCCGGCGACCGGCTGAAGCGCGGAGCCGCAGGCGCCGACGGACTTCCGAGTTCGCGGACGGGATCGCGCGCCGGGCTGAACAACAAGACGGCCGGGGGAAAAACCGGCGGCAACGGCAAGTCCGGCGGCACTCTGGAAGAGCGGATCGCCCGGCATGTGAAGGAGATGGCGCCGATGATTGAGCGCGTCTATGTGTCCGAGGAGCCGGACTTCGTCAGCCGGATGAGCGAGTACATCCAGACGGCGCGCCGCGGCGAGCCGATCCAGGGATTCATCGCCCAGTTCAACGCGATGGTGGAGCGGCTGTTTCCCGCGGAGTCGGGCATCCGCATCAGCAGAAGCAACTCCGGCATTTACGATTGATGCGAACGGCCGGTCAGGGTCGACCTGACCGGTCTTTCTCATGCCGCTATTTCTCTGATGATGCCGGCTGCGGCTCCAGCCGCGCCAGCGGCTTCATGGCCGGCCCTTCCACGACATTGCCCTTGTAGTCGAACCTGGAGCCGTGGCACGGGCAGTCCCATGTCCGCTCGCCGGGGTTCCACCTCACCTCGCAGCCCATATGGGTGCAGGTCGTGTCCACAAGATGCAGCTCGCCTTGCGGGTCCCGGTAGGCGCCCGCGCGCTTGCCGTTCAGCTCGACGACGGCGCCTTCGTCCGGCGCCAGCGATTCCGGCGTCCGTCCGGGTTTCTCCAGCTTGCCGGAAATGAGTGAGCCCGCGACCCGCGCGTTCGAGCTGACGATCACGCGCAGATCCGGATCGGCATGAAAACGCGACGGCGTGAACAGCCCCGCATACCGGTTGTCGCGTCCAAGCGCCAGATCCGCGATCAGCATGGCGGCGGCGGTGCCCCCGGTCATGCCCCATTTGCGGTAGCCGGTCGCAACGAGGATGTTCGGCTTGTCCTTATCCGGCGGGCCGACGTACGGCACCTTGTCGGTCGTAATGATGTCCTGCGCGGACCAGCGGTACGCGACCGATTCAACGCCGAACAGCCGCTCGCCGAATTCGGCCAGCGCGGCGTAGCGCCGCTCCGCATCTTCCGCCGCGCCGGAGCGGTGATTCTCGCCGCCGATCAGCACGAGCGGCCGGTCCGTGCTGCCGGCAAGGCGCAGGGAGCGGCGCGGCTCGTCGGCGCTGATGTACATCCCGCCGGGATACGGCTGCTTCGGCTGGATCGCGACGACGTACGACCGGTCGATGTGCAGCCGGGCGAACAGCCCGCCGGTCTTGTCGATGAACGGATAGTGGCTGGCCGCCGCGACGGCGTTGCAGCGGACCTTACGCCCATCAGTCGTCCGCACGATCGGACGGCTGCCGTCCGTGTCGACCCCGTCCGCCGTCGTCTTCTCGTGGATGCGGACGCCGAGCCGCATGGCTTCATCGAGCAGCCGCCGCATGTAGCGCAGCGGGTGGAAGCGCGCCTGCTTCCGCATGACAAGCGCCGCCGCAGCGTCCACGGGCACCGGAATATCCGCGGCAAGCTCGCCTTCGATGCCGAGGGCGTCGTAGGCGCGCAGCTCCTGCTCCAGCTTGCCGACCGACCGATTCTCCGTCACATAGACATAGGCGTCTTCCTCCGCCCATTCGCAGTCGATGTTCCACTCGCGCACCCGGCCTTCGATGAAGGTCATCGCGTCGCGGTTTGCTTCATAGTACAGCTTCGCCTTCTCTTGGCCGAAATGGGCGATCAGCTCATCGTAGATGAGATGGTGCTGCGCCGTCACTTTGGCCGTCGTATGTCCCGTCGTACCCCGCAGCACGCGCGACGCCTCGAGCACGATGACGCGCGCGCCTTCCTTCGCCAGCAGCCAGGCGGCCGTCAGCCCCGTAATGCCTGCGCCGACGATTACAACATCGGCATCCGTGTCTTCCTGCAGCGGCTGGAATTCCGGCAACGGCTCGGACTCGATCCAGTACGACAGCGTGGTCTCCGGCAGACCGGCATTTCCTCCCGTCATTCCTGCGGCAGCCTCCTTCGCATAACCCCGGAAAAGGGCATTCGTGCTTGTACAGGAATAGTTTCTCTTGTCCGCGGCGGATTCATACCGACCGGCCGGTCCGCCTGATCTTACTCAACACAACCGCTAAGGGGCCCCGGACTTTGCATTCCTCGTTCAATCCGGACACGTCTTTTCTTCCGCATTTCCTTTCCGCCTGATGAGCAGACGCCCGAAAAAGCGCGCCGCTCAGCCCATTTCTGCCGCTTGCCGCACCACATGTTCCCGCCATTCATAAGATAAGTTGACTGTATCCCTTAACCTTGTTAAACCATCACATTACAGGCAAGGAGGGGTGACAACTTGAAGGGCAGCGAGCACAAAAGCAAATTTCTTTTGACGCATCGCGAGCGGGAAGTATTCGAACTCCTTGTTCAGGACAAGACGACGCGCGACATAGCACAACAGCTGTTCATCAGCGAAAAGACTGTGCGGAATCATATATCGAATGTGATGCAGAAGCTCAACGTCAAAGGCCGTTCTCAAGCGGTTGTCGAGCTGATCAAGCTCGGGGAGCTCAAAATATAGCGCATCTGATACAAGGAACCTTCTGTTCGCTCCTTCACGGAGTGGAAGGAGGTTTTTTATTGCGTCTTGCAGTCGTTCGGGACAAGCGCCCGAAAGACAGCGAAGCGCCCCGAACCTTGCGGTCCGGGGCGCTGCTTTTGCCGGGGCCTTTAACGGCGTTCGGCCGTTACAGACGGGATGCGCGAAGAATGATGACGAGCAGAATGAAGAGAACGAGAACGGTGCCGGTATCCGAGTAGCGCTTCTTCGGCATGCAATGTTGATGATGATAGCCGGTTCCGGCCATGCCATACATTCCCGGATGGACGGACGCGTAAGGATGGTGTCCGATCGCGCCCGCCGCACCGGCTCCGATGTGAACGTCCGCGCCGAATCCCGCTGCTCCCGCTGCACCCAGATTGCCAAAATCCGCCATGTCCCATACACTCCTTCACTGGTTTTTGGAATTTGGTGAATTGCACATTGACAATGTATGCGCAGGGGACATCAGCGGGATGGCAATCCGCCTACCGCAAGCAAAAATAGGTCCTTGCCCCGCCCGCCGCATGCGTCAGGTGTTGATTTTGAAATGAAACTCGGGATGTTTGTAGATAAGCTCGAAATGGGGGTCGGAACCGAGCACGCTGTCCAGATCTTCCGGCGTGAACAGGAAGAAATCGTTATAAAGCGGGTAACCGGCTCCGTAGTAGTAGCAGAGCCATACCAGCTTCGAACAGTAGATGGATGACCACGGATCTTCCAGCGGTATCGCCGGCGAGAATGAGAACGGCGGCACGATGATGCCTTTCGCGTAGTTGGCCTGGCAAGCCTGATGGTACGTGATGGCATACTGCGCACTGCCCGCGGCCAGCCAGTCCGGAATCGGCCGGTAGTGCGCGTGTTTCGGATGCTGCATGAAAAATTCCGCTGCCGGAGCGCGACGCACGTAAGGAAACGTCACGACCGCCTCGACGATTTCGTCCGGGCCGACGGCGATGGCGCTGTGGCCGAGGAAACCCGTCGGCACGGCCAGCATATTGTCGCAAGCCGTCAGCACATCGCCCGGCCTCAGGACGCGGTGTGCAAAGTTCATCCGGATCACCACCCACACCACTATATGCGGCATGGGCGGATGTCGTGCTTTTTTTGTGACCCAACGGATGCGTCCGCACGGAAGCGGATGACCTGCCCTCAACCGTTCACGATCTTGCCGCCGTTCAGATGGAGCGTCTGGCCGGTCATGTACGTCGAATCGCCGCTGGCGAGAAAGACGTAGGCGGCAGCCAGTTCGGACGGTTGACCGGGCCGCTTCATCGGCGTGTCGGTGCCGAATGTCGCCGTGTCTTCCGCCGCGAAGGTGGACGGAATGAGCGGCGTCCAGATCGGCCCGGGCGCGACGGCGTTCACGCGAATGCCCTGCGCTGCAAGATTTTTGGCCAGCGCGCGGGTGAACGCGACGACGGCGCCCTTCGAAGCGGAATAGTCGATCAGCGTTGGGCTTCCTTCATAGGCGGTGACCGATGCGGTGTTGATGATCGCCGCGCCTTCCTTCAGATGCGGCAAGGCCGCCTTCGTCAGGTGAAACATGCCGAACACGTTCGTGCGGAAGGTCCGCTCAAGCTGCCCGGCGGTAATGTCCGTGAGGGCAGGCTGCGGATGCTGCTCGGCCGCGTTGTTGACGACGATGTCCAGCCTGCCGAACGTCTGCACGATCCGGTCGATCGCCTGCTTGCAGAACGCCTCGTCGCCGATATCGCCGGCGATCAGCAGACAGCGTCTGCCGAGCTCTTCGATGCGGCGCTTCACATTGTCCGCATCCTGCTGCTCGTTCAGGTAGATGATCGCCACATCGGCGCCTTCCTTCGCGAAGGCGACGGCCGCGGCGTGGCCGATGCCGCTGTCTCCGCCGGTGATGACGGCGGCTTTGCCGGTCAGTTTGCCCGCCGGCTTGTAGAGCGGCGACTCGATCTCCGGATGGGGCTGCATGGCGGTCTCCGTTCCGGGCTGCCGCGTCTGGTGCTGCGGCGGGAAGATCTGCGTCGTGCCGGCCATTTCATTCGCCTCCTTGCATGCTGTCGGAATCGGCGGAAAGTTCCGCCGCATGCTTAGGTTGGGATAAACGGCAGGCCGTCATGCATCGCGCCGCTTGCCTTGGCTGCCGGTGGGCCGAATGGTAAGATAGTGCCGTAACCGGATTCGGGAAGAGGGGATCGTGCGTGTTCGGTAAATTTGCGATTTTCAGCTTGCTCTGGATTTTGCTTGGCAACCCGGTTGCCGCCATCGTCGTGCTGATCATCATCCTTTACATATTGGACCGCAGATTCGTCGGCCTGTCCCCGAGCGTGGTGAAACCGTTCAGGCGGGCGCGGCGGATCCGTCAGCTGAAGCAGCAGCTCTCGCTCAACCCGAACGACATGTCCGCGCGGATGGAGCTTGCGCATCTGCTCATCGAGCGCAAAGCATACGGCGAAGCGAGGCGGCTGCTCGAGCCGGCGGCGGAGACGATGGCGCATTCGGCCGAATATTGGGACGATCTCGGCACGGCGCTGCTGTTCACCGGCAGCCGGGCGGAAGGCGAGAGCGCGATCCGGCGGGCGCTTGACATCAATCCGCGGGTGAAATACGGTCAGCCGTACCTGCGGCTCGCCGCGGTGAACCGCGATCAGCCGGAGAAAGCGCTGAAGCTGCTCGACGAACTGCAGGCGATCCACTCCTCTTCCTGCGAAGCCTATTACCGGATGGGCATGATCTACAAGGCTCTCGGCCGCAGGGAAGAAGCGCGGCGGGCGCTGGACGAGGCGGCCGCCCTCTATCGCACGCTTCCCCGCTACAAGCGCCGGGAAGAGCGGCCGTGGGCGATCCGGAGCCGGCTGGCGCGGCTGTTCGCATGACCGGGCAGGCCGGCTGGCGCGGCGCAGCGGATCGGGCGGTGCGACCGCGGACGGCATCATCCGGAGAGGAGACAAGCAATGACTCGGCTGGCAGATGAACGATCGGAACAGCTGATGCGGGCGCTGGCCGGCGGCATGCCGCTTGATCGCGTGGCGGAAGGGCATGCCCTGTACCGCGGCGGGCGCGTCCTGGTCATGGAAGTCGTCATGAACACCGTGTACGGCGCGGTGAACGACGGGACGGTGTATGCCGTCACGCTCGATGCGGACGATATGGCGTACAGCACGTGCACCTGTCCGGAGGATGCGGCATGCGTTCATATGGCGGCGCTTTTCTTTCGCTACTGCGAATCGGCGGGCGGGGATGCGGATGCGGTGCTGCGGATGATGACGGAGGGCGCCCGCGGGGACGCGGACGGCGGGGCGGGCGCCGTGTCCGGCGGGACGGACGGCCCGGAGGCGTGGGCGGAATGGTTCGCCGGACGGTTCGGGGCCGTCTGGCAGCAATGCCGCCATTCGCTCCACCCGCTTCAGCCGGTGCTGCAGGAGGCGAAGGGAAAGGCCCGGGATTGGCCGCGTGAGATGCGGCGCCTCCATTGGCTTCAGACCGTGCTGCTCGTGCTGGAGCAGGCCGAGCGCGCCTACGCCGTGACGGACCCGTCGAACCGCTACTATTACGAAATGTCGTTTTCCCGCTCGGTCGAGCCGTGGGTTCAGCATTGGCTGGAGCTGCTGCACGAGACGGAACCCGTCCCGGCGAACGATGCGGAGGAACGATGGCTGCGCGCCATCGCGCTCCGGCTGCGAAATGCCGCGCTTGACGAGACATTTAAACTGCTGCGCTGGGATGAGCTGTATGTCGCGTGGTGGGACCGCTTCGCCGGCTGGCCGGATGCCGTTCGCGAAGAGCGTGAAGTGATCGGACGGCTGGCGGATCAGGTTGCCGATGCGGACACGACTGCGCATTCATCTTCGCCGCGCGCGTCCGCCGTCCTGACCGCCCAGGCCTTCTTCCGTTTCAAGGCGGGCGACCATGCCGGCGCAATCGACGCGATGAGGCGGACGCCGTTCGAGCGCACGTCGACCTTCGTCCTGGGGTTCGCCGAGCGCTGCCTTGCGGAAGGCGATTTCGCCGCGCTGGAACGATGGATGCGGTTCCTGCAGGAGCAGCTTCGCTTGACCCGTGTCGCGGCGGTGCTGAAGCCTTATCTGAAGCTGTGCCGTTCGGCAGACGAGCGGCAGCCGGACAATCCGATGTGGATCCGGATGATGCGGGAGTGGCTGCCCGTATCGTACGGCGAGCTGTCGGCGCATTATCTGTCGCGCGGGCGCATGCGGGAGTGGACCGATCTGCAGCTTGCCATGGGCATCCGGCCGGAGGATCTCGATCCCGGCCATCTCCGCGTTCTGGCGAAGGAGGCGCCGGAACTGCTGCTGCCGCTGTTCCACCGGGCGGTGGACGAGTCGGTGCGCACCCGCGGCAGGCAGGGCTACCGCGCGGCAGTCCGGCATCTCAAGCGGCTGGAGAAGCTGTACCGCGCGGCCGGCCGGGAGGAACGCTGGCGGATGTTCATCCGGGAATTCCGCATCCGCCACGCCCGGCTTCGGGCGCTGCAGGAAGAGCTGCGGTACGCCAATCTGAGCGATGATTGACGGAAGCGGCCGGCCCCGAGGCGGCCAGGCAGGCGCTGCGGGGCCGAATTTCATGCATTTCAACGGATGCGGGGTGCGCCTCACGTCTCGCCGGACAGCTCGTCCAGCGTCTTGCTGAAGCTTGGCGCGAAGCGCTCGAGGAACCATTCCGCCTCGGGCAGCGCCAGCCGGTCGAGCGAAGCTTTGATCTGGCGGAAGGCGACCGCGAATTCCCGGTTGCCGGAGGCCAGCTCGACCGTGCATTTCAGATAGGCGTCCAGGAGATCGGCGGCTTTCAAATATTTGCGGAGTTCCGCGTCGGAATCGCCGGTGCTCCTTGTGACGGATTCGTTTCGGTCCCCGTCCTGTGCTTTATTTGTTTCGCCGCTGTCGCCGGCTCCGTTCCGCTGCCACGTCTTGCCCGTCAGGAGCGGCGCGTACGCTTCCTTGAGCGGCTCGGGCACCATGGCGGCGAGCCGTTCCGCGGCCAGCGCCTCGATCTCGCGGAAGCTGTCGAGCATGCGCGGATTGTGATGCTTGACCGGCGTCGGGATGTCGCCCGTGAACACTTCGGTCGCGTCGTGGAACAGCGCCATCGCCGCCGCGCGGTCCGCGTTCAGTTGCCTGCCGAAGACGCGGTTGCCGATCTCGCACAGCAGATGCGCCAGCAGCGCGACATGATAGGAATGTTCCGCGACGTTCTCGCGCGTCGTGTTGCGCATGAGGCTCCAGCGCTCGATATGGCGCAGACGGTACAGGTACGCCAGAAAATGACTCTCCACTTGCGCTGACTTCCTTTCTTATCTCCGACTTCGACGATCCGATGAAGCTGACGACAACTGTCTCTATTCTACCATACTTCGTTCCTGGGCTGATGCAGGTCTGTGCATCCGGACTTCACTCCCATGCGCGCAAATGTGGTATGATAAGAAGGAGAGCATAGATCAGAGAGGAGCCGGCTGTACATGATCGAACAATTTGAAGAGAGCATATACCGGCTGATCGTCGAGACGTCGACCAATCTGCCGGGCGACGTGCGCCGGGCGATCAAGGCGGCGCAGGAAGCGGAGGACCGCGCGACGCGGGCGGGGCTGTCGCTCAGCACGATCGCGTCCAACATCCAGATGGCGGAGTGCAACGTGTCGCCGATCTGCCAGGACACCGGCATGCCGACGTTCGTCCTGCACGTGCCGGTCGGCGCGAACCAGATCGTCATGAAGGAGAAGATCCGCAGCGCGATCGCGCGCGCGACGAAGGACGGCAAGCTGCGCACGAACTCCGTCGATTCGCTGACGGGCGCCAATTCGGGGGACAACCTCGGCCCGGGGACGCCGGTCATCCATTTCGAGCAATGGGAACGGGACGAGATCGAAGTCCGGCTCATCCTGAAAGGCGGCGGCTGCGAGAACAAGAACATCCAGTACAGCCTGCCCGCCGAGCTGGAAGGGCTGGGCAAGGCCGGCCGCGACCTGGACGGCATCCGCAAATGCATTCTGCACGCCGTCTATCAGGCGCAAGGGCAAGGGTGCAGCGCCGGATTCATCGGCGTCGGCATCGGCGGTGACCGGACGACCGGCTACGAGCTGGCGAAGCAGCAGCTGTTCCGCCGCGTCGACGACGTGAACCCGGTTCCGGAGCTGCGGCAGCTTGAAGAATACATCATGGACGCCGCGAACAAGCTCGGCATCGGCACGATGGGCTTCGGCGGCAACGTGACGCTGCTCGGCTGCAAGATCGGCGCCATCAACCGGCTGCCGGCAAGCTTCTTCGTCTCCGTCGCCTATAACTGCTGGGCGTTCCGCCGCCAGGGCGTGCTGATCGACGCCGGAAACGGCGAAATCAAGGAATGGCTGTATCCGCGCGGCGACGAAGTGTCGATGGAAGAAGAGCCGGAGGCGGCCGCGCAGCCCGCGGAGACGGAACAGCGCCGCGAAGTGCGGCTGAAGACGCCGCTGACGGAGGAGCAGGTGCGGAATCTGCGCGTCGGCGACATCGTCATCCTCGACGGCGAAATTCATACCGGCCGCGACGCGCTGCACAAATATCTGGTTGACCATGATTCGCCGGTTGATCTGAACGGCGCGGTCATCTACCACTGCGGTCCGGTCATGCTGAAGGACGAGCAGGGCGAATGGCATGTCAAAGCCGCCGGTCCGACGACGAGCGCGCGCGAGGAGCCGTATCAGGGCGACATCATCAAGAAGTTCGGCGTCCGCGCCGTCATCGGCAAGGGCGGCATGGGCAAGAAGACGCTGGCGGCGCTCAAGGAGCACGGCGCCGTCTATCTGAACGCGATCGGCGGTGCGGCGCAGTATTATGCCGAGTGCATCAAGCGCGTCAACGGCGTGCATTTCCTCGAGTTCGGCATTCCGGAGGCCATGTGGCATCTGGAGACCGAAGGGTTCGCGGCGATCGTCACGATGGACGCCCACGGCAACAGCCTGCACGCCGATGTCGAGCACGATTCGCTCGCGAAGCTTGAACAGTTCAAAGAACCGGTCTTCAAGTAACCAAAGAAGGCAACCGGACGCAAGAAAGCGTGATTCCCACGAGAACTTACCCATCATTCGCATCCGCATTCAACCGGTGGTATGACCGCCGGATGTCGCTGCTGACCCCGGGAGCACTGCTCCTGGGGTTCTTGTGCTCGGACGCGCTGATCGGCGGCGTGCCGCTCGTGCCTTGGCTGTTCGCGTACATCACGTTCGCGATGGGCCTGGGCATCCGCGCGCAAGAGGTGAAGCTGGCGTTCACACGCCCGCTGCCGATGCTGGCGGTGCTCGCCGCGGCCCATATTCTCATGCCGCTGGCGGCATGGGGAGCCGGGAGCGCGCTGTTCGGCGCGGAGTCGCCGTATGTCGTCGGTTTCGTGCTGCTCATGCTCATTCCGCTCGGCATCTCATCGCTCATGTGGGTCGGCGTGTCGGGCGGCCTGCCTGCGCTGATCACCGCGCTCGTCACCGTCAGCTCGCTGCTCAGCCCGCTCATCGTGCCGCTCGGCCTCGACCTGATGTTCGGCGCCGCGATCGAGATGGACACGCGCGGCATCATGCTGGACCTGCTGCTCATCGTTGTCCTGCCGACGGCGGCGGGCATCGCGCTGAACGAGGTGTCGCGGGGCAGGGCGGCCGCCGTCCTGCAGCCCGCCGCAGGCTTCCTCTCGAAGCTGGCGTTCCTTGCGGTCATTGTCCTGAACGCGGCGGCGATCGGACCGCATGTCCATGCGCTCGGCGGCGCCATTCCCGCGCTTCTGCCGGCGGTCGTCTTGCTCGTCGCGATCGGTTACGCCGCGGGATACGCCGCCGCGCTTCCGTGGCGTTGCGCGGAGATGACGACGACGCTGGCGTTCGGCTGCGGCATCCGCAATGTGTCGCTCGGCATCGTCATCGGTCTCGGCTATTTCCGTCCGGAGGCCGCCGTGCCGGTTGTGCTGTCCATTCTCATTCAGCAGCCGGGAGCCGCGCTGTTCCGAAGTCTTCTCAGGAAAATTTACGAGCGGGGGGCTGGCCGAAAGGCGCCCGGCGAGGTTACGATGGAGCGGAAAGGCTGAACCGCGGAGGGGGAAGAGGATGAACAGTTTCCGTTCGCGGCTTGCGGCGGTGATGATCGGCCTGGTCGGAATGGCGGTGGCAGCCGCGGGGATCTACATGGCCGTCACGTTCGAACGGAGCCATTATGATGCCTTGCGGGACAATCTGGTCCGCGAGATCGGACTGATCGAGGATGCCGTCGACTGGCACCCGGCGGCCGGTACGGACGCTTACGCCCGTTTCACGGAGCGGGCGCGGCATTACCGGTCGATCACCGGCGCCCGCGTCACGTTCATCGCCGGCGACGGCACGGTGCTCGGCGATTCGGATCACGATCCGGCGTCGATGGACAACCATCTGGACCGGCCGGAAGTGGCCGAGGCGCAGCGGAAGGGTGTCGGCTACGATGTTCGGCGCAGCGATACGACGCATCACAACATGATGTATGTCGCCGTGAAGCGGGAGGCGGGGGATGCGGACGGATTCATCCGTCTCGCGCTCGATGTCAGCGAAATCGAGCAAGGCATCCGCCGGCTCTGGTTCGGGCTCATCACCGGGCTGTTGCTGCTCCTCGCGGTCGCGGCGGCGGCGAGCTGGCGGATCGCCCGCGGCATGACGAAGCCGCTGGAAGCGGTCACCCGCGCGGCGCAGCGCATCCGCAACATGGATTACGAAGCCAGAGTCGAGGTGGACCCGCGCGGCGAGATCGGCGAGCTCGGACGCGCGGTGAACGCGATGGCCGAAAGCCTGCAGCAGCAGATGGTGCGCATCCGGCAGAAGGAGAGCCAGCTCGAGAGCGTGCTCGACAACATGACGAGCGGCATCGTTATGATCAATCGCGCCGGCGTCATCCTGCTGCTCAACCGGATGGCCGAGGAGCTGCTCGGCATGCCGGCTCACGAGCTGCTTGGGCGCCAATATACGGAAGCCCGGCAGCAGTACGAACTGGTGCGACTGATCGGGGATGCGCTGGAACGGCGGGAACATCTCCGCGACGAGCTGACGTTCTACTACCCCGAAGAGCGGCAGATCGAGATCAATCTCGTGCCGATCGAGGGCCGGGACGATTCCGGCGGGCTGCTGCTCGTGCTGCAGGACGTGACCGCCATCCGGCGGCTCGAGCGGATGCGGAGCGAATTCGTCGCCAATGTCTCGCACGAACTGAAGACGCCGATCGCCGCGGTGAAAGGTTTCGCCGAAACGCTGCTCGGCGGCGCCGGCGGCGATCCGGAGACGCAGCGCGCGTTTCTCAAGATTATCCATGACGAGAGCGACCGGCTGAACCGGCTCGTGAACGACATCCTCGAACTGTCGAAGATCGAGTCGCGGCGCGCGCCGCTCCTGTTCTCGCCGGTCGAGCTCGGGCCGTTCATCGGGAAGACGGTCGAGCTGCTCGCGAAGGAAGCGGAGCGGAAGAACATCCGGATCGAGACGGAGGTCGGGGACGAACTGTACGTCGAGGCGGATGAGGACCGTCTGCGCCAGATCGTCGTGAATGTGCTGTCGAATGCGATCAATTACACGCCCGAAGGCGGCCGCGTTCGGATCCAGGTTGAACCGGTCGCATCCGGAGACGGGCAGATCGCGGAGGAAGATGACTACGATGCGATCCGCATCCGCATCTCCGACAACGGCATCGGCATCCCGAAGAAAGATTTGCCGCGCATCTTCGAGCGGTTCTACCGGGTGGACAAGGCGCGCTCCCGCAGTTCGGGCGGCACCGGACTCGGCCTGTCCATCGTGAAGCATCTCGTCGAGCTTCACCGGGGGTCGATTGCCGTCGAGAGCACGGTCGGCGTCGGCACGACGTTCACGATCGAACTGCCGGTGCTGCAGGAAAGTGCAGGCGACGCGGGACTCTTTTTACAATAGCTTAACACTTCGCCGGACAGGTCATGGTATAGTAGAGTTGATGATCCCACTCATTCGGGGGTTGCCCATGGCAGAACGCATTCTGGTCATCGAGGACGAGCCGACGCTGGCGCGTCTCCTGTCGTACAATCTGATGCAGGAAGGATACGAGACGACGGTCGAGGGCCACGGCAGCGACGGGCTGCAGGCCGCGCTGCGGCAGTCGTTCGACCTCATTCTGCTGGACATCATGCTGCCCGGCATGAACGGCTTCGAAATTCTCACGAAGCTCAGACAGCACGGCGTCCGCACGCCGGTCATCATTCTGACGGCGCGCAATGCGGAGGATGAAGTGGTGCAGGGATTGCGGCACGGGGCGGACGACTACATGACGAAGCCGTTCGGCGTCGCGGAGCTGCTGGCGCGCGTCGCGGCGGTGCTGCGCCGGTCGCGCAGCGGCGAGGCGGCGCCGGCCGCGGAAGAGAACGTCATCCGGGTGGGGGACCTTGCCATCTATCCGGACAAGTACGAGGTGACCGCGGGCGGCGAGCCGGTAGCGCTGAGACCCAAGGAGTTCGAGGTGCTGCTCTATCTCGTGCAGCGTCCGGGCGTCGTCGTGACGCGGGACGATCTGATGAACGTCGTCTGGGGGTTCGACTATATCGGCGGGCAGCGGACGGTCGATGTGCACGTCAGCTCCCTGCGCAAAAAGCTGGAGCTGAGCCCCCAGTCGGTGCAGATCGAATCGATCCGCGGCGTCGGCTACAAGCTCGTGCTGCCCCGGAGGGAGGGGGTAAAACACTGACCATCCGCCTCCCTTTCACTTCCGGCTCCAGGACAGCATCCGCTTCTGGTACGCTTTCGGCGAGCAGTCGTTGTATTTCTTGAACATTTTGTAGAAATGCGCCATGTTCGGAATGCCGATCATTTCCCCGATTTCCGATATGCTGCGGTCTTCCGTCAGGAGAATCCGCTCCGCCCACTTGATCTTCCGGAAATTGACGTATTCCGTGAAGGAAAGCCCCACCGTCTTCTTGAAAAATTTCACGAAATAATAGTAGCTCATGTTGGCGAGCTTGCAGACGCGGTCCACCTGGATGCGGCCGGTCAGATTCGCTTCAACGTAATCGAAAACCGGCTTGAGCCGCTGCAGGTCGAAGCTGTCGAGCTCCTCGAGCATGCGGCGGTTGTCGTTGCGCAGCAAGAGCAGCAGGATGCGTTTCAGCAGAATGTTCACGGCCAGTTCATAGCCGATCGACTTGGCGGCGGCCTCGTCGAAGATGCGCGTGACGCATTCGGCAATTTCGGCGCGCACTTCGGGCTGTTCCCGGAAAATATAGTTCAGCCGGCTGAGCGGATGCTGCGTCTCGTTGAAATAGCGGAGGTAGGGCATCGTGCTCGGGTCGAAAAATTTGTCCAGGTCAAACTGCAGGACATAATAGTCCAGTTCCCGCGTCACGGCCCGGTCGCAGTGGAGCTGGTTCGAGCCGATCAGAACGATGCCGCCGGGGCCGATATGGTGCTGCTCGTCTTCGATCAGCACGTGCAGCTCGCCGCCGACCACCAGCAGCAGTTCGACTTCCCGATGATAATGCCAGCTGATAAAAACGTCGTCGTAACGCTGCGGGCGAAAAATTTTGAGCGACAACAGCGGATTTTCGTATTCGACTTTCTCCTTGTAGGCCTCCACGCATTTTCACCGGCTTTCACAAAATCGCATAATTGTGCAAACGTTTTTACTTTCGGTCAGCTCTATTCTATCGGGAGTTGAGACCAAAAATCAATAGTACTGTCAGGCTGCTGCATTTTGCAGACAAACCTTAACATTCGTTGGAACTTTAGGGAGTAATGTTCGTATATTCTATTGGAATCACGGAATCGGCAAAGCAGGGGAGGGGTGTGAATGGAAGCGCTGTTCTGGGCATGTCTGATCGGCGGTATCGTCTATTCCGTCGTCACCATCGTGTTCGGCGATATTTTGGGCGATGCGCTGGACGGATTGCTGGACTTCCTGCCCGACGGGCTGGACTGGCTCCATCCGATGACGGTCGTCGGCGGAATCACCGTGTTCGGCGGCGCCGGGCTCATGCTCGGCCATTATACGGACCTTGCCGTGTGGGGGGTTGTCGCCTTCGCGCTGCTGGCCGCCGTCGTCATCGGAGCGGGCGTCTATTTCTTCTATGTCCGGCCGATGCGGGCGACGGAAAGTTCCACGGGCTACTCGATGGAGGAAATGCCGGGCAAGCTGGCCGAAGTGCTCGTTCCGATTCCCGCCGACGGCTACGGGGAGGTGATGCTCCGGATGGGAGCGGCCGGGGTGACGAACCGGATGGCCGCGAGCTTCGACGGCGTGCCGGTGGAGGCCGGCGCACAGGTCGTCGTCGTCGAGGTGCGGGACGGCACGCTGTACGTCTCCAAGCTGGATTCCGATTTTTCAAGCAATATTCTGGATGAGAGGAGATAGTCTATGATCGAATGGATTCCGATTATTGTTATCGTCGTACTGGTCTTGCTTGGCCTGGCGTTCTGGGCGCGCTACAAGACGGTCGGTCCCGATGAAGCGATGATCGTCACCGGCTCGTTCCTCGGCAACCGCAATACGGTGATTGACGAAAGCGGCCGCAAGATCAAGATCGTCCGCGGAGGCGGCGCGTTCATCCTGCCGATCTTCCAGAAGGCCGAATTCATCTCCCTGCTGTCGCACAAGCTGGACGTGTCGACGCCGGAAGTGTACACCGAGCAAGGGGTTCCGGTGCTCGCCGACGGCGTGGCGATCATCAAGATCGGCGGTTCGATCGAAGATATCTCGACCGCTGCCGAGCAGTTCATGGGCAAGCCGATCGAAGCGCTGAAGGGCGAGGCGCAGGAAGTGCTGGAAGGCCATCTGCGCGCCATCCTCGGCTCGATGACGGTCGAGGAAGTGTACCGGAACCGCGACAAGTTCGCCCAGGAAGTGCAGGGCGTGGCGGCGAAGGACCTGAAGAAAATGGGGCTGCAGATCGTCTCGTTCACGATCAAGGACGTGCGCGACAAGCATGGTTACCTCGAAGCGCTCGGTAAGCCGCGCATTGCGATGGTGAAGCGGGACGCCGAGATCGCGGAGGCGGAAGCGATCCGCGACGCGCGCATCCAGAAGGCGCGGGCCGAAGAAGAGGGCATGAAGGCGGAACTGCTGCGCGACACGAACATCGCCGAGGCGACGAAGGAGAAGGAACTGAAGGTCGCCGCGTTCAAGAAAGAGCAGGACATGGCGCGGGCGGAAGCCGACCAGGCGTACGCCATCCAGGAAGCGCGCGCGAAGCAGAGCGTCGTCGAAGAGCAGATGAAAGTCGAGCTGGTGCGCAAGGAGCGCGAGATCGATCTCGAAGAGAAGGAAATTCTGCGCCGCGAGAAGCAGTATGACGCGGAAGTGAAGAAGAAGGCGGACGCCGACCGGTACGCGATCGAACAGGCGGCGGAAGCGGAGAAGGCAAGACGCATCCGCGAGGCCGAAGCGATGCAATTCCGCATCGAAGCGGAAGCAAAGGCGCAAGCGGAGCAGAAGCGGCTCGCCGGCCTCGCCGAGGCGGAAGCCGAGCGCGCCCGCGGCTCCGCGGAAGCCGAAGTCATCCGGCTGCGCGGTCTCGCCGAAGCGGAGGCGAAGGAGAAGCTGGCCGAAGCGTTCGAGAAATTCGGCGAAGCGGCCGTGCTGGACATCATCGTCAAGATGCTGCCGGAGCTGGCGTCGAAGGTGGCGGAGCCGATCCGGAGCATCGACAAGCTGACCGTCGTCGACACCGGCCACGGCGAAGGCGCCGCGCGTGTCAGCAACTACGTCACGTCGCTCATGGCGACGGCGCCGCAGATGCTCAAGGACGTCTCGGGCATCGACGTCGAAGGGCTGATCAAAGGGCTGACGAACCGGCTCGGCTCGGGTTCGAATCCGGGCGGCAGATCGGAAGGATAACCCGGAAGGGCGTCTGACGCAACAGAGCTTAATGGAATCGGTCAACAGCAAGCCCCCGTGTGAAGCGCCGGCGAGCGCCGGGGGCTTGCATTTTTTTGCTGGCGGATCAAACCGGTGCATGGCAAGTCCGGGCGATGTTCGCTATGATGAAAGTGTAGCGATGCGGGTTCCGCGCTGTTTGGCGGTGAAGTTCTTATTCATCGGAGGAATGCGGCATGACGACCCGGTATCCCGGCCTGACCGATTCGTTCCGCCTCGAGCGGCTGCACCATCCCGGCGGAAAAGTGCGGATGGTGCTCGACACCGACACGTACAACGAGATTGACGACCAATTCGCCGTCATCTTCGCGCTCGGATCGCCGGAGCGGCTGAAGATCGAAGCGCTGTGCGCCGCGCCGTTCCACAACGAACGGTCGGACGGACCCGAAGACGGCATGGTGAAGAGTTATGAGGAATTGCAGCGCATTGTGAGAATTGCGGGCGCGGCCGGCCGGATTCCGATTTATGAAGGGTCGCGCGGTTGGATGGCCGGGCCGGACCGGCCGGTCGAGAGCGAAGCGGCGCGGCGCATCGTCGAGCTGGCGCTCGCATCGCCGGACGACGACCCGCTCTACGTCGTCGCCATCGGCGCCATTACGAATGTGGCGTCCGCCATCCTGATGGAGCCGCGGATCATCGGCAAGATCGTCGTCGTCTGGCTCGGCGGGCATGCGCCGTGGTGGGATCATACCCGCGAGTTCAACATGATCCAGGACGTTCACGCCTCGCGCGTCGTCCTGGACTGCGGCGTGCCGCTCGTGCTTGTGCCCTGCATGGGCGTCGCGTCGCACCTCCTGACGACGAAGGCGGAGATCGATCTGCATCTCGGAGAATGCGGCGCGATCGGCAGGTATCTGGCGGAGACGTACGCGGCCTGCAGCGATGACCATTACGCGTATTCGCGCGTCATCTGGGACATCTCGACGATCGGCTGGCTGCTGGATGAGCGCAGCGTGCCGTGCCGCATCGTGCACAGCCCGATCCTGAACGAGGGCGGCACCTACAGCTTCGATCAGGGCAGACATTTGATCAAGATGGCGCAGCATGTGCGGCGGGACGCCGTTTTCCGCAGTCTGTTCGACCGGGTGCGGAAGCTTGCGGGGCAGGCAAAAGGTCAATCAGAGTGATTCTGATTGGCCTTTTTTTCCCGATTATGCGGAGAGGGGATCTAGATGGAATACATCGACCGTTATCGCGGCGAACTGTTGGAGGTGTTCGCGGAGGCGGAAGCGGAGACCGGGCGGTTCCCGGACGAGCTCGGCCGGCTCGGGCGGGAGCTCATCGGCGCTTGCCATCCGCTGAAGACGGGCGGGAAAGCGAGCGTCATCGCGTACCTGCTGCCGTATTGGATGGACGACATCACCGGCCTGGGCAGCCGCGTCTGCCGCGACCTGGCCGTCGGCAGCCTCTTCGCGATGCTGCACTACGCCATCGTCGACGACCTGATGGACGGGCCGGAGGCGGCGCCGGCCGACCCGAGGCGGCTGCTGGCGCTCGGCCAGCTGTTCCACGCGGCGTTCCAGGCGCGCTATGCGCGCCATGCCGCGGCCGATCCGGAGCGGCTGTGGGCGTTGTACGCCCGATACGCCGCGGAATGGGCGGCCGCGGTCGGCGGCGAGCCGGAGCGCCGCGCGGACCCGCTCGACGTCCGGCAGCTGGCCCGCAAGTCGGCGCCGGTGAAGCTCGGCGCGGCGGCGATGCTGTTGGCTGCCGGGATGGACGAGCGGCTGCCGGCGGTCGAAGAGGCGCTCGACCTCGCGCTGGCGGTGCTGCAGCTGTCCGATGACTGGCAGGACTGGGCCGAAGATCTGGCCGCTCCCAACGGTAACGCCTTCCTGACGATCGTCCGCGACGCGCTGGGGCCGGACGATGCCGAAGGCGGTGAGCCGCGCCCGCTCACGGAGCGGGACGTCAAGGCGGCCGTCTTCCGCCGCGGCGCTCTGGCCCGCCTGTCCCGCATCGCGGGCGAGTACGCCGGCCGCATCGATGAGCGGGCGGAGCCGCCCATGCTGATCCTCTTCGCCCGGACGCTCGCGGACGGCATCCGCCGGGGCGCGGAAGAAGCGGAGGCGGAAGTGTCGCGGCTGATTGCCGGCCATGGATTTTCCAAATTAATCTCGGATCTATCAAAAATCTAGATTACTAGAAACAATTTACATGGTATAATCAGGAAGAAGCTCGTCTTTAATCCATGGTGAAAGGATGTGTGCGTGCGCGATGTCGACGACGATGACAGAACGCATCGATGCGGATCAGCTCCGGGAAGACATCATCCGCAAAGCCTGGGACGACGAATCGTTCAGGCAGCGGCTGCTGGCCGAACCGAAGCAGACGATCCGCGACGCGTTCGGTATCGAAATTCCGGAAGGACACGAACTGCTGGTGGTGGAGGAGACCCCGACCCGGCACGTGCTTACGATTCCGCCGCGGCCGGAGGATGTCTCCGCCATCGTCGCCAGGCCGGCCGGGTACTGGTGGTGATCATTCCGGATGGACGGCCGGGAACCGGAGCGTGACTTCGGTTCCTTTTCCGATTTTGCTGTCGAACGAGATGGTGCCGTTCATCGCCTCGATGATGCGGAACGTCACCATGAGGCCAAGGCCGGTTCCTTTCGTCTTGGTCGAGAAATAAGGCGTCCCCAGCTTTGCGATCTGCTCCTCATCCATGCCGCTTCCGTTGTCGCGGATCCGGATGACCGCCTGTCCGTCCTGCCTGTACGCCCGGATCACGATCTCGCCTCCGCTCTCCATCGCCTCGATGCCGTTCTTGATGAAATTGATGATGGCCTGTTTGAACCGGGAAGCATTGCCTTCGATCCTGATCCCGTCCTGCACGTCGAATCGGAGCGTGACGCCGTTCAGCGAGGCATGCGGCGACATGATGGCGTAAATTTTGTCCAGTTCGTCGGCGATGTCGAGCACGGCGAATTCGTCCATCTCCGGCTTCGCGAAGGTGAGGAAATCCGTAATGATGGAGGAGGCGCGGTCCAGTTCCTCGATCGCCATGTCGTAATATTTCCGGTTCGACAGTTCCCGTTCCGCAAGCAGCTGCAGGAAACCGCGCGTCACCTGAAGCGGATTCCGGACTTCATGGGCGACGGACGCGGCGAGGTCGCTGATGATTTTCAGCTTCTCCGCGCGCTGCAGCCTGCGGTTGTAGTCTTCGCGTTCCTTCGTGTAGGCGATCACGGCGGCGTGGTCGCGGGCGATTTTCGCGGACAGAATGACGATCAGCGCGACGAGCAGCACGAGGGTGCCGAATTTCCACAAGATCGGATCATAAGGCTCGTCCCTGAAATAGTACATCGCCAGATCGGCGGCCGCCGACGTTGTCAGGACGAAGATGCCGCCGGACAGGACGGCGCCGTGCCAGTTGCCGCGGATGGTGACGGCCACGGCCAGCACGGCGGTGATCACGAACGCGGCCAGCATCAGCATGCCGAGGATCGTGGTCGTGACCAGATCGTATCCCGATGCGAACCGTTCGGGCATCCAGACGTACAGACCGACCATCAGGAAGCACAGCCCGGCATAGCCTCCCATTACCTGCCGAAGCCGGGTGTAGAACGGATATAGGCCCATGAAGACGGTGTCGGCAAAATACATGAACGCTGGAGCCGCAGCGAACAGCGCCATATCGTACGCCAACGGCAGCCACGCGATTCGCGGTTCGAACAGTATGTAGGGGAGAGGAGAATAGGTGAAGACGAGCGTTCCGGCGGACAGGGCGATAATCGAGAGGGACAGCCAGAACGCGCGCACGCTGCGCGTCAGAAATCCGGTGCAGGCCAGCATGATGACGCCGAGCATGAGCATGCCGCCGCCGAGCACCAAATCCGGCATCTCCCGACGGATAAAGGCGGCGGTGAGCGACTGGAATTCGCCGATCCGGATGGCGGAGTAGACGCCGGCTCGCTCCTCCGTCGTGCCGATCCGGATGAGCAGCGTCACGGCATCCGTGTCGGCCGGGAGCGGCAGGAACAGTTTACTCACGTCGAACCGGACCGAGCGGGTCGACTCGTGCAGAAGCATACCGTCCGCGTAGACGGACAGGTTCCGGCCGTACAACCGGTTTACCAGCAGCGCCGGTTGACGATAAGATGCGGTAGGCGGGAGTTGGACCCGAACCCAGACGCCCGACGCATCCGCCGGCATCCGCGTCAACTGTCCGGCCGACGAAGCCGCCCAGGCCGACGCTTCCTCCAGCGGCCGGTCGCGATTCGCGCCGTCGGCGCGGATCCACTGGATTTCCCAATGCCGGATCACCTGCTCCTTCCCGCCGTCTGCCGCCTCCGCATGATGAGCATTGGAGAGTGTAAAAAGAACAATGAACAACAACCAGTACCGTAACGCGCGCAAGAAGACATCCCCTGTCTCGATCTGAAGTGTGCCCGATGGTGTCGATTACGAATGCATCCACTCCTGAACCGTCAGCAAGATGAAAATCTGGCATGATATTCTATAATGTACCATCGATCGCCATCCATAAAAATACTCCCGTGAGCCGGCCGGACCGGACTGCAGGGAGCGAACACACGGCTGAAACAGACGTTCTCAGCCGGCGCCTTGGCCGTTGAGGCTGTCGAAGAAGCGGCTGATCGCATAGCCCGCCGCGCCGCGCACCGCCGAATGTTCGCCCAGTTCGGCGAACAGGAGGCGCATGCCTTCCCGGTTGTAGGTTTGCGTGCGGCGCTCGATCTCGCGTTCAATGGCGTCGCGGACGAACCGTTCGGCGATGCAAATCCGGTTCCCGAGGATGACCGCTTCCGGATTGAACACATTCACAATATTCGCGATGCCTGTGCCCAGATAGGCGCCGATCGTCTCGAGCAGGCGGACGGCTTGCCCGTCGCCGCTCTCCGCCGCGGCGCACGCCGCTTCGAAGGAGGCGTACGGCTCGCCGTGCTCGATCAGCGCTTTCTCGGAGGCGTACAGTTCCCAGCAGCCGAGATTGCCGCAGCTGCACTGGCGGCCGTCCATCGCAATCGACATGTGGCCGAGCTCACCCGAGAACCCGGACTTGCCGCGGTACAGTTCCCGGTTGATGATGATGCCCGTGCCGATGCCGATCCCGACGCTGACATAGATTTGGTCGGCAAAGCCCCGCCCCGCGCCGTAGCGAAGTTCGCCGGCGGCGCCGGCGTTCGCCTCGTTGTCGATGACGCACGGCAGGTTGAACCGTTCCTCGACCAGCCGCCTGAGCGGCACGTTCCGCCAGTTAAGGTTCGGCGCGAACAGAATCGTCCCGCCGTCGTCGACGATGCCCGACACACCGATCCCGATGCCGACGACGCCGTACCGGCTCGCCGGCGCGTCCCCGATCAACCCGCGGATGACATCATGAAGGAGGGGCAGCACGTCCTCCGGGCTGCGCCTTGCAATCTTTGTCTCGCGGCGTGCGACGGGCGTGCCCGCCAGATCCGTCAGCAATCCGCGGATGTAATTCACGCCGACATCGATGCCGACCGCATAGCCGGCTCCGGCGTTGAACAGCAGCATGACCGGCTTCCTTCCGCCGCTCGACTCGCCGGTGCCGATCTCCGATACGAGCCCGCCGGCGATCAGATTGGAGACGAGGCTCGACACGGTCGCCTTGTTCAGCCCGGTCCGCTCCGAGATGCGCGCGCGGGAGAGCGGCGATTCATTGCGTATGCATTCCAGCACGATGGCGGTATTGATCCGCCGGATCAGGGCGGAGTCGCCAGTCCCGCTCAATCTATGCATGGTTCAATCCCTTCCATGTTCAAGCGGCGTTCGCCGCAATTCGACAGTAGAGTTCCACGTAATCATAACATAAATTGACGGAAATGCGGAAATCATTCCTTTTCAGGTTGATGAGGTTTTAATTCTGAATGTCAGGGCGAATGCAACCAAGAAAAGGGCCCCTTTCTTGGGCTGGCGCGTTGTTGGTAAATGACCGTCCAGCCGAAGAACAGGAGCCCTTGATGGATTCGATTCAGCTAATCAATTGATAATATAAGATACATCAAACTTAATCGTTGAATCCGAGGGGTTTCCTACGTAAATCGAGTATTCTCCGGTCGTATTGACTTGCAGGGGAGCCGAACCCTCGCCTCCGGACAGCTTTACATAATAGACAGTATTGCTTGCATGGGACAGAAGGCCGACTTGCAAGTCAGCATCGGTCGGGGTCCAGGACGCATTAATGGTTACAATTGATCCTTTGCCGATCTTTTGCTTATCAAAAGTGTAAGCCTTGCCCGGGCTCAAATTTCCGGTAGCCAGCGGCTCCACATCGCTAAGTTGTGCTGCGGATGCGGCATTGGATTCGGAAACAGCCGGATTGGGGGATTGCAGGCCGTTATGAGGAGTTGCAGCCAAAAATTGAGTTTCGGAACTTTCAAGTATTGAAATGGCGTCGCTGCTTCCCAAGCCATTGACAGTTGAATGGCTTCGAAGTGTCGGGACCAAGTCGGAATTTACGACAGTAACAGGTGCGTCCAGTTCAGGCCCATCAGCAGCCGGAAGCTTGTTGAAAAGCTGATCATTGGACGAAACGGAAGCGTAAGCAATTGATGTACCGAACAATGCCATGGTCAAAGTCGTTCCGAGCGCCAACGCCCGAACCCATTTTTTCTTTTTTGACGCTTCCATGTCGAGAATCATGGTCATTCTCCTTTCCAGTTCACTTTTACTTCCGCCGAATGCGGGGTACAACCCGTCCTTCCGATCCACCGTCTGCCACAGCACACGCAGAATTAACTCACAATATCGCCTCCTTTCTTGCATATCCATTGGTTTCACCACCTTTTCGTCGCAGGAAAACTCGCAGAACCGGTCTGCATCCCGGCGTGCCATGTATGTAAACGGATTAAACCAATGGATGGCATTAATGAGCAGCAGCAAGAGTTTGACCCAAGGGTCGCGCCGCTTGTAGTGCATCAATTCATGAAGAAAAACATAATGATAATCGTTTGCGGTAAATGGCATGTCCGGCAATACAATGCGAGGCCTCACCCATCCGTAGAGGAAAGGGGTCGTCATGTGCGGCGACAGGTACACGGCGATTTTGCGTTTGATGCCCAGTTGCCGTTTGCATATTTCCAACGCATTGAGCATTTCAGCCTGGCCGGCCGGCCGGCAGGTGCGCATGATGCGCAAATGCAGTTTGCAATACTGGACAATGACTGAACCTGTAAAGACAAGAGTTCCCGCCATGCACAGCCAGGGCAGGATGTCATGCCACGGAAACAGGGCATCTTTGGGAAGGTTCAGCTGCCAGAAATCGGTATGAAGGAACTGTTCGGCAAACGGGTCGATGCCGGACCGGAATTCTTCCACCGTCGGCGTCACTTCGCCTTCCCCGGTCTCGTTGCTTCCCGCTGCTCGTACCAGTTCAACTGAAGGTACAAGGCGATGATAGGGAACGATGAAAAAGGAATAAACCATCAAAATGATTCCGTAATTCCACCTGGCGGTCAGAAGTTTTCTTGTCCATCTGCTCAGCCCTTTAAATGCGAGGTACAATCCTCCCGCGACGATTGACATCACGAGCAGTTCTTCATATATCCGGATCCACATGTCCGCCCTCCTGTTGTTCACATGAATTGCAAACGCTCAACACAACAACAAGCAACAGCGTCGACCATCTTCTCATTGCTTCACCGCAAAGTACGATGCCAATCGCACGCACGTACACATATCTTGCGATTTTGAACCTTCTTAGGACTACAATATGTAGGTAGATTTAAAACTACAACATGTAGAATGGAAATGTCAAGCAGAAAAATTTAATATTTCCAATTAAATGGTTTATGGCTGGCGGTATGGAACTTCGGTTTTTTTGTGACAGGCTTCACAATATTGCCCGGCAGACGGCGGTACAATTTTTTCAGAAACATGAGAATGGAAGGCGAGGGGAACGGATTGAAAAAGCAACTCGCGCTGCTCAAGGACGGGGACTGGTCCGTCAATCTCGAGGATGCCTGTTACGAGGAGCATCCCGAAAAGTGCTGGCGGAAAGCATGGACGCCATTCGACGGACGAAAGCGGGTCATTACGTCAATCTGGTCACGCCCGGCGCGCTGGGTGATCCGAGAGAATGGCTCATTCCCCGGCTGTCCGCGATGGTGAAGGATGCGGATCTTGCGGTTCGGGAAATCCGATATATCGATGAGTGCGGGTGCGGCGGTCATGTCACGCGGGTGTATCGCTGAATCGGAGACAATAAAAAGGCTTCGCCTCCGAAGAAACGGACGGCGGAGCCTTTTCGCCTGCGCCTTTGCGCCTTGTTTTTTCAAATGATGCCGAGCTGTTCTTTCGCCTCCCGCGACATGAAGTCCGGCGACCATCTCGGCTCCCAGACGACGTCGACTTCAATTTCGCGATTCCCCGCATGAGCCATGAGCGCCCTCCTGACTCCGCCGGCGATCGTGTCGTGCATCGGACAGCCGGGTGTCGTGAGCGTCATCCGGATATAGAGCCTTTCGGGTTCCACGCGGATTTCGTAGACGAGGCCGAGATCGACGATGTTGAAGCCCAGCTCGGGGTCATAAACCTGCCGCAAAATTTCCCGCACCTCTTCTTCGCGAAGTTCCATTCCGTCCAACCTCCTTTGTTGGTATCCTTAACGGGAGAAGACACGGCCGATCAACAGCATGTATGCGATGGAAAAAATGGAATGCGCCGCGCCGCCGGCAGCGACGATCGGATGGGAATCCGAAAGCAGTCCCGCGAGCGGCAGCAGACCGGAAACGGCCACGGCCGCCAGTCCGGCGCTTACTTTCTTGTCGCTCAAGAGATCGGACATGACCGGGGTGCCGGGTTTGCCCGCCTGGCTGCCGTATTTCCAGGTCCACCACAGGAACGGAACGATCTTCGTCAGGTAGCACAGAATCGTAAACGACACCCAGCCGGCCAGATACACCCAGACCGCCAGCGTGACGGATTTCGTCTGGTATAGCACCTGCGGTTTCCACAGCGCATAGGCCAGCATGGCGATGACCGCGGCGCCGAGCGTGTAGTTGCCATACACGGACCACTGAATGCCCGATCCCGGACTGCGTTTGAAGCGGTGCTTCTGAATCTGGACGATGTGCGCATTGTAGACGACGACGGCGGCCGCGACCAGCAGAAGCGCGGACAGCAAGGACCAGCTGCTCCCGCCCAGCAGGAAGGAAGCCGCTCCGGCGATCGTGCCGGCGTTCCACAGGACCGGCACGACCTTCTGCAGCGGCGTCGGATAATGATGCGACAGGTAAAACATTGGCAGCAGCTTGTAGCTGAACCCGGTGATGAGCAGCCCGAACCAGCCGACGGTGCCCAGCCAGATGTGGGTGCCGAACAGACGGTTGTGCATGTCGTCCCACAGACCGGTCGCGAAGTTGACGCCCATCGCCATCCCGGTCAGTCCCGTCAGCACGAGATAAACCACCGCCGCCGCCGCGCTGATCGTGATCGCATCCCACCGGGAGGCGCGGAACAATGTGACCGCCATGTTCCACGCGAACAGCAGAATGCCGGCGAAGCCGGTTGTGGCGAAGGCCGCAATCCAGTAAATTTCCCCGCGAATGAAGCCGTACAGCAATCCGGCGAGGCCGATGGTGAACATCGCGTACTGGACATAGCCGAGCCGTTCGCTGTAAATGTTCGATTGCAGAATGACGCTGATCAACTGATAGACCGCGCCCATGGCCAGCATGGTCGCCCAGCCGAGCACGAACAGATGGGCGTGGAACCACCCGGCAGGTCCGCGCACGCCGTCTCCGAGCCAGCCGAAGAGCGACAGCAAGGACGCAGCGTGGAAGAGCACGAAACCGGCCATCCCCGAGACGATGAACAGGAAGGGGAGACGGGACACGGCGGTTGCCTCCTTACGTTTTCCGGATTTTCACGATCGCCGATCCGTCCGGCTGCTCCTCGATCTTGTACGGATAGCCGAGACGGTTCAACTCTTCGAGGAGAAACACGGGCACCCGGTCATTGTGAATGACGACTTCATCGCCCGGGCGGCACCGGACGAGCGCGTTCAGCGTGCGGACCATCGGCTGCGGCGGTTCGAGCCCGCGGTTGTCCAGTTCGATGACGGCGGGACCGTCCTCCCGCGGCAGGCTACCCTCTCCCGAGAGGCTGTCCTCCCGCGAGAGGCTGTCCTCCCGCGAGAGGCCGTCCGAGACTTCCTGTCCCGCGTCTTCCGCCGCTTCGGCCGAAATTCCGGCGTCCAGCCAGTGCTTGTTCCTCTTGTGAACGAAGGTGGCGATCCAATGCTGCTTGTCGACCTGTTCCGCTTTGCCGGCATAGCCTTTCAATTTCATGACCCCGAACAGGGGAGTCGGCCGGAATGTGGCGTGAACCTTTAAGATGTCGTCTTTGCCGAGCTTTTTGACGGTGTCCATGATCAGTTGGAACGGTTCCAGCTTCTTCTCCAGCATCGGTCTGACGTCAAGCTCGACGACTTTGGCGTCCTTGTGGTCCATCCCGATCCACCTCCCGCGCGTAAAATCATACGAATACCCGCTTCTTCGCTTCTTCGTACAACGCCGCCATCCTGCCGTACAGCGACATGGAAGAAGGCGTCCTCCAGAGACGCTTTGATCCGGATCGTTCTGTCATCGACGATTTCGACGTTTGCCATCTCGGTCAGCTTCTGGCCGGGGTACATCGCTTCGAACTGGAAGCGGAGCGGCACGGGATCATGGTTGTTGATCAGCAGCATCGCTTCGGACGGCGCCAGCTTGCCGAACGTTTCAAAGATGACCTTGTGCTTCAGATGCGGCGGATATTCCGTGGCGTTGACCGTCGCGGCAAATTGTCCCATTGTGCATTCCTCCCGAACAGAAGTTTGGTTTGCGCTTTGATTATAGGAGAAGGGGGAGATCAACTTTGTGAGACGTGTCACAAATCCATATTTTTGGCATATTTGCCGGCCGGGCCGGGGATGGCAGCGGCGCATGGCAACACAAATCTTTTTATAAAATTCTTAGTTTGTTTAATAGACAAACAAAGTCGGGGGAGCTATAATAATAATCGAAGCGTTTACAACCGCACTTATTTGCATCGATTACCAATTCAAGGAGGCGTCAGTCGGCAATGGCTTATTTCGAGAACGTCGGCAAGATCCAGTTCGAGGGCAAAGGCTCGGACAACCCCTTCGCGTACAAACATTACAACCCGCAGGAGAAGGTGCTCGGCAAGACGATGGAGGAGCATCTCCGCTTCGCCGTCGCGTACTGGCACACGTTCACGGGCACCGGCGCGGATCCGTTCGGCGTCGGCACGGCGATCCGCAGCTGGGACAAGTTTGACGGCATGGACCGGGCGAAGGCGCGCGTCGAAGCGAACTTCGAATTCCTGGAGAAAACGGGCATCGACTACTACTGCTTCCATGACGTCGACATCGCGCCGGAAGGCGACACGCTGCAGGAGACGCACAAGAATCTCGACACCATTGTCGCCATGCTGAAGGAATTCCAGAAGTCGACGGGCAAGAAGCTGCTCTGGAACACGGCGAACATGTTCACGAATCCGCGCTACGTGTTCGGCGCGGCGACGACCTGCAACGCCGATGTCTACGCGCATGCAGCCGCGCAAGTGAAGAAGATGCTTGAAGTCGGCAAGGAGCTCGGGGCGGAGAACTACGTGTTCTGGGGCGGCCGCGAAGGCTACGAGACGCTGCTGAACACCGACATGGCGCTCGAGCTGGACAACCTGGCGCGCTTCTATCATATGGCCATCGAATATGCGAAGGAGATCGGCTTCAACGCGCAGTTCCTGATCGAGCCGAAACCGAAGGAGCCGACGAAGCATCAGTACGACTTCGATGCGGCGACGACGATCGCCTTCCTGCAGAAGTACGGCCTGAAAGATCACTTCAAACTGAACCTTGAGGCGAACCATGCGACGCTCGCCGGCCATACGTTCGAGCATGAACTCCGCGTCGCGGCGATCAACGACATGCTCGGTTCGATCGATGCGAACCAGGGCGACCTGCTGCTCGGCTGGGATACCGACGAATTCCCGACCGATCTGTACAGCGTGACGCTGACGATGTACGAAATCCTGAAAGCAGGCGGCTTCAAGACCGGCGGCATCAACTTCGACGCGAAAGTGCGCCGCGGTTCGTTCGAGCCGGAGGATCTGTTCCTCGCGCACATCGCGGGCGTCGACACGTTCGCATGGGGTCTGAAGGCGGCGGCCAAGATCATCGAAGAACGCGTTCTGGACAGCGTCATCGAAGAACGCTACGCTTCGTTCCGCGAAGGCATCGGCAAGGAGATCGTCGAAGGCAAGGCGACGCTGAAGAGCCTCGAAGCTTACGCGCTTCAGAACAAGCCGATCGTGAACCGCTCGGGCCGTCAGGAACGAATCAAGCTGGTACTCAACGAAATCATTTACAGCGTATAATGAGTTTGTCTGGCTATCGGACGCAGCCGGCCGCAAAGGGCCGGCTGTTCGTCCCTGTTCGGGCAGATAAGGATTTCACGGGAGCGAACGGGCTCCTTCGGGGAGGAAAGAGGACATGAGCTGTGTGATCGGGATCGATCTCGGGACGAGCGCGGTGAAAGCGCTTTTGGTTGATCGGGACGGCAAAGTGCGGGCGGAAGCGTCGCGAAACTATCCGCTGTTCCATGAGCATACCGGATGGAGCGAGCAGCGGCCGGAAGACTGGGTGGAAGGAACGATCGGCGCGCTTCGCGAATTAATCTCAACATCCGGCGTGCGTCCGGATGAAGTCGAAGGCATCAGCTTTTCCGGCCAGATGCACGGCCTGGTGCTGCTCGACGAAGCGAATCGGCCGGTCCGGAACGCGATTCTGTGGAATGATACGCGGACGACGGCCGAATGCCGCGAGATCGAGCGGGTGCTGGGACCCGATCTGCTCGGCATCGCGCGCAATCCGGCGCTTGAAGGGTTTACGCTGCCGAAAATTTTGTGGGTGAAGCGGCATGAGCCGGACGTGTTCGCGAAGGCGAAACGGTTCCTGCTGCCGAAAGATTATGTCCGCTATCGGCTTACGGGCGAAATTCATATGGATTATTCCGATGCGGCCGGCACGCTGCTGCTGGATGTGGCGGGCAAAAAGTGGAGCACCGAAATTCTTGCCGCATTCGATCTGCCCGCATCGTTCTGCCCGCCGCTTGTCGAATCGCACGATCATGTCGGCGGCGTGCTGCCGGAGGTCGCGGATCAGACCGGCCTTGCTGCCGGCACGAAAGTGTTCGCCGGCGGCGCGGACAACGCCTGCGGCGCCATCGGCGCCGGCATTCTGTCCGAAGGGCTGACGATGTGCAGCATCGGTACGTCAGGTGTCATCCTGACCTATGAACAGAACCGGGACACCGACTATGCGGGCAAGGTGCATTTCTTCAACCACGGCAAAGCCGACAGCTTCTACGCGATGGGCGTGACCCTGGCGGCCGGCTATTCGCTGAGCTGGTTCAAGCAGACGTTCGCGCCGAATGAATCGTTCGCCGATTTCCTCCGCGGTGTCGGCGATATCAAGCCGGGTTCCGGCGGCCTGCTGTTCACGCCCTACCTGGTCGGCGAGCGGACGCCGCATGCGGACGCCGTCATCCGGGCGAGCTTCATCGGCGCGGACGGTTCGCATACGCGGGATCATTTCGCCCGGGCCGTCATGGAAGGCATCACGTTCTCGTTGAACGAATCGATGGCCATTTTCCGCGAGGCGGGCAAGCCGGCGGGCCGCGTCATCTCGATCGGCGGCGGTGCGCAGAACCCGGTCTGGCTGCAGATGCAGGCGGACATCTTCGGCGCGACGGTCGTTGCGCTGGAGAACGAGCAAGGCCCCGGACTCGGCGCGGCGATGCTGGCGGCATACGGTTGCGGCTGGTTCGACAGCCTGGACGCGTGCGCGGCGAAATTCGTGAAGCATGCCGCGTCTTATGATCCGAATCCGGAAGCGGTCGAGACCTATCGCGGGTTGTTCGACATTTACCGGGAAATTTACACGCAGACGCGGGGACTGAATCAGGCGCTGGCCGCTTACCGGGGGTAATCGGCCGGCCCGAAAGAGGAGAGATGGGAAATGAGCGGTATTTCGGCCAGGGAAGGCGACTTTCACGGCGAACGTGCGGTATGGCTGCGCGCCGGAGCCTACGAGGCGGCGCTGCTGCCGGAAATCGGCGGCAATCTGATCGCGTTCCGCGACACGGAGCGGGGGCATCGCTATTTGCGCGAGCCCGGACCGGAGGAGATGGACGCATTCAAGGCGAACCCGTTGATTCACGGCATTCCGGTGCTGATTCCGCCGAACCGGTACGAAGACGGCAAGCTCAAATGGCGCGGCGTCGTCTATCAATTGCCGGTGAACGAGGAATCGACGGGCAACCATCTGCACGGCTACGCGAACACTTCGGCGTGGGAGCTTGTCCGCTTCGGCGCGGATGACGAAGAAGCTTTCGCGGAAGTGAAGCTGACGGTGGACAAGGGGCACAAGCTGTTCGAATATCTGCCGTTCAAGTTCTCGCTGCGGCTGCGCTACGGGCTCAGCGCCCATGGGCTTGCGCAGCAGTTGACGCTGGTGAACGAGGGCGATGCCGACATGCCGGTGCTGCTCGCCTTCCATACGACGGTCAATGCGCCGTTCGCGCCGGGCAGCACGGCGCGCGACTATAAGCTGAAGCTGACCATCGGCAGCCGGTGGGAACTCAGCGAACGGATGCTGCCGACCGGACGGCACCAGCCGCTCACGCCGGAGGAAGAAGCGATGAAGCATGACGGCGTTTATCCGTTCTTCGCGTCGATGGACAATCACTATACGGCGGCGCCGCAAAACGGCCGCAACCGGATGGAACTGACCGACACGCGGATCGGCACGACGCTGGTGTACGATGTCGGCACGTCCTGGAAACAGTGGATGATCTGGAACAACGGCGCCCGCGAAGGGTTCTTCTGTCCGGAGCCGCAGGTCAACCTCGTGAACGCGCCGAACACCGATCTTCCGGCTGAAGAGATCGGCCTGTTCAGCCTCGCGCCGGGCGAAATCTGGGAGGAGACGTCGCGGCTGTACGTCCTGGAGAAGGCCTGATGCCGAAGGCGCGGCTGCGTGTCCGGGCGATTCTGTTCGACATGGACAACACGCTGCTCGCGTCCCGGATCGACTATGCGGCGATGCGCGGAGAAGTCGGCGCCTGGCTCGTCCGCGAAGGGTACCTTGCGGAGGACGAGGCGGAAGGCGGTACGACGGCTTCGCTCATTCAAGCCGCGATGGAGCGCGGGCTCGCCGGCGGCACGCTGGATCAGGTCTGGGCGATCTGCGCCCGGCATGAAGCGGAGGGCATGCGCGGCGCCGAGCTGGAGCCGGGCGCGCGGGAGACGCTGGAGCGGCTTCGCGGACGCGGCCTGCTGCTCGCGGTGCTGACGAACAACGCCGAGGCCGCTGCCGAGCAAGCGCTCGGCAAGACCGGCATCCGGCATTATTTCGACCTGGTGGCGGGCCGCGAATCGGTGCCGCGGCTGAAACCGTCTCCCGAAGGCGTCCGCGCTGTGCTTGCGCGGTTTCCCCATGTGCCGCCTTCGCAATGGCTTGCCGTGGGGGACTCGTGGATCGACGGCGCCGCGGCTGCCGGCGCGGGCGTCGCGTTCGCCGCATACCGCGCGAGTATCGATCTGCCGGAGCGCGGCGTCGTGCCCGACATTCAGCTCGACCGGCTCGTCGAGCTGGCGGACTTGGTGGCCCCAGCTGAATAGTGGAGTTGCAACGTTACGCGAGCCGCATCATTGAGGCTGCGACGTGTGCTAATCAAAACGATCGATCAGGTATCGAACTCCCTGGTCGATCGTTATAAATCAACAGCCGCATCCAAGCAGGAGGCGGCTCATGTTTTTCCTTTTTTTCCGGCAAGGCGATCCCTGAGTATTTTTTTCATTCTGGATGATACCGTGGAAAATTTGCTTGATTTTGTTGCGTTATCGCTAAAAAAAACGAGCGACCGCTCTTCATCAAAATGACGGATTTTCCCGATGTTGCTCAGGTTCGTGCGATCCAGCCGAAGAAACCCCAATTCTTCCAGATGCATTTCCAGGACGGACAATTTGGGAATGACGGGATAGTACACCTCATCCTTGACGTGAAACACGACATAACCAGAGGGGTGCGTTTCAATATAGTCGACATCGCGCAAGTCGAGATCGATCACTTCAGAGAAATTGCCGGGGTCTCTGGTAACCGGGAAACGCATGGGAATTCAACTCCATAACCGGCGACCAAGGGCTGTCCGATGTGAGCTCCCATCGGCAGCCCTTGATGCGCGGCGGTTACTTTTTCAGCTCTTCCGGGATCTCGGGACGATAAATAAAGGGTGAAGCCGTTTTGACGAAGAAGCCTGCG
This sequence comes from Thermobacillus xylanilyticus, assembly GCF_907165215.1. Lineage (GTDB taxonomy): Bacteria > Bacillota > Bacilli > Paenibacillales > Paenibacillaceae > Thermobacillus > Thermobacillus xylanilyticus. Next base: position 16,543 of record NZ_CAJRAY010000036.1, on the reverse strand, counting down.
ATTCCATTCAACATGCCGGACAGCAGCTTGGCCGTGATTTGCTTCATGTCGGGGTCACCTCCTTGTTGTGAATTAACAAGGTAATGCCTTGAACAGCCAGCACGATGGCTGCTGTTCCCGAAAGGAGTAGGAAGTTGGCGGAAACAATCAGTACGGATGCCAGCTTGAGCAACGGGTAGTATTTCTCGGGCATCGTATTGTAGCCTTTCATGTTCGCGGGAGCGAGCCAAGCTGTCAGGATCAATGCTGCGGCTGTCAGGAGCTGCGTCCAGGTTTCGGTCAATGCGATGTGTGGAGGAATGGCGATAATCGAGAAGCTCGCCAGCATGCAAGGCAGCGGTGTTTCAAAATGGTACCCGCCCGATGCCATTCGCAGCGCGATGAAAAAGCCCATAGCCGTCAGCGTCTCGGTCCATTTCCCCGTCAAGGCGCCAAAAATCAGCGATGAAACCGCCGGGATCAAGAAGTTGATGACGATGATGAGGGCGAATTTCATGACGGGAACACTTGCAGTCTGGCTCGGGTTGGCCTTTTTGATCCTGACGGCCAACCTTTCGGCTAATGATTCAACCATGTTCGTTATACTCCCTCTTGAACACCAGATATTGGAGAAAACCAAATACTACGGTGCCAAGAATCAGGACCAGCACCGGGGTATATCCAGAAAAGAACAGATAGCTGCAAGTTGCCAGAACGGCATATCCCGCAATGCTCATGACCAGCAGCCGAACATTGAGTTTCGTCCACTTCACTTTTACGCGATCCGTGTCAGGCACAAATGTGAATCCCCAGTTTGTTCGAATTAGCAGCCATGCTAACAGAAAAGCGATGCATGAAGTAAGAATTTGGACGATAAAACCTTCCGGAACGTTGGGTGCAATGACGATGCCGGTTAATTGGAACACGGAAATGATGATGGCTTGAATCAGAATGTACGAGACATAGCCGTTAACGACCATCAGTCCGGCATAAAACACCGGAATTCTGAAAAACTGCCAAAAACAGATGAATATGATGGGCACTTGAATGAGCGAAGCAACCACGCCCAGCTTCAATTCAATCAATACCATATAAGACAGCAACGAAAGCATGAAAGATGACAACAACAGCCTTCCCCAATACCCCGGGAGCTGAAACTTGAATATGGCAAACGTAAGAACCATCAAGGCCAGCCATTCGAGCGACGAGAAGAAGAGAAAGAGCAAAACATCCTGGACGTCCATCTTGACGCTCCTTGCACTCAATACGTCATGTATGAATGGATTAACATATTTCGCCAGAGCGCGCGACAAATCCTTCTTTTTTCCAACATTTAATAACGATTTTTTTGCCGTCGCTCCGGACCGACCTTTTACATTCCGATGACGAATCGCGTCATCGGATTTAATTTTGTTTGGCTATGCTGGGCCTTGGGAAATCCCGGAAAGAAAAAGGGGGAACCACGGTGTTGACCATGATGGACCAAAAACTTGACGCGGACGCGGGGCATGCGATCGATCTGAGAGCATTCATCCGATGTGCCGTCGTCGCCGATCCGCAGATGACATGCGAACAGGTCATGCGCCTGTTCGAGCGGCATGCCGATTCGGAATGCATCGTTGTGTGCGAGGATGAGCGCGTGCCTTGCGGGCTGGTCATGCGGGACAAGCTGATCCGGAGGCTTGGCAGCCGGTTCGGCGCCAGCCTGTACAGCGACAAGCCGATTTCGCGGTTGATGGACGACCGCCCGATCGTCGCCGATGCGGCGATGCCGCTGCAGGAACTGCTGGACCTGACGCTCGGCCGCGCGGAATCCACCTTGTATGACTGTGTCATTGTCGTTGACGGAGCGAGGCTGGCCGGCATCCTGACCGTCGCCGATCTGCTCGGCCTGTCGAAGCTGCATCAGCAGCAGGCCGCTGTTGCGAAGCAGCGGATCATCCGCCGGATGGAAAGGCTGATGGCGGACATCGACGGCGCCGTAACCAAAGTGCAACAGGCGGGCATGCACGGCGAAGCGCTGTCGCAATCGATGTCGGAACTTACCCGGACGGGCAGAGAAGCGCTGGTCGACGCCGACCGGGCGTTCGACGCATTGGCCGAACGGATGGCCGTTCAGCAGGAACGGATCGCCGAGCTTCAGCAGAGGGCGGAAGCGATCGACAGCGTGAGCGCGCTGATCAAGCGGCTGGCCGACCAGTGCAATCTGCTCGCCGTGAACGCGTCGATCGAAGCGGCCCGGGCGGGCGAGCACGGCCGCGGATTCGGCGTCGTGGCGGACGAGATCCGGATGCTCGCCGCAGAGACGAAGCGGTCGGCCGGCGAAATCGCGGAGATGATCGGCGCCATCCGCGCTTCCGTGCAGGAGACGGCGGAGCAATTCATGGCGGGCATCCGCGTATCCGAGAGCAGCCGATCGGCGATCGGACGGGCGGGCGAAGCATTCGAGCGGATCTTCGCCGCGGCGGCGGACAATCACGGCACGGCCCGGGAGATCAACGCGAAGGCGCAGGCTGCCTGCGAGATGGCCGGACGAGTGGCGGCGGAAATCCGCGAGCTGGCAGACGGGTTCCGCAGTTCCGATGAGATTGGTCGGCCTGGCGAAACGAATTCCGCTGTGGCAGCGTCTAAATAAAAAAATCTACCACATCTGGAGATGTGAGGTGTGAATTTGCGTGAAAAAGAAACTCATGCTCTCATGTGTGTTGACTATTTTGCTGCTTCTTACAGGAACTTTCGTTTCAGATGCGGCCATTGAGGGAGAAACCTTGCTGGACAGGGCCAAAAATGCCAGTTCTCCGGAAAGACCCTACACCTCATTGAAGATCGGTCAAGGAAATACGTTGGAGGAGTTCACCTGCGAAGGAGCGTACATTCCCATCAGGGACCTGTTTGCTTCACGGGTCAGTGAGATCAGATGGGACAACAAAAGCAAAATTGCCGAAGTGGTCAATGACGGAAAATCGCTGGTGCTTAATTTCTCGAATCAGGAAATCGAAAGCACAGACACCAAAATCGTACTGCCCAAGGAATGGATCCGAATGTCGCAAGGAAAGACGGAGATCCATGCGGCGGTATTGGCCTATATTTTCAATATATACGCCGACAGATTTCCGGATGAAGAACGCGATGAATGGCGGGAAAAGTTGAGTTTTCTGGGGATCCAGGGTACGGACGCGATTTCAGAAGGCAAAGGTGTCCACTTGCAAGTGTTTGTGACGTTCAAGGAGAACACCTAAGCAAGGACGGAGAGAAGCTCTTTGACTAGCGGATAAACTCGATATACCGATGACGCAAGCCGTCATCGGTTTTTGTTTCATCAAATTTTGATCTCAGTTTTAACACACATTTTACAAAGTCGGCGTTTCGAATTAACACTTGCCCGGTAGCATGGTCGGTGAAAGCCATCATACAGACAATGTACAAGGAGTGGTCCGAGAATGTCGAAGATGCGCAAGGGCTTCCTGCCGCTGCTCATCGCGGCCGTGATGGTATTCGCGGCGGCATGCGGAAGCGGAAGCGGCGAGAGCAATGAGAGCAACGGGGGTACGACGAGCGGGGCCGGGGGTTCAAACAATGCGAACCAGTCGACCAATGCGCCGGCGAATGAATCGAACGGCGGACAAAACAACGGCGGGGCGGAATCCGCGGCGCAGAAATTGTCCGGTTCGATCGAAATTGACGGTTCCAGCACGGTCTATCCGTTGACGGAAGCCGCGGCAGAAGAATACGCAGCGGAGCAGCCGGATGTCCGCGTGACGGTCGGCGTATCCGGAACGGGCGGCGGCTTCGAGCGGTTCTGCGCCGGCGAAATCCCGATTGCCGACGCATCCCGGCCGATCAAGGACTCGGAAGCGCAAGCGTGCAGCGAAGCCGGCATCGCGTACACGGAACTGAGCGTGGCGTATGACGGTCTGTCGGTCGTCGTCAGCAAGGACAACGATTGGGTCGACTATCTGACGGTGGAAGAACTGAACAAAATCTTCGCCCAAGGCAGCACGGTGAAGACCTGGGCGGACGTCCGCGAAGGCTGGCCGGCGGAGGAAATCAAAATGTTCTCGCCGGGCGCCGATTCCGGCACCTACGACTACTTCAACGAAGTCATCCTGGAAAAAGCGGGCATCCGGAGCGACGGCCAGATCAGCTTCAGCGAAGACGACAACACGCTGGTGCAAGGCGTCGCCGGCAACAAAGGCGGCATCGGCTACTTCGGCTTCGCCTACTATGAAGAGAACACCGACAAACTGAAAGTCGTGCCGATCGACGGCGGCAACGGTCCGATCGAGCCGACGCTCGACACGATCAAGGACGGCTCCTACTCGCCGCTGTCCCGCCCGCTGTACATCTACGTCAGCAACAAGGCGCTGGAAGAACGTCCGGAAGTGAAAGATTTCGTCCGCTTCTACATCGAGAACATCGGCGGCATGGCGAAGGAAGTCGGCTATGTCCCGCTGCCGGACGAGAAATACGCGGAAGAAGCGGCCAAGATCAAAGTCTGACGGATGCGTCTGCTCGCCGAATACCGGGAGAATCATGTGATGTCGCTTCACGGCATCACATTTTTCTCGGCGCAATTGTTAACGAATCGTTAAGACAGGGAGGGGTCGCCGCATGAACGGCGAGTGGCTGCAGACCGGCGGGGCCGTCGAACCGCTGAAGCAGACGCCGGAGACCGTCCGCGCCGCCGGCGCCTATTCATTCAAGAACGAACGCAAATCCGTCATGAACCGGCTGATGCCCGTGCTGCTTATGCTGTGCGCTTCGGTTTCGATCATCACGACCGTCGGCATCGTCTATACGCTGGTGTCGGAGACGGTGCTGTTTTTCCGCGAAGTCCCGATTGTTGAATTTCTGACCGGCACGCGGTGGTCGCCGCTGTTCGAGCCGCGGGCGTTCGGCATTTTGCCGCTGCTCGCCGGCACGCTGCTCATTACGATCATCGCCTGCGTCGTCGCGATGCCGATCGGGCTTGCCAGCGCGGTATATCTCAGCGAATATGCGCCGCGCAGGGTGCGGAACATCATCAAGCCGATTCTGGAAGTGCTCGCGGGCGTTCCGACGATCGTCTACGGTTATTTCGCCCTCAGCTTCATGACGCCGATCGTGCGGGCGATTTTTCCGGAGACCGGGATTTTCAACGCCTTGAGCGCCGGCATCGTCGTCGGGATCATGATCATCCCGATGGTGACGTCGCTCAGCGAGGACGCGATGAACGCCGTGCCGAAGAGCCTGCGCGACGGCGCATACGCGCTCGGCGCCACGAAGTTCGAGTCGGCGCTGAAGATCGTGCTGCCCGCCGCGTTGTCGGGCATCGTCGCCTCGTTCGTGCTCGCGTTCTCCCGGGCGGTCGGCGAGACGATGATCGTGACGGTGGCGGCGGGCGCGACGCCGAATCTGACTTTCAATCCGCTCGAAAGCATCCAGACGATGACGGCTTATATCGTGCAGGTCAGCCTGGGCGACACACAGCGCGGGTCGATTGAATACGGCAGCATTTTCGCTGTCGGGATGGCGCTGTTCATTATCACGTTCCTGCTGAATAGTATTGCGCAATATGTCGCCAGGAAATTCCGGGAGGAGTATTGATCATGAACCTGCTGCAAGGCGGAAACCGCCATCAGATCGCCCGCCGCCGGAAAATCGATTTTTGCCTCCATCTGCTGTTCGCCGCGGCGACGTCCGTCGGCGTCATCGCCCTGTGCGCGCTCCTGATCGACATCATCATCGACGGGATCAGCAGGCTGCAGCCCGGGCTGTTCGAGAACTTTCCGTCCCGCCGCGCCGAACGCGCCGGCATGAAGTCCGCCATCGTCGGTTCGATGTACATGCTTTGCATCATGCTGCCGATCAGTTTCGTCCTCGGCGTCGGCGCCGCCATCTGGCTGGAGGAATACGCGGGAAAGAACCGGTTCACCCGGCTGATCCAGCTCAACATCAGCACGCTGGCGGGCGTCCCGTCGATCGTCTACGGCATTCTCGGCCTGACCCTGTTCGTCCGCTTGCTCATGCTGCAGCGGAGCCTGCTCGCCGGCGCGCTCACGATGACGATTCTTGTGCTGCCGATCATCATCGTCTCCGCGCAAGAAGCGCTCCGCGCCGTGCCGAAGTCGCGCCGCGACGCCTCCTACGCCCTCGGCGCGAACCGGTGGCAGACGGTGTCGCGGGCGGTGCTGCCGTCGGCGCTGCCCGGCATTCTGACGGGCGTCATCCTCGCGATGTCGCGCGCGATCGGCGAGACCGCGCCGCTCATCATGATTGGCGCGCTCACCTACGTCGCGTTTCTGCCGAAGCACATGCTGGATCAGTTCACCGTCATGCCGATCCAGATCTACAACTGGCTGTCGAGGCCGCAGCCCGAGTTCCACGAACTGGCCGCCGCCGGCATCATCGTGCTGCTCGCCATGCTGCTGCTCATGAACTTCGCGGCGATTCTGCTGCGGAACAAGTTCTCGAAGATATCCTGACGATCCGGAGGAAAGCCCATGTCCATTTCCATGCCAATGCCCGCATCCGCCGCTACGCCGGCCCGGACGGCGCGGACGCTGATCGAGATCGACCGGCTCAATCTGTACTACGGCGATTTCCACGCGCTGAAGAACGTATCGCTTGACATCCCGGAGCGGGCGGTCACCGCCTTCATCGGTCCGTCCGGCTGCGGCAAGTCGACCCTGCTCCGCTCGCTCAACCGGATGAACGACCTCATTCCGGGCACGCGGATCGAAGGGCGGATCGCGATCGCCGGGACGGATATCTATTCGCCGGAAGTCGATGTCGAGACGCTGCGCAAGAAGGTCGGCATGGTGTTCCAGCAGCCGAACCCGTTCCCGAAATCGATCTACGACAACGTCGCCTACGGCCCGCGGCTTCACGGCATCCGGAAGAAAAGCCGCCTGGACGAGATCGTCGAGTCGAGCCTGAAAGCCGCCGCGCTCTGGGACGAAGTGAAGGATCATCTGAAGCGGTCCGCGCTCAGCCTCTCGGGCGGCCAGCAGCAGCGGCTCTGCATCGCCCGGGCGCTCGCGGTCGAGCCGGACATTCTGCTCATGGACGAAGCCACGTCCGCGCTGGACCCGATCTCGACGCTGAAGATCGAGGAACTGGTGCAGCAGCTCAAGGACCGCTATACGATCGTGATGGTGACGCACAACATGCACCAGGCGGCGCGCGTCTCGAATCAGACCGTCTTCTTCCTGAACGGCGAAGTCGTCGAAAGCGCGGATACGGAGCAGTTATTCGCGGGTCCGTCCGACAGCCGGACGGAAGACTATATCAGCGGCCGGTTCGGCTGACGGACCGGCATGCGGAGAGGAGCCGGAGGACAAAGTGATCAGGCGTGTAGAGTTCGATGAAGGGTTGAACGAGCTGAAGCAATTGCTGGTCGAGATGGGCGGGCGCGTGGAGAAGGCGATCGAAGCGTCGATGCGGGCGCTGCAGGCGATCGACGGAGACGGCGCCCGGAAGGTGGTGGCGGAAGATCCCGAACTCAACCGGCTGGAGGAGCGGATCGTCGAGCTCGGCACGCGGCTGATCGCGACGCAGCAGCCGGTCGCCAAGGATCTGCGGCGCATTCTCGTCGCCTTCCGCATTTCGAACGATCTGGAGCGGATGGGGGATCTCGCGGTCGACATCGCCAAGGCTGTGCTGCGTCTGGAAGGCCGGGAACTGATCAAGCCGCTGGTCGATCTGCCGAAGATGGCGGAGCTCGTGCAGACGATGACCCGGGAATCGATCCGGTCGTTCCTGCAGGAGAATGTCGACCTCGCGTACAAAATGGCCCGCGACGACGATGCGGTCGACGCCATCTACAGCAGCGTACTGCAGGAATTGTTCGCCCTGCGGCCGGCCAGCGCGCGAGACTCGTCGCAGGCGATGCTGCTCAGCTTCGTCGGCCGCTACCTCGAGCGGATCGCCGACCATGCGACGAACATCGGCGAATCGGTTGTCTATCTGGTGACGAACAAGCGGCCGGATTTGAACCTGTAGCCATAACGCCCGCTCTCGAAACTTCAACAGACTGAGCGAGCTTATTGGGCCGCCGCAGAAAGTATTCGACCCGTTTGGAACCGAATAACGCTTCTTGGTTCCGTTGCGACAACCATCATGCGGATTCCCGGGCAAATAACGCCTCTGAGTTCCGTAAGCATTCAGCGTAAGCTTTCAGGACGGGATCGGGGTGCCGCATGAGATCATTTCTGACGAACCTGTGCCTTCTTGGTTTGCCGTAAGCTTCGCTGCTCTGGTCTGTAACGGAACGACGTTCCGTTAACGGGCATCGCGGGAGCGATATTAGCGGAACGTGGTTCCGCTATTAAACGATTTCGGGGGATTGGACGGCTGCGGACCCGCCTGTAACGGAATGACGTTCCGTCAGCCGGTACGATGCCGCACTCGGAAGAGCCTTTAACGGTACGTGGTTCCGTTAGCGCTCGCTTTCGGACGAGTCTGAGCATTCCAATCCGCCTGTAACGGCAAGAAATGCCGTTACCCGCTCCGCAGACGCCCGCGAGACCGCCGTTAACGGCACACAACGCCGTTAATGCACATCGCCGGACGGCCTCCGCCAGCCCCGCACCCTCTTCTGCGCCAATCGTGGGATAACGAAAATACGCAACAAGGTTATACGCGCGGCAAATAAACGATATAGGAACGAACTATTGGATGAGCGTCCGGTTTCCGTGTGATAATGGACTCACCAATTTTCGGAGGGGATGGGCCATGTCCGCGCAGCATTGGCAAACCGATATCTACGACAACAAACTGGACTTCGTGTCCGAACTGGGCAGAGGCGTGGTCGAGCTGCTGGCGCCGAAAATCGGGGAGACCATTCTGGACCTCGGCTGCGGCACGGGTGATCTCGCGCACGAGATTTCGCAAAGCGGAGCCGCCGTCATCGGCCTGGACCTCTCCGCCGAAATGATTGACGCCGCGAGGAGGAAGTACCCCGGGATCGACTTCCGTGTCGGTGACGCCGAACATTTTTCCCTGGAGCCTCAAGTGGACGCGGTGTTCTCGAACGCCGCCCTGCATTGGATGACGAGACCCGGGCGGGTCATCCGGTGCGTATGGGATGCGCTCAAGCCGGGCGGAAGATTTGTCGCCGAGTTCGGCGGCAAAGACAATGTCGGGACCGTGGTCCGGGCGATCATCCGGGTGCTCGGGCGGGAGTACGGGAGGGATGTCTCGCCGCTGAATCCCTGGTATTTCCCGAGCATCGCCGAGTACAGCACGCTGCTGGAGCGGCAAGGTTTCCGGGTGGTATATGCCGCCCATTTCGACCGCCCCACCCGCATGAAGGACGGCGAGAACGGGCTGAGGGTGTGGTTGGCGGGGTTTGCGGATTTCTTTTTCGAAGGGCTGACGGACCGGGAAAAAGAGGACGCAATCAGACGGATCGAGTCCGAAACGCGCCCCGCATTGTTCAGGGACGGAGCCTGGCACATCGACTACAAGAGACTCAGGATCATGGCCGTAAAACCTAAGATCGAATAACCGCTTGCGCCGCTTTCCGACCGGGAGAGCGGCGATTTTGCATTTCGCGGGCGCCATCCCGCGCGAATGTGTTATAGTAGTCGATAGACGGTAAAAGAGAGGTGCCGCCCATGGACAAATGGATCCTGATCGACGGCAGCAGCATCGCGTTCCGCGCGTTTTTCGCCATGCCGACGCTGACGAATGCGGCCGGCATGCATACGAACGCCGTGTACGGGTTTGCGACGATGCTGCTCAAGCTGATCGAAGAAGAGAAGCCGACGCACATGCTGGTCGCGTTCGACGCGGGCAAAGTGACATTCCGCCACGAAGGTTACGAGGACTACAAGGGCGGCCGCGAGAAGACGCCGCCGGAGCTCAGCGAGCAGTTCCCGCTCATCAAGGAGCTGCTGGACGCGCTCGGCGTCGCGCATTACGAACTGGAAAATTACGAAGCCGACGATATTATCGGCACGCTGTCGCGGATGGCGGAAGAAGCCGGCAAAGAGACGCTGATCGTCACCGGCGACAAGGACATGCTGCAGCTCGTCTCCGACCGCGTGACGGTGGCCATCACCCGCAAGGGCATCAGCGAAGTGGAACGGTTCACGCCCGAGGCGATTCGGGAGAAATACGGCCTCAAGCCGCTGCAGATCATCGATCTGAAGGGGCTGATGGGCGACGCTTCGGACAACATTCCCGGCATTCCCGGCGTCGGCGAGAAGACGGCGCTGAAGCTGCTGCACGAGTACGGTTCGGTCGAAAATGTGCTCGCGAACGCCGCCGCGCTCAAGGGCAAAATGCGTGAGAAGGTCGAGCAGCACCGGGAAGACGCGCTGATGAGCAAGCGGCTCGCGACGATCTACCGCGAGGTGCCGCTTGACCGCGGCGAGGCGGAAATCGCGTACAACGGCTACGACAGGCCGACGCTGGCCGCTGCGCTGCGCAAGCTCGGATTCCGCTCGCTGATCGAGCGGCTCGGGCTGGATCATGCCGAAGCCGGAAGCGGAGCCGGAGCGGATGCGGCAGGCGGAGCAGGGCCGGAAGCGGCGGAACTGCGCATCGTGCGGCAGACGCCGGAGACGGCCGCCGAGCTTGCGGCGGACAAGCTGGCGGAAGCCGAAGCGGTGCTGATCGAATCCGCCGGCGAGAATCCGCATCAGGCTTCGCTGATCGGGGTTGCGATCGTGATCGGCGACACCGTGCACGTCCTGACGGGCGATGTGCTCAAGTCCGAAGGCGCGGCGGCCGTGCGGGACTGGCTGGCCGACCCGGAGCGGCCGAAGACCGGCTACGACCTCCACAAGGCCGCGCTCGTCCTCGGCTGGGAGGGCATGGAGCTGAACGGATTCGGGTTCGACGTGCTGCTGGCCGCCTATCTGCTCGACCCGACCGGCGGCAACGACGCCTTGAGCAGCCTCGCGGCCAAGTACAACCAGCCGCCGGTGAAGCCGGATGACGCCGTGTACGGCAAGGGCGCGAAGTTCGCGGTGCCGGACGAGGAGACGCTGGCCGGCCATCTGGCGAGCAAGGCGGACGCGATCCGGCGCATCGCGCCGCTGCAGCAGCAGGAGCTGGAGCGGCTCGGCATGCACCGGCTGTATTACGAGCTGGAGCAGCCGCTGTCCCGCGTGCTGTGCAAGATGGAGCGGCAGGGCATCGCGGTCGACGCGGAAGCGCTGGAGGAGAACGGACGCGAACTCGAACGCCAGATCGCCGATACGATCGCGGCGATCTATCGGCTTGCCGGCACGAAGTTCAATCTGAATTCGCCGAAGCAGCTCGGCGAGATTCTGTTCGAGAAGCTCGGTCTGCCCGTCAAGAAGAAGACGAAGACCGGCTATTCGACGGACGCCGAAGTGCTCGAATCGCTGGAGCCGTACCACGAAATCGTCGGCCTCATCCTCCATTACCGGCAAATCTCGAAGCTGCAGTCGACATACATTGAAGGCCTGCTGAAGGAAATCCGCAAGGAGACGGGCAAGGTCCACACCTATTACCGGCAGACGATCGCCGCAACCGGCAGGCTGTCCAGCCAGTTCCCGAACCTGCAGAACATTCCGATCCGGATCGAGGAAGGCCGGCGCATCCGCAAGGCGTTCGTCCCGTCCGAGCCGGGCTGGTACATCCTGGCCGCCGACTACTCGCAGATCGAGCTGCGCGTCCTCGCCCATATCTCCGGCGACGAGCGGTTGAAAGAAGCGTTCCTCTCCGGCATGGACATCCATACGAAGACGGCGATGGACGTGTTCGGCGTGCAGGCGGATCAGGTCGACGCGAACATGCGCCGGCAGGCGAAGGCCGTTAACTTCGGCATCGTTTACGGCATCAGCGATTTCGGGTTGGCGACGAACCTGAAGATTGCGCGGAAGGAAGCGGCGGCGTTCATCGAGCAATATTTTGCGGTATTCAGGGGCGTGCGCCAATATATGGACGACATCGTCGCGAAGGCTCGGCAGGCCGGCTATGTGACGACGCTGCTTGAGCGCCGGCGGTACTTGCCGGAGATCAACGCGTCGAACTACAATCTCCGGTCCTTCGCGGAACGGACGGCGATGAACACGCCGATCCAGGGCACGGCGGCTGACATCATCAAGCTGGCGATGGTGAAGATGGACGCGGAACTGCGGGATCGCGGGCTGCGCAGCCGGATGCTGCTGCAGGTGCACGACGAGCTCGTGTTCGAAGTGCCGGAAGACGAGCTGGAGACGATGAAAGTGCTCGTGCCGTCCGTGATGGAGAACGCGATCGAACTGGACGTGCCGCTCAAGGCGGAAGTCAGTTATGGCAAAAACTGGTATGAAGCGAAATAAACCGGCCAACCGGGTTGGAGAGGGGGAGGTCGAATGCCGGAACTGCCTGAAGTCGAGACCGTGGCGCGCACGCTGAACGCGCTGGTCGCCGGCAAGACGATCCGCGCCGTTACGGTGCGGCTGCCCCGCATCATTCAGCGGCCGGAAGAGCCGGAGGCGTTCGCCGCGGCGCTCGAGGGCCGAACGATCCGGAGCATCGGACGGCGCGGCAAGTTTCTGCGGTTCGTGCTGGACGGCCTGGTGCTGGTCTCGCATCTGCGCATGGAAGGGCGGTACAGCGTCTGTCCGGCGGACGAGCCGATCGAGAAGCATACCCATGTGCTGTTTCATCTGACGGACGGCATGGATCTCCGGTACAAGGATGTGCGCCAGTTCGGCACGATGCATCTGTTTCGGCCGGGCGAGGAATTCGAGCAGCCGCCGCTGAGCAAGCTGGGGATGGAGCCGCTTGACGATGCCTTTACCGTGGAAGCGCTGCGCAAGCTGCTCGGCGGCCGCAAGGCGCCGATCAAGCCGCTGCTGCTGAATCAGGCGTATGTCACGGGACTGGGCAACATCTATGTCGACGAGTCGCTGCACAAGGCCGGCATCCATCCGGAGCGGCCGGCGTCGTCGCTGCGCGCCGCCGAATGGACGCGGCTGCACGCTTCGATCCGCGAGACGCTGCGGGAGGCGGTGGACGCGGGCGGTTCTTCCGTCCGGTCTTATGTGAACGGCCAGGGCGAGATGGGGATGTTCCAGTTCCGCCTGTATGTTTACGGCCGGGAAGACGAGCCGTGCCGGACATGCGGCACGCCGATTGTGAAGACGGTCCTCGGCGGCCGCGGAACCCATGTCTGCCCGGTCTGCCAGCCGTACCGGAAAGCCCGGGGCCGCAGACCGGCCGGCAAGGCGCCCGCCGCCATTCCGCGGCGGATGGCCGGGGACGCGGCCGCAGCGGCGGCGGATGTGACTTCGCACTCCTAAGCGGTATCACGTCAGGCGCCCTGCCCGCCGCATGCACCCCGGCATGCTCCCTGCATATGATGGCAGTACCATCTTGGGCGGCCTTCGGTAACCGCCCGCGCAGGGAGGGGCATTCATGTTCGCTACGGGCGCGTCGCTGGCGCTGCTGGCGCTGGCGGTCAGTCTTGACGGCTTCGGTGTCGGCGCGTCATACGGTATCCGCGGCATCCGGATTCCGGCTTTGTCCGTCCTCATTATCGCGACCTGCTCCGGCTGCGTTGTCTGGATGGCGATGGCGGCCGGCGGCTGGCTGACCGCATGGCTTCCGGAAACGGTCGCGCAAACGGCGGGCGCCGTGCTGCTGATCGCCGTCGGATTGTGGGCGCTCGCGCAGCTTCGGCGCAGCGCGGGCGGCGGAGAAGCCGTCCGGGGGACGGATGCCGGGGAGGATTGCGGCGGGAAGACGTCGGATGCGGTTGCCGCAAATTCGGACGCGGCCGAGGCGGGCGGTCCGGATACGTCTTCGGTTCGCTCAATCGCCCGCATCGAGCTGCGGCGGCTCGGACTGGTCATCTGCGTATTGCGCGCGCCGCAGACGGCCGACATGGACCGGTCGGGGACGATCTCCGCGTCGGAAGCGGTGCTGCTCGGCTTCGCGCTGTCGCTCGACGCGCTCGGTGCGGGATTCGGCGCGGCGATGGTCGGTTTTCCCGCGCTTCCGTCCGCGCTGTTCATCGCCGCGGCCAGCGGCGGGTTTCTTCTGGCGGGACTTCGATTCGGCCGGCGGTTCGCGGTCCGGTTCGCCGGCGCGAAGGCCGTGTCCGTCCTGCCCGGCCTTATTCTGATCGCCACGGGCATCGCCCGATTGATGGAAATTTGACGAGGTGACGGCATTGATCATCGGACTTACAGGCGGCATCGCGTGCGGCAAGAGCACGGTCGCCGCCATGCTCTCGGAGCGCGGCGCCTTCGTCGTCGACGCCGACCGGATCGCCCGCGAAGTCGTCATGCCGGGCGAACCGGCCCTGGCCGAAGTGGCCGCCGTCTTCGGACAAGCCGTCATCCGGGATGACGGCACGCTTGACCGGCGGAAGCTGGGCGAGATCGTATTCGCCGATCCGGACAAGCGGCGGCGGCTGGAAGCGATTCTCCATCCGGCCATCCGCGAGCGGATGTGGACGCTTATCCGGCAAGCCAAGGCGGACGAACCCGGCCGGATGGTCGTGGCGGACATTCCGCTCCTGTACGAGACCGGTCAGGAAGGGCTGTACGACGGCGTGCTGGTCGTCTATGTGCCGCGCGAAATGCAGATCAAGCGGCTGCTTGCGCGCAATCCGGAGCTGGATGAAGCGCAGGCCCGCGAACGGATCGACGCGCAGATGGATATCGAACGGAAGAAGGAACTGGCCGACTGGGTCATTGACAACAGCGGCAGCCTGGAATCAACCAAGCGGCAGGTGGAAGCGCTCTGGCGCCGGTTGTCAGACATGCGGAAGCCATGAGGCGGCGGCGGAAGAGACGCGGATGGCTGCTTGCGGCGCTGCTGCTGTTGCTGGCGGTCCTGTACGCCGAACAGAGCGGCTGGGTGAAACAGCGCATGTATCCGATCGCGTATCGGGATGATATAAGGGCAAGCGCGCTGAGTCACGGTGTGGAGCCGCACCTGGTCGCGGCGATTATCCGCATTGAATCGAACTACAAGACGGGAAAGGTATCGAGCAAAGGCGCGCTCGGCATTATGCAGATCATGCCGGATACGGCCGCCTGGATCGTGGAGCAGGCGCGCTATGAAGGCGTGACGCTGGACAAGATCAAGCACCGCGCGGATGTCGGCATCGAGCTGGGCACCTGGTACCTGGCATCGCTGCTCCGGCAGTTCGACGGCAACATGGCGGCCGCGGTCGCGGCGTACAATGCGGGGCCCGGCAATGTGAGCGCCTGGCTGAAGGAAGGCGTCTGGAACGGTACGATCGCTTCGAGCGACGACATTCCGTTCGGCGAGACGCGGCGGTATGTACAACGTGTCATTTATTACTATAATAAATACAAGTCGATCTATCCGGATTTGTGACGCACACAGGTGACTTTTTGCATGCAATATGAGCTCGGGTGCCGCCGCCCGTCCGGCGGCAAGCACCCAAGCTTGACGATAAAGCCTCTGATACCGCGGATTATTTGAATTGCCCTGCCAGCGATTGCTCGGCAATCTGTACCAGCTTCCGGGTGATGTAACCACCGATGGAGCCGGCATCACGAGTCGTCAGGTTGCCGTAGTACCCGTCTTGCGGGAGGGCAATGCCCAGTTCTTGGGCAACTTCATACTTCATTTGGTCCAGTGCGGCATTTGCCTGCGGTACGACCAATTGGTTGCTGTTGCGGTTGCTGCCCGGCATCGTCGTTTCACCTCCCTCGCGTGTGGTACCTGTATTATGCGCGATATGCAGAACATCATGACGATGCGGCGTTGGTGAGTTGTTCCCAATTTTCTTTGCATGCATCCGGTCACGACATGGAGGTTTCGAAAACCGATGAAATGCCCGTATTGCGAACATTCCGGCACGAAGGTGCTTGATTCCCGGCCGGCCAACGAGAACAAGTCGATCCGCCGCCGACGCGAATGCGAGCGGTGCTTGCGCCGCTTTACGACGTTCGAGATGATCGAGGAGACGCCGCTGATCGTCATCAAGAAGGACGGCAGGCGCGAAGAGTTCAGCCGCGACAAGATGCTGCGCGGGCTGCTCAAGGCGTGCGAGAAGCGGCCCGTATCGGTCGAGCGGCTCGAAGTGATCGTGTCCGAAGTCGAGAAGGAAATCCGCGCGACGGCGAAGGCCGAAGTCGAAAGCCGCGAAATCGGCGAGCTGGTCATGGAACAGCTCTATCCGGTCGACGAAGTGGCGTACGTCCGGTTCGCGTCCGTTTACCGGCAGTTCAAGGACATCAACATGTTCATGAAGGAATTGACGAATCTGCTCTCGAAGCATGCCATAGAAGACAAGCCAAACAGTTGACAGCCCGGCCGCCTTCATGCTATATTATTTTCTGTTGCCGCACTTGATCGAATGTGCGGGATCATCAGGAAATCCGGGCCTTTAGCTCAGCTGGGAGAGCGCTTCGCTGGCAGCGAAGAGGTCAGCGGTTCGAACCCGCTAAGGTCCACCATACCACGAACGCATGCAGTCCTTCGGGACTGATTTTTTCTTGGCTCGGGGATAGGGGTTAGGCAGCCTCAGCCGTTCCGCCGCATCCTGGCAAAATTGCTGCAAAATCATTTAAAAAACATGTGTCAATCGTCTGTGAAAATGTCACCTTAACTCGTCTGTGAAAATGTCACTTTTTGA
>NZ_CAJRAY010000035.1 GCF_907165215.1 Thermobacillus xylanilyticus | reverse complement strand
GTTACAGCGGCGCGCGGAGCCAGGCAGTAGCTGCTGTAACGTGCATTCCACGTTACAGAGACAACGCGCCCTCCGGGTTGTGCTACAATGGCAATGGAGGTGAGCACCGTGCGCAGACATATGCCGCGGATCCTCGTCATTCTGCTGCTGCTCGCCGCCGGCGGCGTTCTGGGCGGCAGCCTGCTCCGGAACACGCATCCGCGAGCGGAGATCATCGGCTGGAGCATCGGCCTGCTGTTCGCGTTTCTTGCCGCTTTTGCGGCGGCCCATGTCTTCTCGGGCGAACGGGACGAAGGATGACGCGTCTTATTAAAACACCCCGCGGAAAGGAAGTCGAACGGACATGACGGCCACCGAGCGCCCGATCCTGCAAATCGTCGGATACAAAAACAGCGGCAAAACAACCCTGCTCTGCGCGCTCGTCCGGAAATTCCGCGCCGAAGGCTTCACCGTCGCCGCCATCAAGCACGACGCCCACGACTTCGCATTCGACCGTCCGGGCACCGACACCTGGAAGATGGCGGAAGCCGGGGCCGGGTTCGTCGCCATCACCTCGCCGCACCGGACCGCGTGGACATCGAGCCGTCCCGCATCATTGGACGATTTGGCGGGTCAGGCCGCGCACGCCGACCTCGTGCTCGCCGAAGGCTTCAAGGACGCGCCGCACCCGAAGCTCGTCCTGCTGCGCGGCGAAGAAGATCTGCCGCTGCTCGGCCTGCCGAACGCGGCGGCCGCGATCGTGCCCGACGGCTGGATGCCGCGCGCAACGGGCATGCCCGTCTTCTGCCGCGATGACGTCGACAGCATTTTCTCCTTCGTTCGGACCCTGCTGCCGTAAAAAATGAAAAAACCGCCCGCCGGCGGTTCATCATGCTCCTTATTCCATACCCTTCAGTCCGCAAGCCCCTGCTTGTGCGCGTAAATCGCGGCCTGCGTCCGGTCCTCCACGCCCAGTTTCGAGAAAATGTTCGTGATGTGATACTTCACCGTCTTCACGCCGATGAACAGCTTATCCGCAATCTCCTGATTGGACATGCCCTGGGCGAGCAGCTTGAGCACTTCCATCTCGCGTTCGGTGAGCGACTCGTGCGGCGCCGGCGCCTGTGCCCGCTGCGGCTGCCGGAACCGGTTCATCATTTTCGCCGCCACCTGCGACTCGAGCACCGACTGGCCCCTCGCCGCCGCCCGGATCGCCTCCGCGATTTCCGTCGCCCGCGACGTCTTCAGCAGATAGGAGAACGCACCCGCTTCGATAACCGGGTACATTTTGCTGTCGTCGATGTAGCTGGTCAGCACGATGACCTTGCATTCCGGCAGCATCTCCATCAGCCTGCGGGTTGTCTCGACGCCGTCCATACCGTCCATGACGAGGTCCATGAGGACGACGTCCGGTTTGTACATCTGCGCGAGTCTGAGGCCCTCCTGGCCGTTCGAAGCTTCGCCGACGACCTCGATCCCTTCTTCCGTGTCCAGCACGGCCGCCAGGCCGATGCGCACCATCTCGTGATCGTCGACGAGCAGCACCTTGATCGGCTGATCCATCCCTTCATCCGTCCCTCTCTTCCATAAGTACCGGCACCCGGATATCGATTTCCGTTCCTTCGCCCGGCGCGGAACGGAGCGTCATCGTGCCGCCCATCTCGTGCACGCGCTCCTCCATCGTGAGCAGCCCGTACGATGTCTGTTTTTTCGCTTCCATGTCGAATCCGACGCCGTCGTCCCGCATCAGCAGATGCAGCTGGCCTTGTTCCCGCCGCAGCGAAATGTCCATGCGCGAAGCTCTCGCGTGGCGCAGCGTGTTCGACAGCGCCTCCTGCACAATGCGGAACAGATGATCTTCCGCTTCCGGCAAAATCGCCAAATGCGGCTCCTGGTCGAGCGCGATCACCATGTTCGGCACCTTCTGCTGCAATTCCTCGACCAGCGCTTCGAGCGCCTGCGGCAGCCGCTTGCCGTCCAGATGGACCGGCCGAAGATGCAGCAGCAAGGCGCGCATCTCCGATTGCGCGACGGACGCCATCTCCTCGATCAGCTCCACCTGCCGCTTCGCCCGCTCGAAGTCTTTGTCCAGCGTCCGCTTCACCGCGGTGGCCGTCATCGAGATCGCGAACAGCTGCTGGCTGACCGCATCGTGAAGTTCGCGGGCGAGGCGCTGGCGCTCTTCGGTGATCGCCTTGAATTTCAGCTGCTCCTTGCGCATCCGCTCCTCGGGGTTCTCATCTTCCCCCGAAGCTTCACCGCCCTCGCCATCCGCGCCGGGAAGCGTCACCGGCCGGCGCTTGAGCTGCTGCTCCGCCAGCTTCATCAGCGTTTGCTTCAGCTTGACCCCCTGGAGGTAACTGTACAGGGCCGCCACGGCGAGACCGAGGCCGATGAGCGTCAGCACGAAGGCCGCCGTCTTCTCCTGCAGTTTGAAAATCTTCAAATATCCCGTGCCCTGCAGCACCAGCACCATGAGGCCGAGCAGCACGACGAGCCACAGCAGCGTCTCGGCCGCGTTGCGCTTCGGCTTCGCCTGATCCCGGGGTCTGCCCGGGCCGGCCGGTGCGCGTCCCGGCATTTTGTCCGCCGACATGCCGCCGCTCCTTCCAATGGCCGGCCGTAAGCCGGCCTCTCCTTCATTTTCATCGTAACAAGCGGAACCCGCTTCCGTAAAGCAGGTTCCGCTTCGCCAATCCTGTCCGCGCGGCATGCAGCCGCGGGCGCACCTTCCATGCGGTGCTCCGCGGCTGCCGTCAACCTTATTCGCCGGCGGACTGGTTCAGCTTGTTCTTGAGCGCCTGAAGCTGCGCTTCGACTTCAAGCTCCTTGCCCGGATCGAGCTTCGGCGCCGCCGCCGCGGAGCTGTAGTAGCCCGGCGTGCGAAGCACTTCGGCTTCCGCCTCCATCTGCAGAATCTTCTCTTCCATCCGGGCGAACCCGCGCGCCGCGTTGCCGCTTTCGATCGAGTGCGTGTTCGTGATCTGCGCGAGCTGCTTTTGCGCTTTCGCCATTTGCGCCCGCGCCGCCAGTTCGTTCCGCTTGTTGCGCAGCTGATAGTACTCGTCTTTCATTTCACGCAGCTGCTCCTTCAGCGCTTCGGCCTGCTGTTCCGCCTGAGCGTGGAGATCGCTGTACTCCGCCGTCTTCTGATCGAAGTAGATCTTCTCCTCCAGCAGCTTGCGTGCCAGATCTTCGCGTCCGGTGCGGAGCGCTTGCTCGGCCTTCGCCTCGCGGTCGATCGCGTTGCGCGCCGCTTCTTCGAGGCGCTGCTTCATGCGGCGTTCATTGGCCATTTGCTTGGCCACCGTAACTTCCGCCTGATGAATTTCCGCTTCCATGTCGCGCAGATACTGGTTCAGCATGACGACCGGATCTTCCAGCTTGTCGAGCATCTCATGCAGAGACGCCTTCGTCATGTCCTTCAGTCTCTTGAAAACACCCATGGTTCATTCTCCTTTCTCGCGTTTCTCAAGTTCGCTGATTTTGGCCTTGAGCTCTTCGATTTCTCTGCGAAGCGCCTTCTTCTCCAGATCTTCCATCATGGCGTCAAGATTGTCCGGGTTCGGAGGCGGCGTCTCATAATTCGGCCGGGGGCCGTATTCGGGACCGTGGTTGGGCGGATAGGAACCGTAACCGGGATTCCTCCAGCCGCCGTGGTGCGGATTGTAGTAGCCTCCGCCGCCCGGCGGATATCCGCCGTAACCGCCCGGACCGTAATAATTGTTGTAATGGGGCGGTTCCTTCGGGACGACAAGCGCCGCCAGAATGTAGATGAGGATGAAACCTCCGCTCGTGACGACGGCGAGCACGATTGCGACGATCCGAAGCAGCGTCGCGTCCACATTCATGGCCTCCGCCAGACCGCCGCACAGCCCGAACAATTTCTTGTCGCGTGAAGAGCGGTATATTTTCATCGCGGTATCAGCCTTCTTTCTCGAGCTTGCGTTTCAGTTGCTCCAATTCCGCTTCGACCAGTTCGGATGATCCTGTCGGGATGTAAGACTGCCCGGATCGGCGGATTTCACGCAGGCTGCGTGCTTCGAGCTCCATGTCGCTGATCCGGTCGTCGAGCCGCCGGAACATGGTGTCCGGGTGGCCCACCATCGAGCCGAACCGCTCGTTCATGCGCTGCTGCAGACGAAGCGACTCCATGCGCGCCACATAGTATTCGCGCTTGTCATAGACCGCCTGGTATTCGCTGCGCAGCTCCCGCAGCAGCGCCTCCAGTTCGGTCACGTTCGCCTGGCTGTTCTCGTAAAGTTCTTTATATTGCTGCGCGCGCTGCGCGTGATGCTGCTTCTCCGTCAGGGCGAGGCGGGCCAGATGTTCTTCCCCGGCCTTCAGCGCGGTGACCGCCTGCTGCTCGCGCTTCTCCGCCTGCTGTTCGGCTTGCAGCCATTGCGCCCGCAGGCTGCTCGCGTGAGCCGAATATTGCTGGTACAACCGTTCAGCCTGGATGATCTCTTCCCGCGTCGCCCACAGGAACTGATCGATCAGCCGCACCGGGTCTTCCGCCCGCTCCAGCCGTTCGTTCAGCGTCGCAACCGTAATGTCGCGCACGCGCTTGATCAGACTGCTCATCGCATGACCTCCGTTTCCGTTGGTATCGCTGTTGTTCTGTCGAATGTTTCAGTCGGATTTCAGTCGGATCAGAAGACCCTCCTGCTTTTGCCCTTGATCATCGAGATGCCGATCACGATGGCTGCAATCGCGAGAATCAGGAAGAGCAGGCCGGACAATTTGCCGAGGAGCATGATTGCGCCGACGGCGATGAGGATGGTCCCGATCCAGTGCTTGCCGTTCCTCAGTCCGACATATCCGAGACCGAGCAGAATGATGGGGAAGAGCCAGCCGAAGATCGGGCCGAGCGTGAAACCGAAAAATCTGAGCACGATCATTCCGCCGATAATGACGAGAATGACGCCGAGCGCCGTCTTGCTGTTCAAACCGTTCACCGCCTTTCCAACCGGGTTCGTTCCTTCTGTCTTTATTCTAGGTATAATCCGGATAACACAAAACGGACCGGGGGCGGTTTTTGGACCTGGACCCCGGTCGGGGAGAACCTTCGCTTGCAGACCGAGCCGGATTTTGCGGCATCGTCGGCACAGTTGCCGGCAGCGGGCCTCCGGAGTATGATATAAATATTTCCAGCCGTCATACTGGGGGTTATCACAATATGAAACGATTGCTGGCCTGCGCCGTCTCGTTTGCCCTGTTGCTCATCTGGATGGCGCTGAACGCCGGGGATGAACCTCGGACCCATGCCGGGTTCTCCAACTTCTACGTCATCGGAACCGCCGCTTACCAGCTTTTTTTCTATTACTTCTTCATCGCTTTGCCCGTTTCGATGTGGGTGGACAGCATCCTGTATCGCAGATTCGCATCCCGCAAGGCGCTCATGGTCATGCGCTTGATCGGCCATACTATATCGGGGCTGGCCGTCGGCTGGCTGCTCTCCCACCCGCTTCGGGTGCCTCCCGAAGGCCGTCTGAGCTTCGCCGCCGTCCTGTGCCTGCTGATGCTCCTGATGATCGCGATCGACTTTTTGTTGTCCATTCGGATCCGGCGCAAACAACGGCAAGTTTGACGCATCACCGGTCCCCGGGAAAAATCGCGCAACCACGTGGATTCACCAACCGGCATCCCATTCCGGTTCATGCATAAACCGCGCCAGATCCACCCGTCCGCCCGCGTCCACGGCGACGCCTTCCCTCCGCAGAAGCTGCATCTGCATCTCCCGTCCCGCCGCGTCCGGGATCGCGATCTCGCCCCTGGCGTTCACGACCCGGTGCCAGGGCAGCCGGTGCTTCTCGCTCATCGCGTGCAGAATGCGCACAACTTGCCGCGCGCCCCGCGGACTGCCGGCATGGCGGGCGATCTGGCCGTAAGTCATGACGCGGCCTTCCGGTATGCTTTGAATGAGCCGCACAACCCTCGCAGTGAATGGCTTCATCGTACCCCCACGTCCAACCGAACCTTCTGCCCAAAAGTATAGCACACCGGCCGGGGCAAGTCCTCGTTCGCCGTCACCCGCAGGCGCAGTCCCGCCGGCAGCGGCCAAAAAAAACGGCTCCCTCCGGATGGAAGGAGCCTGAGATGCAGATGTTGGTCTGGCCTTTCACTTGCTCGCAAGGAACTCGTCGAACTGCCGCTGCTTCTCCTGCACGACCTTGTCAAGACCGGCGGCGCGCAGCGCGTTCAGATACTCCGGCAGCACCTTGTCGGGATCGACCGAGCCCGTCTCGAGCGCGCGTTGATACTGCTCGATGACGTTGGCCAGGGCGCCGACTTCCGATTTCACCGGATCGCTGTTGAAGACGAAGCCGAGCCCCGGCGAAACGTGCGCGTTCTGGTTGAACTCGCGGAACTTGTTCCACTTCTCCGGATCTTCGGAATCCCAGACGTAATTCAGGAACTGGTTGCCGAACATCCACGCCGAACCCGGCGAGTAGTCGGCCGTCTTGTCCGTCGGCGAGATGATTTCGCCGTTCCTCGTATAGTGCACGCCTTCGATGCCGAAGTTCAGCAGGTTGTTGAGCTCTTTGTCCGTGTGCAGCAGGTTGATGAACATCATGGCGCGCTCCGGATCTTCCGACGTCGAGGAGATCGCCAGCATCGAACCGGCCGTCTCCGACGTGGCGACCGTCTTCGACGTCATGATAATTTGCTCCAGTTCGCCGGAGCGGCTTGCCGCGCTCGCGATTTCTTCCGCCTTGCCCGGCTTCATCGGCTCGACCGTCATGAACGTGCCCCTTGCCTGCCAGATGTCGTTCGACGATTGCTGGGTCGTCGCGGCATCCTTGTTGATATAGCCCTTCTGATACCATTCGCGCGCCAGCGCCAGATATTCCTTGTAGCGGTCCAGTTCTTCGACCGGCTTGACCGTCGTGTCGTCCATGTCTTTCAGGATGGCGCCCGGAATCGTGCCGTCGCCGAGGAAATCATAGTTCGCGAAGAAATGCGAGTTGAACAGGCCGCCGTTCGACCATACCGGCACGACGTCCGGACGGCCTTGCTTCACTTTCTCGAGAATCGGCGTCAGATCCTGCGGCGTCTTCACCGAGCTCATATCGAGTCCCAGCTCTTCCGCAATCGTCTTGTCGTATACGATGCCGCCGGCAGCCGCCAGCTCCTTGTTCGTCGGCACGCCGTAGTTCTTGCCGTTGATCTTCGCGCCTTCAAGGAAGGCGGGATCGAGCGTCTCCAGGATGCCCTGCCCGTGTTTTTGCAGCAGGTCGCCAAGTTCGAGGAACGCGCCTTTGCCGACGTTGACCGCGTGGCCGTTCCATTGAGCCGTGAAAATGATGTCGGCTTTTTCGCGGGATGCGATCATCAGGTTCATCCGGTCATCCCAGGCGCCCCATTCGATCGGGACAATGTCCAGGGTGGCGTTGATTTTCTCTTTCAGAATCTTGTTGATCGCTTCTTCGACCACCTTCTCGTCCTTCTGCGGGGTCCCCGGATAGTACAGGCTCAGCTCATACGGCGGCAGATCGGACGAGCCGCCGCCGTCGTTTCCGGACGACGGGGAAGGCGAGCCGCCGCCGTCGCTCGAACTGCCGCCGTTCGAACCGCCGCCGCTGCCGCCGCCGTTATTGTTGCCGCCGCCTCCGCATGCGGAGATGACCAACGCCACGGCGACGAGAAGCGTGAAGATGACCGTCAGACGTTTCTTCCGCTGCTTCATGTTCAAGTGGACCTCCCTGAATGAAATAGGTTATATGCCATACCGGCGGAATAACCGGTTACAGCCGGACGGAATTGGCTTGACGGCGTTTCGCAGCGCGCTGCCGTCAGCCTTTGACGGCGCCGACCGTCAGACCTTTGATGAAATATTTCTGGAAGAACGGGTAGGCGAGCACGATCGGTCCGATGCCGACGACGGCCATCGCCATGCGCATCGTCTCTGCCGGGAACCGGACATATGCGCCGGCCTGCTGCAGCGCCTGCATGGCCTGGCTGTTCTGTGCGAGATACTGGACGTTCTGCATCGTCTTGTACATCAGGTACTGGATGCTGACGTTCTCGTTCTTCGTGATGTACACGAGGCTGAGGAACCAGTCGTTCCAGTAGGTGATCGTCTGGAACAGGGCCACCGTCGCCAGCACCGGCAGCGAGAGCGGCATGACGATCTGGAAGAAGATGCGGACCTCGCCCGCGCCGTCGATTCTCGCCGACTCCAGCACGGCGCTCGGCACGGATGTCGCGAAGAACGTCCGCGTCACGAGCACCCAGAACGCCGGGATAAGCAACGGCATGATGAGCACCCAGAGCGTATCCTTCAGATGGAGAAGCTGGACATACACGAGATACCAGGGCACCAGACCGCCGCCGAACAGCATCGTGAAGAACACGATGAACGTGAAGAAACGGGCGTGCGGGAAATCCCGCCTGGAGATCGGATAGGCGTACATCGCCACCATGACCATGCTGAGCACGGTGCCGATGACGGTCACCGAGACCGTGATGCCGTACGACCGTGCCACCTGTCTGAAATCTTCGAACAGGAAATCGTAAGCGCTGGTGTCGAACACCGACGGGATGAACTTGTACCCTTCGCGCATCACCACGTCTTCGCTCGAGAACGACACCATGACGAGCAGCACGATCGGAATGATGCACAGGAGCGAATAGAGGATGAAGACGATGTTGACGCTCCACTGCGCCCACGCGGGCAAAATATTTTTCGGGTTGGCCCCGGACAGTTTCGCTTTCGGTTTCGCATTCACGGCAGCTTCCATCGCTGGACCTCCTAGAACAAGGCATTCTCGCTGTTGATGCGCCGCACGACCCAGTTCGAGAAATAGACGAGCACGAACCCGACGACCGATTGCAGGAGCCCGGCAGCCGATGACATGCCGACATCGCCGACGGTCAGGAAGGTGCGGTAAACGTACGTGTCGATGACGTTCGTGACTGGGAACAGCACGCCGGAATCGCGCGTCACCAGGTAGAACAGACCGAAATCCGCGTTGAAAATCCGGCCGATCTGGAGCAGCGTCATGATCGTGATGATCGGCGTGAGCAGCGGCACCGTAATCCGGGTCATCTGCTGCCATTTGTTCGCGCCGTCGATCGTGGCCGCTTCGTACAGCTCATCGTCCAGTCCGACGATGGCCGCCAGATAGATGACCGCATAGTACCCCATGTTTTTCCAGGTGTTGATGATCGGCAGGATCCACGGCCACACCTTCTGCTCGAAGTACCAGTTGATCTCTTCGATGCCGAGCAGCGGGAACAGCGTCTTGTTCAGGTAGCCGTGCTCCGGGCTGATGAAGCCGTACACCAGGTAACTGATGACGACATAGGACAGGATGTACGGCAGGAACATGATCGACTGATGCAGCTTCGCCATGAACTTGCTTCTGAGCTCGTTCAGCAGGATGGCGAACGCGAGCGGAAAGACCAGGTTCAGGACGATGAACAGCGCGTTGTAGGCCAGCGTGTTCCGCGTAATGATCCAGGCATCCTTCGTCAGGAACAGATACTCGAAGTTTTTGAACCCGACCCACGGGCTGTCCCAGATGCCGATCTGATAGTTGACTTTCTTGAACGCGATCAGAATCCCGAACATCGGCAGGTAGTTGTTGAAGAACAGGATGACAAGCGCCGGAAGCATCATGAGGTAGAAAATCCAGTACTTCCGGACGGTCCCCAGGAAGGACGGTTTGCGCGTCTTCACTTCGGGAACGTCTGTTGCCGACGCAATCGCTTCCGCAGCATGGTTCGCCATTCGGATCCTCCCAGCCTCTCTGTGGCGTTGATATGTCCAGCATAGCGGAGGCTCTGAAAGCGCTTCTAGCGGGATGATGACCGGGTTGACGTTTTTGTAACCACGGGTGTTGTCCGAAGCGCCATCTTCCAGAATATCCCTCCCCGCTGTCTAATACTGTAATAAAAAACATCGCCGGCGGACTATCGGCGATGTGACCTTCGCTTGACGGTATGGTGACATTTTACTCGATTTCCTGATATTTTTTGCGGTATTCCTGCGGCGTCAGACCGGTCGAACGTTTGAACTGCTTCGAGAAGTGAGAGAAATTCGCATAGCCGACGGACAAGGCGATGTCGCTGATCTTCACGTTCGTCTTCGCCAGCGCCTCCTTCGCCTTCTCCATCCGCCGGTCGACGATGTAATCGGTCAGCGACATGCCCGTCTCCTTGCGGAACAGACGGGACAGATAGGCCGGATTGAGATAGACGTGTCCGGCGATTCGCTCCCGATTCAGATCGTCGTGCAGATGCGCGTCGACGAACCGTTTGACGCGAACGATGGTGTTCGAGCTGGCCTCGCTGTGCTCGGCGATCACCTTGCGCGCATTGCCGGTGAACGCAATCGTCCAGCTCTTCAGCGCCGCCAGCGTCCGCATCGTCTGGTTGACATCCGGATGCCCGCCGTCGGGATAGACGTCGCCCGGCGACAGCCCGCGGCGCAGCAGCGCCTGGAACACTTCGTACGTAAGCCCCGAGATATAGAGCATCATCGCCGCCCGATCCGGCGGCTCGCGGGTGAACGCGGCGAACGCCTCGTCGATTCGCCGAATCAGCTCCGGCTCCCGGCCGTTCTCGATCAGCAGCGCCCATTCGCCGAAGTTGGGCATGTACGCCGATCGGACCGGCTGCCGCATGAAGGCGGAAGCCCGGAACACCTCGCCGGTCCGGTGGACGTTGTGCCGCTCCATCTCCGCGAGCAGCGCAATGTTCGGAGGCAGTTCCCGCAACGGGGCCGGTTCGCCGATGTAGCAGGAGACGACGCTGTAGAGCAGCTCGCCGGCTTTGCGCACGTATTCGCGGCATCGCGCTTCCGGTTCGTCCCCGCCCAGGCCTTGCGGATCGTAGAACAGCGCGAACAGCATGCCGTGCCCGTCCTGGATGACGTGTCCGGCACTGTCCCGGAGCAGGATGTCGCCGGCCGCGTTCTTGAGCGCGTACGTCATGATCTCCTCATCGCGCGCGCTCCAGTCCTGCTTCCATTCTTCCACGCTGATCAGGATCGGCAGAACCGGACTGTCCGCGGTCAGCTCGATGCCGTAGAGCGCCAGCATCGGCTCCAGCTGCTCCGGCGTCGGCGCCAGCCGATGATGGAACACGTCCTGCCAGAAGCGCTCGATCAGAAGCGGAAGCTGGCGATTCCACTGTTCATAGTAATATTCGTAGGTTTTGCGGAACGCCTCCTCCTGCTCGCGCTGCCGGATTTTGCCGAGCGCCTTGACGACGCAGGCCTTGAGCTGCTCATGATCGATCGGTTTGAGCAGGTAATCGAAACTCGACAACTGGATCGCCTGCTGCGCATAGCGGAAATCGGCATGCCCGGTCAGGAAGATCGTCTCCGTCTGCGGCGAATGCTCGTTGACCCATTCCAACAGGTCGATGCCGGTCTCGTTGGGCATCTCGATATCCGAGATCATGATATGGATCGGATGCTGCCGGAAGATCTCGCGCGCTTCCGCCGCGTCATACGCCGTGAACACGTTCGCGATCTCCGCCGACACCCAGTCGATCCCCTGCACGATGCCCCTTACCGCGATCTCTTCATCATCCACGACCAACAGATTGTACATCGTCCGCCTCCCCGATAACGGATATGTCAGCCGTCCGTTCCGTCGACAGCTCGGCCGGCAGCGGCAGCCGGACGCGAACGACCGCGCCGCCGCCCGGATCATTGTCGAATTCGACCCCGGCCCCGCCTTCGTACCGCAGCTTGAGCCGCTGCACCACGTTCGCGATGCCGAGCCGGCTGGACTCCGAAGCCGGAAGCTCCTCTCCCCTGCGCAGCCGGTCGAGCACATCCGGATGGAAGCCGACGCCGTTGTCGCGGATGACGATGACGAGCTTGTCCCCGTCTTCGGCGGCGGCAATCTCGCCGTGGATCCGGATGATGAATTTCTCCCGGCGGTTGAGGAAACCGTGGATGATCGCGTTCTCGACGAACGGCTGCAGCGTCAGCGCCGGCAGCGCGGCCGTCCGCCAGCGCTCCGGAATGTCGACGATGCATTCCAGTTTCTCGGGGAAGCGGAACTTCTGGATTTCGACATAGTTCCCGATATGCTTCAGTTCTTCCTCCAGCGTGATCGATTCCCGGTTCACCCGCATGATGAAGCGGAAATAATCGGCCATGTGCAGGGCCATCTTCTTCACCGAATCGTGGTCTTTCAGGACGGCGAAGTTGTAGATGATGTTCAGGCTGTTCATGTAGAAATGCGGATTGATCTGCGCCTGGAGCTGCTTCATCTCGTTCTTCTGCGCCCTGAGCTGCTCCTCGTACATCCCGATGCGCAGATTGCTGATCTGCTCGGCCATGTTGTTGAACGTGTTCGCCATGAACTGGAATTCGACCGTGTTCGTCGTCTTCAGCCGGAAATCGAGCATCCCGAGCGACAGCTTCTTCATGCCGTTGATGAGCTGGTGCAGCGGCTGGAACACGGTGCGCTGGATGAACAGCAGATACATGGAGAACAGAAAGACGAGCCCGAGCACGATGAAATAGACCGCCTTCTGGAAATAGGGCAGTCCCTGCAGCATCTGTTTCTCCGGTACGGCCACGGCAACCGCGATGTCGGCCATCGAACTGGTGCGAATCATGACGAGATGGCGGTTTTCCCCCTGCCCGACGATCTGATACGGCGTGTCGAGCAAGGGCAGGTTCGCAATCGGCAGCGTGCGGTCCGTGAAAGACAGCGGGTCCGCCATCCGCACGCCTTCGCGGCTGTAAACGGCGCTCTCTCCGATCTTGTCGTCGTCCCACTGGATGCGGAGCAAGTCCAGAATATCGCTGATGCTGATGATGGCGCCGATGTACTGGTTGTTTTCGGACGGCGTCAGGCGCACAAGGAAGTCGCGGCCGGGCATCAGGTCGTTCTCCCAGAGCATCCATGTGCCGTCCAGCATCTGCCGGTGCTGCGCCGCGATGCGAGGCGCCTCCTGCGCAAGCAGCTGCTTCACCTGTCCGTAATTTCCGGAAGAACTGAAAATGATATCGTTTTCATTGTAAATAAAAACAGTATGCAGCAGATTGTAAAATCCGACGTCGCGGTTGATTTTGTTCTGCACCCGGACCTTCGTCAGCACGTAATTGTCGCTGTCCACGGGAAAAGCCGCCAGCAGCCCGACATCCGCGTCGAGTACGGCCAGCTTGTACAAATAATCATTGATCTCTTCCATATACAGATCCAGCTGCCCCACGAAAATATCGAGCGTATTGCGATACGTCTCGGATACCTTGTCATGCACCACGTTCTTCGCATACCAGTTGTTGGCGATCAGGAACAGCACAACCGGCAGCATGACGGCGAAGAAGCTGATGACAAGCTGCGTTCGGATCGATCGTCTCACCCGGCCAGCCCCCGCTACACAAGACCATGTTACTGTCAGTCTAACAATGGGCGGGGCAATCCGCAACAGAAACAGCATTTGACTCCCCGATGAAAGATTGATAACCTTGTGACCGGTTCTGCATATCCTCGGGAGGTGATCGCGTGGACCGGTGGATCGGCCCAAGCTTCGAAGACTATTTGACCTGGGAATTCTGGGCGCCTTATTCCGTTGCCGCGCTCCAGAAACTGGGACACCTTCTGCTGATCATTGTCCTCACCTGGCTCACCCTCCGCCTGCGCAAAATCGTCGTCTCGCGTGTCTTCGCCCTGACAAGGCTGGACATCAAACAGCGTAAAACGCTCGAATCGCTGCTGCTGTCGTTTACGCGGTACGCCATCTTCATCGTCGCGATCCTGACCGGACTCAGCACCTTCGGCGTCAACATCGGACCGATCATCGCCGGGGCGGGCGTCGTCGGGCTGGCCGTCGGATTCGGCGCGCAGACGCTCGTGAAGGATTTGATCACCGGCTTCTTCATCATATTCGAAGACCAGTTCTCCGTCGGCGACTACGTGTCGATCAATAACGGCCAGATCCGCGGCACCGTGGTCAGCGTCGGCCTTCGCGCCACCAAGATCCGTACCTGGGCCCAGCATGTCGTCGTCATCCAGAACTCGGAAATCCGCATCAGCGAGAACTACAACCGCGAGCGCATGCGGGCGATCATCAACATTACCGTCGCCTACGAGACCGATCCGGCCGATGTCGAAGCGGCGGTGAACCGGCTGTCGGCCCGGCTGCAGCGGGAGATGCCCCACCTGTTCCTGCGGAACGAGGAGGGGGAAGTGATCGAGCCGCCGCAGCTCTACGGCATCACCGATGTCGAGAACCAGGCGCTCGGCGCCAAATATACCGTCGTCAGCCTGGTGAACGACCAGCACTACTGGACGGCTTGCAAAGAAATCCGCAAAGCGCTGCTCTATGAATTGAAAGCATACGGCATCCAGGTCGCCTACCCGCGCCGCATCGAGCGCATGGAGAGCGAGGCGGCGCTTCGCTGACCGACAGCAGTCGCGCGCACTCCGTCGAACTCCGGACTCCGTGAGTTGTCAACTGCGAATGTCTGAATCAAGATGGATGTACGGCGCGGCTTCTTTTAACTGCCGGATAAATTCGTCCGCTCTCTCTGGGGAAACGTCCCAATATCCGGTATGATCGTAAATCCTCAACCGTTTGTGGGACAATGCCGCCGAAGCTTCCCAGGAAACAACGGGACGTACCTTTACGATCCTGCTCAAAGGAATCGTTTTTCGAATCAAAATGCCGCTTTTTATGCGCAAATTGCCCCGGTCAATGATATAAACCGTCCCGATTACGGCCGAATGCGTGATGATCCCGAAAACCGCGAAAACAACCGCAAGCAAGATTTGAACGATCAGATTCAAATTCGTAAAAAAGATGGTCACGGCAAGAACATAACAGACCAGGGAAGCCCCCCATAACAACACGCCAACCCATTTTTCTTTTCTGGATTGAAAGCGCATGAATACACCTCCAGTAGCCTTGTCAGTGGTCATCAGATTTATCCGGTTGTATTTCCCCCATTATGGATTCTTATTGCGTTATGGATTATTGTACGACTCCTTACAGGACTAAGATAAAAACCTTTCCTTGATCTCTTCTGTTGGAATAATGCAAGTTTTTGTCTGTTTGAAAATCAATTTCCTCCGTTTGGCAACATAGCGATAAGCCAGGTCTCTCAATGGTTTTGGAATAAGAGCCTTTTGCATAATTTCGTTTTGAAGCCAGCTTCATAGGGAGTCCTCAACTAGCAG
>NZ_CAJRAY010000034.1 GCF_907165215.1 Thermobacillus xylanilyticus | reverse complement strand
AAACGACAAGGCCGGCCGGCATCCCTGTGATGCCGGCCGGCCTTGTGCGCGGCAGCGGGTCTGTCACGGAAGCAGGCCCGTCTGCCGGTCACCGTCGTCCTTCCGGGGTTTGGAGCGATAGAAGAACCAGCAATCGTTCAGCAGCCGGATCTGCCGGCTGTCTTTCTTCTGGAAAGCCCGCATCAGTTGATTGCACAGCCATTGCGGCATGACGATCGTCCTCCTCCGGATATGCCATGTCTCGTATAACATATGGAGTTGGGCGGATGTCCGTGCAGGTCCCATTTGCAACCGGGCATCATGCCGGCCGGGCTGATGAGGCTTTGGTCAAGCGCCGTATTCTTCGTCGTACCATTGTTCGAGCTGGGCCAGGAGCGCCCGGATCTCCGTCAGCAGCGAGATGAGCGGATAGGACTGCTCGCGGATTTGGGCGAAGCGCTGTTCCAGCCGGTTCATGAAATCGAGTCCGCTGATGACGGAGGCCGAAGGATCGTGCAGTTCCAGATCGGAGCACTCGGCGGAGACATGCGGAAGCTGCGGCACGTTGTCGGCGGTCAGCTTGCCGATCTCCTTGTGCAGCCGAAGCAGGAGCGCGCTCAGCTGATAGGCGTGGCTCGCCGGCATTTCGACGTATTGCAGGCCGTCCGGTCCGTGCAGAATAACATAGCGCATCGTCGGCATTCGATCGTTTCCTTTCTTCTTCACGGTCGTTCGTTCCATGCTGCCGTCGGGGACGGGGCCGGTGGCAGGCGGTCGGCGGTTTAACGAAACGTGGCAACGCAATTTTCGCCTTTCAGGCATTTTTGAGCTCGCAACGAAAGGATGAATAACGTGTCTAAGTTGCGTTGTGAATTCGATATGCCATCGATTCGGTTAAATAAGTGCTGTCCGTTTCGTTAAAGATAAACCCGCGGCCAAATTGCCGTTGCAGGCAGCCGCAAGGCCGCCGAGCCCCGCCGCCCGGTCCTTAACAGCATGGCAAAACTACTTGACAGTGTAACGCACGGCATCTTATAAATTCAAGTATATTCATGACGGACGGCGCCGCGGAAAGCGCCTGCGGGAAAGGAATGAACCGGTGTGGACGACGATGCGCTGCAGGCATGGGTCGAGCGGATATCGCTGGAAAGCTTCGGCTTGCCGTTCCGCCACCGGGCGACGTTCAACCGCAGACTGCGCTCGACGGGCGGACGCTATTTTCTGAAGACGCACAACATCGAGATCAACCCGAAGCAGCTGGAGCAGTTCGGCCCCGAAGAGACGGCCAAAATCATCAAGCACGAGCTGTGCCACTATCATCTGCATTTGATGAACCGCGGATACCGCCATCGTGACCGGGATTTCATGGAGCTGCTCGTTAAGGTCGGCGGCAGCCGGTATTGCCGCCATCTGCCGGGCAGCAGGCCGCGCGTAACGAAGCCGCCGCGCTATATGCTGAAATGCGTCTCCTGCGGGACCGAATATTTGCGGAAACGCCGGATGGATCCGCGCCGTTACGCCTGTGGAAATTGCGGAGGAAAATTGCGTTTGTTCATGCCGTGTCAACTCATATAAAAATGTTACCGAAGGGCAATGGATCACTCACGTAATTTT
>NZ_CAJRAY010000033.1:16440-63322 GCF_907165215.1 Thermobacillus xylanilyticus | reverse complement strand
TGCCGCGCACAAGGCCGGCCGGCATCACAGGGATGCCGGCCGGCCTTGTCGTTTATCGCACTATCAGAAACTGCCCCAGGTCGTCACATCGTCGACCGCGAGCCGCGCCGTCGGGCGCCCTTCGGCTGCCGCCTTGCCCACGGCGATGAGCATGACCGGTACATAGTTGTCCGGCACATTGAACGCCTTGATGAACTGCCCGTGATCGAATCCGCCCATCGGCACCGTATCGAGGCCGCGCGCCCGCGCCGCCAGCATGAGCTGCATGGACGCCAGGCTGCCGTCGATCAGGGCGATTTGCTTGAGCGCTTCCCTGCTCATCGATCCGTAGGACGAAGCAACCCGCTCCCGCTGCTGCGCGGCGAATTCCTCGGTCATATAGCCGCGCTCGACCGCAA
The DNA here is from genome assembly GCF_907165215.1 of Thermobacillus xylanilyticus. GTDB lineage: Bacteria > Bacillota > Bacilli > Paenibacillales > Paenibacillaceae > Thermobacillus > Thermobacillus xylanilyticus. The sequence goes on along the minus strand of NZ_CAJRAY010000033.1, from coordinate 62,924 downwards.
TCCGGGTGATCTCATCCACCCGCTTGTAGCCTTCGATATCGCCCAGCACGGCGATCGTGGCCGAAGCTTCGAGCACCTGCCGCTGGTTGTACGCGATCGGATACAGCTTCTCTTTGTCTTCCTGCTGATCGATCACGAGAAAGCGCCACGGCTGCAGGTTGTTCGACGACGGCGCCAGCACGGTGTCGGCCAGGAGCGACTTGATTTCTTCCCGGCTCAGCACGAAATTCGGATCGTAGTGCCGGACGGACCGGCGCGTGCGGATCACTTCGCCGAAGTCGGCCGGAATCCGCTCAGCCAGACGAAAAGCTTGATCAGTACGCATCTCTCTCACTCCTTGTATTCCGATGGTTTCGCTCTCCAATTTCTATTCTATCACAAATCGCTTCCGGCACGAAAGAATCGTCATTCGCCCGAGCGCATCGTCAGGCTGACGCGCCCGCGCTTCACGTCCACCGACAGCACGCGGACCGTCACCGTATCGCCGACGGATACGACATCCAGCGGATGCTTCACATAGCGGTCGCTCATCTGTGAAATATGGACAAGCCCGTCGTTCTTGACGCCGATGTCGACGAAGGCGCCGAAGTCGATCACGTTGCGAACCGTGCCCTTCAGTTCCATGCCGGGCGCGAGATCCTCGATGCGGAGCACGTCCGTCCGGAAGACGGGCGGCGGCAGCTCCTCGCGCGGGTCGCGTCCCGGGCGCAGCAGGCTGTCAATGATGTCGCGCAGCGTCGGGACGCCGACGTCGAGCCGTTCGGCGGCTTCGGCAGGATCGAGTTCCCGCAGTTTCGCGTTCAGCGCTTCCGTCCCCAGGTCGTGCACGGTATGCCCCAGCATCGCGAACAGCCGGTCGACGACGCCGTAGGATTCCGGGTGGATCGGCGTCCGGTCGAGCGGCTGCGCGCCGTCCGGCACGCGGAGGAACCCGATGCATTGCTCGTAGGTCTTCGCGCCGAGCCGCGGCACCGACCTCAACTGGCTGCGGTCCGTGAACTTGCCGTTCGCTTCGCGGTACGCGACGATGTTGCGGGCGAGCGCCGCGTTGATGCCGGCGACATACGACAACAATTGAGGCGACGCGGTGTTGACGTCGACGCCGACATGGTTGACCGCCGATTCGACGACGGCGCCCAGGCTCTCGTCCAGCCGCTTCGGATTGACGTCGTGCTGGTACTGCCCGACGCCGATCGCCTTCGGCTCGATCTTGACAAGCTCGGCGAGCGGGTCCTGCAGCCGCCGGGCAATCGACACGGCGCTGCGCTCCGCGACGTCGAGGTCCGGGAATTCTTCGGCCGCCAGCTTCGAAGCCGAATAGACGCTGGCGCCCGCCTCGCTCACGATGACGTATTGCAGTCCGCCGGCGTCCAGCCCCGCATCGCGCCGCTTGCGGATCAGATCGGCGGCGAACTGCTCCGTCTCCCGCGAGGCGGTGCCGTTGCCGATCGCGATCAGCGTGACGCCGTACCGGTCGATCAGCCCGCTCACGAGCTTCTCCGCCTCGGCCGTCTTGTTGTGCGGCGGCGTCGGGTAGCAGACGTCCGTCGCCAGCAGCTTGCCGGTCTCGTCGACGACGGCCAGCTTGCAGCCGGTGCGGTATGCCGGGTCGATGCCGAGCACAACCCGCCCCTTCACCGGCGGCTGCAGCAGCAGGCTGCGCAGGTTCGCGGCGAATATGCCGATCGCGTGCTCCTCCGCCTGCGCCGTCATTTCGGCGCGCACCTCGCGTTCAATGGACGGCGCGATGAGCCGCTTGTAGGCGTCTTCGACCACAGCGCGCAGCACATCGCGCACGGCTTCCGGCTGCCGGTCGAGCGCGATCCGGCGTCCGATATAGTCCAGGATGCGTGCCGGGTCGAGCTCCAGCGACACCTTCAGCACCTCTTCCCGCTCGCCCCGGTTGACGGCGAGCACGCGGTGCGGCGGCATCCGGCGAACCGGCTCGCGGTAGTCGTAGTACATCTCGTAGACCGACTCCGCTTCCGGGTCCTTCGCCGCGGACACCAGCACCGCGTGGGTCTGCGTGTGGCTCCGCACCCAGGCGCGGATCTGCGCGTCGTCCGCGAGCTGTTCCGCGATGATGTCCATCGCGCCCTGCAGCGCTTCCTCGGCCGTCGGAACGCCCTTCTCCTCATGGATGTACTTTGCCGCCTCCTCAAGCGGCGTTCCGTGCCGCGGCCGGCTGAGCAGCCATTCCGCGAGCGGCTCCAGCCCCCGCTCCTTCGCGACGCTTGCCCGCGTCTTGCGCTTCTGGCGATAGGGACGGTACAGGTCCTCGACCTCCTGCAGCTTCACCGCCCGTGCGATGGCTTCCCGCAGCTCGTCCGTCAGTTTCCCCTGCTCGTCGATGAGCCGGATCACTTCGCGCTTGCGCGCCTCCAGATTGCGGAGATAGTTCAGCTTCTCCGCAATGTCCCGCAGCTGCTGCTCGTCCAGCTCGCCCGTCATTTCCTTGCGGTAGCGGGCGATGAACGGGATCGTGTTCCCTTCCTCCAGCAACCGGACCGCCGCGCCCACTTTCCCGGCCGGCAATCCGAGGTCGGCGCCGATCAGCTTCACGATCCGTTCGCGTTCGGCCGCCTCCTGCTCCGGCGTCAGCGCCTCGGCGGAAGTCGCCTCACGCGCCGTGATCGTTTCGGCAAGTTCCGCCCCCTTTTCCTTCTCCGTATCCCATGCGTTGTCCGATCTGCTCATGCACACCATCCTTGTCAGCCGACAGTTTCCTTCCCATTTTCGCAGATCGGTCCAAGTGTTGCAATTTTCAGCGCAGCCACCTCAATTCGGCTTCATGGCCGAGCGACCGGATGAGGCGGAGCTGAAGATACAACCGGTCGTTCAGCGATATGCTGTTCGCGCGGTTCAGCCGCAGTTCGCCCCGGCCCGTATCGACGACATATTCATGGCCGCCATCCGACGATTCCTGCCGCATCGTCCATCCCCGTGCAACGAACGGTTTGAGCGGCACATACGCCTCTCCGTCCAGTCCGACGTACGCGAAGGGCAGCTGCACATCCGCACCGTCCAGCGTCAGCACCGCGGCATAGTCATGCCGAATCCCCGTGTCGGCCACCGGCAGCGCGTCAAGATCGAGATCCTCCGGCAAGGAAGGAGGCTCCGGACGCTCTTCCCGCGACACTTCGGTCTCGGGATAGAACAGCTCGGTCTCGCCTTCCTTCGCCAGCCGGGACTTCCCGGCGCGGAAATCGTAAATGCGCAGCCGCCGTTCCGGCTCATTGATCACATAGAGCAGCAGATTGCGTTCGGCGTTGTACCCCCGCATGGAACCGAGCATGAACCGCTTCGCCTCGCCGGTCGCCGGATTAATGCGCACCAGTTCGTTCTGCCGATCCGTCTCGCTGAATTTCTGCAGCAGCAGGGTGCCGTCCGCCAGCCAGTAATATGGCATGGCATTGGTGCTGACGGCCAGCTGCCGGATCTCGCCGGTCGCGTTGTTTCGCAGCAGGACGGTTTCTTTTTTCTGTATGGTGCGGGATGTGTAGCGGATGATCGACCCCGGATACGACGTTTGCCCGTTCGCCGGATCAAACGGCTCATAGTACGGGACGATCTTCAATCCCCATTTGCCGTTCGGGGAAGGCGCAAACTCCGTGTGGTAGACCACTTCGTCCGCTTCCGCGTCATAGCAGGCGTTGAAGTACTGCTCCGGGTGCGGGGGATAAGCGAACAAGAATGCGCAGCCGCTTTCGGAACCGGACCACAGACGGGCGATGCCATCCGGCAGCCGCATCCATTCTCCGTCCGCCGTGCGGAACACGACGAAACTTTCCGCGCCTCGGTAAACGTTGAAGAACACCTCCCCGGTACGGGAATCCGTATAGACGTAGTCGGCTTGATAGGGCTCCCCGGCAGCCGCATGCGCGCCCGTCGGCGTCAAGCCGGTACAGGCAGCGGAGGTCAGCGCGCCTGCAAACAGAACCGCCGTGATCGTTTTTCTCCATTTCATGATCGCAACCTCCTGATCAGATCGCATCGTTTCAACGATTCCACTTCAACCCGGCTTCATGGCCCAGCGACCGGATGAGCCGGATCGGAATGTACAACCGGTCGTTCAGCGCCATGCTGTTCGCCCGGTTCAGCCGCAGGCTACCCCGCTCCGATTCGACGATATAGTCGTGGCCGCCTTCGGCAAGCGGTTCCTTCCTCAATGTCCATCCCCGGTCGACAAGCGGCCGCAGCGGCACATACGTCTCCCCGTCCAATCCGGCAAACGCGAAGGGCAGCGGGATATCAGCGCCGTCCAGTGTCAGCACCGCGGCATGTTCCTCCCGAATCCCCGTTTCGGCAACCGGAAGCGCATCGAGATCGAGATCCGCCGGCAGGACGGGCTCTGCTTCTTTGTCACCCGGCGTTCCGAAATCGGGATAGAACAGCTTCTCCTCGTCTTCCTTCGCCAGGCGGGACTTCCCGGTCCGGAAATCGTAAATCCGCAGCTTCCGCGATGGCTCATTCATCACATAGAGCAGCAAATTGTGCTCCGCGTTGTACCCCCGCAGGGAACCAAGCATGAACCGCTTCGCCTCGCCGGTCGCCGGGTTGATGCGCACCAGCTCGTTCTGCCGTGCCGTCTCGCTGAACCGCTCCAGCAGCAGGGTGCCGTCCGCCAGCCAACGATAGTCCGGATACCTGTCGCTTATGGCAAGCTGCCGGATCTCGCCGGTCGCGTTGTTTTTCAACAAGAGGAGATGCTGTTTCTGCGAGGTGTGGGAACCGTAATGGATGCTCGGCTGCGGCGTTGAGGTATGCACATTCGTCGGTACGTAAGATTCGTAGAACGAGACGATTTTCAGTCCCCATTTGCCGCTCGGGGAAGGCTCGAACGCCGTGGTGTAGACCAACGCGTCCGCCGCGGCGTCATAGCAGACGTCATGGAACGGAGCCGAATAGGTGGATACGCGGACGCAGCCCGTGCGGTCGTCAAGCCCGATGCCGCGCACACCGTCCGGCAGACGCATCCATTCGCCGTCCGCCGTGCGGAACACGACGAGCTGGTACGGTTCGGAATTGCGGATCACATCGAAGAACACCTCGCCGGTCGAAGGGTCCGTATAGGCGTGACGGGCAAAAAATTTTTCCGCCGCGGCCGCATCCCTGAGCGGGTAACCCGCGGTTGCAACAGACAGCGCCAACAAGGCGGACAACAACCGAACGAAACTTTTCGATCGCATGCCTGAACCTCCATTACGAGAACGAATGATTTTGCAAAGTTAGACGAGCGCGGAATGGAAAAGTTTCACAGACAGCCCGCTGAAACGTTTCTCTCCATTCGGCGTATATAAATGACAGCACCGGAAACAGGAGGAAGTCCATGCACGATCCGTTCTCTCCGGGACCGTTCGGCGGTTTCGATTTCATGTTCACCTTGATGCCGATCATCATCCTGATCGGGTTCGCCGCCTTCTTCGCCATAGTCGTCGTCGGAATTGCCCGCCACATTCGCAACACCCGCGCGCCCCGTCGGACCGTCTACGCCCGCGTCGCGGCGAAACGGATGGAGGTGACGGGAGGCTCGAACATGCATCATCATGCGGACGGCGCCGTCCATCACGGCTTCGGCTCACGCACGGACTATTACATCACGCTGGAATTCGAGAACGGCGAACGGCGGGAATTTCTCGATGTGAAAAATCTGTACGGCCTCGTGGTCGAGGGGGATGTCGGCTATGCGGCCATTCAGGGAGACTGGATCGTCGCGTTCGAGCGCCAGCCGATGACGCATATGGGGCACAATCCCGGCATGTAAGGCGAAGGATCGTTACCTTTCAACGAGGAGGCAGACAGGGTCATGCGCATTGGCGTCTGGGTCATGATCATGGTCGGCGTGCTGCTCCTGGCCGTCTCCGCTCCGATGCTCTACGCCCACTATCGGGAATACGCGCTTGCCGAGAAAGCAAGGAACCAGTATGCGATACAGCGGATTCCGATCGAGCCCGACGGATTCACGGGGGAAGCTTACGTGTTCGATTTCCGCGGCAACCGGATCGAACTGCGGGATGAATTCACGAAACCGACGGAGGAGCGGCGGCACGGCCCGATCCGCATCACAGTGAACGGGCGCGACCATTCCATTGCCGCGGATGCGGTCATCCGCCCCGCTTACCGCGATTCGAACCGTTACCACGGCTATCTCGCGCTGGCCGAGCTGACCGACCGCAAGACGGGAACGGTCCGGCTGGCCATTGTGCAGCGGATCGACGGGCATGCGGACAACGCGCCTTCCCCGATGGAAGAACTGCGCTGGCGGATCCTTCTGGTGTCGGAAGACGGCACCGTCGAGGAAGAAACGTTCGCATACGGCGAGCACACGCACCCGCTCTACCGGACGCGGCTCGCCAACTTCGCGACGCCGATGTCCTTCGGATATGAATCGAATGTGCTGAATGTCTGGCTGTCGCTGTTCTACCCGATCCTGTACCCATATGTTACGGCGCTGGCGGGGATGACCCTTCTCCTCTCCGGCGCGGTCGGACTGTTCATGCTGCGGCGGGTGAACGGGAAGCCCGCAATATAGCAGAACCTCGCCGGCCCGACGGGCGGCGAGGTTCCTGTTCCTGATCAACTTTGCGGCAGCGCCGGAACGTAAGGGTTGTGCGTCATCTCGAATCCGATCGTCGTCTGCGGGCCGTGTCCCGGGTAGACGCGCGTTTCGGGCGGCAGCTTGTAGAGCTTGTTCCGGATCGAGTGCTCGAGGTCTTCCGTCCGCCCGCCGGGCAGGTCCGTCCGGCCGACCGACATCCGGAACAGCACGTCGCCGCCGAACAGATGGCTGCCGTGCAGCAGGCTGACGCTGCCCGGAGAGTGGCCCGGCGTATGGATGACCCGGAATTCGCGGCCGATAAGCTTGAGGCTCATGCCGTCCTCAAGCGCGTGTTCGGCCGGCTCGGCCGCGACGGGCGGCGTCACGTCCGGCCACCGTGCGGAGCCGTTCTTGCGCGGATCGGTCAGCCAGTCCGCCTCCAGGTCGTGCACATAGACCGGGCAATGGCAAGCCCGGCGCACCTCCTCGACCCCCGCGATGTGATCGAAATGCGCATGGGTCAGCACGATCGCCTCGACTTTGACGCCGAGCGCTTCGATGCGCTCCAGCAACCGCTTCGGACCGGCGCCGGGATCGATCACGAAAGCTTTGGCGCCTTCCGCATCCATTACCAGATAGGCGTTCGTCTCAAGCGGACCGAGCGTGAACGTCTCAATGCGAATGTCCTCCATCGTCAGAAACCGGAGATGAGCTCGCGGATTTCCCTCAGGACGTGCGCCTGGTAACCCGTGCCCTCTCCGTACCTCCTCTTGATCTCTTCACGCACCGCGGCCAGTTTCTCCTGATAGCCGGGCGCGTTCCGGTCGGGATTTTCCTGCTTGAAGCGGACCATCACTTCCTGCACGTGCCCGGGGCGCGGCCCCCAGGTGCCGAGCACCGCGCCGCCCGTATCGGCGAAAATGACGACCGGCACCGACTCGCCGCCGAGCGTCAGGAACTGCTGCATCGTATCCGGATGCTCTTCCTTGATCAGCACGTCGATCGGCACCTCGCCCGCTTCCAGCGCCCGGAACACCGGCGGGATGTTTTTGACGCAATCGCCGCACCAGTCCGCCATCAGAATCAGGCAGCGCAGATCGTCCCGAAACCGGAGCGATTCGAAGAACTCCCGGTCTTCCTCGCTCGGCCATGCGAAATGCTCATAGAGCGAGACGAACGTCTCCTTGTTTTGCGTCATGCCGTCCATGAACGCGCGCGGCGAGATGCCGCGTCCCAGCTTGTCCGCCACCGATTTTGCCATTGTGGATCGCCATCCTTCCCTCAATCTTCCATCCATGTTACCAGAGCCGCCCGCCCGTCTCAACCGCCCGCCCGGCCCGGTCCGAAAGGCTACTTGCGCTCTTTCAGCACGCGGTTGCGCACGAACCAGACGATGAAGGCAATACCGCCCAAAGCAATCAGCGCGTAGACGATATACGAGTAGACATCCATATAGTGCACGATCGATTCCCACGATGCGCCGACGGCGGCGCCGATGCTGACGAGCGCCGTATTCCAGATGAGCGAGCCGGCCGTCGTAAGCACGAGAAAGGTCGTGAAGTTCATACCGGAACTGCCGGCCGGAATCGAGATCAGGCTGCGGACAAGCGGCACAAGCCGTCCGAAGAAAACCGCCCACGGGCCGTACCGGTCGAACCAGGCGTCCGCCTTCCGGATATCCTCGGGTTTCAGCCGGAGAATCTTGCCGTAGCGGACGACGATCGCCTCCAGCCGCTCCGCGGACAGCACCCGCCCGACGCCGTACAGCAGGATGGCGCCCGCCATCGAGCCGAGGGTCGCAGCCAGCACGACGCCGAAGATCGTCATGCTTGACGTCGTCGTCATGAAACCTCCGAAGGTCAGAATGATTTCCGAAGGGATGGGCGGAAAGAGATTCTCAATCGCGATAAGCAGCAGAATGCCAAAGTATCCGTATGATTCCATGAATTCGGTAATCCAGTGTTCCATCCGCCAGCACCTCCGAAAATCGCAATCTGTTCCGTATTCTATCACACCCGCACACCAGACTTCCAGAACGATGGGGTTGCGCGGGGCCCGGGCATTTTCCGCAGCTCAGGCATGCGCGGACAAGACCGCGCATAGATTGTCCATGAACATTCTATGCGAGAGGTGGCGGGCCATGTCCAAAGTCTATTTCATTCATAAACGGAAGTTCTATCTGGCGCTCGCGCTGACGGCGGCGGTCATCCTGGCATTGGCATACCTGCGATGGGAACAGGCGATTCTGGCGAACGGCAAGCCCGAAGAGGTCAGCGTCTACCATCTGGTGACGGGCGAGTTCAGCAGCACCGGGCCGAACGGGCAGAAAATCGAAGTTTACCGCTGGGACCCCGGCCATATTGTCGTGAGCCGCGGGCAGCCGGTCGAGCTGCAGATCACCGGCGTCAACGGCGGGAGCCATCCGTTCGTCATCGAAGGGCTGGGCGTCCGCGGCATCGTCCGCAAGGGAGAAACGACGGTCGTCCGTTTCACTCCCGAACACGCGGGCACTTACCCGATCGTTTGCCTGACGCACCGGGATCTCGAACAGAACGGCCCGATGGTCGGCTACATTCGCGTGCAATGATGTTGCGTCCCGGCGGCGCGGCCATGTGCCCGCCGCCTTTCGCCATGCATACAATGCTTCAGGCTGAACCAGCGGCGCAAGCCGCAGCATGGCGAGGTGATCGGACTGATGAGACTGCAGCAGCCGGGAGGCAAGCACGAAGCCGCCTATCCTTCCGCACGCAAAATCCGACGCGCCTGCAACGTTGAACTGTACCGCACCATCAAACGGCTGAACCGGTACATTCCGGCGGAGAAAGTCGAGGAAGCGGAGAAGCTCTATTTTCGCAAGGTGGCGGAAAATCTGCTCTGGATTCACGAGCATCGGGACAACCGGAAGAAGCTGGCCGATTGGTGGGAAGCGAACGTCTGCCCGGACATTGCGGCGCTTTGGGACGTGGAACCGAAGCGGCTCAGCGCGGCGTTCCGCTCGGCATTCGGCGGTTGAGGCAGTTAAGGCGGGAAAGCCGCGCCGGTCCGGGCCGGCACGGCTGCATGCGGGGGCTTGCCGCTCGGCATCAGCCGATGACGGCGAATGTCTCGACGCCCGCGGGTATCGTCCGCGTGCGGAACAGGAACCCGTTCGAATCGAACACGCGCAGCGTATAGCTTACCCGCGTGAGCGTGGCGACGCCGCTGAACCGGACGACGCCGAAGCGGTCGAAGGCGGCGGTCTGCACAAGCACGCCGTTTCGGTACAGACGGGCAATAAACCCCGTCGTATCGAAGGGCACGCCGTTCGACTGCACCCATACGACGGTCAGCCGATCCAGAATCGGACTGTTCGGGCTCTGAAGGTTCGCCGCGGAATTCAGTCTCCATCTCCGCGCGGATTTCGGCTTTGACGGTTTGCGCATCGCGATCCCTCCCCTCGCCTTCAACGTATGCAGAAGCTGCGGGGAGGACACGGACAATGCGGATAAGCCTTCGTTTTGGCCGCGTGCGGAAATAAGAAAAACGCCTGACGGCGTCCTTTAGTTCGTGCGATTTAGTTCATACGTGCAAAATAGCCGGCTGTAGGGAACAATCTACACCCGGCTTATTTTCTTACATCGCTTATCCTGTACTCGTAACCATGAATTCCTTTGTAATATTCTGGGTACATGCCTCCTCCACATTCTTCGCAACGGAATTGCGGAGGTACTGTCGGATCTCCATCATCCATCGCATCGAAATTCCGAACGACATTCAGCGGAATCTCTTCTGTTGTATGACATTGAAGACAGATGTAGGTTACTTTCGCTTTGCTATGCAGCCCGCTTTGCGGCTTTTTCCTTTTCTTCGCTTCCTTTCGTTTCTTCGACACCGGCGACATCCCGAATCATCCTTTCCAGGCATGCCTTTGAGGTGGAGCACACCGCGTACTTCACCTTCAACTTCCCTTCTTCAAGGCAGGCTTCTCCCTTGTATTCATAATAACTTTCGCATTTTGGGCAACACGGCGGCTTCCCCGTCTGCTCCTTGACCCGTTCACTCCACGTTCTGCGTTTTAATATCCTCTTTGCCTTGACGATCCATCTTCTCGCAGCTTTTTGCCACTCACTGACTAACTTCTTGCACAAGCTCTTGATCCGCCGCGAGTAAACCCCATAGTAACGGATCGTCTTAAAGTTTTCATCCGGAATATGCCGGATCAGTCTGCCAATAAATTCTTCCACCGAAATCGTCTCCGTCTTCTCTTCCCCGTCATTCTTATCCCGGTAACGAAAGGTCACCCTTTCTCCGTCATACGCTTCGATCCGGCTAACCGCTACCGCCGGTCTTCTCATGTATCGCCCGATATATCCGAGTTGCCGCTTGACGTTCCCTTTCTGTTTCGGAGCATGCACATAGAAGCCTTCTCCATTTTCGGAGTAGGCTTTTTGCAAACGGGACTGCACTTGCCTTTTCTCTTGTTCGCTTAACTTTCGGCGAATCAGCTTCAACACAACCGTCTGCCATTGTTTACGCAACATCTCGAACGGAATAAAGTCGTATGTTTTCCACTCGCCGTTCTTCTTCATCCCTCCCATGGTTACTAGCATATGGACATGAGGATTGAAGTTAAGCCGTGCCCCAAACGTATGCAATCCGGCTATGATTCCGGGAGTTACCTTATGTTTCTTCTCAAAATGTTCTTTGACTAAGCGCACCGCTTCATCCATAAATTCTTTGAGCAATTTTGCCCGATGAAGCAGAAAGATTTCCCGCAATCCTTCGTCAATCGTGAAGACGACATGACGATGGTTGACTTGGAATACATCTTGTTCCAGTAGACGTGCCCATTCCTCTGTTTCTCCGCATGAACAGGTCGTACAGAATCTTCCTTTACAGCGATACGGAACAAGCCGCAGGTCATGACATCCTTCACATACCAGCAGCTTAAATCCGTTTCGGGGATCCCCGCATCGACGGAACTTCTCTACTTCCTTCCGTACATTGGCACGCAGCTTGCCGCCATGTTTTGCCACAAACCGATCCCAGTGCCCTCGCTCATCAAAAAAGATGCGTTTCAAGATGTTCGTCTCCATATCCTAACCTTACCAAAAACAGAAATAAGGCGGAAGACCTGCCTCCACCCCAAAACTTATAAATTCTATAATGTAAAGAAAAACGGCTTGCGCCGTCCTTCACGTGATCACAGCTCTTTCACAATCATGAGCTGCATGTCGTATTTCAGGTCGATTTCGTAGGGCGTGGACACCGGACGGCCGTCGGCTTCGCGCAGAATGCGCACAACCGGACGGTGAACGGCAAGCGGGTTGTTGGCCGTCACAACGGCGATTTGACCCGTATTGAGCATAACCGTCGTCGCGACCGGGTACACCGACACATGCCGGCAGAACAGCTTGATCAGTTCCAGATCGAACAGCGTATTGCCGGCTGCGAACAAATACTCGATCGCCTCGGACGGCGAGTAGCGGTTGCGGTAGGAGCGCGGCGATGTGAGCGCGTCGTACACATCCGCAATCGCGATAATCTGCGCGTATTCGTGTATTTCATTGCCTTTGAGGCCGCGGGGATAACCGGAGCCGTCATACCGTTCATGGTGCTGCAGCGCGCAGTGCGCGGAGAGCAGCGAGATGTCATGCTGCGTTCGCAGCATGTCGAACCCTTCCGTCGTATGCTTCTCGACAATGGCCCGTTCTTCGGGCGTCAGCGGCGTGGTCTTGTGCAATAGCTCCTTCGGCACCTTGGTCATGCCGATGTCAAAGAGCAGCGCGCCGACGCCCAGCTCCTCGATCTGATTCCGGTTGTATCCTTTGGCCATGCCCATGATGCCGGCGAGCACGGCCACATTGACCGAGTGCTGGAACAGGTAAGCGTCCGCCACATGGATCTGGGCCAGACTGTACATGATGTCCTTGCGCTGCAGCAGGTCATGAATGATCTCCCCGAACAGCGCCCGGAACGTCCGCCCGAGATCCGGCGTCGATGCGCGTCCCCTGTTGGCCGGCGTGTCCATCAGGCTGCCGACCGTCTTGTAGATGGTGTCAAACGCGCGTTGATAGGTTTCGTCGCGAATCACTTCTTCGGGCACGATGTCGCTGGTCCATTCGTCTTCCACATAGACGACATCAATGCCCATGCCGCGCAGCCGTTCGATAAATCGTTCGTTCAATTCGACGCCTGCGCCCAGCAATACGCTGCCGTTCTCCCGCATGATTGGCCTCGCGAGCCTCTCCCCCGGCCGAACCATACTGATGTGAATTCTTCTCATGAATTTACCCTTCCTTCGGCAGCTCTGACTTGCGTTCATGCCTGCAGCATGGTCTGGCGGTCATAACCGCGTTTCCGGCTCTCCTTGTCGTCGTACATGCGCCGGTCCGCATGATGCAGCAATGCCTGCAGCGTGTCGCCGTCTCCCGGGAACACCGCCGTTCCCACGGACGCCGAGACCCGGGTGCCGATCCGCTTCGACAGCTTGTCCAGCGCATCGCCGATCTCTTCGGCGATCGGCTGCCCGGTTCCCCTGTCGAACGGACGGATGAGCAGAAACTCGTCGCCGCCCCAGCGCGCGACGATCTCTCCCTTGCCCGCGCATCCGCGGAGGGCGCCGGCGATAAGCTGCAGCGCCTGATCTCCGGCCTGATGGCCGTATGAATCATTGATGAGCTTGAAGTCGTTGATATCGATCAGGGATACCGAAAGCGGCTTCCCGCGTTTCGCCGCCTGACGAAGCAGCTTCGGCATCATGCCCGAGACGTATTTCCGGTTCCAGATCCGGGTCAGGTCATCCTGCATCGCGATCGTCCGCATCCGGTCATACGCCTTGCCTGCCAGCCATGCCAGGGGAAGCAGCACCAGCAGAAAAAACACGGCCGCCAGCATCACCACCGCCGGATTGACGGCATGACCGTCGAGCAGCGCGTACAGGCCAAGCAGCGAGGAGCTACCGACAGCCGAGTATCCAATTGCCGCGATCTGCCCTTTGCTGCTCATGCCGCACCTCCCGGTTCAGCATACGATCGTCAATCGGCGGCGACGATCCGGTTCCGGCCGCCGTTCTTGGCACGATACAAGGCGGCGTCCACTCTGGAGAACAGTTCCCGGAGATATTCCTTCGGATCGTCGATCCTGTCCGGATTGCTTTCTTCCACGGCAAGCACGCCCATGCTGATCGTGACCTGGACGGTCCGGCCGCTTGCGCCGGTGCTGATCTCGCTCGACGACACGGCTTGTCTGACCCGTTCGGCCAGCATCAGCGCCTGCGTGCGGTTCGTGTGCGGCAGATAGACGGTGAACTCTTCACCGCCATACCGCGCCACGATGTCGGTCCGGCGCAGGCAGCGGCGCACGGTGTCGGCCGTGTGCTTGATGACCTCGTCGCCGATCAGATGTCCGTGGATGTCGTTAATCGATTTGAACAAATCAATATCGAACAAGAAAATGGCGAACGGAATGTTGTACCGGATGTTCGTCATGATCTCGTGCTCGAGCTGCTGCATCAAATACCGCCGGTTGTAGCAGCCGGTCAGGCTGTCCGTGATCGCCATCCGCTCCAGCTGCTGGTTCATGGCGTACAGCTCGGCCTGCATTTCGACCAGTTCACGGTTCCGCTGTTGAAGCGCTTCATTCTGACGGTATGAAGATTCAACGAGCGAGCGAAGCTCGCTCACATCCTGGAACGTCAGCACCCGGCCGATCAACACGCCGTGCGCTTCGATCGGTTCGCCGTGTATGATGACATGGCGGAATGTGTCGTTGTCCTTGAACGTCACTTCGATCTGCGCGGGCCGCGGCGGATTGCCGCGATACGCCTGCAGAAACGAATCGACCCCGCCTTCGACATCCAGCGGCTCCAGCAGCGTCTCGATCCGCAGCCGGTCTCCCGTCCGGATATCGAACAGCCGCCGGAACACGCGGTTCGTCTCCAGCACCACATCGTGCTCGTCGAGCACCGCGACGCCGGTCGACATGCTGTCCACGACATTCACCTGCGCGATGCGCACGACATCGAACACGCCGTATCTCCGGATGGCGATGACGAAGTAAATGACCGAAAACATGATGCCGAAAGACGTCAGCCCGGAGATGGTCGGGAGCTGCTTGTCGATGACGACGTTGACGAACGTGTCGCCCAGCGCGAAGACGGCCAGAATGACCATGCCCGTGACGGCCATCTGAACCTGGCGCCGGTGCCGCGGCGCGGCACTGTGGCGGGACGTCCGCATGAACAAGGCGGATGACAACACAACGTATATGAATTGTATGGCGACCATTATCCAGAATATCGGTCCGTATTCACGTTCGGCATAATCCGTTCCCACCGGCTTCATGAACAGGCCGGACGGATTCAGCAGAATCAGGATGACGACCGCAATCGTCGGGATCGCCAATGCCGTCATCGACCTGCGGTTCAACACATACGAGCTGCCCGAAAGAAATATGGCGAATATGGTCCAGGCAACCCCGACGACGGAGATGCCCGCAAACCCGATCTTCAGGTAGAATGACTGGTAGAACGGGTCATCCGTGGTCTCCACCGCGAACTGACTCAGCGGCCACAGCAGCAGGCATGCGTGAAACGTCAGGTAAACCTTGTGCAACCGGGTGATCGTACTGCTCATGAACACATAGACGAATAACGCCGACGTGACAAGGAACAGGCCGAAATCCAACCACAACGCATATTCCAAAGAGGTCACCACATTACTAAATATAGGTAGTCATTCCACCTTATCTTAGCATAAACCGGTTTTCGCCGACAATCGGCACCGGCGACTCCGCATGCACGCCGTCAACAATACAATACACGATGTCAGCGGGAAATTCGACATTTTTTTAGCCTTATCCTTCCTTGTCCGTCCCGCTTTCCTCCGCATCCAACGCCGCCAGCCCGGCTTCCGCTTCTTCGCGCGGCAGACCGCCTCCGGCGAGCCGTTCGTCCGGAAGCTTCAGCAGCCTCTTGTAAAACGCGACGGCCGTTTTCCGATCCGCCCCTTCCGACTCCAGCCATTCGTACAGCCAGTTCTCCGCTTCGGCGTACCGGCCGCGGCGCTCGCACCAATGGGCGAGACCGAGTGTCAACGACGGCGGCAGCTCCCAGGCGGCAAGCTCCGCAAGCAGCGCCTCCGCTTCTTCGTCGGGGTCCAGCGCCGCGTCGTCGGGTTTCTCCGCCGATACCCGGAGATTCAATCCCAGCGCCTTGAGTCGACGCCGGTACGCCAGTTCTTCGTCTCCCCCGGCATCCGCGACCGCCGCGGCCTCCCTGAGCAGCCGCGCGACGGCGATGATCGCGCCGGCGTCCGGAACACCGGCCGTCGTGTGAAGCTGCGCCAGGTCGTCCGCAGACAGCCGGTCGACGAGATCCAGCCGGAGCCGCAGATGCCGTTCAAGCCAGTCGTCGATGAAGCGGAGCGCCTGCTCTTGCTCTTGTCTGCGGCGCAAGCCGAGAATGGTGCCGGCCGCTTCCGCCGCCTGCGCGATCATGCGCATGATGTAATCCCGCTGGAACATGCTGTCTCCCTTCCGCGGCGCATCCCGCCGGCGTCATGCTTGTCCCGATATGACCCATTCCGTGAAACCGGCGATCGCTTCCGCCAGCTTCGCGGGCGCTTCCATCATCGACATATGCCCGCAGCCGGCCAGCAGCACGCGGCGGACGTTCGGGCCTTCCGTGTCGATGAAGGTCCGCTCCGGGGCGACAACCGCGTCGCCTTCTCCCGCGACGAGCAGCACCGGCACGGAAGCGCTCCGCACCACGCCGGAACGGTCCGGCCGCGCTTTCATGCCGAGCGCCGTCGCCGCCGCGCCCGCCGGCGAGACGCCGAGCCCGATGGCAGCCGTGCGCGCGACTTTGTCCGGCATGCGCTCGCGGTTCTCCGCCGCGAACAGTTTCGGCGCAAGCTCGTTCACGAAAGGCGCCGCGCCTTCCGCAAGCAGCCGCTGCGCCGTTTTGTCGCGGCCGGCCTTCGCTTCCTCCGTGTCGGGCAGCGGGGTCGAATGGACCAGGCCGAAACCCCGCAGCCGGTCCGGATGCTTCCCGGCGAAGGCGAGGGTGATGTAGCCGCCGAGCGAATGGCCGAGGACGATCGCCTCGCGTTCGCCGAGCGCATCCAGCAGCCGCAGGAGATCATCCGCGAACTCTTCCATTGCATATACCGTGCCGGCGGGCGCTTCGGACAGGCCGTGGCCTCTCAGGTCCGGCACAATGTACAGACCGCTGCCCTCAAGATGCGGCAGCGTCTCCTCCCAGTAAGCGGAGCTTCCGCAAAAGCCGTGCAGCAGCACGACGGCCGGGTCGGCCTCCCGCCGCTTCCGGCCGTATGTCAAATATGCCAGTTCAGCGCCGGATGCCGCGCGGATCCGGCTTGCCGCAATCGAGATCGGTTCGCTCATGTACGTCCCTCCGTAACCGGCCGGATGTGGCCGGCGTCAGTCTCCATGCCTCCGCCGCAGCGGCGGCCGCGCTCTCCGCCATGTCGATGACCAGCGAGAGCGGCGCGGTCATCAGCGCGTAATAGGGCTTCGCCGACCGGGCGGCGACCACCGCCGCGGCGCTGTAATGCCCGGCCTCGGGCAGCCGCTTGCCGACGGCTTCGGCCGGCAGCAGCGGGCCGCGGGCGACCGAATACTTTCCGACGTTGGCCGGCGAGCCGAGGCACGCGTCGAAGGCGATCACCGTCTTGCCGGCCGGCAGGCCGGCCAGCACATCCGGCAGCCGGTCCGCGTCGCAAGGCTCGCGCAGCGTGCCGTATACATGCGGCCAGCCGGCCTCCAGCAGCCGGCTCCCGAGCAGCGGACCGAACGCGTCGCCCGTCGACCGGTCCGTGCCGATACAGAGCATGACGATGTCATCCGGATCCGGCAGCGCGGCGGCGATACCGGACAGAAACCCGGCAAGTCCCGCCGTATCGACCAGTCTGCGCATCGGGATTCCGCCCTCCTTCGATTTTGCGGAAGCGCGCCCGCTCCGGCTCCGCCTGCCGCCCGTATCCCTTCCATTCTAGCGGAAGCCGCCCGCCATCCGCAAATGAATTGGCGCCGCGGCTCCCGGGCATGTTACAATGCGGTCATGCGGCGGATGCCGCCGGCATTTCCATATTATAAGGAAGGAAGTTGACGATGACGGATTTGCGCGAACCGACGGAGGACAACATCGCCTTCATGATCGAAGCGATCAAGTCGAGGCTTCGCATGGCGGCCGGAGCGGCATTGCAGGCTTCCCGTTTTCCTCTCGAGCATTATGACGAGATCAAGGAACTGTACGAACTTGTTCAGGCCAAGCCGCATTTCAGCGTCAGCGAAGTCGAAGCGCTGGTGTCCGAGCTCGGGCGTCTGAGCGCTTCGAAGCCGTCAGACGCGTAACGGACCGGAAATTGAGGGGCGGCCGGTCAGCCTTCGCTCGCCGCGGCTGCCTGCGCGTCCGGCGCCTCTTGATCCTCCGCTTCCAGCACCAGCTTGACGCTGATCCGCTTGTTCTCCCCTTTCAGGAAGAAGGCGATCCGCTCCAATTTGTCGGCCAGTTCCGGACCGGGCAGCGTCACGTTCAGTTGATAGGCAAAGTGGTCCTGCTTCGCGCCGGAGAGCGAGTTCCTGAAGTCGCCGTATCCGTACGGCCGCGACTCGGAGCGTTCGTGGATGAGCTGCTCCGGATAGAACTTGTCCGATTTGTTGACCACGCGGTCGTAAATGCGCAGCTTCTTCAGCATCATATAATATTGGGCCGAATGTTTCAGTCCCCAGGCTTCCCGAATGTCCTTGAGCGTGTAATCGAGCTTGTACCGTTTCAACTGTTCGACCTGTTCATCCGCATCAAGACGCATGAATTCTTCCAAAGGCATAATGGAAACCGCCAATCTCATCATCCCTCCCGCGCCTGAACGGCGATTCTGAACCGGCCAGCCGCATATTATTTTTTTATAATTCCTTCCATATTTTAATAAATAATTGCGGGATAATCAACGTTCATGTCAGGTTCCCATTATATTGAATTTACTGGCATGACAGCCCATCCGAACGCGGACAAAATCAAAAGATCGTCATTGTCCCGACAGGTCGGGACAATGACGATCTTCTTGCCGTTATCCTTGATGCACCGGGCGCCAACCCGCCGATTCCACGAACGCGGCAAACGCGGCCCGTCCGGCGTCGTCGCGCTTGAACACGCCGGCGTCGCACAGCACTTCGGTGAACTTGCGCCCGACTTCTTCCCGCAGCAGGCGCTCCGCTTCCGCCGGCGGCAGCGAGTTGCCGTGCGCGCGCACCAGTCCGGCGAGCCAGCCGGCATGCGGATGCAGCGGATGCGCCGCGTCGGCGAACGCCTCCGGATCGTACGGCTGATCCCCGGCCAGGATGGCCGCGATCTGCCGGAGCTCGCGCTTCAGCCGCCCGGGCAGCACGGCGAGCCCCATCACTTCGATCAAGCCGATGTTCTCCCGCTTGATGTGATGCAGATGGCGGTGCGGGTGGAAAATGCCGTCCGGATGCTCCTCGCTCGTCCGGTTGTTGCGGAGCACCAGGTCGAGCTCATACCGGCCGTCCGCCTTCCGCCGCGCGATCGGTGTAATCGTGTTGTGCGGCTGCCGCGTGCCGTCCGCCAGCGTCGTATGCGCGAGAATGCCGACGGACGGGTCGGAGTGGTCCCGCCAGGCGGCCAGCAGGTCCGCCGCGGCTTCCTCCAGCTCGTCCCGACGCTCGCCCGAGAGCCTGAGAACGGACAGCGGCCAGCGGACGACGGCGCAGCTGACACCCAAATACATCGGATGCCGGTACACCTTCTCCGTCTCCGCCTTCTCCATCGCGAATTGATGGCGTCCGGCCTGAAAGTGGTCGTGGTTCAGGATGGACCCGCCGACGATCGGCAGATCGGCGTTCGATCCGACGAAATAATGCGGGAACCGATCCAGAAAATCGAACAGCCGCGTGAATGTCGCCTCCGTGATCGCCATCGGCACATGCTCGGCGCGGAGGATGATGCTGTGCTCGTTGTAATACACGTAAGGCGAATATTGGAAAAACCAGTCTTCGCCGTTCAGCGTAAGCGGCAGCACGCGCAGGTTCTGGCGCGCGGGATGGTCCGGCCGGCCCGCGTAGCCGACGTTCTCCGGGCAGAGCAGACATTTCGGATAGCTGGACGGCGGCAGCGAGCGGATGCGCGCGATCTCGCGCGGGTCTTTCTCCGGTTTCGACAGGTTGATCGTAATCTCGATGCCGCCGTACTCGCTCGCATGCACCCAGTATTCGTTCTGCCGGACGCGGTCCATCCGGACGTAATTGGACGCGATGTTCAGCTTGTAGAACGCGTCGGTCGCCGCTTCGATGCCTTCGCGCTCCGCCAGCCGGGCGAAGGCGTCCGCCGTCTCCGAAGGCCGAGGCATGATGAGGCCCATGATCCGGGCGTCGAGCAGATCCCGGGAAGTCGTCGTGTCGTCCGGCACGAGCCCGACGGCGATGCCGTAGTCGATCAGCGGCGCGAGAACCGGCGCGGCTTCCGCGGGCACCGGCTCGCTTCCCGCCGCCGTCTCCCCGGCGGCGCCGGGCTCCGTGAAGCCGAACAGGTCAAGCAGCGCGTTGAGCGCCCAGTCCCGGTCCGCCGGCCGGATCAGCCCGTGATGCAGCGCATAGCGGACGAGCCGCCCGATCGCCGCCTGCGCCTGCCGCGCCTGTTCCGGCGTCACCGGCGCGCCGGATGTCGGTTCGGTCATGATGCAGTCCTCCTTGTCATCTCCGGCTCACCGGTCTCCGTACCCTTCGGGGTGCGCCGTGTGCCATGCCCAGGCGGTGCGGATGATCGTGCCGATGTCGGAGCGGCGCGGATTCCAGCCGAGCTCCCGCTTCGCGCGCTCCGAGGACGCGACGAGCACCGCCGGGTCGCCCGCCCGGCGCGGCTGTACGACGACGGGAATGTCCCTGCCCGTTTCGCGGCGCGCCTGCTCGATGATCTCGCGGACCGAATAGCCGCGGCCGCTGCCCAGGTTGTAGACGGCGCTGCCTTCGCCGCGGCGCAGCCGGTCCACGGCAAGCAGATGGGCGTCGGCCAGGTCCGAGACGTGGATGTAGTCGCGGATGCACGTGCCGTCCGCCGTGGGATAGTCGTCGCCGAAGATGGCGACATGCGGCCGCTTGCCGAGCGCCGCCTGCAGCACGATCGGCACGAGGTGCGTCTCCGGGGCGTGATCCTCCCCGATCCGTCCGCTCTCATGCGCGCCGGCCGCGTTGAAGTAGCG
Source organism: Thermobacillus xylanilyticus (assembly GCF_907165215.1). Lineage (GTDB taxonomy): Bacteria > Bacillota > Bacilli > Paenibacillales > Paenibacillaceae > Thermobacillus > Thermobacillus xylanilyticus. The sequence goes on along the minus strand of NZ_CAJRAY010000033.1, from coordinate 42,170 downwards.
GAGCGAGACGTTCTGGATGCCGTGCGCGGCATCGAACCAGCGGATCATCCGCTCCATCGCCAGCTTCGTCTCGCCGTAGGCGTTCGCCGGCTCCGTCTTGTCCGTCTCCTCGATCGGCACGCGCTCCGGTTCGCCGTACACCGCCGCCGTCGACGAGAAAACGATCCGCTTCACGCCGTTCGCCCGCATGCGTTCAAGCAGGCAGAGGGTGCCGTAGACGTTGTTGTGATAATACTTGCCCGGGTCCGTCATGCTCTCCTGAACGAGCGAATTCGCGGCGAAATGGATGACCGCGTCGATCTCGTGCGATCCGAAAATGCGGTCCAGCAGCGCCTCGTCCCGAATGTCGCCTTCATAGAAATGTGTGCAGCCGTCCGCCGCCTGCCGATGTCCGGTCTGCAGATTGTCGAGGACGACGACTTCTTCCCCGCGCTCGAGAAGCGCCGCCGCCGTGTGCGAGCCGATGTAGCCCGCTCCTCCCGTCACCAGTATTGCCATGGTTTCTGCTCCTTTCCGTCCGGTTCGCCCCGCGGGGAATCCGCTTCTGTCTGACGCATCCGCCCGACGCGCCGCATTCGCCCGCGTCAGACGCAGCCCCGTTCGACGGACTCGCCCCCGGTTCGGCCGGTTCTTTATCTCCCGTTGTTATTCGATCCGTTCGACACCGTTGCCGATCGAGCAGACGTAGAAGTCCGCCTGAAGCCCGGTCGCTTCCGCATAGCGGCTGCCGACCACGCGCTTGAACGTCTCGACCGCGTCCTCGTGCACGAGCGACACGGTGCAGCCGCCGAAGCCGGCCCCGGTCATGCGCGAGCCGAGCACGCCTTCCACGCTGCGCGCCGCATCGACCATCGCGTCGAGTTCCCGTCCCGTCACTTCATACAGGTCGCGCAGCGAGTCGTGGGACGCGTTCATCAGCCGGCCGAACGCCGCGAGGTCGCCCCGCCGCAGCACGTCGACCGACTGCCGCACCCGGTCGATTTCCTCCACGACATGCCGCGCCCGGCGGCGCACTGTTTCATTGCCGATCAAATGCGCATGCGCGCGGAATTCGTCCGGAGTGAGCCGGCCGAGCAGTTCGAGATCCGGGAACGCTGCCTTAAGATCCCGCACCGCCTGCTCGCATTCGCCGCGCCGCTCGTTGTACTTCGAGTCGGCCAGCTCCCGGCGCTTGTTCGTGTTGCCGATGACCAGCTTGTACGCGCCGCTGTCGAACGGCACCAGCTCGTATTCCAGCGTGTCGCACATGAGCAGGATCGCGTGATTCCGGCGGCCGTTCGCCACCGCGAACTGGTCCATGATGCCGCATTTGACGCCGACGAACTCGTTCTCCGCCCGCTGCGCCAGCTTCGCGATCTCCACCGTGTCGGTCTTGTGCCCGTTCAGCTCCAGCAGGCCGAACGCCGTCACGACCTCGATCGACGCCGAGGACGAGAGACCGGAACCGTTCGGAATTTCGCCGCAGTACAGGATATCGGCGCCGCCGCCGAGATCGAAGCCCATCGCCTGCAGTTCGCGCACGACGCCCTTCGGGTAGTTCATCCAGTCGTCGGCCGGATCGTAGGCGATGCCGTCCAGGCTGATCCGTCCGGCCGCGGGAAAGTTCGTCGACGCGAGCCCGATCGTGCGGTCCGTCCGGGGCCGCGCCAGCATCGTCGTGCCGAACGTCAGCGCCGCCGGAAAAACGTACCCGCCGTTGTAGTCCGTATGTTCCCCGATCAGGTTGACGCGCCCCGGCGCGTGATAGACCCGGAGCCCTTCCTCCGTGCCGCCGTAGCGCTCGATGAATTGCTGTTTCAGACGCGCAAGATCCGCCACTGTCATCACGTTCCTTCATTTCAAGGTTTCGTTCCGCTAGCCCCAGTATAGCGGAGCGAAGCGGGGCAAGCGAATGGCGGAAAGTGAATTCGATATGGATTTTTGTGACTTCATTCGGACGTGCGGATGGCCGTTTTCGCTTCTCTGTGGTATGGTTGAAGCAACAGGTCAATCATGAGGAGATGGAACCATGGAACGCCATCCTGTGGAAGGCCGCAAACCGGAACATTCCCCGCCGTCACGCGGCCCCGCCGAATCGGAGCGCGCGCCGGCGGCACGCATGCCGGCGGAACGCGTGCCGACCTACAGCGTCGTATCCAACCCCGTCTCGATCGAGCACGGCGACCTGAACGTGCTGTTCTCCGGCGAAAGCCAGACCCGGCCCGGACACCGGATCGGCCCGAAGGTTTACGACTTCTGGCTGCTTCACCACGTGCTGTCCGGGACCGGGGTCTACCGCGTCGAAGGGACCGAATACCGGCTGCGCGCCGGGCACGCGTTCCTGATCGCGCCGGGGCGGCTCATCGAGTACGCCGCGGACGAACGCGATCCGTGGCGGTACCGCTGGGTGGCGTTCGCCGGCTCGCAGAGCGAAGCGCTCGCCGCCTCCGCCGGCTTCACGGCGGCGCGGCCCGTGGCCGATGCGGGACGCAGCCTCCGGCCGGCCGCGCTCATCGGCCGGATCCAGCGCGCCTTCCGCGAAGGCGGCAAGCTCGCGCATCTGGAGGCGGCGGGCTGCCTCAGCCTGCTCATGGTCGAGTACGGCAAAGCGCAGGCCCGCGAAGACGCGCCCGTACCCGGCCCCGGAGCCGGGGGCAACGAGCTCGTCCAGCGGATCGTACACTATCTGTCCACGCAGTACGCGGAACCGGTCTCGATCGAGTTGATGGCCGCAACGCTCGGTTTCAGCCGCGCCTACCTGTCCCGCGTCTTCAAGCGGCATACCGGGATGACGCCGGTCGAGTTCCTGCTCCGGCTGCGCATCGATCACGCCCGGCGCCTGCTGCGGGAGCGGCGCGAACTGACGGTGGAGCAGATCGCCGCCTCCGTCGGCTTTCAGGACCCCCTCTACTTCTCGAAGCAGTTCCGCCGCATCTGCGGCATGCCGCCGACGGCGTACCGCGAATCGATGCTCCGGCTGGGAGCGCCCCGGCGGGGAGATTGACGAAACAGGTCGAATGCCGTCGATTCCGAAGGAAGCCGGGCGTCCGGTACCGGTTCGATCGGCGTATGGTTTAAATTGGATGAATTTTTTTAAAATTGGTGACAGAAAGGTGGAGGATCGGAAAAAGACGAGGTGGCAGACCAAATGAAGCGTACGTCCAAACCGACGGCGGCCGATACGGATGCGCTGCTCTCCGTCTATCGGTCGAGTCCGTCCCGCGAGAACGCGGCGCGGGTGATCGAAAAGTGCGAGCCGATGATCCGGCTGGCCGCTGCGCGCGTATCGCGCAACCGGCCCGATCTGTACGAAGATTTGCACCAGGTCGGGAGGCTCGCGCTCTTTCGCCTGCTCGGCCGGTACGATTCGGCCGTCGGCGCGCAATTCGAAACGTATGCGATGAAAAGCTTGGTCGGCCATATGAAGAACTATTTGCGCGACAAATCGTGGTATGTTCAGGTGCCCCGCCGCATCAAGGAAAAAGGCATCCACGTCCGGCAGACGATCGACGAGCTGACCGCGCAGCTCGAGCGACCGCCGAGCGTCGAAGAGATTGCGGAACGGCTCGGCCTCACGCGTGACGAGACGCTGGAGGTGCTGGCCGGCCGCGACATGTACCACTATGTCTCGCTCGATACGCCGATTTATGATGACGAGAATCTGTCCACGCTGGGCGACCGGATCGGCCATCCCGGCGACGAGTTCACGGCGGTGGAAAGCCGGCTGGACCTGGAGCTGGCGATGAAAAGGCTCAAGCCGGAAGAAGCCGAGGTGCTGCGGCTCGTGTTCGGTTTCGGTCTGCCGCAGCGGGCGGTCGCCGAACGGCTCGGCGTCTCGCAGATGAGTGTGTCGCGCATGCAGCGGCGGGCGATCGGCAAGCTGAAGCGCTGGCTGTCGGACAACCGCCGCGGCGAGGAATGCCATTGATCCCCTGCGCCGCCGTGAAGGAGTCCCTTGTCCTGCAAGCCCGCCAGCGGGTATGATGGGAGTGATCAAGACAAGCGCGCAATCGCCCGAATGGAGGGACGATATGAATCACCGCATGCTGCGCATGCCGGCAGGCTGGGAATGGCATCTGCTGACCGACGGCCGCGCGTCTTCGGACCTGGCGCCGGGGCCGCGCGTGGGATCGGCGCTGCCCGGGACGGACCGGCCATGGCCGGCATCGCCGCAGATCGGATCGGAACAGCCGGCGCAGGCTTCGGTGCAGTCCGGACAGGAGCAGCCGAAGGCGGGCACGGCGCAGGACGGAGCGGAACAGCCGGGGGCTGCATCGACGCCTTCCGCAGCGGGACCGGAAGCGCGGGCGGATTCGGTGCAGGACGGAACGGAAGCGGCGGGACCGGCCGACGGCCGCCCGGCGGGTTTCGGGGTGCAACATGCGGACGCGCCCCGTACGGAAGCGCGGGGCGCGGTCTTGACCGCCGAACGGACACGCGCGGCCGCGCTGGCCGAAATCAAGCGGCAGCTTCCGGAATGTGCCAACTGGCTCGATCAGTCGCTCGAACGGCGGGAGACGCTCGCCGTGTCGACGGAGACGCCGGATGCCGGCGATGCGGCGTTCGGCACGCTGCCGCTGCGGATGTCCCCGGACGAGCACGATGTCTGCCCGCTTCATTACTGGCTGACGGAGAAGCGGCTCGTCACGCTGCAATTCGACCTGCGGTTCATGCTCCGCCTGCAGCGCCCGCCGTGGGACGACCGGCTCGAGCGGGCGGCCAACGCCCCCGAAGCGTTCGCCGTCATCCTCACGGCGGCGCTTGATGCGATGCGCAGCGGGTTCGAAGCGTTCGAGCGGCGGCTGGCCGGGCTGGAAGCGGACGCGGAACGCAGCGGCCGGCCGATCCCCGTCGAGGTGCTCGCCGAGCTGCAGCGCGGGCTGCTGCAATGGAACCGGCATTTCCTCGCCGTGGTCGAAGCGGAATCGGCGGCCGCCGAATCGTTCGGCACGCGGTTCACGGACAGTGAACCTTACCGCCGGCTGCAGCGCCGGCTCAGCCGGATCCGCGCGCTCATCGACCGGCACGCCGAAGCGATCGAGGCGCTGACCGCGCTCAGCGGCGCGGCGTCGATGCAGAAGAGCGGCTCCCTGCTCAAGGCGCTGGCCGCCGTCATCGTGCTGCCGGCGCCGGCCGCGGCGGCGGGCGCGCTCTGGGGCATGAACGCCGGCGGCGTGCCGCTCGCCGACAAGCCGTGGGGATTCGCGGCCGTATGCGGCGGCACCGCGCTGCTCTCCCTCATCCTGTACGGATGGCTGCGCCGGATGACGCGCACCGGCCCGGACCGGACGGAGGGCGGCGGGCGCGGGCGGCAGCCGCGCGCCGCGGCCCGAAGCGCGGCTGCGCACGGCGGCTCGCTTCCGGGATACGGTCACGACGGTGCCGGTCAGCAGGCCGCGCCTTATGGACAGAGCGACGGCCAGACCGGGCTGCCCTCCCGTTTGTCTCGCCGGAAGCGCCGGTAGCTCTCAACCGCAGCACTCACAGCCATCGCACAGCGAATCACCCCGCCGCGGACGTCACGCCCCGGCGGGGCTTTTTCTCTGCTCCGAATCCGCGGACCCCGGCACATATTGCACGATCTCGAAGCCGAGATCCTCGATCATCTGATGATCCCGCGACACTTCCTGGCCGGGCGTCGTCAGGTAGTCCCCGACGAACAGCGAATTGGCGGCGTACAGCGCCAGCGGCTGCAGGGACCGCAGGGTGATCTCGCGGCCGCCGGCGACGCGGATCTCCTTGTCCGGGCAGATGAACCGGAACAAGGCCAGCACTTTCAGCGCTTTCCGCGCGGACACCCTTCCGGCGCCCTCGAGCGGCGTGCCCGGAATGGCGTTCAGAAAATTGACCGGAATGGAGTCGGCATCCAGCGCGCGGAGGGTGAGCGCCATATCGACGATCTCCTCGTCCGATTCGCCCATGCCGATGATGACGCCGGAACACGGCGAGATGCCCGCCGCCTTCACCCGTTCGACGGTCTCGACGCGCTGCTCGAAGGTGTGCGTCGTCGCGATCCGGCCGTACCGTTCCCGGCTCGTGTTCAGGTTGTGGTTGTAGCGATGTACGCCCGCTTCGGCCAGCAGCTCGGCCTGGCCTTCGCGCAGCAGCCCGAGGCAGGCGCAGATCTTGAGCGGCATCGTCCGTCGGATTTCACGCACCGCTTCCGCCACTTCCCGCAGTTCCCGGTCGGTCGGACCCCGGCCGGATGCGACGATGCAGAACGTGCCCGCCTTGCGCGCGAGCGCTTCCCGCGCCCCGGCGAGCAGCGATTCCTTGTCAAGCAGGCTGTATCTCGGAATGTCCGCCCGCGAGACGATCGACTGCGAGCAATACCCGCAGTCCTCCGGGCAGAGACCGCTCTTGGCGTTCATGATCATGTTCAGCATGACCTTGTTGCCGAAATACCTGCTCCTGACGCGCCAGGCGGCATGAAGCAGCGGCAGCAGCTCTTCGTCCGGCGCACGCAGCACGTCGAGCCCTTCTTCGACGGTCAGCGGACGGCCGGACAGCGCGGCGTCCGCAAAGGCATTCCAGTCTGTGCGCGGTTTGCAGTCGATATGCGGCATGCGCATTCCTCCATTGTTAACCTTTTATTAATCACAAGGTTAACAATATCAGCGCATTCGCCTCCTGTAAAGCGCCTGAAGTCGTTCCGGGAAGTCCGAAAGATCCACGACTTCTTTCACCCTGCCCTTCTCACGCGGTCGAATGCGCGCGCGTGATCCGCATGCTTATCCCCTGCGGCTCTGGCGATTGCCCCACAAGGTGAAGAGAATGCCGATCAACGTCACCAGGGAAGTCGACCAGGGCACGGCTCTCAGTCCGCCGCCGATGCCGAAATCGATAACGATTCCGCCCAGATAAGCGCCCAGAGCGTTCCCCAGGTTGAAAGCCGCGATGTTCAGCGTGGAAGCCAGCGTCGGCGCTTCCCTGGCGGTGTTCAGAGGGCCAGCGTGGCGTGGCGTTGCGAAGAGACCGCTGTTGCGCGGGTCAAGCTGTTCGAGTCCAAAGGAATGACGAACCTTCCCCCAAAGATTGATTTTTGGTGCGAGGTTCATTTTAAGACCGGATGATTTATAAATCAAATTATGTAAATTTGAATTACTTATAAATAAATTTATGTATAAGCTGCATGAATTTCATCATGCGGCTGACGGGAGCGATGAACGGGCCGTCACAAGTTCTCCCGGATGATCTTCATGACGTGCTGAATCTCGGGATAGTATTTGTGCTTGCTCTTGTAGGCGAAGAACAACGCGTTGCGCACGGACAAATGGGAGTAAACCATCCGGACATCCCCTGCATTCGCCGGTTGCAGCAAATAGGCGGGAACCACGCTCAGGCCGGCGCCCGCCCCGACCAGCGCAAGAATCATGTGCAGATTCGGGACGATGTAAGGAACATGCAGCTTCGGGCGCTTCTTGAAATGTTCCCTCCACACCCTTCGGATGATCGGCAATTCGGGTCCGTACGCAATCCACTTCTGACCGGCGAGCCAGCGATCCTGTTCCGCCAGGCTCCGGGTTTCGGGAACGTCCCAATGCGCGGGCGCGATGATGACGAACTCCTCTTCGCCCAGCTCCTCGTATTCGATCCCCGGCTTCATGAATTTTTTGGAGGTGATGATGAGATCCACCTTTTCCGCTTCCAGACTTTCGACCAATTCTTCCGCCGTTCCGAAATGGGAAATGGAGCATGTGCCGAATCGGGGCAGCAGCGGGAGTATTTTTTCCTGATAGAAGTCCGGCGCCGAACCGATCTTGATCCATTTCATGCCCGGCAGGGAAGCGGTCTTCAAATCCGCGCTCACCTTCTCCAGCGCCTCCACGAGTGGAGCCGCCTCGGAGTAGAGCAGCTTTCCCCGCTCGGTGGGAATCATTTTTCTGGCCATCCGGACGAACAATTTCTCGCCGACCTCGGCTTCCAGGGAAGCGAGGTGCTGGCTCATCGCCGGCTGCGTCATGAAGCGGGACTTGGCGGCTTCGGACACCGAGTTGTGGCGGTAGATGGAGACGAAGCTCCGGTACCATTCAAAATCGATCACGTGATCACCTCCGCTTCTACATCACATTTTAACCGCAATTGCTTCCGGGAACGAGACACTCGCCAAGTACAGACGGCCGTTCGGGAAGCGTCCCCGACGGCCGTCGTCCGTGCTCACACTTCGATGTAATTGTTGCGCGCCAGCTTGCGGTACCAGCGGAAGCTGTCCTTCTTGATCCGCTGCTGCGTCTCGTAGTCGACGTAGAGGATGCCGAAGCGCATCGAATAGCCGTACGCCCATTCGAAGTTGTCCATCAGCGACCAGGTGTAGTAGCCCTTCACGTTCACGCCCGATTCGATCGCGCGTGCCACCTGCAGGACGTGCTTCTTCAGATACTCGATCCGGCGCTGGTCGCGCACCCGGCCGTCCGCGCCGGGCTCGTCGTTGTAGCAGGCGCCGTTCTCCGTAATGTAGATCGGGATGTCGCCGAACTCCCGCTTGATGTAGGTCAGCACGTTGTACAGACCCTGCGGGTAAATGTTCCAGCCGATGTCGGTCTTCTCCCAGCCCATCGGCACTTCCTGGAATCCGAAGATGTCGCCTTCTTCCGGATTGTAGCGTCCGATCCCTCCCGTGTAGTAGTTGATGCCGAGGAAATCGATTTTCGAGCCGATCAGCTCCATGTCGCCCGGCTCGATCTTCGGCTTGCCGCCCAGCTTCTCGAACCATTGGACGAGCTTCTCCGGATACTGCCCCGTCATGACCGGGCGGAGGAACCATTCGTTCAACCAGCCGCGCCGGCGCCATGCCGCCTCCACGTCTTCTTCCCGGTCGGAGAACGGCTCCATCCATTCGGTGTTCGGCGCGATGCCGATTTCGCCCTTGATGCCGAGCTCGCGGAACAGGCGGACCGTCTTGCCGTGCGCCACCAGCACGTTGTGCGCGACGTCGATCGCCGTCTGCAGATCGCGCAGACCGGGGGCATGCGCGCCGATATAGTTGGAGAGGAACGAGATGCACCATGGCTCATTGAACGTCGCCCACAGCTTCACCTTGCCGTCGAGCGCCTTGAACACCGTCTCGACATATTTCAGAAAATGATCGATCGTCTCGCGGTTCGCCCAGCCGCCGCGGTCCTGCAGCGCCTGCGGGAGATCCCAGTGGTACAGCGTCAGCATCGGCTCGATGCCGTGTGCCAGCAGCTCGTCCACCAGATTGCGGTAAAACTCGATGCCCTTCGGGTTGATCTCGCCCGAACCGTCCGGAATGATCCGCGGCCAGGCGACCGAGAACCGGTAGGACGTGATGCCGAGATCCTTCATCAGCTTGACGTCGTCCTTGTACCGATGGTACATGTCGCACGCGACATCGCCGTTGTCGCCTTCCCATACTTTGCCGGGCGTGCGGCAGAACGTGTCCCAGATCGACAGGCCGCGCCCGTCTTCCCGGTATGCCCCTTCCACCTGGAATGCGGCGGTGGCGGCCCCCCAGACGAATCCATTCGGAAACTGCACGATAGCCAAATCCACTCTCTCCTTCCGTTATTTTGCGCACATGCTGAACAGACGGACGCGGTCGCCGCGTCCATTTTCGCTTCATGTCTTCCATTGTAAAAGATAAACGGACCTGTTCCACTCTCCTGTTTGGCCATGGTTGTATGCGATTTTGTCATTGGCTGGAAAAATACTGGAACGGTCCAGGAGTTTCCGGCTTGCAATCCGACATGTTCGGCGGCTTTCCGTCATAAGTTTCCTTGAGGCAAAAACGGGGCGGGAGGCGGAGCGCATGTCAGAAGTAACGAGGGGATGGAGCGCAAGGCGCGCGCTGCTGCTGCTGGCCGTCTTGAGCCAGGCCTACGCGCAGTACAAACGTCCGGCCGGCCCGATCGTCCTGCCGCATCCGTACCGGATGACGGCCGCCATCGCGGGCAAGGCGTACGCGGACGATCAGACGGCATTCGCCTTCCTGGTCGAATCGGAACGGGACGCCGTCCTCGCGTTCCGGGGCACGATTCGCACGGATGAATGGGTGTCGGACGCCATGGCCCGGCAGATCGCCTGTCCGTTCGATTCCCGCATGGGTTGGACCCATGCCGGATTTACGGACATTTACGAATCCATGCGTGGCAAAATAGCGGAAGCGCTGGAGACGATCGCTTCCGCCAAACCGCTGTTCATTGCCGGGCACAGCCTGGGAGGCGCGCTGGCCGTGCTCGCCGCCGCCGAGCTGGCGTCCGGCGGGCGGCAGCCCGTCGTCTACACCTTCGGCGCGCCGCGCGCGGGCAGTCCCCGCTTCGCCTGCCGTTACGACAAGCTGGTGCCCGATTCCTATCGTGTCGCCAATCCGCATGACATCGTCACCCGGCTTCCGCCCCCGATCTGGTGGTCGCCGAGGACGAACGCCTTCTACTTCTACCGGCATGTCCGCACGCGGATCGGCGTCGAGTTCCGTTCCGGCCGACGGTCGGGCAATCATTCGCTCCGCGGTTATTTCCGCTCGCTCGCCCTGCAGGACCCCGCCTATGCGGCATCCCTCTGGACGTCGGTCGGAACGGATGAAGATTGATGGACCGCTCGCAAGCTTTCATTGACCGTCCGTCGGGCGGTCTTCGACCTCGGACAAGCCGCGGCGTTTGACAGCGCGCCTGGTGAGAATCTCATGGGTGACGACCGCCGTGAGAACGATGAAAGCCAGCACAATGAACCATGCCGACTCACCTGTGTAGAACGTCACTGTAACCCTCCTAACCAATCTGGAATTCAAGCGCATTGTTCATGAAACGTGAACTGCTTTTCCTGATTATAGGAGAATTGCACGAAAAAATCAAGGATTTTTTCACGTTTCATGAATGGTAAAAGGGGTTTGTTCATTCATCGTGTACTATGTTATCAACTCTACTAACACGATAGACGGGTGAAAGCGCCATGATCGGCGAAAGACTGCGGAAATTGCGCAAAGCGAAAGGCATGACCCAGGAACAGGTGGCCGCCTATCTGAACGCCGCCAAATCCACGGTCTCACAATATGAGAACAATGTGAACGAACCGGATCTGCAGACGTTGGTCAAGCTGGCCGACCTGTTCGGCGTGTCGGTCGACTACCTGTTCGGCCGCGGCGAACCTGCCGACAAGAAGGAGGAAACGGCCGACTGGCCGCATCTGCTGAAGGAGAAATTGACGGAAGAGGAAGCTGAATATTTGCAGGAGAGCCTGGCCATGTATCGGAAATGGAAGGCGCGCCGCTCGAAGGATCGGCGGGGAACGACGTGACGCGCGCCCCTGAACGGATCGACACCGCGCTCGTCACGGGCGCGGGCGGGGGCCTCGGGCTCGAGACCGCCATCGCCCTTGCGGAAAGCGGTTACCGCGTCGCCGCCGGCCTGCGCGACATCTCCCGCGCGAACGCGCTGCTTGAGCGGGCGCGGGTAAACGGCGCGGCGGACCGGATCCTCCCGCTTCAGATGGATGTGACCGACGCGGGCCAGATCCGGACGGCCGTGCGGGAGGCGGAGTCCGCCTTCGGCGGCATCGGCCTGCTTGTGAACAACGCCGGCTTCGCCGCGGGCGGCTATACCGAAACATTGCCGCCGGAGCTGTGGCGCCGTCAGTTCGACGTGAACCTGTTCGGCGCCGTCGAGACGGTCCGCGCCGTCCTGCCCGGCATGCGCCGGCGCGGCTCGGGCCTGATCGTGCAGGTCGGGAGCATCAGCGGGCGCATCGGCCTGCCCGGCTTCGCCGCCTACAACGCGTCGAAATTCGCCCTCGCCGGCTGGAGCGAGGCGCTGCGCCACGAGCTGCGCCCGCTCGGCATCGACGTCGCGCTGGTCGAGTTCGGCGCTTACCGGACGGGCATCTGGGCGAAAGGATTCGCCGGCCTGCCGGAGGATACGCCCGAAGACTACCGCCCGCAATTCCGGCGGATGCTCGAGCTTGCCCGGCGGTCCGCGGAACGTGCGCCGGATGCGCGGCTTGCCGCCGCGCTCATCGTCCGCATCGCGCGCGGACGTCCCCGCCGGTTCCGCTATCCGGCCGGGGCGGGCGTCCGGCTCGCGCTCGCGGCGCATGCGCTGCTGCCCTGGCCGCTCTACGAGCGGCTGATTCAGGCGATGCTGCGCGGGTAAGCCATCCGCAATGCACACACAAAGGCGGGGCCGCCATCGGGTCCCGCCTTTGTTGTGCGCGAGTGAGCATTGTGGTGCACATCTGCACCGGATTGCCCGCCGCATGCCCATTGTCGACCTCACATGGTGCATATCTGCACCAGATCGGCGTCCGGTCACGGCAGCAGGTAGAACAGGATGGCGCAGAAATGCAACGCCGATCCGGCGAGGACGAGCAGATGCCATACGGCGTGGTGGTATTTCAGCCTTCTCCACAGGAAGAAGACCGTGCCGACCGTGTAGGCGGCGCCTCCCAGGACGAGCAGGACGAGCCCTTCGGCCGCCATCCGCTCGGTCATCGGCCCCCAGGCGGCGACGATGATCCAGCCCGTCGCCAGATACAGCAAGGTCGACACGACCGGGTATCGCCCCGGAAAAAGCGACTGGAACGCGATGCCGAGGACGGCCGCGGTCCAGACGATGCCGAGCAGCGTCCAGCCGAGCGCGCCCTGCACGGCGTGCAGCACGACCGGCGTGTAAGTGCCGGCGATGAACAGATAAATGCAGGCGTAATCCGCGATCTCCGCCCATCGTTTCGCCCGGCCTTCCGGCAGGCTGTGGACGAGCGTCGATGCGGTGTAGACCAGGAGCATGGCGATGCCGAACACGGTGAAGCTGAAGACGTGCAGCGGCGTGCCCTTGACGGCCGCGAACAGAACGAGCAGCACGAGCGCCGCCAGACTGAGCACGGCCCCGATGCCGTGGGTGACGGCGTTCGCGAGCTCCTCTCTCCGGGTGAACGTACAGGTTTCGGTCAATATTTTTCCTCCCTTGCCCCCGGGGTGCATGCGGCGCCGGCCACAACCGGACGGCATGCCTTGGCGGCCCGGGGCGTTCCTGCCATTATACGCCTATTCGGGAGAAAAAGCGAATGCGCAAAAAGGGACTCCGCTTCTTCCGCGAAGTCCCTCGAAGTCCTTCTTCCGCCGCCGAGCCTCAAAATCCGCGTTCGTATTGTTTCGGGGCGATCTCTTTGGAAAGCCCGGTCGTCTCCCGGATCGCGTGCAGCGACCAGTACGGATCGTACAGCATGCCGCGGGCGACGCCGACGAGATCGGCATCGCCGTTCCGGAGCACCATATGCGCCACCTGCGGATTGTCCAGCCGGCCGACGGCGATGACCGGAACGCCGAGCGCTTCCTTGAACGCGCGGGCGTAAGGCACCTGGAAGCCGGGCGTGTCCGAAGGTTTCCGTTTGCCCGGCTTGCCCTCGCCGCCCGACGAAATGTCGAAGATATCGACTCCCGCCGCCTGGAGCCGCTTGCCGAAATCGATCGAGTAGTCGATGTCGTAGCCGCCGTCGACGTATTCGACGGCCGACAGCCGGAAGATCAGCGGCATGTCGGGCGGCAGCACCGCCTTGACGGCCCGGACGACTTCTTCGGCGAACAATACGCGGTCGCGGCCGTATTCGTCGTCGCGCCGGTTCGAATACGGCGAGAGGAACTGGTGGATCAGGTAACCGTGCGCGCCGTGCAGCTCGACGGCGTCGACTCCGGCTTCCACCGCCCGTCTGGCAGCCTCGGCGAATTTGACCACGAGCCCTTTCACTTCCTCCGTCATCAGGGCGCGCGGCGTTCTGTACCGCTCGCTGTAGGCTTCGGCCATCGGACCGACGGGCACCGGCTCGTCCTCCGCCTTCCGGCCGGCGTGCGCGATCTGGATCGCGACCTTCGCGCCGTGCTCCTGGCACGCGCGGATGATGCGGCGGAACGCCGGCACATGATCGTCCGACCAGAGACCGAGGCAGCGGTTCGAAATGCGGCCGGCCGGCTCGACGTTCGTCATCTCGATGATGATCAGCCCGGTGCCGCCGACCGCGCGGGATACATAATGGACATAATGCCATTCCGTCGGCATGCCGTCCTGGCCGTGCGCCGAGTACTGGCACATGGGCGGCATGACGATCCGGTTGCGCAGCTTGAGCCCTTTGTGTTCAAACGGCGTCTCCAATCCGACCATCGTTTCACGTCCTTTGCAAATTATTGCTTGTACGCAAGCATTTCGCACATTCCCATTATAAAATATCTTCCTTGGCCGGAAAAATCGGATTTTTCGATCGTTCACCCGCATCCATTTTCCCGGCCCGTGTTGCGGTTGTGCTATAATGTTCAGGAATTCATCACGAGAAACGGAGGACAAGACCGATGGGAACCATACTGTGCCTGCACGGATTCGGCCCCGAAGAACAGGAGAAAATCCGCCGGGCAGCGCCCGGTGCCACCATCGTTTTCGGACGTTCGGCCGAAATCGGGCCTGACGTCTATCGGGATGCGGAAGCGGTGTGCGGCTGGAACGACCGGGTCGCGGAAATTTGCCTGCAGGAAGGTGCGAAGCTGCGCTGGGTACAGACGTGGTCGGCCGGCATCGACAGCCTGCCGCTCGAGAAGCTGCGGCAGCGCGGCGTGCTGCTCACCGACGCCGCCGGCGTGCACTCGGTCGCCGTGGCGGAGACGGCCCTCGCGCACATGCTCGGCCTGACGCGGGGCATCCATATCGCCGTGCGCAGCCAGATGGCCGGGGAATGGCACCGCCCGTCCGAGCTGTCGGAACTGTATGGACGGACGGCGCTCATCGTCGGCGCCGGCGCCATCGGCACACGGATCGCCGAACTGGCGCGCGCCTTCGGCATGCGCACGATCGGCATCCGCCGCACGCCCGCTCCGCAGCCCGCCTACGACCGGGTGGACGGAATGGACAAGCTCGACGAGGCGATCGCCGAGAGCGACTATATCGTGAACGTGCTGCCGGATACGCCCGAGACGCGCGGCATTTTCGACGAAGCGCGTTTCCGCCTGATGAAGCCGACCGCGTTCTTCATCAATGTCGGACGCGGCGCGAGCGTCAAGACGGAGGCGCTGGTCGAAGCGTTGCGCGAACGCCGGATCGCGGGCGCCGGGCTCGACGTGTTCGAGGAGGAGCCGCTGCCGTCCGGGCATCCGCTCTGGGCGCTCGACAACGTCATCCTGACGCCGCACACCGCCGGCCACACGAACCGGCTGAAAGAGCGGGTCGCCGATCTGTTCGCGGCCAACCTGGAGATCTATCTGCGCGGAGAGACGGACCGGCTGATCAATCTCGTCAACTACGACAAAGGCTACTGAGCCGGGGAAGGCGGCCGTACCGGCCGGAGCGAGCGGACCAGCCAGTCCAGGACCGCCGCGGCCGTTCGCTCCAGGTTCGTCGTCTTCGCCGCCGCGCCGGACGGCCCGTGCTGAAAATAGTCCTTGTGCCCGCCGTCGATCGTGATGGCGGCGATATGGCCCGGCGCCCACCGGCGCGAATCCCAGACCGGAATGCCGGCGGCGGCTTTGCGGATGCCGCCCCACGTGCCGAGCCGCGTGATCGGATCGCGGATGCGGCCGCGTTCGTCCGTCGCATAGAAATACGCCGTCCGGTCCCGCAAGGCGGGATGGATGCGCACCTTCGGCGAGCCGATCTGGACGATTCGGCAGTCGCGCACGGCGCCCTCGGCCAGCAGGCGCCGCCCCGCATGGTAAGCAGCGACGCCGCCGCCGCTGTGACCGATCAGCACGACGACGCGGCCCGCCGAGCGCTCGCGGATCGCCTCGACGATCGGCTCCGCCGGCGCCTCAAGCGCGCTGCTCCGGGGCGCGGCCGGCTGCGCGGCTGCGCCGTGCCGCGGCGAGCCTTCGGCCGATGCATACTCGCCGGCAGCTTCCATCTGCAAATCGCCCAGCCGGTCGATGGCAGGCTGCAGATTGTCAGCCGCGAGCGCCAGCCTGCGCGCCACATCCCGCGCCACTTCCCGCAGCTGGCGGTGCAGCGGGATCGTATGGTCGCCGTACGGGTACAACACGTGTACGTCAGCGTCCGCATACCCCGCCTCGATGCTCATCGCCTTCAGCCGTTCTGCCGGTTCCCGGAAATAGGTCGGCCACGTCTTGACGCCGGCAAGCAGATACAGATCGACACCGCCATTCATGATGCCTCAGCCCCTTTCCGACATGGTGCTCCGATCGCATGGATGCTCCTCCTATGTTCTCCTCCGATGCAGTATCCGTGTGCGGAATCTTCTCTCCGATGATCTTGTCTCCGGTTGCGATGTCCCCGGTTCGGGAAATTGTTCCGTACATAGTGTTGCTCCGATTGCGGCACCTGATCCGATTGTGATGCTTGATCCGGCTTCGCCGCCAGCGTGGTGCCGCCGTTTGCGAAGTATTTTCTTCGTTTGCGGGGCATCCGGTATGACCCATTATGCCGTTGCGCCGCATTGTTTTCCAGCCGGGTTTTGGTCAGAGCCCGCCGGCCGGCCGGCCCGGACAAACAAAATCCCCGCCCCGCATAGGGGCAGGGACGTGCCGTCACAACTGCAGCACGATTTCGTGCCGGGCGCCGTCGTCGACGAGGGCGACATGCCAGCCGCCGGGCGCGGCCGTCGCCGATGCCGGCGAATGGCCGGCCGCATCGGCCCCCGGCTCCGCCGGCACCGGCTTGCCGTCGACCGTAAGGCCCGGCCCGGTACCGCCGGACTGCCGATTCCGCACCTCGATCGCGTACACGCTGCCGCCGTACCGGTACTCGGCCGAATAGCCCGGCCATCCCGCCGGAATCCGCGGTTCCAGGAACAGCCGGCTGCCTTCCCTGCGGATGCCGAGAATCCACTCAAGCCCGGCCTGGTACATCCAGCCGGCGGCGCCCGTGTACCACGTCCAGCCTGCCCGGCCGCGGTACGGATTCGACATGTATACGTCCGCCGCCATGGCATACGGCTCGCCGAGGTACACGCCGATGTCGCGGGGCGACGAGGTGTGCCGGATCGGGTTCAGCAGATCGAACAACTCGAACGCCTTGTCCCCGTCGCCCAGGACGGCCCAGGCGACGATGCTCCAGATGACGCCGTGCGTGTACTGGCCGCCGTTCTCCCGAATGCCGGGCGGATAGCCCTGGATATAGCCGGGCGACGGATCGGTCGTGTCGAACGGCGGCGTCAGCAGCCGCGCGACCAGTGCCGTCCGATCGACCAGCTCGCGGTCGAACGACTGCATCGCCCGCAGCGCCCGCTCGGGCGGCGCGCCGCCCGAAATGACGGACCATGACTGGGCGATCGCGTCGATGCGGCATTCGCGCCCGCCGTTCGTGCCGAGCCATTCGCCGCCGTCGGTGAACGCCCGCCGGTACCATTCGCCGTCCCACGCGTGCCGGTTCAGCGCCTCCGCAAGCGACTCCCGCGTCCGCCGCATTTCGGCGGCCCGGACACCGTCGCCGCGCCGTTCGCATACCCGCGAGAACAGATCCAGCACCGTGATCAGGAACCAGCCGAGCCAGACGCTCTCGCCCCGGCCTTCGCTGCCGACGCTGTTCATCCCGTCGTTCCAGTCGCCGATGCCCATGAGCGGCAGGCCGTGGCTGCCGAAGCGGAGCGCGCGGCCGATCGCGCGCAGGCAGTGCTCGTAGACCGTGCCGGCTTCGTCCGATTCGACCGTCTGCTCGTAGCGCTCATGCTCGCCTTCGCCCAGCTCCTCGCTGACCAGGAACGGCCGCGTCTCGTCCAGCAAGCTCATGTCGCCCGTGTGCAGCACATAGCGCGCGGTCGCGTAGGGCAGCCAGAGCAGGTCGTCCGAATAGCGGGTACGGACGCCCCGCTTTGTCTCCTCGTGCCACCAGTGCTGCACGTCGCCTTCCCGGTACTGATGGGCGGCGTGGATCAGAATTTGGTTGCGCGTCAGATCCGGCCGGGTATGCAGCAGCGCCAGTGAATCCTGGAGCTGGTCGCGGAAGCCGTACGCGCCGCCGGACTGATAGAAGGCGGAGCGCGCCCACATCCGGCAGGATAGCGTCTGATAGAGCAGCCAGCCGTTCAGCAGCATATCCATCGCGGGATCGGGCGTTGCGACCCGGAGCTGTCCGAGCGTCTCCGCCCAGAAGCCCGCCGCTTCGCCGAAAGCATCCCTGCACCGCTCCACGTTCGCATACGCCGAGACGAGCGCCCGTGCTTCTTCAATATCCCGGCCGCAGCCGAGCAGGAGGCATACCGTCCGCTCTGCGCCCGGTTCCAGCTCGATCACCAGCTGCACGGCGCCGCAGTTGTCGGCGAACCGGCCCACGGCCCCCGACAGGGTCCGGCGCTTCATCGCCGCCGGCTCGGCCATGCTGCCGCCCCGGCCGATAAATTCGCGCCGGTCGGCCGTGCAGACGGCCGGCCCGCCTTCGCCTTCATCCGCGGCGATGCCGAGAAACGCCGTCTCGGACCGGAACGTTTCCTGCCAGGCGTTGCGGGCGTACAGCGCCCTGCCGTCCCATTCCGACCCGATGTACGGCGCGCCGTTTTCCCGGCTGACGCCAAGCACCCAGGAGACATACCCGGTAACGGACAGACGGCGCCGCCGGTTCCCCGTGTTCACGAGGTGGATCTCCGTAATTTTCACGGGATCGTGCCGCGCGGTGAACACCGTCATCGTCTGGCGGATGCCGAAGCATCGGCGCTCGAACCGCGAATACCCGCGGCCGTGGGAGACGACCGCCGCGCCCGGACCGCCGGCCGGCGCCGGGGTGATCGACCAGAACCGCCCCGTCTCCTCGTCGCGGATGTAGCACGCTTCCCCGGCCGGATCGAGCACCGGATCGTTCGACCAGGGCGTCAGCTTGAACTCGCGGCTGTTCCGGAACCAGGTGTAGCCCGTGCCGCGCTCGGTGATCAGGAAGCCGAAGTCCGGGTTCGCCGCCACATTCGACCAGGGAGCGGGCAGGCTTTTGCGTTCGGGCAGCACGATCCGGTACTCGGAACCGTCCGGGACAAAACCGCCCCAGCCGTTCCACAGCACCAGCCCTTCCCGCGCCTCTTCCGCCAGACCGGCGTCGACATCCGCCGCCTCGGCGTCCGCGGCCGCCGGCACAAATGCCGGCGCAGCCGCCTTGGCCGCCGCGGACATGATGCGCAGCTGCGCGCGCAGGCTGGACCCGTCCAGGCGGAGGATGATCCGGGCGGAGGCGGCGAGCAGCCGCTTATCCTCTTCCCGCAGCTGATCGGCACTCAGCGCGTACGTATGCCCCGGACGGTCGTCGTACATGCGCGGCACGGACTGTTCGATCAGCCGCGTGAGACGGTCGCGCAATTCCTGCTGGTAACCGCCCGGCGATTCGATCAGGAACACCAGATCGAACACGATGCCGCCGCGGCGCAGCCATTCGTGGCAGCGAATGAGCTCCGCCGCCGTCGCCGTGCCCGCGGTATCCTGCGCCAGCACAAGTACGATCGGCAGATCGCCGGAAATGCCGAGCGGCCACAGCTCGGACTGGCTGAACGGGCCGCGGCCAAGCGCCTCGGCCCGCTCCGCCTGCAGCGGCGGCGTATACAGCACGCGCCCCGCCAGGACATGGCAGAGCGAAGCTTCCGCCGACTGCATGTGCAGGTGATGCAGCTCGATCCGGCTGCGCGTCCAGGCGAGCTGGAAGGCGCGCTCCACCTGCTGCGCCGTGCTGAATCTGCCGTACAGCTCGAGCGCTTCCTCCCGCGATGCGGCCGTCCCCGTGACGACGATCAATTTCACCTGGCCGCCCGCCTGCACGGAAAATCGCCTGCGCACGGCAAAGATCGGGTCGACCACCGCGCCGACCGTGCCGGTGAGCCGCGAACGGATCGCCTGCGGTTCCCGCATCGACCCGCCGCGCCCGATGAACCGCGCCCGGTCGGTCTCGTATTCGATCGGACCGACCGATTCCCCGCACGGAATGAGTCCGTGCACCGCCCAGACCGGCCGGTCGCCGCCACTCCGCGGTCTGCGCCGGGCAAGCAGCGCTTCCTGCCCTTCATCGAACGACGTTTCGATGAACAGCTTGCTGAACGCGGGATGCGCCGCGTCCGCCGCCGGTTCGGCCAAGGCCAGTTCGACGAAGGTCGTCGCCTCGAGCAGCCGGGCGGTTTCGCCCAGGTTCGTGATCGTAATCCGGCGGATTTCCGCGTTTCCTTCGGCCGAGACGCATATATCCATCGTCGTCCGGATGTCGCCGTCCCGGCGCATGAACCGCGCCTGCTCCAGCGAGAACTCCGCCGCGTATTCGTCCCCGGCCGAACCGGTCGGGTGCCATGCGGCCGACCAGACCGTCTCCCCCTCGACATCGCGGATATAGACGCCGCTTCCCCACTCGTCGGCGCAGGCGTCTTCCCGCCAGCGCGTCACCGCCAACCCGTCGCTGCGCATGAAGCCGTTCCCGGAGGCGGTGACGACGGTCGTGAAGGACCCGTTCGACAGCACGCATACTTCCGGATGCGGCGGATGCGGCGTGCGGAACGTCCGCTGCGGCGCCTTCAGCCGCTGGTCCGGATCCTGCATGCGGAGCGGCGCGGCGGCCGCGTGCAGCACGAGCGCCGGACGTTCGGGCACCCGCTCCTGCAGCAGCAGCTCGGCGGAGCGGACGCGCTTGTCGGCATGGAAGCGGTCCACCATGCTGGAATCCAGCAGCAGATTGCCGAGGGTGAGCAGCATCATGCCCTGGTGGTGCGCCATGAAGCTGCGGATCACGACGCTCGTTTTGCCCTCGGGCAGACGTTCGCGGGTACAGTCAATCGCTTCGTAGTAGCCGTATTCTCCGCGCGCGCCGAGCGCTTCCATTTTCCTCAGTTCATCCATCGCGAGCCGCGGCTCGTAGGGCAGCACCAT
The DNA here is from genome assembly GCF_907165215.1 of Thermobacillus xylanilyticus. Lineage (GTDB taxonomy): Bacteria > Bacillota > Bacilli > Paenibacillales > Paenibacillaceae > Thermobacillus > Thermobacillus xylanilyticus. The sequence continues at coordinate 21,427 of NZ_CAJRAY010000033.1, read as the reverse complement.
GACCGTGGCGTAAGGCGCGACGACGAGATCCGTCTCAAGGCCGCGCTTGAACCCGAGGCCGGGCACCCCGAACGCCCGGTATTGATAGTTCATCTGGAAGTCGAACGCATAGTAGCCCGACTCCGAAATGCCCATCGGCACGCCGCGCAGCCGCGCGTACTCCGCCTGCTTGCGGATGACGGCGCGGTAGGTGGCGTCCCAGACCGTCCCTGCGAAGGTGCGCATGAGCAGCGGCGGCATCAAATATTCGAACATCGTGCCCGACCAGGAGACGAGCGCCTTGCCGCCGCCGGTCCGGGTCATGGCGCGGCCGAGCTTGAACCAGTGCGAGACGGGCACCTGTCCGAGCGCGATCGCGATGAAGCTCGCCTGCCGGGCTTCCGAGGCGAGCAGATCGTAAAGAATCGTCTCTTTCTCCCCGGTTGCGGTGTGGCAGCCGAGGCTGAACAACTTGGTTGCGGGATCGAACAGCGGCCGGAAATCGGTGCCGGCGATGAGCGCCTCCATCCGCTCGATGAGCCGGCGTCCGCGGGCTGCCCAATCGCCGGTTTCGGCCTGCGGGCGGGACAAGCCGTACGCGCCGACCGGTTCCGCCGACGCCTCAAGATCGGCCGTCACCGGCTGCAGCCGCTCCGGTCCGCGCGGCGCGGACGGCTCCCGTTCCCCGGTGGTCGACGCCATGCGCTTACCGGCGCCCTCCTCCGCTTCTCCGTCCGGATAATCGCGCCTGAGCCACTCGGCGAGCCCTTCCTTCGCGGCGATCAGGCAGCCGACCAGGTTCCCCGAGTCGACGGTCGACACGTATTGCGGCGGCAGCGGACGAAGCGTCTCCGTGTTGTACCAGTTGTAGAGGTGGCCGTTCCATTTTTCCATCCGCTCGACCGTGCCGATCGTCCGCTCCAGCCGCTCGATCATGCCGGGCGTGTCGATGAACCCGAAATCCCGCGCCGTCACCGTGCAGGCGATCAGCATGCCGATGTTCGTCGGCGACGTGCGGTGGGCGACGCCGACCGGCGGATCGATCTGCACGTTGTCCGGCGGCAGCCAGTTGTCCCGCTCCGTCGTGTAGTCTTCATAGAAGCGCCAGATATCCGCGGCCAGCTTCCGCAGTTCGTTCCGCTCCGCCTCCGTCAATCCGTCTTCGCCGGCCGGAGCGGACTTGTCCAACCAGCCGATGACGACGGGAGCCGCCGCCCAGATCGCGGCAAGCGAAAGGCCGATGGCCGTCTGGGCGGGCGAAGCGGCGAAAAACGCCAGAATTCCGGTCGCGATGGCAAGCGCAAGCCCCCATTCCAGCCCCATCAACCGGCGCGGGCTGAGCCGCTCGACTTCCGCCGAGCTGATCCATTCCAGCAGTTTCCGGCGGGAGACGGCCATCCGGTAGAGCGCCCGGGCGATCGCGTCGACGGTCATGACCGCCTGATAGGGCAGCGTCGCGAGCGCCGACAGCGACTGCCCGGCGGCTATGGCGAGGACGGACGGACGGCGGATGAGCCGCCCGGGCGCGGCGAGCGCGCGCCACACCGGCATCGCCAGCGTCGCCAGCGCGATGACGGCGACGGCCGTTCCGGATCCGGCCGGCAGGAGCATGGCCAGCACGAGCAGCACGAGCAGCGCGGGGGTGAGCAGGCTGCGGCGCAGATTGTCGGTGATCTGCCAGCGCGTCAGCGGCGACAGGTCGACGCGCCGCTTCCGCCCGCTGCGGTCTTCCGCCGTGCGGCGCAGCCAGCCCAGCAGCTGCCAGTCCCCGCGTATCCAGCGGTGCTGCCGGTGCTGGTAGGCGCTGAACGTCGCCGGATGGCCGTCCACCAGCTCGATGTCGGGCAGCAGCCCGCTGCGCAGGAAGCCGCCTTCCAGCAGATCGTGGCTCAGCACCCGGTTGTCCGGAATGCGCTCGCGGAGCACCGCGCGGAACGCGTCGACGTCGATGATGCCTTTGCCCGTAAAAATCCCGACGTCCAGACCGTCCTGGTACGGGTCCGACACGGCGAACGCGTAAGGATCGATGCCCGGTTCGCCGGACCAGAGTCTGGCGAACCGGGAACGCATCGCCGATTCGTGGCTGACGCCGATGCGCGGCTGCAGGACGCCGTAGCCTTCCTCCACGCGCGTGCCTTCCTTGTTCAGCCGCGGACGGTTGTACGGGTAATGCATCGTCCCGATCATCCGCTGCGCCGCGCCGATCGGGAGCTGCGTGTCGGCATCCAGCGTGATGAGGTAGCGGATGCCGGGCAGCACCGACGGATCGCCGACGCGCACGGCGTAAGACGTGTTCGATTCGCCGCGCAGCAAATCCGCAAATTCGACCAGCTTGCCGCGTTTCCGCTCCCAGCCCATCCAGACTTTGTCCGCTTCGTTCCAGGTTCTGCGCCGGATGTACACGTGAAATGTCGAACCGCCTTCCGAGCCGTATGCCCGGTTGAGCGCCTCGATGGCGCGGACGGCTTCATCGGCGATCGCCTGGTCCTCTTCCTTCGTCTCCGCGTCCGCATCGGCGAAATCGCCGAGCAGCGCGAAATGCAGATTCGGGTCCCGGTTGGCAAGATAATGGAGTTCGAGGCGCTCGGCGCTCTCGCGAACCTGCGAGGGGCTGGTCCAGATCACCGGCACGACGACCATCGCCGCGGCGTCATCCGGAATGCCCGTGGAATAGTCGTAGCGCAGCAGCGGCCGCGACTGGCAGTACGCGCAGATGGACTGGTGCACGATCTGCACGGCCCATTCGCTCGCCGGAAACGCGAGCAGAAGCGCCGTCACCGCGGCCAGGACGGCCTGTCCGCCGGAGGCGCCGAAAGCGGGCGCCGCCAGCCAGACGGCGAGCGCCCACAGGGCGGCGAAAACGCCGGCCAGCGCGCCGAAGTAAGCGGGAAGGCGCATCTGTTTGATCGCCGCCCGGGGCATGGCGCGCGGTTTCGCGCACAGTTTCAGCGCGCGCCAGAGCGCCCGGACGCCGCGCGGATCAAGCAGATAATACGCCGCGTAGGCCGGGCGCGGCAGGATGCCGCCGTCCTGGCAATTCTGCTCCTCGGTCTGGCCGGTCCGCAGCGCATCGGCCTTCCCGGCCTGCGTCACGTCGGCCCGCCCCTGTTGACCGGCGCGGTCCGGGCGCTCGCCATAGCGGGCGGCAAGTTCCACCGCCTGTTTCGCCGCCAGCGTCTCGGGCACGCGCATGCGTCGGGCCAGCACCTGCACCCGGCCGAGCAGCACCTGCCGGCTGGAAGCGTCGAGCAGCGGGTACGTGCCCGCCGCCTCCGTCCGGAGCACCCGGTCGACATGGCAGAGCCGCTCGAACATGCCGCTCCAGTCCAGGCGGTCCAGCCGCCGCAGCGATTGGATCGCGTGGCTCGCCGACACTTCGTACGACGCCTGCAGCCTGTGCTCGTGCGCGATGATCCGCTCCAGACTTTCCTGTTCCGGATCGAGCCGGCAGACGAGCCATTCCCGCACGTCGCCCGCGTATTCGGCCATTTCGCCGAGCCGGTCGACGAGATGGACGATGGTCGGACCGGAGAGCGGCAGCGTCTCGCCGGCGCTGTCCAGCGCATCCCGGATGGCGGTCGCCGAGGGCGTTTTCTCCGCGAACGGTTCCAGAATGCGGTCGATTCGATCCCCCGCCTCGCGGCGTTCTTTCAATGTGCGGACCAGGCCGGCCAGCCGCCGGATGACCGCGATGCGGACAAACAGCGGCATCATCGCGACCTCGCCGATCGTCAGGACGGCGATGTCCTGATACGCGTCCGCATACGCGGCGAGCAGATCGGCGTCGAACAGGCCGTCCGTATGCTCCAGATAATCCGCGCAGAGCGACAGCACGCGCAGCTCCCGGCTGCCGGACAGCGCGGGCAGGCGGCGCGTTTCGTCTCTGCGGATCATTTTGCGGATATGAAGGGTTTGTTCGGCGATGAAGTCCGCATGATCGAGCAGCCATTCTTCGGCCGGTCTCGTCCCGCTTTGTCCCTCCCGCTGAAGTCTGAGCGCGTATTCCCGAAGTTCCGTGGCGTCGCGGTCGAATCCGCGGATCAAGGCGGATGATGCGCGAAGGCCGCCGCCGGACAACGTATGCGTCAAAGCCAGCTCCCGCGCCCTGCGCCGAAGCTGCTCCTCGTTCAGAATCATGAGTCCTCCCGTGATCGATGTCGTAATTTCAGGTAAAGTCACGAAGTTAAATATTCCCACGACGGGCGTTTTTTATGACCGGGAGGCGAAAGGGGGGACTTTGTGGCGGATTGTGAAGAACGTTTTCGGAGAGCGGAAAAGGGCATGCCGTCGACAAAAAAAATAAGGACCGTCCATGCGGACAGTCCCGATTCGGTGCGGCTGCTATGAACGTGGCGGTGCGTGGAGCAAAGCCGGTGCGCCTGTAGCGCGCATACCACGTTACAGCCTCGCGCGAAGCCCCGCGGATAGGCCTGTAACGTGCATACCGCGCTACAGCGTCGCGCAGTGCCCAGCCGATGGGCCTGTAACGTGCATATCGCGCTACAGCGGCGCGCAGAGGCCCGCCGGGGCGCCTGTAGCGCGCATACCACGTTACAGCGGCGCGCAGAGGCCCGCCGGGGCGCCTGTAACGTGCATATCGCGCTACAGCGGCGCGCAGTGCCCAGCCGATGGGCCTGTAACGTGCATATCGCGCTACAGCGGCGCGCAGAGGCCCGCCGGGGCGCCTGTAGCGTGCATGCCACGTTACAGCGGCGCGCAGAGGACCGCCGGGGCGCCTGTAGCGCGCATACCACGTTACAGCGGCGCGCAGAGGCCCGCCGGGGCGCCTGTAGCGTGCATACCACGTTACAGCCTCGCGCGAAGCCCCGCCGATAGGCCTGTAACGTGCATACCGCGCTACAGCGTCGCGCAGTGCCCAGCCGATGGGCCTGTAACGTGCATATCGCGCTACAGCGGCGCGCAGAGGCCCGCCGGGGCGCCTGTAACGTGCATATCGCGCTACAGCGGCGCGCAGAGGACCGCCGGGGCGCCTGTAGCGTGCATGCCA
>NZ_CAJRAY010000033.1:0-16014 GCF_907165215.1 Thermobacillus xylanilyticus | reverse complement strand
GCATACCACGTTACAGCCTCGCGCGAAGCCCCGCCGATAGGCCTGTAACGTGCATACCACGTTACAGCCTCACCCCAAGCAGAGACGCTGCAGCGTGCATCCCACACTGCAGCGTCAGGCAGCGCCGCACCGGCGCATCGGTTATGTATGATCTTGCAATTCCGCGGCATCCCTAATGCCGTATGATCTCTGCGGCATCGCCGGCGCCGCGATGTTTTCTGCCGGCCGGATCCCGCATCAGCCGGAGATAGGGCAGCGCCTCCTCCGCCCGGAGCGGCGCGCTGAAATAATAGCCTTGCAGCTCATCGCAATGCATCTTGCGCAGCAGCCGGTGCTCGGCTTCCGTCTCGACGCCTTCCGCGACGACGCGCAGGTTCATGCTGTGGGCCAGCGCCATGATGGCCGACACGATCGAAGCGTTCTTGCTGTCGGTGTCGATGTGGCGGATGAACGTGCGGTCGATTTTCACGGCGTGGATCGGCAAATTTTTGAGCAGGGACAGCGACGAGTAGCCCGTGCCGAAATCGTCGATCGAAATGCGGATGCCGCGGTCCTTCAGCCGCTTGAGCATGTCGATGACGACGTTTCGGTCCCGCTGCAGGAAACTTTCCGTAATTTCGAGTTCCAGCCATTCCGGCCGCATGCCCGTCTCTTCGAGAATCGCTTCCACCTGTTCGACAAATTTCGGGTCCTCGAATTGCCGGGGCGATACGTTGACCGCCACGACCGCGGGCGGATACCCGGCTTTGTACCACTCCACGCACTGCCTGCAGGCCGTCCGCAGCACCCAGTCGCCGATCGCCTGGATGACGCCCGTCTCCTCCGCGAGCGGAATGAACAGATCGGGGGGGACGTAGCCCCGGCCCGGACGGTACCAGCGGATCAGCGCCTCGAACCCGAACGTCTGCAGCCCGTCCGCGTCCATCTTCGGCTGATAGAACAGCTCGAACTGCCCGAGCTCCAGCGCCTTGTGCAGGCTGGTCTCCATCTCGAGCCGCTCGGACACCTGTTCCTTCATGGAGCTGAAATAAAACTCGTACCGCCGCCCGCCTGCTTCCTTCGCCGTGTACATCGCGGTATCCGCGTTCCGCACCAGCTCCTCCACCCGAACCGCATCTTCGGGATACAGGCTGATGCCGATGCTGGCGCCGACGTACAGCTCCTTGTCGCCCACGCGCACCGGTTCCGCGGCCGCTTCAAGAATGGCGTCGCCGAGCCGGCTCAGCGCATCGCGCGAATTGCCCGGCACCATGATGGCAAATTCGTCGCCGCCAAGCCGGCAGATGACCGCCTCGTCCCCGCACAGCTCGCGCAGGCGGCCCGCGATGATGCGCAGCATCTCGTCGCCCGAAGCGTGGCCGAGCGAGTCGTTCACCTGCTTGAACCGGTCGACGTCGAGCAGCATGAGGCCGACGCCGCGGCCCCTGTGTTCGTCCATCATCGCGCGCAGCCGCTCGTAGAAATAGAACCGGTTCGGCAGCGATGTGAGCGTATCGTGGTAGGACAGCCGCTCGAGCGCCGCTTCGGAGGCGCGGAGCCGGGCGGACTGTTCCCGCAGCAATTCCGTCATCTGCTCGTTCGCATGATACTGGTCCGCGAGTTTGTCCGCGATGTCCCGGCAATTCGCCGCGATCTCGGCGGCCTCCGCCGCGCCGCCGGCCGGCCAGCACACGTCCGCATCCTGCCGCAGTCTCAAATGCAGGCCGGCCGTCGCCGAGACCAGCCGTTCGAAAGCGCCCGAAATCCGGCCGGACAGATAATATGCGCCCAGGGCCGAGGACAGCACGGCCGCCGCGGCGGCGACCATCGCCGCCGACGAAGCATCGCCGGACGAAAACGACAGGCCGGCGATCACAATGACCGGCAGGCCGGACAGGACGGCGGAGGCCGACGCCAGGTGCGCGATCATCCGCCGCAGCGGAACACGTCCGGCGTCCTCTGCTCCCTGCCGTCTTCCGATCAGGCGGACGAGCGGCCGGTAATGGTGCAGCAGATCCGCCAGCAGCACGGATGCCGCGCCGACGATGAGACTGCCGGAAGCCGCCGCGGCCGCCTCGCCGGCCGTTCCGCCGGATGCGAACACCGCCAGCAGCGCGGCCGGCACGGCCACGACCGATTGATAGACCAGCTCCGGGGGCAGCAGGTCTTCACGGCCGCGCTTCAGCCATGCGGCGAGCAGGGTGATCTCGAAGACGGCAAGGAAGACGGTCCAGGGACGGTCTCCGAGCCAGAAACCGGCCGCCGCGGCCGCCAGCGCCGCCGCCGCGGCGAAGCGAAAGCCCGCCCGCCGCAAGAGAAGAAGCAGAAAGCATCCGGCCCACCCGGAACCGGACACAAAAGCCGGCGTCGCCGGCAAGATCGTGAAGGCGACGGATGCCGCCGCCAGAATGACATCAATTCCCCCCTTCCAACCGAATGCTTTCCTCGCAAGCGTTCTATCCGACATGTTCCTCCCCCGCAGGCGGGGACGCAAACACCGGACCGCAAAAAAACTGCCTCCAAGCTCATGAAGGCAGTCTGCGTCACAGATTGCACAAACTCCGGCAGCCCGGCTGTCATAGCATTCCGCCTTAGACCCGTGGCTTTGCGTCCCATATTTTCATATGGTTTGCCTTTATCAGCTTGGTGCACAGCTATTCGGTTGTCACTGCAAAGATTCGACATTTTCTCCCGATTTCCTTCTTTAACCACCTTTCACATGATTCTCCCCGCCCGGTTGGATGCGCAGCATATGCGCCGATGTTCCTGCATCGCCCAGGCCGTAGCAGACGACCAGCAGTGTTTCGACATTTCGCGAAAATTCGCCATTGTCCAGCCAGGCGGCGAGATCAAACGGCAGCCGCTCGATCACGGTGTGCTTCTGCAGCAGCTTCTCGTCCGGCCTCAGCGCGGCGAACGCGGGGGATACGTCCTCCGGACGCTCGGCCAGACGGCGCAGCCAGGCGGCATGCTCCCGCTTGTCCATTTGAAATTCCCACCATACGGCGCGCGGCTTGTACTTGTGGTTGAGGAAATAGTCGTATTTCATGAGACCGAGCGCCAGATCCCGCTCCAGTGCCGGAGGCCCGCAATCCTCGAGGAACGACCACAGCCGGGTGAACAGATCTTCGAGCTGATGGCCGATCCGCTGCCAGCCCCGCTCTTCCCAGTAGTCCCCGAACTGCTGGAAAAAATCAAACGGCGACTCGAACACCCGGAACGCCAGATACAGCAGCGTGCGGTCCATCCGGTGCGCGTTCCAATATTTCTCCAGCACATCCTCGACGCGTTTGATCCGCACGATGTCGCCGAAGGAGAGCACATCGTTCGACAAAATCTCGTACGGCGCCCGATCCATGAAAACGTAGCCGTATTTCGCCGCATCCCGCCGGAGACCGGTGCCGCGCAGCATTTTCAGGAAGCCGAGCTGCAGCTCTTCGGGGCGCAGGGCGAACACGTCGTTGAACGTCTTGCGGAACGTGCCATAGTCTTCATGCGGCAGTCCGGCGATCAGGTCGAGGTGCTGGGCGATTTTCCCGCTGTCCCGGATCGTCGTGACCGTGCGGCTCAGCTTCGCGAAGTTCTGGCGGCGCATGACCGCTTCATTCGTCGGATCGTTCGTAGACTGCACGCCGATCTCGAAGCGGAAAATGCCGGGCGGCGCGTGTTCCGCCAGAAATTCGAGCACCTCGGGCCGCATGATGTCGGCGGTGATTTCGAACTGGAAGACGCATCCGTTATGGTTGTCGATCAGGAAGCGGAACAGCTCGAGCGCATAGTCGCGGCGGATGTTGAACGTCCGGTCGACGAATTTGATCAGCCGGGCGCCCGATTCGATCAGGTAGAGCAGGTCCGCCTTCGTCTGCTCGAGATCGTAGTATCGGACCCCCGTCTCGATGCTGGACAGGCAGAACTGGCAGCTGAACGGACAGCCGCGGCTCGTCTCGAAGTAGACGATCCGGTTTTTCAGATGCGGCCTGTCTTCCGGCAGCCGGTGCGGCGAGGGCATCTTCGTGAGGTCCGCCTTCGGCCGCGGCGGATTGATCCGGATCTCGCGCGTGCCGTCCGGCAGCGTCTTGCGGTATGCGGCGCCGAACACGTAATGGAACTTGCCTTCTCCCCGGATTTCGGTCAGCAAATGGTGAAACGTCTCCTCACCCTCGCCCATGACGATGAAATCGACCGCATCCAGCCGCTCCATCCAGTATTCCGTGTCGTAGCTGACCTCCGGGCCGCCGAGCACGATGCGGACATCGGGGAGCACCTTGCGCAGCATGTCGATGACCGTAATCGTCTCCTCGATGTTCCAGATGTAGCACGAGAAACCGACCACGTCCGGCTTCCTCCGATACAGGTCGGCGGTGATGTGCATCGCCGGGTCCTTGATCGTGTACTCGGCGATTTCAATGTCGAATTCGCGCCCGCTGTACGCTTTCAGGCAGCGCAAGGCGAGCGAGGTGTGAATGTATTTCGCGTTGAGCGCGGCGAGCACGATTTTCATGGCATAACCTCGATGGACAAGGATCGGCCCGCCGCTCCCTTCGGGGTCGGAAGCGGCAGGCCGCCGTGTCGTAATGGTTTTAGAAGTTGTCGCTGATATGCAGTCTGTCCATATATTGCAGATGCATGACTTCGTATTGGACGCGCCAGCGGCCGTCGCCGAGATTCGTCACGACGCCCGGCCCGAAGCCGCGCGGTTCGGCGTTGAAAACCTGCGAATAATAGACGATCAGTTCAAGATTGACATCCGGCAGCATGCGGCGCAGTTCCATGGCGAGGTCGATCGCCCAGAGGCGCAGCTCTCCCGCCGAATCTTTGCCGTACAGCATGTAGAAGGACGGGTTGATGACCGCGGTCACGACCAGCCAGCCTTGCGCGTCGCGGGTGACGGTCCAGTCGGTGAACGCCGCCGGTCCCTTCGACGTCTGGGCGCTTCCGAATTCCTTCGCGAGCAGGCGGCGGATTTCTTCGTTCGACGCGCCTTCCAGACTGTCCGGAAGCCTGCTCTCCGGGAACCGGATCTCGCTCTGCGCAGGCGGGTCCGCCTCCAGTTCCATGAGGAGCAGTTCGGCGTACAGCGCCGGAACCGCGAAGTTGAGATCGGCCAGCGTATCCCGGATGACGGCCGTCGAGATGCCGACCAGTTCGCCGTATTCGTTGAACACGGCGCCGCCGGAACTGCCGCTGTCAACCGGCGCGTTGATCTGGTAGTAGCTGACGAGACCTTCGTAGATCATGTTGCTGATCAGGCCTTCGGATACGGTGTTCTGGTAGCCGAGCGGGCTGCCGATGGCCACGATCCGGTCGCCTTTGTCCACCGTGGACGCGTCCGCGAACGTCACCGGTTCAATGCCCAGCGGGCGCGCGGTCTGCACGATGGCCAGATCCGCGTCTTCATCGGCGGCGGCCACCCCGAGAATGCCGATGATGGTGCCGTCGTTCAGAACGACGTTGCCCGAAGCCGAGCCGTCGATCACGTGATAATTCGTGAGCACCCAGCGGTCGCCGACGATGACGCCGCTTCCCTGGGCGTTGTCGGTGATGATCATGACGACCTTGTCGTCGTTCATGGCCACGATTTCCGCCGGGGTCAGCTTCCCGTACTTCTCCTTCATCTCCCGTTCGAGCGCTTCTCGGTATTCCGCGGTCTCGATGAAGATCGTGCGGGTTTCCGCATTCCATGTGGTCCGCGCGCCGAACGCGTCGCCGACGAGGCGCAGCGGCACCATCGTCGCGCCGTCAACGGTCCGTACGGGAACGTCCAGCATGACCGCGTTGCCGTTCACGACCGCTTGCCGCGAGCCGACCTGCAGCGCGACCATCATCGTGCCTTTCTTCGCGAAAACGGACTTTGTCGCCGGAACCCAGGTGACCTGGGCGCCGAGGGCGGAGAAGATTTGCCGCATCGGGACGAGCGTCACGCCGTTCTCCTGAACCGGCGAAGGCGAGAACGTGAACGGCTTGTCGTCGATCATCACCCGGATGCCGGCCTGCTGCGACTCCACGGGAGCCGTCTGCGCCGCGGCGGCGGGCCGCGTCCATGCTCCCGTGAGCGGCCATGCGATCAGCACAGCCGCGGTGCAAATGGCAATGCCGCGTCTGAGTCTTGCGAATGTTGTAACCATTTCTCCCTCCAGGTTTCTCCTATGTCTCCCAAGGCCATCGTACCACCGGGCGGCAGGGTTGTCCATCGCCTTATCCCCGTTCCCGCACAAACCGGCTCAGCCGCTCGATGCCCGGCTCGATGTCTTCCTCGCGGATATTGCCGTACCCGAGCACGATCTGACGGGTGCGAAATCCCCGCTGCAGGCAGTAATCTTCGACACTGTCGACGACGACGCCGTATTCCGCCGACCGGGACCACTCCGGAGCCGCATCAAGGTCCGGAAATTCCACCAGCAGGTGCATCCCCGCTTCGTCGCCCCGGATGACGGCGCGCCCGCCGAAATGCCGGTTCAGCGCCTCGATGAGCAGCGCGCGCCGGGTGCGGTACACGGCCCGCATCCGGTAGATATGGCGCTCCAGGTGCCCGTCCCGGATGAACCGGGCCAGGGCGGCCTGCAGCACGGCGGGCGTTCGCAGGTTCGCCGCTTCCTTGAAAGCGGCGAACTTCCCCGCCAGGCTGCGCGGCAGCACGAGGAAGCCGAGGCGCAGCCCGGGCGCGAGCGTCTTGCTGAACGTCCCCGCGTAGATGACGCGCTCGGGCCCCAGCGTGTACAGCGGCGGAATCGGCACCCCCTTCAGCCGGAAATCGCCGTCGTAATCGTCCTCCATAATGTAGGCGTCGGCTTCTTCGGCCAGTTGGACGGCATGCAGCCGGCGCTGGATCGGCAGGATGCTGCCGGTCGGATATTGATGGGACGGCGTCAGAACCAGCAATCTGCCGGGCGGCAGCGTCCCGATCTCGTGCACCCGCATGCCGGACTCGTCGACCGGCACCGGCTCGATCCGGTAGCCCGACTGCAGGAAAATATGCCCCGTAATCTCGATCGTCGGATCTTCAAGGCAGACGGAATCGAACTGCGGCTTGAGCGTCCGGGCGACCAAGGCGAATCCTTCCGATGAGCCGTTCACGATCATGATGCGGTCCGGATCGCATCGCATTCCTCTGGAGCGATGCAGGAACGCGGCGATTTCCCGGCGCAGCCCTTCCTCTCCCCGGACATCGCGGTAGTCATAGCGGCCTTCCGCTTCTTCCGCCGCTTCTTTCAGATAGCGGGCCCACCGTCTGCGGGGGAAGCGTTCCAGATCCGGCACGCCGGTGTCGAAGCGGATCAACCCGCCGGCTCCGTCGCCTGCGCGCGGTGCGTCCTGCCCGGCCGGAGCGGCCGCCTCCGTCCTGCCGGACGCCTCGCGGGTGTCGGCGGCGCGGAGGCCGATGCCCGGCGTGATCCCTTCGGCCACGAAGGTGCCGGAACCGATGCGTCCGACGAGGTAGCCTTCCGCAATCAATTGTTCATAGGCCTCGATGGCGACGTTCCGGGCGATGCCGAGTTCCTTCGCCAGATTCCGGGTGGAGGGCAGGCGCGTCCCCCGCTCCAGTTCTCCGATCTCGATCAAGCGCCGGATCTGGTCGCAGAGCTGGGCGGTGGCCGAGCGGGCCGATGACCGGTCGAGCGTGATGCCGAACAATGGGATCGAACTCCTTTGCAAAGTGGTTCCATCAAAATGATCGGAAAGTGGTTCTGTGAATGACCACTTTTTCTCATTATAATGGGTGCCAGATGACGGGGAAAGGAGTTTATGGAAAATGTTTACGAGACGACTGGGCCATACGGACATTGAAGTGAGCGGCGTCGGTTTCGGCTGCTGGCCGATCGGCGGGCCGTTTTTTCTGGACGGGTATCCCGACGGCTGGGGCGATGTGGACGACAATGAGTCGATCCGCGCGATTGAACGTGCGCTTGCGAACGGCGTCAATTTTTTCGATACGGCGGATGTTTACGGCACCGGGCATAGCGAGGAGATTCTGGGCCGCGCGTTGAAAGGCCGCCGGCACGAAGCGGTCATCGCCACGAAGTTCGGGTTCACCTATGACGAGACAAGTCGGAATGTTTACACGAAGATCGATGTATCGCCGAATTATATTAATGAGGCATGCGAACGGTCGCTGCGGCGGCTGGGAACGGACTATATCGATCTGTACCAGATCCATCCCGGCGTCGTGCCGCGGGAACGGCTGGACTCCATGATCTACTCGCTGGAGCAGCTCCGGAAGAAAGGGTGGATCCGCGCGTACGGCTGGAGCACGGAAGACGCGGAAGCGGCCGAGTTGTTCGCCAAGCGGTCCTTCGCAGCCGCGTTTCAGCATCCGCTCAACGTCGTGAGCGATTCGCCGATGGTCGAGGTGTGCGAACGGCACGGCCTCGCCAGCATCAACAACGCGCCGCTCGCCATGGGGCTGCTCAGCGGCAAGTTCAACCGCTCATCGCAGCTTGCGAGCGACGATGTGCGCGGCAGCGGGCAATCCTGGGTGCGCTGGTTCAAGGACGGCAAGCCGGTGCCGGAATATCTCGACGCGCTGGACGCCATCCGGGACGTGCTGACCTCGGACGGGCGGACGCTGGTGCAGGGCGCGCTTGCCTGGATCTGGGGGCGCAGCGCGAACACGATCCCGATTCCCGGAATCAAGACCGCTGCGCAGGCGGAAGAAGCGGCGAAGGCGATGGCGTTCGGTCCGCTCACACCGGAGCAGATGGCGGAGATCGACGGGATTTTGCGGAACCTGGAAGTGCAGGCCGGCCGGGCGGGGTAAGCGGCGGCTCTGCGCAATCGGCTGAAAAACGCGTTCGTCTGTTTTTCGGAATCATGGCGATTTCGAAAACAGACGAATTTTTTTCTTCTATGGCGGGGCGGGCGGCGCGTTCCATGGCTCGGCGACGGGCGCCGCCCCCAACCCGCAATGGCGGCGCATCAGCGGTTCATGCTATGATGGACACGACCAGCAAGTGAAACGGAGCGGATGCAACGATGCGGGAACATCGCGAAAGCGGCGCGGGAAGCGGAAAAGGAAGGCCGGACGCGCCCGGACGGAAGGACAAGCGGATGCCTGGCGGTGCGGACCGGACGGGTTCGAAACGCGTGCGCGCTGCTGCCGCGCCCCGGGCGAACGGCCGCGATGGCGCCGTCCGGATTGCCGACGCTGCAGCGGACGAACTCCGGCCGGGCGACCGGATCGTCGTGACGATCAAGCGGATCGGCATCAACGGCGAAGGCGTCGGATACTACAAGCGCAAAGCCGTCTTCGTGCCCGGCGCCCTGCCCGGCGAGGTTGTGAAGGCGGCCGTGACCGGCGTGGAGCCGAACCGGCTGACGGCCAGGATCGCGGAGATCGAGAAGCGATCATCGCATCGGGTGAAACCGGTCTGCCCCGTGTACGACCGCTGCGGCGGCTGCCAGCTGCAGCATATGGATTACGCGGGCCAGCTCGCGGCGAAGGAAGAGCTCGTGCGCGAAGCGTTCGCGCGCTACGCGGGCCTCGAGGGGGCGGAGCTGCCGCTGCGCCCGATCATCGGCATGGACGAGCCCTGGCGCTACCGCAACAAAGCGCAGCTGCAGGCGGGGCATAAGCCGGGCGGCGGGCTTGCCCTCGGATTGTACGAGCCGGGCAGCCGCCGGCTCGTCGACATCGCCGGGTGCGCGGTGCAGCACCCGGCCGTGAGCGCAGCCGCCGAGCGGATCCGGCGGCTGGCCGAGCGGGCCGGCGTGCCGGTCGGCGCCGGCCCGGACGGCGCGCTGCGCACCGTCGTGCTGCGCGTCGCCCCCGAATCGGGCGAGCTGCAGCTGACGCTCGTCGCCTCCGCCGAGCAGTTCCCCGGCCGGGACCGGCTCGTCGAGGCGATCCGCCGGGAGCTGCCGCAGATTATCTCGATCTCGGTCAACGTCAACCGCGGCAGCTCCCCGCTTGTCTTCGGCGAGCGCACCCGGCTGCTCTGGGGCAAGCCTGATCTGGAGACGCGCCTCGGCGACCTGCGCTTCAAGCTCTCGCCGCGCGCCTTCTTCCAGCTCAATCCGGAGCAGACGGTGAAGCTGTACGACCTGGCGCGGGAGGCGGCCGCGCTGACCGGAAGGGAGACGGTCGTCGACGCCTACTGCGGCACCGGCACGATCGCCCTCTGGCTCGCGCCGCACGCGCGCGAGGTCCGCGGCATCGAGACGATCCGCGAAGCGGTCGACGACGCGGAACGCAATGCCCGGCTGAACGGCCGGACGAACGCCCGCTTCTATGTCGGGCGGGCCGAAGAGCTGCTGCCCCGCTGGGTGAAGCAAGGCTTCCGCCCCGACGTCATCGTCGTCGATCCGCCGCGCACCGGCTGCGACGCCGCCCTGCTGCGGACGGTCGCCGACGTGAAGCCGGCCCGGTTCGTCTACGTCTCGTGCAACCCGGCGACGCTCGCGAAGGATTGCCGCGTGCTGCTCGATGCGGGCTATAGGATCGAATGGGTGCAGCCGGTGGACATGTTCCCGCAGACGAGCCATGTGGAGTCGGTGACATTGTTGGTTCGGTAACGGGTTCCCTTTCAGGGTGCAAAAACTGAACAGACACGAAAAATGGAGTGCAAACTGGCAACAGATTTGGCACTCCATTTTTGTTTATATAAGCAACCCGTCCAGCGTTTAGCAACTCACGATAAAAACATTATTTATTTAATACCATCTCCATATTCCTTTTGTTGAAAATTTATCTTATTGGCGTATAATAGAAAGGGAACACATGTTCTCATCATGCCCGGAAAGGAATGGTTACATGACCGCGTATCTTGGGAATGGAGCTTATTGTTATTCAAATTCGGCTTCAATGTTGCTGAAAACGATCGGAGAAGATATCTCCCCTTCATTATTTGAAGTTCTTACGGGATTTTCGTTGGGAGCTTTTGTTGAAAATGAAAGCAATTTGCTTTTTTCGATGATTGCACAAGCAGCCCGGACAAAGGCGTAAACCATGCATTTGAAATCCTGGGCTTTAACGTTATCGAGAAGGTATATAAAGATGGAGAACCCATCCCGTTAAATGAATTGAAAGATGATCTGAACAGATCGCCGGTCATGTTAGGGCCATTTGATATGGGCTACCTGACATATAATCCAAATCATCATGTTCTTGGCGGATCTGATCATTATTGTTTGGCTCTGGATTACAATGAAAATGAGATATTAATGCACGATCCGGCAGGTTTTCCTTTTGTATGGCTGCCTCTGGATCCATTCGAATTGGCATGGAAAGCGGAAAGAATCACTTGGAGCGATGGTTCGTATCGTTCCTGGGTCTCACCGACACGAGTATCGAATCCTTCATCAGAATAAATATACGAGCAGGCGGTCCAATTATTTAAAGCCAGCTATCTTAATCAAAACCATTTTTCCGTTCCGGTAACCTTTCACGATGCCTTTCGCCGCCGCGGCGCGAACGGCTGTTGCCGCCCACTCCGGAATGTCGGAAGCGTCGGCGAACGCATCGCAAATGATCGCTTCCGCCCAGTGGCCGCGAATATCTTCGAACGGGCAGACCCGCCTCGACCACGGTGCGCCGAATCGTCAGCGTGTATGTCCGGACATCGCCGTTTTCGCGCGGACCGCTATCCGGAACTCATTGTCCCCGGATTCCAGCGCGACCGATATTCCGCCGTCCGTTGCGGGCTCCCCGTTCACCGTCACCGATGCCGCGGGATGCTCCGGCTTGGCCCGTGAGAAAAGTTCCATCCTCCGGCCCCTTCCCCATAGTTAATTCGGTCGGAGTATAACGCATTGGATCGATTTGAAAAAATATTCTATCATAACTTTTTTTCAAAATAAGAGGTGCTTAAGCACTGTTTTTTCCAACGATCCTCCGAGGAGAGGGCTTTTTTTCACCCGGACAAAGGATTTATTGGCAATATGCCCGAACTTTACATGCAGCTTTTTCGAGAGAGGTGCCGAATATGCCCGCTTACCCGTTCGAAGAACACCTCCTGTGGATTATGGACGATAAGATCGACTCGAAGTCCTGCGAAGAGAATATCCCGGACAGAAGCGTTCCATTCGGCGAATGGACGGAAAGCAACCGGATGAAAGAAGAAGAGAGACTGAGGAAAACCATCGATCTGGTGCATGCCCTGGGGCTGAAGTGCGACAGTGTAGGCTGGTGCAGCCTGGATCTGGGCAGACCCGACATTGATGCGCTGCTGGAGCGAATTCACGCTTTTGTATTGAATGAAGGCTATTATTTGCGCGGAATCTACACCAGACAAAATGCGGATTTTGACAGCGAATGGTATCTTCTCGAATCCACTTACTTGTCAAATGGCGAATGGAATTATGCGAACGTTACGGACAGAGACGGAAATCCGCTGACCATTGACGAAGTCTGCGCTTATAAAATTCCCAGAACCGTTCAAGTGATATGGAATAACCCGTTGCCCCACGTAAACGAAAAATTCAGGGACTGTTGCCTCAAACACGGTTTCAGCGGCGTCGATTTTTATTGGATCCGGGATATCGGCCGGTATCATGCCGCGCAGTTCTTCGGGCTGATCATCGATCACGTTGTCCCCGAGTTCGCGTGCGACCGGTATTTGACTTATTCCGATTCAAAAGATTACGGCTACAAAAATTTCGACCATTCCGCCGGTTCCCCGCTCTACCGGAAGTATCAGGCGCTGGGCGGCAGGTTGCCGAAACTGTCGCAAATGTTTTACGACCTGAGAGTCCACTTGCCCATTCAACTGCCGAAAAACAAAATGCCGGCAACCGATTTTGCCTGCGTCTACTTCTACAGGGGCGATTACTCGAGCCATTATGCGCTCATCCGTAAACATGCGGCGGAAAAGCTGCTGGCTGAAAAGGTCATCCGCAACGAATATCTGACGCCGGTTGTGCTCTATGAGGATGAACCGGCGGGATACCATATCCAGACATCGGAACCGATCCCGTACCCGTCCCGGGAAGTCGTCCGGCAACTGAATGCCGATTATGCGGAACTGAAGCAAAACCCGAAGCCGGAACGCAAAGCATCCGAGAAAGACGCGCTGAAATTGTTCCGGGCCATTAAAAAGCTGCGGCCCGAAGACTTCAAAAAAGCGCTCGCCCAAAAGACCCGCGACACCTTGACCGGAACGCCGTACGAGCCGCTTATTCCCTACTATGCCATCTCGGACGGCGGCAGTTTGTCGGATGAATACGAGTTTCTGTCCTATGCGGAATCGCTCAAGGAAACCCGGGACTACGCCGGGCATATCGAAAAAGAAGAATTGCTGGCCGTCCGACATACGGGAATCGCAATCGCCAGATGCGCGGACGGCGATATCGTGATCCTGCGCCATGACGGTTCGGTCAAACGCATCAGCCATGAAACCATGGATGTTTACGAAAGCTGGGATACGGCGGCGCAATTTTTCTACGATGCATTGTCCGAAGCGTAATGGCTGCGGAAAGTGAACTTATTCGGGCGGCTCGGCCCGCTTCATGAACATGCCGGCGACCAGAGCCGCCGCTCCGACCGCCATCGCCCACCAAAACGCGCTTTGGATGCCGGCAGCAAATCCCTCAAGCTGGTCGGACAATGCATTGCCCGACGATTCCATGTAATCGCTGCTGACTTTGGATACGATTCCCGTAAACGTGACGATTCCGATGGCGCCGGCAATTTGCATGAGGGTATTCACAATCGCCGCGCCGTGCGGAAACAGTCTTCTTGGCAATGCGTTCAGTCCCGCGGTCTGAACGGGCGTGATGACGAGCGGTATGCCGATGCTGAGCAAGACGTTCATGGCGATGAT
This sequence comes from Thermobacillus xylanilyticus, assembly GCF_907165215.1. Lineage (GTDB taxonomy): Bacteria > Bacillota > Bacilli > Paenibacillales > Paenibacillaceae > Thermobacillus > Thermobacillus xylanilyticus. The sequence goes on along the minus strand of NZ_CAJRAY010000033.1, from coordinate 2,281 downwards.
ATAGAACGCCGTTGTGCCCATATCCAACCAGGTGAATGCCCACAACGAGAGCAAAACCAGCACAAAACCCGGAACGATCAGCACTTTTACACCATATCGGTCAAACCACTTGCCGGATACCAGCGACATGGCGGCATAAGCGACCCCCGGCAATAACCCGCACAATCCGACTTCAAACGCGGTCATCCCCAGTACGATCAGCATGAATTGCGAAAGCAGCAACCCCGCGGAGAACATCACCATCATGAGCAGCAGGACGAGCACCATCGCAAGGCTGAACATCGGATGTCGAAAGGTCCTGAGCTCCAGGATCGGCGCGGAGATGGACAACTGCCGAAGAACGAACAAGGCCAAAGCAATGCCTCCGGCAATAAGTGAACCCCATGTTTCGGATGTGAGGTGTATGGCGGAGGCGCTCAATCCATACACCAATCCTCCAAATCCGATGCAGGACAACACGATGGAAAGATAGTCGACTTTCGGTTTTGCAAGGTCGGATACATTGCGCAATGAGGCCGCCGCAAACAACACCGAAAACGCCGCGGTCGGAATGATCAGATAAAACATCCAGCGCCACGAGAGCCAGTCGATGATCAATCCCGCAACCGTCGGCCCGATCGCGGGAGCAAACATGACGACCAGCCCGATCATGCCCATCGCGCCCCCCCTGCGTTCCGGCGGGAAAATATGCATCATCGTGTTCATCATCACCGGCAGCATGAGCCCGGTTCCGAGCGCTTGCACCGCTCTTCCGAAGAGCAGCACGGAAAAAACGGGGGCCGCGCCGCAAACGACGGTCCCGGCAAGAAAGAAAATCGCCGCGGACAAAAACATTTGGCGTGTCGTAAACCACTGCTGCAGCAAAGCGGTGACGGGCACGAGTGTTCCGACAACGAGCATATACACGGCGGCCAGCCATTGAACGGTCATGAGCGGAGCGGAAAAATCCCTCATCAGATCGGGAAACGCGACCTGGATCATCGTTTCATTCAAGACGGCAATGAAAGCCCCGATGATGAGCGCAGCGACCATGCGTGTGCGTTGCCCGTCAGTCATGACGGCAGATGAGCTTGCGATCTCCACGACTGAACCTCCTCGAACATGCAGCGTATGGTTGTGTTGAGTATATCCAATGGGTTAACGAACGGGCCAACACAGAATTTTTGTTTATTAACAATAAAATCATATATAATAAAACATGATAATAAGCACGATGAATGGGAGGATTTACGGTGGAGTTACAGCAACTGCGCTGTTTTGCAGCCGTCGCCTCCGAGCTTCATTTTGCCCGGGCGGCGGAAAAGCTGCATATGGCTCAGCAAGCGGTAAGCTTTCAAATCAAACAGTTGGAATCCGAGCTGGGGGTCAAATTGTTCGAGCGTACAACCCGCAAAGTGTCATTGACGATGGCAGGGGAAGCGTTCCTGGACGAAGTGAAGCACATCTTCGTTCATCTGGAACGGGGTGTGGATGAAGCACGCCGCGCGGATCGCGGTGAAAGAGGCCGGCTTGTCGTCGGTTATGTCCATCCCATGTCTTACGGTGTTCTGCCTGACGCGGTCAAACGATTTCGAAACCGGCATCCGGATGTCAAAGTGGTGTTGCTCGAATCGAGTCCCGCCGAGCTTGAGACCAAGCTGCTCGCCGGTGAAGTCGATGTGGCCTTCAACATCAAAGCCATCGGCCAGAACGGTCTGCCGGCCTATGAATGGAGGACATTGTCCATCGAACCGATGACCGTGGCCGTTCCCCAATCTCACCCGCTGGCCGGCGGTCATGAGGTGAAATTGAAAGATCTGTCGGACGAGCCGTTCGTTCTCGTGAATCGTCAGGGAAACGCGCTTCTGCACGATTGCTTCCTTTATCTGTGCCGGCAGGCGGGTTTTACGCCCCGGATTGTGCAAGAGACCGCCAACGATCAACTGGCGCTCGGATTGGTTTCCTCCGAAATGGGCATCGCCGTTGTGTTTGCCTGTTTGAACAAACTTTACAACGATCGGGTCGCCTATCTTCCTTTGGTTGAACCGCGTTTCGAGTTCGAATTCGCCATTTATTGGAGACGGGGGCATTCCCTTGCGCTGGTGGATCATTTTATCGACGCCGCATTGCGCAATGGAGATGGAGCCCAAGGGCATGCATAAAAAGCCGGAACGTAAGCAAGCCCGTTCAACCGGCGAGGTCGAACGGGCTTTTGTCATTAATTTAAGGTTCTGTATGATTTACCCTAAATTTCGAAAGTACCGTTCATTGAAAACATAAAAAAGTGCCCAAATCTTTGGTA
>NZ_CAJRAY010000032.1 GCF_907165215.1 Thermobacillus xylanilyticus | reverse complement strand
AAGTGACATTTTCACAGACGAGTTAAGGTGACATTTTCACAGACGATTGACACCGGAAAGCGCCCTCATTCGTGCCCCGCGATTTCGCGCGTTTCGCGGGTCGCTGCAACCCCCTCGAGCGCATCCCAGCTGTCCTGGCTGAGCAGCTCAAGCTGCGCTTCGACGAGCGTCCGGAACCGCGTCCGGTAGATCGCCGCCTGTTTCTTCATCTCCTCAACCTCGAGTGCGATCTTGCGCGATTTCGCCAGGGCCTCGTTGATGATCCGGTCGGCGTTCTTCTCCGCTTCCTTGATCACGAGCTGCGCTTCCTTCTTCGCGTTGTTCTTCACTTCGTCCGCGGCTTCCTGCGCGATGATGATCGTCTTGCTCAGCGTCTCCTCGAGATTGGCGAAATGATTCAGCTTCTCCTGCAGCGCCAGCACCTGGTTCTGCAGTTCCTTGTTCTCGCGGATGAGCGCCTCGTAGTCCTTGATCACCTGGTCAAGAAACTCGTTGACCTCGTCCTCATCATAGCCGCGCAGGCGGCGGCCGAACTCTTTGTTATGGATATCCAGCGGCGTCAACGGCATGGTGACGCACCTCCTCCTTACATTGCCCGAACGATACCGTACCCTTTCGACAGGTTCCGATGGAATTCCTGCCAAGCTTCAAATAAATTTGCCTATGCTCACGCGCAGCCGACCGCTTTTCGTCGGCCCGTCGACCTTGAGAATTTTGAACCGGCCGAAACCTTTGAACGAGACGATGTCGCCTTCCTCGAGCCGGACGGAAGGATCTTCTTCCGTCTTCCAGTTGACCCGGCACCGGCCCGCCCGGATCGGGTCCAGAATTTTCGACCGGCTGATGCGGAGCACGTCGCTCGCCACGCCGTCCAGACGCAAAGAAGCCACCGTGATAACCGTCACGTCCATCTCGGGCTGCACGACCTGGAGGCTCTCCCGGGGAAGAATGTCCGTGCGGACGGGCACACGATGCACTTGGTTCAAATGGGTATGCAGAAATCCGGCCATCTCTTCCGTCACGAGACAGTGGCAGCCGTCATCGCGCACATGAAGATCGCCGATTACGTCCCGTTTGATGCCGAGCCCGAGCAGGGCGCCGAGATAATCGCCGTGGTCGAGTTCGAGGAACTTGCCGCCCGACGCCTCGACCGCCAGCACGACAATGCCGCAATCCACGTCTTCCGGATCGCGGTATGCCGGGACGATAACGGCGCGCTTCCGCTCGGCTTCCGGATAGCCGCCATCCAGCCGCAGGACCGCATTCGGCTCGCGGCCGGCAATCGACTGCAGGATGAACTGCTGCCGCGGGTCCAGGAAGTCGGTCACGACCGGCGCATGGCGTTCGGCCGCCCGCTCCACCCACTCCAGCGCGCGGTCGACGAACGGACGCTCTTCCGGATGGAAGTGGACATAGAGCGACTGACTCATATGAAGAAATCAATCACCGCAATGAGCCCCATCGCGATGAACTGCAGTGCGAAGATGGCGACGATCGGCGAAATGTCCAGCATGCCCCCGATCGGCGGGATGAGCCGACGGAACGGCGCAAGGTACGGTTCGACCAGTTTGCCGAGCATTTCGCCGATGAAGCTGTCGCGGGCGTTCGGAATCCAGGACAGCAGCACATAGGCGATAATGACGAACGTGTATATCCGGTGAATAAGCCAAATTAAAGATTCAATTTCAGACACGAGGTCACCTCATCGTCTTGTATTCGTTGTCATCCGTCAGCATGTCCGTGATCGTGCCCTGCACTTCTACCGTATCCGGCGTGCACAGAAAGATGTTCGGTCCGATCTTCGTGATCGACCCGTTCAGCGCATAGACCGTACCGCTCAGGAAATCGACGATCCGGATCGCATGGTCGGTGCGGATCCGCTGCAGGTTGACGACGACCGAACGTCGGGAACGCAGATGATCGGCGATTTCCTGAGCCTCGTCGTAGGAACGCGGTTCGTTAAGCACAACGCGGACATTCTTCTGCGCATGGATGCTGACGACATTGCCGCCCTTCACAGTTTTACGCGATTCGAAGACCGGCGTTTCAATTTCCTGCTCCGCCTCTGCGGACGACCGGCCGCGCTCCACGATTTCCTCTTCTTCCTGAAGACCGAGAAAACTCATGAATCGGTTCATGACGCTCATGACACAGCCTCCTCTTTTCCCACCAGAATCGTCCCCAGCCGGAGCCAGGTCGCCCCTTCTTCGACCGCAACCTCGAAATCGTTCGACATGCCCATGGAAAGCCCGCTTGCTTCCTCCCGCAGGACGGCGGCACTGTTCAGTTCATCCCGGAGGTTGCGCAGCGCCCGGAACACCGGCCGCGCCTCTTCCGGATCGTCGACAAACGGCGCCATCGTCATCAAGCCCGCCACGGCGATGCCGCGCATATCCGCGACGGTTCGCGCAAAGCCGATCAAATCTTCCGGCGCAAGGCCGTGCTTCGAAGCTTCGCCGGAGACGTTCACCTGAATGAAACAGGGAACGCGGATGCCCAGCTGTTCGGCGCGCTTGTCGATCGCCTGGGCCAGGGAGAGCCTGTCCAGCGAATGGATGTAAGCGAACTTTCCGACGACGTCCTTGACCTTGTTCGTCTGCAGCGAACCGATGAAATGCCAGACCGGCTGCGGCTGCTCATCCTGCAAAGCGCGCCACTTCGGCGCGGCGTCCTGCCACCGGTTCTCGCCGAGATGGACGAGCCCCGCGCGGAGCGCCTCCCTTGCGGCCGCTTCGCCGGCATATTTCGTCACGGCGACGATGCCGATCTCTTCCCGCCGGCGGCCGCTGCGGGCGCAAGCTTCGCGGATGCGGCGGTCGACGTCGTCCAGTCTCGCCCGGATCGACACGTCGGTTCACCTCTCACGCATGCCGATGAAACTCGCCATCCTCCCCGTCCTCCCGCCTTCCCGCCGGTGGGAGAAAAACAGATCGCGCCGGCATCCGGTGCAGAAGGACGAAAATGCGATGCGGCTCGGCATGATTCCTGATCTTATCATAATCTGTCGGTTCATTTCTTTCAAGTTAAGCCTTGCTTTGCCATCTTCCGTCAAGCGGATCATGGCGTCCAGGGGCGCTCCGCCCGAAGGCGCGAGCGACTCCGCCAGCGGCAGCGCGCTCTCGATCACCGGGCCGTCCACTTCGTAGCAGCACGGGCCGATCGCCGGACCGACCGCGGCGCGGATATCCGCCGGGCGGCTGCCGAATTCCCGCTCCATCGCCTCGATCGTCCGCGCGGCGATTTCAAGCGTCGTTCCCCGCCAGCCGGCATGGGCGAGCGCCACCGCGCCCCGCACCGGATCGTGGAACAGGAGCGGCACGCAGTCCGCGTAATACGATGCGAGCAGGATGCCCGGCTCATCCGTCATGATCGCGTCCGCCCCGGGAATGGCCGATTCCTGATCCTTGCCGCCCCGGCCCCGGTCCGCGCGGACGACGCGGTGGACGCGGCAGCCGTGCACCTGCTCCGCGCACGTCCAGGCGGCCGGATCCCAGCCGGCCGCTTCCGCCGCAAGGGCGCGGTTGCGGACGACGGCGTCTGCCGCATCGCCGACGTGCAGGCCGCAGTTCAGCGACGCCCAGGGCGGGCCGCTGACGCCGCCTTCCCGGCCGGTAATGCCGGCCGTCAGGCCCGGCGACTCCTCCATCCATCCGCGCAGCAGAAACAGCGCCGGACCGTTGCCTTCCATCCGAACGAACGGTTCCATCGGGTTCACCTCGCAGAACCAGTGTACCACAGCGGCTGCGTCGAAGAAATCGTCACCGTTCGCTCAGCTCCACGTCCTGAACGCGACTCAGCCGGGTGTCGTCCAGCCTGACGAGCACGACGTCTTCGCCGACCTTGACGATGCTGCGCCACGGAATGACGACGTCGGCTCCGCCGCCGCCGAACAGCCCGAAGAACCGGCCGCTTTCCGGCACGATGATCGATTCGATCCGGCCGTGCCGAAGATCCAGTTCCAGATCGCTGACATGGCCGAGCTTCCGGCCGTCCACGATATTGATGACATCCTTCTCCTGCAATTCGGAAATCCGCAATCCGCGCCACCACGCTCTCTTCGATTAATCTTCCCTTCTACCATGTTATCGCGGAAGGCGGCGCGAAATGTCCGGCCGGGCAAGAAAATTGGCCGCGCCGTCCTCCCCGGGCGGGCGCGGCCGCATTGCAGCGCATGGCATGCCGAGACAGCAACAAAGCCGGACGCCTCCGCGCCCGGCTTCAAAGTCTTCAGGCTTTTACATGTTTCTGCATCTGCTGGATGGCCGACTTCTCGAGACGCGACACCTGCGCCTGCGAGATGCCGATCTCGTCCGCCACCTCCATCTGGGTTTTCCCTTCGAAAAAACGCATGGATAAAATCATTTTCTCCCTTTCGCCGAGTTTGGTCATCGCCTCCCGCAGTGCGATCTCCTCGATCCAGGACGAATCCTTGTTGCGGTCGTCGCTGATCTGGTCCATCACATAGATCGGATCGCCGCCGTCGTGGAAGATCGGCTCGAACAGGGAGACCGGATCCTGGATGGCGTCCAGGGCGAATACGACGTCTTCCTTGGGCACGCCTAGCGCTTCCGAAATCTCGTAAATGGTCGGTTCCCGCGAATGCTGGTTCGTCAGCGTGTCGCGCACTTGCAGCGCCTTGTAGGCGATGTCGCGCAGACTTCGGGAGACGCGGATCGGATTGTTGTCCCGAAGATACCGCCGGATTTCGCCGATGATCATCGGCACGGCATAGGTGGAGAACTTCACGTTCTGGCTGAGGTCAAAGTTGTCGATGGCTTTCATCAGACCGATGCAGCCGACCTGAAACAGATCGTCGACGAATTCTCCCCGGTTGTTGAACCGCTGGATGACGCTGAGCACGAGCCGCAGGTTGCCGTTCACCAGCTTCTCCCGGGCCGACAGTTCTCCCCGGGTCTGCAGCGCCGTGAACAACTCGCGCATCTCCGCATTCGTCAGCACCGGAAGTTTCGAGGTATCCACTCCGCAGATCTCAACTTTGTTTCGGGTCAACGCGATAACCTCCCAAGGAGAAACATTACTGTACATTATCCCCTTGGGCTTTGTTTTTATTCTGGACGCAAAGCGGCCCCGGAGGCGGTCTTTATGCCCGCGGTCCGGGGCCCCGTGAAATTACACCATCTTGTTGAACTCCTTGCGCAGCCGCTTGATGATCCGCTTCTCCAGCCGGGAAATGTACGACTGCGAAATGCCGAGCATATCGGCGACATCCTTCTGCGTCTTCTCCTCGCCGTCCGTGAGGCCGAACCGGAGCTCCATGATCGTCCGCTCCCGCTCCGTCAACTTGTCCAGCGCCTTCTGGAGCAGCTTCCGGTCGACCTGCTCCTCGATGTTCCGGTAGATGGTGTCGCCTTCGGTGCCGAGCACGTCGGAAAGCAGCAGTTCGTTGCCGTCCCAGTCGATGTTGAGCGGCTCGTCGAACGACACCTCGGTGCGGGTCTTGCTGTTGCGCCGCAGGTACATGAGAATCTCGTTCTCGATGCAGCGGGAAGCATACGTGGCAAGCTTGATTTTCTTCTCCGGATCGAACGTGTTGACCGCCTTGATGAGGCCGATCGCGCCGATGGAGACCAGGTCTTCGATGTGGATGCCCGTGTTCTCGAATTTGCGGGCGATGTAGACGACGAGCCGGAGATTCCGCTCGATCAGCATGGCGCGGATCGCCGCATCTCCGGACGGCAGCCGCTTGAGCAGATACTCCTCTTCCTCGCGCGTCAGCGGCGGCGGCAGCGCTTCGCTGCCTCCGATGTAGTAAACCTCTTCGCGCTTCAGACCGAATAAAAACAAAACACGATAATAGAATAACTGCAGCATCAGTTTCCACTTCACGGGCATGTCCGCAAGTCCCCTCCGTATGCGTGTTGATGGATTCATCCGCTGCCGTCGCCCTCGAGCAGGGACGGATGAATGATCGCCCGGTAAGCGCCGTCGGACGCCAGCGTGCCGCCCTCCAGGCCGACAAGCACGCGGCTTGTCTCGCTGCGGCGCCCGTCCCGCTCGATGCACACCCTGTCGGGTTTTACGGCCAGCATGAGCTGCGTTCTGCCTCCGATGCCCCGGTAGGGCACGAATCTCAGCCGTTCGCCCCAGACATGGCCGCCCAGGTCCAGCCTGGCCAGCAAGCCTTCGACATCGCCGCTGCGCAGCGCTTCGATCCAGGCTTCGGGCAGCTCGCCGCTCCAGAGCGCGGCTTCCGCGACCATGACCGGCGTCCGGGTCAGCGGATCGTACAGCCGGTTGCCCGTGTCGATGAGCCCGGTGCAGCGTGCGGTTCGGCCGCCGATCTCGACGGTCACCTCCGCGAGGCTGCCCAGCGTCCGCTCCGTGTGCTTCCGGCTGCTCCAGACGGCCCGCCAGATGAGCAGCGCTGCTCCCGCGGCGGCAAATACCGAGGCCAGTCCATACTGTACTTCGATGCCGACGCCGCCCCCATCGGTCAACCACAACCTGTCCCACATGCCGCCGCGGCTCTGCAGCAGATAGTGGAGCCCGATGACGCCGCCCGCCGCGGCAAAATTGATGCCGTAGAACGCCACCGCGATGCGGATGAACCGTTGCAGCCCGCCGAAGCCGAACGCGATCAGCAGCATGAGCAGCGACAGCGCGATTTTCACCAGCACCGACAGCAGCCAGCCGGCGCCGGGAAGGAACAGCAGCGCGGTGTATGCCGCGCCGACCGCCGCCGCCGCCGCAATCCGCCACCACTTCGGCTTGAGTCCCCTTACCCAGGCCGTCGTCAACAGCACCGCGCCGTCGATGATCAGATTTGAGAGAAAAACAAGATCCACGTATACGACCAGCAGCTTCACCCACCGCTCTATTCGTTCCGCGGCTTTCCGTTTTCGCGCGCCCAGCGATCGCTTGGCGGTCTTACGGTTAAGTATAGCGGGGACCATGCCGGAAGTCTGTCTAAAGCCGCCGTCAGCGAGAATCTATTTTTGTCGATGTTCCGGCGCGCAAATCGCAAGCGGAGGAAGCAAGAAAACATGACCGCTGTGTATAACGGGGTTCCGTTACGTTAGAGGCGGAATGCAGGGGCTGCCGCACGGACTTATGGAGACATTCCGACCATACAAAAAAAGCCGCCCCGATCAGGCGGCCGGCGCCGCCTTGGGACAGCTTTGGTGTTGCAGCATAAGGATAATGTTCAGTCCGGATTATTCGCGTTCGCTGCGCGGTCGATTGCGCAGGAAGGCCGGAATGTCCAGCTGGTCGCTGGACGGGAGCTGGCCGAACGGACGCAGGTTCGAACCGCCGGACGGACGGCTCTCTTGCGTTTCCGATCCGCCGGTGCCGGCCGACGCCGGACGGCGGCCCGCTCCGCCCTTCGTCGTCTCGAAGCCGGTCGCGATGACCGTGACCTTGATGTCGTCCTTCATGTCTTCGTCAATGCTTGCGCCGAAGATCATGTTCACTTCCGGATCGGAAGCCGCGATGACGATCTCGGCCGCTTCGTTCACTTCATAGAGCGACAGGTTGGAGCCGCCGGTGATGTTCATGATGATGCCGCGCGCGCCGTCGATACTCGTCTCGAGCAGCGGGCTCATGATCGCCTTGCGGGCCGCTTCGGCCGCCCGGTTCTCGCCGCTCGCCACGCCGATGCCCATGAGCGCGGAACCGCGCTCGGTCATGATCGTCTTCACGTCGGCGAAGTCAAGGTTGATGAGCCCCGGCACCGCGATCAGGTCGGAAATGCCCTGCACCGCCTGCCGCAGCACGTTGTCGGCTTCGCGGAACGCCTCGAGCATCGGCGTCTTCTTGTCCACAATTTCAAGCAGCCGGTCGTTCGGAATGACGATCAGCGTATCGACTTTCTGCTTCAGTTCCTCGATGCCCATTTCGGCCTGCATCGACCGTTTGCGGCCTTCGAACGTGAACGGACGGGTGACGACGCCGACCGTCAGCGCGCCGCATTCCTTCGCGATTTCCGCGATGACCGGCGCCGCGCCGGTGCCGGTGCCGCCGCCCATGCCGGCCGTCACGAACACCATGTCCGCGCCCTTGAGACGCTCGGCGACCATTTCGCGCGATTCTTCGGCCGCCTTCTTGCCGACCTCCGGATTGGCGCCTGCGCCGAGACCGCGCGTGAGCTTCTCGCCGATCTGCAGCTTCTGCTCGGACTTCGCGTGCTGAAGCGCCTGCGCATCCGTATTGACCGTGATGAACTCGACGCCGCGCACGCCGGTCTCAATCATCCGGTTGACCGCGTTGCTGCCGCCGCCGCCTACGCCGATCACCTTGATCGACGCCAGCGGTTCCATTTCCATATCGAATTCCAACATGAGTGAAGTTCCTCCGATCAAATGAATTCGCTGAACATCCGCTTCAGCCGCTCGAAGATTCCCGGTTTGGCCGCCGCCGAGGGCGAAGCAGGAGCCGGCTTGCGCACCGCCGCCCGCCTTGCGGAGCCCGCGGCGCGCGGCCGCATGTAGCGGGACACGTACTGGATCATGCCGACGCCGCTCGTGAACGCCGGATCCCGGACGCCGATGTAGTCCGGAACCGCGATCCGCACGCTCGTCTCAAGCTCCCGCTGCGCCAGCGCCTGCACGCCCGGCATCGATGCCGTTCCGCCCGTGAGCACGCAGCCGTTCACCTTGCCTTCGTATCCAAGCCGGATGATCTCCTGCCGGACAAGCTGGAAGATCTCCTGCATGCGCGGCTCGATAATGTTGGCCAGGTCGACCTGGGAAAATTCCTTCTCGACGTTGCTGCCCATGCGCACGACCTTGAACTTCTGGTCTTCCGCCGCGTCGCTGACCAGCGCGCAGCCGAACTTCAGCTTGATCTTCTCCGCCTGTTCGGTCTGCGTCCTCAGCCCGTAAGAGATATCGTTCGTCACATATTCGCCGCCCACGGGCAGCGTGGACGTCGCCGCCAGATTGCCCTGCTCGAAAATGGCGATCGTCGTGGAGCCTGCGCCGAGGTCGACGAGGGCCGTTCCCATGTTCTTCTCGTCCTTGGTCAGCGCCATCTGGCCGGACGCAAGCGACATCAGGATGACGCCGGCGATCTGCAGATCCGCCTTCTCGACGCAGCGCATCAGGTTATGTATCGCCGTCTTCGCTCCGGTTATGACGGTCGCTTCGACTTCCAGCCGCACGCCGATCATGCCGCGCGGATCGGAGATGCCGTCCAATCCGTCAACCAGAAACTGGCGCGGCACCAGGCCGATGATCTCGCGCTCGGGCGGCAGCGCCACGACCCTCGCCGCCTGCAGCACCCGTTCAATGTCTTCTTCTCCGATCTCGCGGTCCTCGTTCGATACCGCGACAACGCCGTGATTCGTCTGCAGCGCGATATGGTTGCCCTGAATTCCGACGTAGACTTCGGATATTTCAATCCCGACCATGCGTTCCGCGTGATCCACCGCATTGCGGATCGACTGCACGGTCTGGTCGATATCAACGATGGCTCCTTTGCGAATGCCTTCCGAGTCGGCAGATCCGACACCAATGATGTTGATCGCGCCGTTCTGGACTTCGCCGATGATGACGCGGACTTTGGATGTTCCGATGTCCAGGCTGACGATCAAGTCGCTGCTGCTCAACCCCTGGCACCTCCGTTTCTCCGATAAGAAATGAAATCTAAAGTGCGAAGTTCCAACATATTGATTACCAGCGGGCGATATTCACGCATATATCCTTGTCCAAGTAATTCAACGCGCCTTATATTTTCCCTCTTTTTTCTACAAAGTTTTTACGCTGGCAATTGGTGGGTAGGGACCCATCCAAGGATAAACTCATAAACGAAATTGTACCATTATTCACGCGGCTTGAGTAGTGGCTATTAGTCCTGTTTACCGGTGTTTTCCGCATCCGGCGCTTTCCCTTCGCCGTCTCCGCCTTCTTCCGTGTAAGGCACGTAGCGGTCCGCCAGCAGCAGCGTCATGCTGCCCGGTTCCTGCGTCTCGATGACGGCGCGGATCGTCTCCGCTTTCTCTTCGAGCAGGGAAACGGCGGTGATGATCTCGAACCGGGTGCGCGTGTAGATGCGGATCCGGTCGGGATAGGCATCCGACGGGTACGGCGCAATTTCCGAAAAATCGGCGAGCAGGTCGTCCGGCAGAAGGGAAAGCGCATCGACGAGCTTGAGCTTGTCCTCCTCCCGTCCGTTCCAGCCGCGCAGCACCGGCCGGTCCACGACGGCGTCCGCGCCGATCGGCAGCTCTTTGCCGTTCGACAGGATGGCCGTGATCGCGCCGTCCGCCGTCAGCCCGTAGGCGACGGCCGGAAATTCCGTCACCTCGATGTGCAGCTTTCCCGGGAACGTCTTGCGGACGACCGCCGACGCCACCGGCTCCAGCTTCTCCACCCGCCCGGCAATCGCGTCCGCGGCCGGCCAGAAGAACGGGTCGCCCGGCTCGACGCCGGAAGCGGCCAGAATCTCGCTTTCACTGGCGAACCGGCCGCCCGATACGGTCACTTCCGAGATTTTGCTGAGACTGGAGCGGAAGAACAGGACAAGGAGAAGCACGATGAACAGCGCGTAGATTACGCCGAGCAGCCGCCTGTTGCTCCTTCGCTTGGGGCTCGGCTCCTTCAGTACGGGCATGCGTTCCGTCATTTCCATTCTCCTGACGAGGGAATCGCAAGCTTGTCCGACGCCGCCACAAATGAAACCCGGCATTCCCAGCGGGGAAAGCCGGGCGGCGGTCCTTCAGCCGGGAATCACGCGGTTGTTCGGCACCGCGGCGTACCGCATGATCCGTGCGCCGAGACTCGCGAACATCGCTTCGATCCGCTCGTAACCTCGATCGATATGATAGACTTGTTCGATGACCGTCTTGCCCTGCGCGGCCAGACCGGCGATGACGAGCGCCGCGCCGGCCCTCAGATCGGTCGCTTCGACCGTTGTCCCGTAGAGCCGCGGCACGCCGCGGATGATCGCCGAGTTCAGGTCGACGCGGATATCGGCGCCCATGCGCACCAGTTCGTCGACATGTTTGAAACGGCCTTCAAAGATCATCTCTTTCACGACGCTGACGCCGTCGGCCAGCGCGAGCAGCACCATGATCTGCGCCTGCAGATCGGTCGGGAAGGCCGGATACGGACTCGTCACGATCCGTTCCACCGCCTTCGGGCGGATAACGCCCCCGACCTTAATTATATCATCGTCCACGGTCACTTGAACACCGGCCCGGCGCAGCACATGGATGAGCGAAGTCAGGTGGGAAGGATTCGCACCCGTCAGCGTCACCTGTCCGCGCGTTGCCGCAGCGGCGACCATCAGCGTCCCGGTGACGATCCGGTCCGGGATGATCCGGTAGCGGCAAGGCACAAGCCGCTTCACGCCCTCTATTCTGATCGTGCCCGTGCCGGCGCCCGTGACGCGCGCCCCCATGCTGTTCAGGAAGTTTTGCAGATCCTCGATCTCCGGCTCGCGCGCCGCGTTCGTGATCGTCGTCACGCCGTCCGCCAGAACGGCCGCCATCATCAGGTTCTCGGTCGCGCCCACGCTCGGAAAATCGAGATGAATGTCGGTTCCGGTCAGCCTGCTCGCGCGGCAGACGATCCGGTTGCCGTCCTCGCGGATCTCGGCGCCGAGCATTCGCAGGCCGAGCAGATGAAGATCGATCTTCCGTTCACCGATCGCGCAGCCGCCGGGCTGGTACACTTCCACTTCCCCGAATCTTGCCAGCAGCGGCCCCATCAGAAAGATGGACGAACGCATCTGTCCCATGAGCGATTCCGGAATGTGCGCGGAATTCGCGGAGGTCGTGTCGAGCACAACGGACTGGCCGATCTGCTCCGCGCGGCATCCGAGCGAGCGAAGGATGTCCAGCATCACGTCGATGTCGAGCAGGTTCGGCACCTGATCGACGATAACGGTACCTTCCACCAGCATGCCGGCCGCCAGTATCGGCAGCGCGGCGTTCTTCGCGCCCTGGATGGCGATTGTTCCGGAGAGCGGCCTGCCGCCTTCAATCACCAATGTGTCCAAAGCTACACCTCCGATTTACCGCTCACCCACCACCAATACCTCGGGGACCAGCTCGACGCCGAAACGCGCCTTGACGGTCCGCTGGATATGCTCCATGAGGGTGAGGACGTCTTCGGCCTTCGCCTGCCCCGTATTCACGATGAAATTGGCATGCACATCCGATATGGCCGCGCCCCCCGACCGCCAGCCCTTGAGCCCGGCCGCTTCGATCAGCCGGGCCGCGTAGTCGCCGGGCGGGTTGCGGAAGACCGAACCGGCGGTCGGCGCCTGCAGCGGCTGCGTCCGCTGCCTGCGGTCCTTGTAGGACGCCATTGCCGCCGCGATTTCCTTCCGGTCGCCAGGCGCAAGTTCGAACGTCGCCTCGGCGACAATGCCCGGCATGTCGTGCAGAATGGAGTGCCGGTAGCCGAATTGCATCGCCTCGCGGTCGAAACGCACAATTTCACCGTTTTCCGTGACAATCTCGGCCGACTTGAAGATGCGTGACACGTCCGATCCGTGGGCGCCGGCGTTCATATAGACGGCGCCGCCGACCGATCCCGGAATTCCCCCCGCAAATTCCAGGCCGGTCAGTCCGTGCTTGCCGGCGAGCACGGACAGTTTGATGAACGAGAAGGCCGCGCCTGCGATGACCGTATGCCCGTCGAACCGCGCGTAATCGAGACCGGGTCCGGGCTTGATGACAACGCCGCGAATGCCCTTGTCCAGAACCAGCATGTTGGAGCCGCGGCCGAGGTTCGTCCACGGCACGCCGTGCCGGTGAAGCAGCGCGACGGCGGCAGCCAGCTCCCGCTTGCCTCTCGGTATGATCAGCAGATCGGCGGGTCCGCCGATTTTCCAGGTGGTGTACTTGGCCAGCGGTTCGTTCGGCAGCAGTTCGCCGATGTCGGCGCGCTTCAATTCGTCAATCAACTGCTGCATGGACGATCCTCCTTCCTCTCAGCCGGAATGGACATGTGGGGCAGCCGGCGCCCGGCGGCCTTGCGCCGCGGCTGCCGCGGAGTCGGCGGTCACGATCATGTGACAGTCTATGCCCGGCACATGTCGAGTGTGACAATCGCCCAGACGCGCCGTCAACGGCCGCGTTTCGGGGCGGCAAGCGCGCGGAGCTCGGCTGTGATCCGCTCCGCGGAATCCGGCATCGCAAGCGACTTCGCGGCTTCCGACATCGCGCGCCGGACCGCCTCGTCCCCCATGATGCGGGCGATCGTTCCGGCCAGTTTCTGACCGGTAAGTTCGCGTTCGAGAATCATGACCGCCGCCCCGGCATCCGCCAGGCTCCGCGCGTTCGCTTCCTGGTGGTTGTGCGTCACGTTGGGCGACGGCACCAGAATCGACGGCACGCCGAGCGCGGTGATTTCGGCGATCATGGAAGCGCCGGCGCGGCTGATGATGAGCGATGAGGCCGCGAGCACTTCCGGCATATTGTCGAGATACGGCACGACGCGGAGCCGGCGGGACAATTCCGCCGGCAGCCGGTTCAGCCGCTCCTTCGTCTGTTCGTAATGGACGTCCCCCGTGACGGCGACCAGCCAGACGCCGTCCAGCCGGCCGACGGCGCCGGCGATGTCGGGAATGGCTTCATTGAGCGCCCTGGCCCCGCGGCTGCCGCCGACGACCAGGACGATGCGGCTGCCTTCCGGAATGCCGAGCGAGGCGTACCCCTTCGCCTTGTCCGCGTGGAGCACGTTCGTCGCGCACGGATTGCCCGTATGGACGATCCGACGTCCCCGGCGGAACCGCGCTTTCGATTCCGGGAAGCTGACCGCGATCGCATCCGCATAGCGGCTCAGGAATGCGTTCGCCATGCCCGGGTCGACGTTCTGCTCATGAATGAGCGTCGGAATGCCGAGCCGGGCGGCCGCGTAGACGACCGGTCCGCACACGTAGCCGCCGGTGCCGACGACGACATCGGGCCGAAAACCTTTGAGCATCTCCTTCGATCGGCGGACAGCGCGCAGAAAGCGGATGACCGTGCGCACGTTGTCGAGCGACAGCTTCCGCTTGAACCCGCTGATCTCGATCGTCTCGAACGGAATGCCGAGCTTCGGCACGATCCGGCTTTCCAGCCCGGCGGAAGAACCGATGTAGAGCAGTTCCGTATCCGGATCTTCCCGCTTCAGCTGGCGGCCGATCGATGCGGCCGGGTAAATATGGCCTCCCGTACCGCCGCCGGTCAGTACAACTCGCATTTAAGCGTTCACCTCGAATATCGGGATATGTTCAGCAGGATGCCGAGCGCCGTCAGCAGCAGCGTCAGCGACGAGCCGCCGTAGCTGACGAGGGGCAGCGTGATGCCCGTGACCGGCAGCAGGCCGATGACGACGCCGATGTTGATGAACACCTGCACGGCGATAATGCCGGTGATGCCGACGGCAAGCAGGCTGCCGAACGTATCCGGCGCGGTGATCGCGGTGCGCAGGCCGCGCCAGATCAGGACGAGAAACAGCAGGATGAGGGCCGCCCCGCCGATGAAGCCCAGTTCTTCCGCCCAGATGGAGAAAATGAAGTCGGTCTGCGGCTCCGGCAGGTAGCTGTATTTCTGGCGGCTCTCGCCGAGCCCGAGCCCGATCAGGCCGCCGGGGCCGATCGCGTACAGCGACTGGATGATCTGATAGCCGGAGCCGAGCGGATCCTGCCACGGGTCGAGAAAACCGGTGATCCGCTTCATCCGGTACGGTTCGGCGATGATGAGGCCGACGAGGCCGGCCGCGCCGATCCCGGCCAGCGCGCCGAGATGGAGCAGCCGGGCGCCTGCCGCATAGATGATCAGCATCGTCGCGCCGACCATGACCGCGCCGCTGCCGAGGTCCGGCTGCAGCATGATCAGGCCGAACGCGCAGCCCATGATTGCAAGCGGCGGCAGCAGCCCGCGCGTGAAGCCGGCGATCTCCTGCTGCCGGTCCGAGAGATATTTCGCCATGAAGATGACCATCGCCAGCTTCATGAATTCGGACGGCTGAATGCCGAACGAGCCGATGCCGAGCCAGCTCCGCGCGCCGCCGCGCACGACGCCGACGCCGGGAATGAGCACGATGAGGAGCAGCGCGAAACAGGCGATAAGGACCGCGGGCGCGTATTTTCGCAAGACCCGGTAGTCGGTTCCCGCCATGACGATCATCATGCCGATTCCGAGCGCGGCGAACAGCAGCTGCCGCTTCAAATAATAGAAAGCATCGCCGTATTCGCGCAGCGCGAGCACGGCGCTGGAGCTGTACACCATGACCAGACCGGCGGCCAGAATGAGCAGAACGGCCCCGATCATCCACATGTCCGGGGCGGTGCGGGCTTTCGGCATGCTGCGACACCTCTTGCACTGAGAATTGGGGGACAGCCCCCTTCGTTACAAGATATGCGCCGCTTTCTTAAAAATACGCCCCCGCTCTTCATACGACTTGAACATGTCCCAGCTGGCGCAGGCGGGCGACAACAGGACGGCGTCCCCCGGTTCGGCCAGCGCGTCCGCCTCCCGCACCGCCCGCTCGAGCGTCGCTTCCGGGCTCGCTTCGGGCTCGACGACGCGGATATGCCGGATGCCCGCCGCTTCCGCCGCCTCCGCAAGCTTCCGGCGCGTCTCCCCGATGGCGACGAGCGCCTTCACTCTCTCGCGCAGCACCGGCACCAGTTCCGCATAGTCCGAACCGCGGTCCAGTCCGCCGGCCAGCAGCACGACCGGCCCCTTCACCGAGCGGATCGCCATCGTCGTGGCGGTCGGATTCGTATCTTTCGAGCTGTTGTAGAAGCGGATGCCCGCCTTCTCCCGCACGAATTCGAGCCGGTGCTCGACGCCGCGGAAGGCGCGCAGCGGTGCCGCGAGCGCTTCAGCGGGCACGCCGGCGGCCAGCGCCGCCGCCGCCGCCGCGGCCGCATTGGCGGCGTTGTGGCGCCCCGGAATGCCCAGCTCGTCCACGGCGATGATGGCGGTGCTGACGCCGCCGGTCCGCCGGACGATCGTCCGGGATGCGCCGTCGTCTTCCGGCGACGGGGGATAAGGCGGATCGACGAAGACGCCTTCCTCGAGCCGCTGCCGGATGGCAAACGGCACGATCCGCGCCCGGATGCCTTCGGCCAGACGCCGGCATTCCGGGTCGTCCCAATTGACGACCGCAATGTCCTCCTCCGTCTGGTTGGCGAACAGCTTCGCCTTCGAGGCCGTATAATCGTCCATGCCGCCATGGTAGTCGAGATGCGTCTCCGCCACATTGGTCAGCACGCTGATGCGCGGCCGGAAGGCGGACGTTCCTTTCAGCTGGAAGCTGCTCAGTTCGGCGACGAGCCAGCTGTCGGCCCCCGCTTCCCGCGCCGCGTCGGTGAGCGGCCGGCCGATGTTGCCCGCGACGATCGCCTTTCGCCCCGCCGCTTCGAGGAGCCTCCCGATCAGCGTCGTTGTCGTCGTTTTGCCGTTCGATCCCGTAATGCCGATGATCGGCGCGTCGGTCAGCCACCAGGCGACTTCCACTTCCGTGACGATTTCAATGCCCAGCTCAAGCGCTTCGCGCACGGGCGGGGACGAGTAGGGAATGCCCGGATTTTTCACCACCAGGGCGGTGTCCGGCGTCACGAGCCCCTCCGGATGACCGCCGCAGAGAACGGAAATGCCCAAAGCGGTCAGTTCGGCCGCTTCGGGACACTGTTCAGGCGGTTTGACATCGCTCGCGATCGTCTCCGCGCCCAGCGCGTGGAACACTTTGGCGACGCTGACGCCGCTCCGCGCCAGACCGAGCACGACGACCCGGCGGTTCCGGTAAGTCGAGGGATGTTGCATGCTGCCACTCCTTTGGATGTCGAACCGTGACGCCGGACGGCTACACCGCGCCGTTCAGCATCAGGCCGGCGGCGGCGAACAGAAATCCGGCCGCCCAGAACATGGTGACGACCTTCCACTCCGACCAGCCGCCCACTTCAAAATGGTGATGAATCGGACTCATGCGGAAAATCCGTTTGCCGCGCAGTTTGAACGAAGCCACCTGCAGCACGACGGACAGCATTTCAATGACGAAAATGCCGCCGATGACAATGAACAGCAGCTCGGTTTTCGTCAGGATCGCGACGGCCGCGAGTCCTCCGCCGATGCCGAGGGAGCCGGAATCGCCCATGAACACTTTCGCGGGATGAGCGTTGTAGACGAGAAACCCGAGCACCGCGCCGATCATCGCGGCGGAGAAGACGGCCGCTTCCGGCTCGGCGGCCCGAAGCGCCACGATCGCGAACGCGGCGAACGCGATCGCGCTTGTCCCGGACAACAGGCCGTCGACGCCGTCCGTGAAGTTGACGGCGTTGCCGACCGCCATGAACATCAGAATGATGAACGGATAATAGAAGAGGTGCAGATCCAGGCTCACATCCGTCCCCGGCAGCGCGATCGACGTGTCGTGCCCGGCGCGGTACAGGATGATGCAGATGATGATCCCGAACAGCAGCTGGCCCAGCAGCTTCTGCCGCGCGGTCAGGCCGAGCGAACGCTTCAGGGCGATCTTGATATAGTCGTCCAGAAAACCGACAAGGCCGAACCCGAGCATTGCAATCAGCAGTACCCAGAATTCCGCCGTATATTCGGCGTATCGAAGAAAAGAAACGGCGGCGGCAAACAAAATGATGATGCCGCCCATCGTCGGCGTGCCCGACTTCTTCAGATGGGTCTGCGGCCCGTCGGACCGCACCTGCTGGCCGAACTTGAGCCGCTTGAGCAGCGGGATGGCCAGCGGCCCCAGGAGCACGGCGAGCAGGAAGGATACGCCGAGCGGGAGCAACAGTACAGGTATATCCAAAAAAGGTCTCCTCCTAACCCCGGACGAGCGCGTGCACGACTTCTTCCATCCGCATGCCGCGCGATCCCTTGACCAGAACGAGATCGTCCGGCGCAAGTTCGGCGAGCAGCCGGCGGACGAGGGCGTCCTTGTCCGCGAAATGGATCGCCCGCTCCGGCCCGAGCCGCTCCGCCGCGCCGCGGACCGTGTGCTTCGACCGTTCGCCCACGGCCAGCACCGCGTGGATCCGATCGGGGTTTGCGGCCGCGCCGGTCTCATAGTGCAGCCGGTTCTCGTCCGGTCCGAGTTCCAGCATGTCGCCGAGGACGAGCCATTTGCGCCGGTAGCCCGTCAGCTCGCCGACGAACGCGATCATCGCCTTCACGGAAGCCGGACTGGCGTTGTAGGTGTCGTTCAGCACGACCGCGCCGTTTGCGGCATGTGTCGTCTCGAGCCGCATGGCCGACAGCTTGACCGCGCCGAGGCCCTGCCGGATGCTTTCCGGATCCAGGCCGAGCAGCGCGCCGACGGCGGCGGCAGCCAGCGCGTTCGCCACGTTGTGGCGCCCCGGGACCGGCACCCGGAACTCGCCAGGCCACTCGGGACCTTCGGGCGGTCGGATCGTGAATGCCGATTCCTTCGCCGTGGCGGCGAGCAGCTTCGCCGACCAGCCGTCCTCCCGGCCGAGCGCGAACGTCTCGAGGCGCCACTTGCCGTATCCCTCCGCCCGCTTCGCGCCTTCCCGGAGGAGCGGCTCGTCTCCGTTAATGAGCAGGACGCCGCCTTCTTTCAGTCCGGCGGCAATCTCGAGCTTCGCCTTCGCGATGCCCTCCCGCGAGCCGAGCTGCAGCAGATGGGCGTCGCCGATATTCGTAATGACGGCGACATCGGGCCGGGCGATGCGGGTGAGCCGCTCGATCTCGCCGAAGCCGCTCATCCCCATCTCGAGCACGGCCGCTTCCGTATTCTCGTCCATTGCGAGAATCGAAAGCGGCAGTCCGATATGATTGTTCAGATTGCCTTCCGTCTTGTGGACGCGCAGCCGCCGGGCAAGGACGGACGCCGTCATGTCCTTCGTCGTCGTCTTGCCGTTGCTGCCGGTAATGCCGATGACCGTTGCGGACAGCTGGCCGCGGTAGGCGGCGGCCAGCCGCTGCAGCGCGGCCAGCGTGTCGTCCACCAGCAGCAGCGGACGGCCGGCCAGCGCTTCCGGCACAGGGCGGCCGGCCTGCCAGAGCGAGGCTGCCGCGCCGCCGGCGAACGCGTCCCCCACATAGTCATGCGCGTCGAACCGTTCACCGCTGAGCGGCACGAACAGCCGTCCCTCCGCGGGGCGCCGGGAATCCGTCGCCACGCCGCAGATCCTGTCATCCGCGCGCCGCGCCGCGGCTTCGTTCATTTCCGCGCCGCACATGGCGGCCAGCTGCGCCGTCGTTCGTCTGATCACGGCCGTCTTCTCCTTATCGCTTCGCCGGCGACGAGCCGGTCGTCGAAATCGATCTTGCGATCCCCGATAATCTGATAGGTCTCATGACCTTTGCCCGCAATCAATACTACATCTCCGGGGCTTGCCATTTCAACCGCTTTTTCAATCGCCGCGCGCCGGTCCGCAATCCGCTCGTAGCGCTCCGCGGACACGCCGTCCTCCCGCAGCCCCGCCTCGATGTCGTCCAGGATCGCCTCGGGATTCTCGGTGCGCGGGTTGTCGGACGTCAGGATGACATGGTCGGCGTAGCGGGCGCCGATGCTGCCCATGATCGGGCGTTTGCCGCGGTCGCGGTCGCCGCCGCAGCCGAAGACGAGGATGAGCCGCCGCTCCGCGATCTCCTTCACCGCCTTGAGCACGTTCTCGAGCCCGTCCGGCGTATGCGCATAATCGACGATCACCGCGAACGGCTGCCCGGCGTCGACCGCCTCGACCCTGCCCGGCACGCCCTGCACCCGCTCCAGCCCTTCTTTCACGTCCTCGAGCGACACGTCCTCGACGAGCGCCGCGGCAATCGCCGCCAGCGCGTTGTACACGTTGAACTTGCCGACGAGACGCAGCGCGATGTCCGCCTCGCCGCGGAACGTGACCGCCTTGAACGACGTACCCCTGGCCGTAATGCGGATGTCTTCCGCGCGGACGTCGGCCGGACGGTCGATGCCGTAGGTGATCGTCTCCGCCGCCGTCGCCCGCGCGAAGGCGGCGGACGCCGGATCGTCGGCGTTCAGCACGGCGTATGCCCGCTCGTCCGGCTGCGCCGGATAGACATTGCCGAGCCGGGCGAACAGCAGCTCCTTCGCCGCGGCGTATCGCTCCATCGTACCGTGGTAATCAAGATGGTCCTGGGTCAAATTGGTGAAAACCGCCGTGCGGAATTTTGCGCCTTTGACCCGGCCCTGCTCAAGCGCGTGTGACGACACTTCCATCGCGCAGTAGGCCGTGCCCTCGGCCGCCATGCCGGCGAGCAGCCGCTGCAGCTCGAGCGCGTCAGGCGTCGTGCCGGACATCGGAAGGGAGCGGCCGCCGAAGCGCGCTTCGATCGTGCCGATGACGCCGCATGTTCTTCCCGCTTCCTGCAGAATGCTCTCGATGAGATGTGTCGTCGTCGTCTTGCCGTTCGTGCCGGTGACGCCGATCAGCTTCACCCGCGCGCTCGGGGAACCGTAGAACCGGTCGGACATGACCGCCATCGCCAACCGGCTGTCCTTCACCACAATCTGCGGCACGTCCAGAGGCAGCCGGCGCTCGACGACGAGCGCCGCGGCGCCGCGCTCCACGGCTGCCGCCGCATAGTCGTGGCCGTCCACCGTATGGCCGGGCAGGCAGAAGAACAGATCGCCCGGCTTCACCTTGCGGGAATCGGTGCACAGCCCTCCGGGGCGAAGATCGCCGCCTTCCAGTTTTGCCGTGACGAGCAGCCCCGTAAGTTCGCTGAGCAGCATGCGCCGTACCTCCTTGCAAGCAGCCTGATATTTTCCATTATAGACGGGCCTGGCCGAATCTAGGCGTCGTCCTTGCCCAGGTAGATGCGGATCGTCGATCCCCGCTCCACCCGTTCGCCCGCCGCCGGCGCCTGCCGGATGACCACAGAGCCGGAACCGGAGGCGGCCAGGTTGAAGTTCATGTTCAGATCTTCATACAGATCGGACACCGTCTTGCCGACCAGATTCGGTACGGTGACGATCGGCGTGTCGCCGTAGTTCAATTTCTTTTCCAATTGCTCTTTGCGCGGCTTCACACCCAGCTCCGGCAGCGCATCGGCGAGAATGTTCCGCACGATCGGCGCGGAGACGAGGCCGCCGAACTGGATGCCGCGCGGGTTGTCGACGGCGACATACACGACGATCTGCGGATCGTCCGCCGGCGCGAAGCCGATGAACGAGACGATATGCTCGGTCGGCGAATACCGGCCGTTCACCACTTTCTGCGCCGTGCCCGTCTTGCCGCCGACGCGGTAGCCGTCGATGAAGGCGTTGCGGCCCGTTCCCCGCGCCACCACGCTTTCGAGCGCTTCCCGGATTTTGTCCGACGTCTCCGGCGAGATGACCCGCCGCACCGCCTCCGGCTCGAATTGCTGCACGATTTCACCGGTATCGGGGTGGATGAGCGCCTTCGCGACATGCGGCCGGTACAGCGTGCCGCCGTTGATCGCCGCCGAGATCGCCGCGACCTGCTGGATCGGCGTCACCGACACCCCCTGTCCGAACGACGTCGTCGCCAGCTCGACCGGACCGACGCGTTCCGGCTTGAACAGGATGCCGTTCTCTTCGCCCCTCAGATCGATGCCGGTTTTCGTGCCGAAGCCGAAGTTGCGGATGTATTGGAACAGCACGTCTTTGCCCAGCCGCTGTCCGAGCGTCACAAAGCCGGGGTTGCACGAATTTTCCACCACTTCGAGGAACGTCTGGCTGCCGTGGCCGCCTTTTTTCCAGCAGCGGAGCCGCGCGCCGCCGACCTCGATCGCGCCCGGGTCGTGGAACCGCTCGCCCAGCAGATCGACCTTCCCTTCCTCGAGCGCCGCGGCCAGCGTGATGATCTTGAACGTGGAGCCGGGCTCGTAGGTCATCCAGATCGGCAGGTTCCGGTTATACACTTCGGACGGCACTTCCCGGTATCGGTCCGGCTCGTACGTCGGCCGGCTCGCCATGCCGAGAATTTCGCCCGTGTTCGGATTCATCGCGATCGCAAGCGCGGCGTTCGGCTGGAGCCGGACCATCGCGTCGTCCAGTTCGCGCTCGATGATCGTCTGGATCATGTAGTCGATGGTAAGCTGCAGATGGAGTCCGTCCTTCGGCTCGCTGTACGTATCGGAAGACCCCGGCATTCTGCGGCCTCCCGCATCCGACAGGAAGGATACGCTGCCGGAAATGCCGCTCAGCATTTTGTCATACGACAGTTCGACGCCGGTCAAACCCTGGTTGTCGATGCCGGTGAAGCCGAGCACATGCGCCGCAAGACTGCCGTATGGATAATACCGCTTGTTATCCTCGGCGACAACGATGCCCGGCAGGTTCATGTCGCGGATTTCCGCCGCCTTCTCCGCCGAAATTTTCCGTCCTCCCGGCTGGATGCGGACGATCAGCTCGCGCTTCGTCACGAGCCGGTAGACGTCTTCCTTCTTCATGTCCAGGGCGAGCGCCAGCCGTTCGGCCGTCTCACCGGGATTTTCGATCTGCGCCGGAATGGCCATGACCGTCGGCGAACTGATGTTGTAGGCGAGCCGGACGCCGTTTCGGTCCAATATCTCGCCGCGCTTTGCCGTGACGGGAATGTTCCGCCGCCAAGATTCTTCCGCGCGGGCGGCCAGTTCCCCGCCTTCCCAGAGCTGTACGTATCCGAGCCGGATGATGAGCGCCAGGAACAGGGCGATTCCGCCGAGCAGAATCTGGAACAGCCGCCGCCTGACCGTGAGGCCCGATATCCGGTTGCGCATGCCGATCTCCTCCGAACGGGCGGAATTCGAAGCGTGGGACCGCTTCTCTCACAGCCTATTCGGACGAGTCCGCGAGTAGAACAGGCCTCATCCCCCTCCGCCGTCGCCGGAATCCTCCGTTTCGCCTTGCCGCTCGCCGTCCGCTTCGGACGATGCGCCTTCCTCTCCGGTTGATCCGTCTTCCTCCGCTTCGTCTCCGTCCGAGGCGGCGCCGTCGGGAAGCACGGCCGGCGTTCCCGGCGGCTCGAGCTTCAGGCTCAGCACCCGTCCGCCGGCTTCTTCCGACAGCGACTGCTCGGTAACGAAACCTTCGCCTTCGATGCGGCAGCTCAGCTCGAGCAGCGAACAGATCTCGAGCGCGTCGCGGAGCGGCAGCCCGGTCAGGTCGGGCACCTGCAGCTTGCTCCGCTCCTCCGTGATGAGATAGATCCGCTGCGACAGCGACATGTTCGTGCCCGGCTGCGGAATTTGCTGGAGCACCGTCGTGCCCTCGCCCACCACTTCGAGATTGAGCGAGCGTGCCCGCAGCTCCTCGCGGGCTTGCGATACGGCGAGCTCTGTCACGTCGGGCACCGCAATCACCTTCTCATTGCGCGTGCCCGTGTTCAGCGCCTTCACCGCGTTCGACGGACCGATGCCCAGATGGCGCAGGCTTTGCAGCGTAATTTCCTTGAACACCGGGGCCGCCACCGAGCCGCCGCCCGCATACGGGTCGTTCGGTTCGTCGACGACGACGTAGACGACGATCTTCGGGTCTTCGACCGGCGCATACCCGATGAAGGAGACGATGTACTTGCCTTCTTCGTATTGCCCGTTCACGACTTTCTGCGCCGTGCCGGTCTTGCCCGCGACGCGGTAGCCTTCGATGAACGCGTTCTGCCCCGTTCCGTCGGCGACGACCTGTTCGAGATATTCACCGACTTTTCGCGCCGTCTCTTCGGAGATGACCCGGCGCACCGCCTTCGGTTCGACGCGCTGCACCTTGCCGTCCGACGGATCCTCGATCTTCTCCACGAGCTGCGGCTGCATCAGCACGCCGCCGTTCGCGATGGCCGCAACCGCCGCCACCTGCTGGATCGGCGTCACCTGCACCCGTCCCTGGCCGAAGGTGAGCGTCGCCCATTCCGTTGCGTAGCGCGGCGCAACCATGCCGGACAGTTCTCCCTTGAGCGGAATGCCCGTCGGCTGGCCGAAGCCGAACGCGTCGATGTACCGTTTCAGCGTGGAGGTTTCCATTTTCTCGTAGCCGAGTTTGACGAACGCGACGTTGCTGGACTTTTTGAGCCCCTCCAGCATCGTGATCTCGCCCCAGCCCT
The DNA here is from genome assembly GCF_907165215.1 of Thermobacillus xylanilyticus. Classification (GTDB taxonomy): domain Bacteria; phylum Bacillota; class Bacilli; order Paenibacillales; family Paenibacillaceae; genus Thermobacillus; species Thermobacillus xylanilyticus. The sequence continues at coordinate 49,772 of NZ_CAJRAY010000032.1, read as the reverse complement.
CGCGCTTGTGGTCGCGGATCGTCTGGTCGGCGACCCGGATGCTGCCGGACATGTAGGTTTCGTTCGGATCGAATACGCCTTCCTCGACCGCCGCGGCCAGCGTCACGATCTTGAACGTCGAGCCCGGTTCGTACAATCCCTTGATCGCGTAGTCGAAATCGGCGCCCGGTTTCGTCTCCCAATACTCGTTCGGATTGTAGGACGGCAGCGACGCCATGCCGAGAATTTTCATCGTTTTCGGATCGGCCGCGATCGCTGTGATGCTCTTCGGTTGATACTTGTCGTAGGTATCCTTGATCGCTTTCTCCAGGTAATACTGGATGTCCGCATCAATCGTCAGCTGCACGTTCTTGCCGTGCACGACCGGATCGATTTCAACATGCCCGTTCTGAATCTGCACGCGGTTGCCGTCGCGCTCGTACTTGATGCGGCCGTCCTTGCCGCGCAGCAGCTCGTCCAGCGACAGCTCGATGCCGTTCATCGCTTCGCCGGCCTTGTTCACATAGCCGATCACATGCGCGGCCAGCGAATTTTTCGGATAGAAGCGTTTCTGCTCTTCGAGCAGGTAGATGCCGACTTCTTTCTCCCCGATCCTGTTCCTCAGCTCTTCGCGGTAAGCCGAGATCTGGTCGGCCAGTTCCTTGTCGATCTTCCAGCCTTCATTGCGCACTTCGCGCTGGCGGAAGAACTTGCCTTCCGCGTTGCGCTTCGTCGCAATTTCGTACAGTTCGTCCCTCGGCTTGCCGAGCAGCTCATGCAGCTTGTCCACGACTTCGTCGACAATGCCGAGCTTGTTCAGCACCTCCGGGCTGACCGCCACGGTATAGCCGGCGACATCCATGGCGAGCACATTGCCGTCCCGGTCGGTAATCTTGCCGCGCACCGCCGGGATCTTCTCGGATGCCGACCACGTCTCCTTCGCTTTTGCAAGCCAGAACTCGGCATGTACGACCTGGACGACATAGATGCGGATGACGAGAACGACAAACAGGAGGGTCATAACCCCCCCGATCGCCAGGGATCTCAGCTTGATGCGCCTGATCACGTGATCACCCTAATCTTTCATCGCCGTGCGCGCCGATTCGCCGCTGACTTGCAACGAAATGACGTCATCGAACTCCGGATAGACCATGCCGAGCTCGAGCGCTTTCTCCGTAATCTCGTTCGGGTCGCTGAGCGTCTCCACTTTCCGCTCCAGTTCTTTGATCTGCACATTCAATTGCTCGTAACGCTGCGTCAGTTCGCGGATTTCAAGATTCATGCGATAAATTTCCGCATATCGAAAAATGATGACGCTGGCCGTAATGACGCAGACGACAACGGTGAACAGATACAGCAGCTTCTCCTGGACGGGCAGCGGCTTGCGCCGGATGACCGTCTTCCGCCTTTCCTGGGCGGAAGCGTTATGTTCCGGCCGCTTGTTCGGCTTCATGGCCAGGTTGCCGTGCATGTAGGCCATTGTCAATCCCCCTTGCTTGTTCAGATCGCAATTCACGTATTTCACGGTCCGGGCGGCAGCTTCTCCGCGATCCGCAGCTTCGCCGAACGCGCCCGCGGATTCGCCGCGATTTCTTCCGCTCCGGGTTCGATCGGTTTCCGGTTGACCAGCCGCAGGGTGCTGCTCGCGCCGCAGACGCACATCGGAAAATCCGGCGGGCAGGTGCAGGACTGGACATATTTCGCAAAAATCTGCTTGCAGATTCGGTCTTCCAGCGAGTGAAACGTGATGACCGCGACCCGTCCGCCTGGTTTCAGGCAGGCGACCGCCTGATGAAGCGCGTCTTCCTCTGCGCCCAGCTCGTCGTTCACCGCGATCCGGAGCGCCTGGAATGAACGCCGCGCCGGATGGCCGCCCGTCCGCCGCGCCGCCGCGGGGATCGCCTCCTTCACAAGCTCGGCCAGTTCGCCGGTCGTGGCGATCGGGCGCCGCTTGCGGGCTTCGACGATCGCCTTCGCGATTCTCCGGGCGAACCGCTCCTCGCCGTAGCGGTCGAGGATGTCCGCGATTTCCCGCTCGTCCCATCCGTTGACGATGTCCGCCGCCGTCAGGCCGGACGTGCGATCCATCCGCATGTCGAGCGGCGCGTCGTGCCGGTAGCCGAACCCCCGCTCGGCTTCATCCAGCTGCGGGCTGGAGACGCCGAGGTCGAACAGGATGCCGTCCACCTGCGGCACGCCTTCGTGTGTCGGGACACCGGTTTCCAGGAGCTTTTCCTCGAGGTGGCGGAAATTGCTCCGGATCAGCGTGACGCGGTCCATGTATGGCGCGAGCCGCCCGCGTGCATGTTCGATCGCCGACTCATCCTGGTCGAAGGCGATCAGGCGGCCTCCTTCGCCGAGCCGCGAAGCGATCAACTCGCTGTGGCCGGCTCCGCCGAGCGTGCAATCGACGTATATGCCGTCCGGCTTCACCTTGAGGCCGTTCACGGCTTCTTCAAGCAGCACCGTTACATGATGAAACAAAGGTCTTTCCTCCCGGGGCATGTTCGTCCGAGTCCGGCCGGCTACAGATTGAAGTCGAAGTCGACCAGCTTCTCGGCGATTTCGTTGAACGCCTCTTCAGACTGCCGATAGTAGCCTTCCCATGCCGCCTTGCTCCAGATTTCCACGCGGTTGGATACGCCGATCACGACGCATTCCTTCTCGAGCTTGGCGTAGTCGATCAGATGATTCGGCAGATTTACCCTGCCCTGTCTGTCCAGCTCGCATTCGACCGCCCCGGAGAAAAAGAACCGGGCGAACGCGCGGGTATCCGACTTCATGAGCGGCAGCGACTTGAGCTTCTGCTCGAGCACGCTCCACTCGGCGGACGGATAGACGAACAGGCAGTTGTCGAGGCCGCGGGTGACGATGAATTTCACGCCGAGATGTTCGCGGAACTTGGAAGGAATCGTGAGACGGCCCTTGTCGTCTATGGAATGTTGGTATTCACCCATGAACATTCGGCCGCTCCACTCCTTCCCCCAAGTTTCCCACTATGCCCCACTTTCCACCACTTAGCATGTTCTATTCGCCACCTGACAGCAGATTCCTGCTGCCGTTAGCCATTTTCGAAATTAATATTTTATGAGGTTAAGAAAACCGGGGCGGCCGGTGCCGTCTTTCAGGGAAACTGCGGTTGCTCCGGGCTGGGACGCGGCGGATCATCTCCGGATTTTCTGCGAATTTGACTGATTTCAGAAATATAAGCGAAATGTTTTCGTCTGTTTTGTCCATTTCGGCCGAAATCCGCCCGTCCTGCTCCACACCGCGGGACCGCGTTCCGACCAAGCAAAAAACGGCCGGGAACCATGTCCCGACCGATCGCGCTGTGCAGGATTTTCAATGCTCCTGCCAGCTTTCCAGATACCGCTTCTGATCGTCGCTGAGCCGGTCGATCGCCGAACCCAGCGATTCGAGTTTCAGCCTTGCCACCTGCTCGTCGATTTCGTACGGCACGTTCACGACGCGGCGGCCGATCGACTCGTGCGCCTCGTTCACATACTTCAGCGCCATCGCCTGCAGGGCGAACGTCATGTCCATGATCTCGGCCGGATGGCCGTCGCCCGCCGCCAGGTTGACGAGCCGTCCTTCCGCCAGCAGGTACAGTCGGCGGCCGTCCTTGAGCCGGAATTCCTCGATATTCTTGCGCACCGTGCGCTTGCTCACGGACAGCGCCTCAAGATCCGGCTTGTTCACTTCGACATCGAAATGACCGGCGTTCGCAAGCAGAGCGCCGTCTTTCATCACGGCGTAGTGCTCGCCGCGGATGACGTCGCGGTTCCCCGTCACGGTAATGAAAATATCGCCGATTTTCGCCGCCTCCAGCATCGGCATCACGGCGAAACCGTCCATATAGGCTTCGACCGCGCGAATGGCGTCGACCTCGGTGACGACGACATTTGCGCCGAGCCCTTTCGCCCGCATCGCGACGCCTTTGCCGCACCAGCCGTATCCGGATACAACGACCGTCTTGCCCGCAACGACGAGGTTCGTCGTCCGGTTGATGCCGTCGAACACGGACTGACCCGTGCCGTACCGGTTGTCGAACAGATATTTGCAATAGGCGTCGTTGACGGCCACCATCGGGAACCGGAGGGCGCCGTCCCGCTCCATCGCCTTCAGGCGCAGGATGCCCGTCGTCGTCTCCTCCGCGCCGCCGCGCACGTTCGCAAGCAAATCTTGCCGCTCGGCGTGCAGGATGGCGACGAGATCGCCGCCGTCGTCGATGATGAGGTCCGGCTTCGTCTCAAGCGTCTTGACGAGCAGTTCTTTATACTCTTCCGGCCCCGGGTTGTATTTCGCAAAAACCGCAATGCCGTCTTCCACCAGCGCGGCGCAGACATCATCCTGCGTCGACAGCGGGTTGCTGCCCGTGATCGCCACTTCCGCGCCGCCGGCGGCAATCACTTTCGCGAGATAGGCCGTCTTCGCCTCCAGGTGGAGCGAGATCGCGACCTTGAGTCCGGCGAACGGCTTCTCCCGCTCGAACCGCTCCCGGATGCGGTTCAACACCGGCATATGCGCCGCCGCCCAGTCGATCTTCAGATGTCCTTCCGGCGCAAGCCGGATGTCGGTAATGACGCTTCTCTCCACAACGCCCAACGGGGCAACCTCCTTCACGGCGCCGATTCTGCCGGCCCCTTGTAGTTATGGCTCACAAATCAATGCGATAATGGCCCCCGAGCGGATGAAACGGCACCGCACGCAGCGCTTCCAGCCAGCCGCCGCCCCAGGCGTTCCACATCGCCGCCATATTGAGCACCCGCTCCTGCTGCCGGCCGCCCGGCGCCAGCCAATCGCCGATGCGGTCGAACCGCCGGATGTCGGCTTCGTACCGCCGGTTGCGCGATTCCAGCGCCTTCTGCTCGAGCCAGCGGATCTGTTCGCGGATTTTCTCCTTGTTCTTCTGCCCGAGCGGACCGAGGCCGCTGTCAGCGGCGGCAAGTTCCGCGATCAGCGGGTCGTACAGGGCGTCAAACCGCCGCGCCGCCTCCGCGAACAGCCGCTCCACCGGCAGGCTGTCGTGCGCCGCGAGCCAGGCCCGCTTCCGTTCCTCCAGCCGCTCGCTTACATCGTCCATCGTCAGCCCGAACATCTCCATCCGCTTGCGGATCGCGCCGTCCGTCACCGTGAACGACATCCGCGGGACGATAATCGGCATCTCCATCCCGAATGCGCGGAACGCATCGCCGACCTGCGCCCAATACGCGATCTCGCCCTGTCCGAGCACCGTCGCCAGCACCGGCAGCACGTAATCCTGCATCAGCGGCCGCGTCAGCACGTTGTTGCTGAACAGATACGGTGCTTCCAGCGCGAGCCTCTCCAGCTCGCCGCGGCCAAGCGCAAAGGTGCGCCGCTTGTCGATGAAGTTCTCGCCGTCCCGGTAAAGCATGACCCGCTCGCCCGCCGGGGCGCCCGGTCCGATGCCGCCGAACCGCTCGTCGCGGAACAGGAACAGGTTCGCGCCGCCCGGCTGCAGCTCCGCCTGCACGGCATAGCCGAGCCGCTTGAGCTTCTCCTCCGCCGAAGCGAACGCCGATGCGAGCCCGTCGTTCTCGGCGACCATCCGCCGGAACATCGGCGCCTCGACGGCCCGGATCGCCGGATCGTCCGCATCCATCAGAATGAGACCGTCTTCGGCGAACAGGTCCGCCATCAGCGCGCCGAACCAGTCGGACAGCGTCTCCGCTCGCGCGGCCGACGCTTCGATCCTGTCGAGAAGCGCGGGCTTGAACTCGGAATCGGGAAGCGACGCGGCCAGCGACCGGATCGCGCCCTCGATCCGCTCACGGCCGAGCTTCGTCCGGCTGACCGAAGTCCGCGGGTGTTCTTCCCGTTCAACCGCAATCCGCACAAGTCCCGTCTCGCGCGATACGATGTAGGCGTGATTCGCCTCCTGCCAGTCGTGGTCTTCGCCGGCAATCCAGAACACGGGCACCACCGGGCGTCCCGTCTTCTCTTCCGCCCATCGCGCCGCATGAATGATGGACAGCGCCTTGTAAATGACCAGGACAGGCCCCGTGAACAGCCCGGCCTGCTGACCGCCGACGACGGCCAGCGCCCCGGCCGCCAGCCGGTCGATGTTCGCCAGCGCCCTGCCTGAAGCGCCGATGCGCCTGTTGTATGCCGCAAGCGCCTCCGCGACCCGCGTCGCGTCAGCGCGGTCGTGACGATGCCTCTCGAGCCGCTCCGCCCTCCGGCGCCAAGCCTCCGGATCGCCGGCATGACCGCCGAACAGGGCGGCGAGCTCCGGATCAGTTCCCCGAACATAGGCTTCGCTGACGGGCGAACTGATCGAATTCGTCAAACAGTGAACGTGCATGGATGCGTCCGTTCCTCCTCGCGCTCACTCCGCTTGTGAATGTTTACATCTGATTGTACCAACGCGCGCAACAACCGTCAAAATTATAACCCATCCACACTGTATCAGGAAAACGGCTGTCCGGGAAGACGGGACCGCATCAAAAAAAACCTCCGTTTATCCGGAGGCTTCATACTTGAACAATCGATCGAATGAGACCGACAATCAGAAAGATGATGTACAGGACGGCCAGGACGAAGAAGCCGACCCGCCAGACGACCCGGACGATGCGGACAGGATCAAACCTGCCCTTGGTCCGGTGCTGCAGGTTGCCGAGCAGTCCGGCGCCGATCAGCATGACCAGCAGAATGCCGTAAAATCCGAACGAACCGCCGAACAGTTGATTGAACAGCCCGGAGACGCTGCCGATCAGAAATACCATCGTCACGTCAATGGCAAGCTGAATCGACTGCTTCCGGTCCCTTGAATAAAGGTACGTGCCGATATAGACGGCAGCGAACGGAATAAACGGAAGAACGGACAAATAGCCGTAAGCCTGCTTCACGACTTCCCATAATGCTCCCATGGCTCCAAGCCTCCCCCCGGCTCATTCGGACCGATCGCACCGACCAGGGCTGCCACCGCCTCATTGAGCGGCGCAGCGATGCCGGCTTTTCGGGCCAGCCGGGCGACCCCGCCGTTGATTGCGTCAATTTCCGTCGGCCTGCCCGCCTCGACGTCCACAAGCATGGAAGACCGGTTGTCCGCCGTCCGCCGGATGACGTCGAGCAGCCTGTCCCATTCTCCGCCGTCCGTCCGCATGCCGGCTGCCTTGAGCACCGCGAGCGTCTCGTGAAAGAGCGCCCTCATGAGCCTGCGCCGGACGGGATCCCCGGGCAGCTCTCCGTTCTTCACGCGGAAGAGCGCGGTGAGCGGATTGACGACCGCATTCACGAGCAGTTTGCCGTACACATGATCCATGATGTTGTTCGACAAGACCGCCGCAATTCCTGCCGCGGAGAGCGTGTCAACCAACAAAATTTGGCGTTTTCTGCCGATCGCGGGATGCATGCCGATCACGGTCCGGCCTTCTCCGGTCAGGCGGACGGCAGCCGGCCCTTCGCGCAGCGCGCCTTCCGTCGTGACGGCATGAAGGAGCGGCATCTCCGGCATGCGGGATGCGAGATATTCCATATGTCCGATGCCGTTGGCCAGGCAGATGACCGGCGCACGTTCCACGCCGGCGAGCGTCCGCAAGAAGCGGACGGCGGATTCCCCGGTAAGCTGGTGCGATTTCATCGCCGCGATGATCCACCGCTCCCGGCCGGCGTCCGCCGCAGCCGCCTCCGCCGCGGCTTCCGGTTCGGCCGGACGCGCATCCGGCGCCGCGCGCACCATCCCGTCGCCAACGGCCAGCGTTGCGCCTCCCTCGCGGATCAGCGCGGCCTGCTCCCGCGTCCGCGTCCACAGCCGCGTCCCGACGCCGGCGGCGGCCAGCCGCACCGCCCAGGCCAGACCGATGGCGCCGCCGCCCGCGATCTCGACCAGCATGCCAATCCCTCCCATCGTTTTCGGGATCATTGTATCATCCTCCCGAAAACGATAAAAGGCATGTCCCGGCCCGGTCGCCGTCATGCCTCGGGTTGCGCCCGCGGGCGCCTGCTTATTCGATGCGCTCGAGATTGCCGTTCGCGTCCATCTTGAACCTTGGCTTCCCTTCTTCCCCTTCCTCCAGCACCGCCAGCCGCCGCGCCCGGTCCATGATCTGGATCAGCGTCCTGTAGTCGTCGTTTACGGCGCGGTATTCGCTCTTGGTATTCGTGATGTCGCGGATCAGCTGTTCGTTTTTGGCGCGGAGCTCCTGGATTTCCTCATCCCGCTCCTTCAGCTCTTTCTCGAGCGACTTGATCTGGCGCACCGCGTCCTGATAGGCGTTGCGCCAGCCGCGCAAATGCCGGATGATCGCATCGAATGACAGCGGTTCCTCGACGCCCGCCGCGATCCGCCCGGCCTGTTCGCTCTGGTCGCCCTGAGGCGGCAGCTGCTGCCCGGAGCCGGCCTTCTTCATCTGGTTCCGCTTCTGCCGCTGCTGCTTGGCGAGCTGAATCGCTTCCTCATAGCGTTTGCGCACGCAGCTGTTCCAGCGGAACCCGCAAGCCGCGCTCGTCCTCCCGATCCGCTCCCCCACTTCCTCAAATGCCGCAAGCTGCGTGCTTCCTTCCCGAATATGGCGAAGCGTCACTTCGGCCAAAATGAGATCGTCCTCCGGTGTCCATGCGTCTTGTCTGACTGCCGCCATAAACCCACAACCTCCCAACAAAATAAGTCGCTTGTTTTATCTCTATGCCCTTGGTAGAGTTCATAGAATCTATCGCATACTCAAATGTATTGCCATTATCCCCGGGGCGCATACATGAAGCCGCGTTCCGAAGGGCATGCTAACGGGGACCGGCGCGTGGCGGACGAAAAGTTCGCCGAATCGTCAAGGTTCCCGGTTTACTCCGGCGGCAAGCGGCGCTATAATGGACGATAGGTTATGGGATCCGTGGCAACGAGAGGGGGATATTGATATGGCACGCATGTTCCGGGTGCTCGGCGTGTTGACGCTTGCGATCGGGCTGATGGCTTTCGCGGGCGGCTTGATCGAGATGGCGCTGCTCTTCTTCTTCCAGACCGCGTTCTTCATCCTGCTGGGTTACCTGAATCTGTCGGAACGCAGCTACATATTGACGTTCTGGGGATATATGATCGTCGCATTCCTCGGATTCACGTACTATTCCGTCTTCGTGATGGAAATGCCGTACTGATCCGGCGGCGAACGAAAAACAGCCTCGCAATGCGTGCGGGGCTGTTTTTCGTTTCTTACGGCCGCTCGAGCACGACCACCTTGAACAATTCGCTCATCCCGTCGCTGAGCAAGAGCTGGCGCACCGCCCGGTTGCGGCGCGCTTCCGGGGAGAACGGATCCGTCCCGGCGTGCTCCCGGAGCAGCTCCAGCACGCCGCCCTCGAGCAGAAACCGCATCTGCGTGCCGTACCAGGCGGTCCGCCATCCGCATTGTTCGGCCGTTCGCATCACCGCGGTGAAATTGACGTGCGCGGTAATATCCTGGTCCCCGGGATACCGGTAGGGGTTGTCGTGCACGACATGCCGCCGGTAGCAGCGCATCGTGCCCTTCATGCGGTGCGGAGCGAGCAGCTCTTCCTGCACGTCGCCGTAATCGATCAGCACGATCCGGCCTGCCCGCACGATGCCGAGCATCTGCTCCAGCCAGGCGAGCGCATCCGTCCCCCACTCGGCCTCCTGCCCTTCGAGCGGCATCAGCCCTTCCGCTTCCAGCCTGTTCAGCGACGCCTGGTCCAGCGGCATCAGCGCGTCGCGCAGCCGCCCTTCCCGCTCGTCGTACGCCGCCCCGATCTCCCAGAGCATACCGCCTTCCCGCTTGATGCGCCGGAACGGGAACGCGTCGAGCAGCTCGTTCGCGAGGATGAGCGGCCTCTCCGCTTCAGCCAGGCGCGCCTCCGCCTCGTCCGGCGCAAGCGCTTCGACCGATGCGGCGAATCCGGCCTCCGCGGCGCCGCGGCGGGCCGCCTCCCGATGGCCGGCGTGGCTGTCCGCCATCACGTACCGGACGGAAGCCGCCCGGTCCGGCTCGATATTCCGCCATTCCTCAAGCAGCCGGATGCCGAGGCGCCCGGTTCCGGCTCCCCATTCGAAGACGACCGGCGGCCGGCCGCTTCCCGCAAACGTCCCGCTCGCGAAGCGCGCCAGGACGGCGGACATAATGCCGCCGATGTCGGCGCTCGTGTAGAAATCGCCCTCACGGCCGACCCGGTTCGGGCCGGCGGCGTAATAGCCGTGCTTCTCGTCATACAGACAGACGGCCATGTAGTCGCGGAACGGAATGGCCGGCAGGCTTCGGCGCTTCCCGTCCGCATCCGTGACATATCCCGTCCGCCCGTCTTCCCGGATGCGCCGGATCAGAAGTCCGGTCAGTTCCGTCATTTGCGTTTCATCCCGTTCCGTCATGGTTCGCATCCTTTCCCGGACGGCGTCCTCCTTCCCGGAAAAACCGGATGAAGGACAAAACCGCACCTTCCGATTATAATGGGAACAAGTCCGGCATACGTATGGTGTTATCCGGCTGCGAGAGGAGGACCAGCGCTTGCATCGTCCGCGCAGAAATCGGCTCGCCGCCTTGCTGGCAGCCGTTATGATCATCTGGGCAGCGGCTCCCGGGCCGGCGCTCGCCGAGGACGAAAGTGCCATGAGCGATGAGGAAGTCCGCGAGCTGCTCGAGAAAAGCCTGAACATCGCCGAGCTCGACAAGGAGATCGAGCGGATCGCCGGCCAGCGCAAGGAGACGGCCGGGAAGATCCAGGCGCTGAACGACAGCATCGCCGGACTGGAGGCCGAACTCGACCTGCGCCGGGAACGCGTCGGCGACGTGCTGAGGTCCTGGTACATGGGCGAGCGGGATGTGCTGATTCAGGCCATCTTCTCGTCCGACAGCCTGTCGGATCTGCTCGCCATGCTCGATTATCTCGACGAAATGTTGTCCCATGACAAGTTTACGCTCGAAACCTATCGCAAGCAACGGGAAGACTGGCTGGATGAGCGCGAGCGGCTGATCGCGGAGGAGAAGCGGCTGGAAGAGATCGAGCGGGATCTGCGCCTGCAGCGCGAACGGGTGATCCGCCTCCGTGCCGAAGTGGACGGCATCATCAATTCCAGCGGAGACAGCGAACGGCTCCGGCTGCTCATCGCCGAATGGCTCGCCTACTGGGAGAATACCGGCCTGCCCGAAGTCGAACGCCATTTCCGGGCGCTGGCGGACGCGATGGAGAGCCTTCCCGGATGGCTCGCCGAGCGGAAAGACCTTGTGAAACAGTCGGGCTTCACCTACACCGTGCGTCTGCCGGAAGACGACCTGAACGCGTTCCTCCGGGAACAGAATCCGCTGTTTGAATCTTTCGCCTTCCGTTTCGAAGACGGCGTTGTGTCGGCATACGGCCGGCGCGAAGATCTCGAAGTGGAAATCGCCGGCAGCTACACCATCGAAGACGAACCCGAGCATGTCGTCCGGTTCCATACCGAGAAGATCGTGTTCAACGGCTTCGCCCTGCCCGACACGACGATCCGCGAACTGGAGCGGCGGTTCGACCTCGGCTTCTATCCGCAGCTGCTCGTGCCGCTGGTCCGAGCCACCGCCGTCGACGCCGACGACGGCGTGCTCACCGTCGAGCTGCGCATCGGGCTCCGCCGCCGGCAGAGCGGCGATGCGGAATGACAACCCGCCGGCCGGGCGGCATGCAGCCGCCGCGCATCCGTGCCCCGCTGCAGGGCGGTCAGCCCGCGGCGGGGCGCGTCATTCTCCGCGGCGGGGATCACAGACGCTCGGCCGCGAGCTGCGCCAGCTTCGAGCGCTCCCCTTTCTCCAGCGTCACATGGCCGCTGATGGACTCCGATTTGAACTTTTCCACGATCAGCGTCAGCCCGTTGCTTACCGAATCGAGGTACGGATGGTCGATCTGTTCCGGATCGCCGATCAGCACGATCTTGCTCCCTTCGCCGACGCGGGTGACGATCGTTTTCACCTCGTGCCGGGACAGGTTCTGCGCCTCGTCGATGATGATGTACTGCCCCGGAATCGACCTGCCGCGGATGTAGGTCAGCGCCTCGACCTGTATGCTCCCCAGCCCCATCAGGATTTTGTCAAGATCGCCCGACTTTTTCGCATCGAACAGATACTCGAGATTGTCATAGATCGGCTGCATCCACGGACGAAGCTTTTCGTCCTTCTCTCCCGGCAGATAGCCGATGTCCTTCCCCATCGGCACGATCGGGCGTGCGATCAGCAGCTTCTTGTACCGCCGCTCGTCCTCGACCTTGTGCAGCGCCGCGGCCAGCGCCAGCAGCGTCTTGCCCGTGCCGGCCCGGCCGGTCAGCGTGACGAGCGGAATGTCGTCGCTGAGCAGAAGTTCCAGCGCCATCCGCTGCTGCGCGTTGCGGGCGGTGATGCCCCAGACCGGATCGCCGGCGAGCCGCAGCGGCTCAAGCCGCGTCCCGTCGGTCGACACCTTGACGAGCGCCGATTTCGACGTGCCCGTCTCGTCTCGCAGAATGACGAATTCATTCGGATAGACGGTCTTCCCGAGCTCGGATACGGCAAGCGAGCGGTCCGTGTAGAACGCGTCGATGACCCCCGGATGGACATACACCTGCGAATACCCGGTATAGAACGCGTCGGGCGACACGGTCCGGTCCGACAGGTAATCCTGCGCCGGCAGGCCGAGCACATCCGCTTTCACCCGGACAAGCACGTCCTTGCTGACGACGATGACCGGACGGGGAGAATCGCTCTCCTGTTCCTCCAGATGATAATTCAGCGCCACGGCGAGCATCCGGTTGTCGCTGGTCATCTCGCCGAACCGGGCTTTCAGCCGGATGAAGCTGCGGTGATTGAGTTCGACCTTGAGCACGCCGCCCTGATCGAGCGGAATGCCTTCATGCAGCCGTCCCCGTTCCCTGAGTCCGTCGAGCATGCGCGAGACTTGCCGGGCATTGCGGCCGATTTCGTCCTGCAGCCGTTTCTTCGCGTCGATCTCTTCCAGCACGACGGCGGGAATAACGACCACATTGTCCTCGAATTTCAGCGGTGCCTGCGGATCATGGAGCAGCACATTGGTGTCGAGCACGTAGATTTTCTTCATCGCGGATACCTCCCGGCGTCGGTATGGCAGCGTGAAAATACATATCAGCGGAACATCGGGGCAACGCTAAGGACAGATCGCGAAGGACAGATATCGAACGAAAAGCGATGAAAGGATGCGGAGCGATGACGAAACGGTTCGCCTGGTGTCTGGTCGTCAGTCTGTGCATCATGGCTGCCGCCGGCTGCGGCAGACAGACGGGGAACGAGCAAACTTCACCTCCTCCCGGCGCCGACGGAGTGCAAACGCGGAATGCGCAGGAGATGCAGAAACTCGAAATCGATGATCCGGCGGCCGTCGCGCGCCATCTCGAAACGCTGGCGAAAAACATCCCCGGCGTACAAGACGCGCGATGCGTCGTATTCGGCAATACGGCCGTCGTCGGCATCGATGTGGACGAGAAACTCGACCGTTCGCGGGTCGGGACGATCAAATATTCCGTCGCCGAAGCGTTCCGCAAAGATCCGTACGGCATCGACGCCTTCGTCACGGCCGACATGGATCTGAATGAACGGATCCGCGAGATTCGCGCCGACATCCAGGCCGGCCATCCGGTCGCCGGATTTGTCGAAGAACTGACCGACATCATCGGCCGGATCATGCCGCAGCTGCCGCGCGATGTCGAGCTGAAAGATCCGCCGGAGACGGAAGCGCCGAAGACGGACGGGCGGCTGTAACAGCCCGCAAGAAACAAGGAAGCCTAACGGCCCCACCAGGGTCGCTAGGCTTTCTTCATGGCTTCGAATACTTGTCCGTCGAGTTTGTCGGCGGCGCGCTTGTCGTACGTTTTCTCGTACTCGGGCAGCGCCGTGAGCCGCGCGCCGTAGAACATCGCGTCGCGCACCGCGGAAATCGCGATGTCGAAACAGACGAGCCGGAACGGCACGCCTTCCAGCGCGTCCGTCACGATCGATGCCGTCCCGTAGACGGCTTGCACCGTCCCGCCGGCAAACAGCGTCACGGCAACGGACGGATTGTTCTTCAGATTGGCGACAAGGCGGGAACGCCCGTCGACGGCGAACCGGAGCACGGACGGGTTCGGCGCGAAAATCCACGAAATCGCGTTCGTCGTCGGGGAACCGGTCTCCGCGTCGATGGTATGCAGCAGTACGAACGTTTCGCCCTGCATGGCGGCAAACTGCGCGTCAGTCAGCGCTGTCAACGTTTCAGCCACCAGCATGACCTCCTTGGCTGCGTGGATGGGGAATTCACAAAACGTGCAATCTTGCCTTCATTATACCACAGCGGGGGGCGGCCTACTACCGGCCGGCCGCCTCCCGATGCGCAAGGCGCGGCGCCATGATTTCGAGCAGCGCGGCCTTCGCTTCCTCCAGCTTCGCCTCATCCAGATGGACATAAGGGCTGCGCCATTTGCCGTCCAGGTGGATGAACGTAATGTCGGACCGGCGGATGTTGTAATAGACTCCGATCATCCGTTCAATCTCCGACGCCGGCATGTCGATCGACAAATTGTTGCCGACCGCATCGATCACATCATCCAGCTTCGTGAGGCTGCCGAGCGACAGGAGACGGTCCGCCAGCGCACCGACCACTTCGCTCTGCCGCTTGTTGCGCTCCAGATCGCTCGATTGGCGCGTGCCGGCGTTCGATTGCCGGTATCGGACGAAATCGAGCGCCTGGTCGCCGTTCAGCTTCTGGAATCCCTTTTTCAGGTTGATGTCGGTGCCGCCGGCCACATCCTTGTACCGCATGTCCTGATCGACGTACACTTCGATGCCGCCGAGCGCGTCCACGATGTCGGAGAAGCCCTTGAAATTGATCTTCGCCGTATAGTCGATCGGGATGCCGAAAAATTTGCCGAACAGCTCCTTCACTTCGCGGCGGGCTTGCAGATCGGCTTCCTTCGCATCCCGCCCTTTATTGCGGGCGGCCGTATAGAAATTGGCGTAATAGGCGTTCGCCTTCCGGGTCGAGTAACCTTCGACGTCAATCCGGGAATCGCGCGGAATCGTGACGACCACCGCCCGCTTCTTCTCCGGATCGAACGCGGCCGCCATCAGAACGTCCGTGTTCATGCCGCCGATCTTCTCCCGCGTGTCGAGGCCCATCACCAGCATCGCGATCGGCTGTTCCCGCACGGACTGTTCCGGCGGCACGACCGTGGTTTCGACATTCTCTTCTTCATCCGTGCTGATGTTCCGGATCGCTTCCTTCGCGGTGCCGAGCAGATCCCCGATATACCAGGCGGCCGCCCCCGCAATCACGAGCAGCGGAAGCAGCACCCAGAGCAGCCATCTTTTCCGTGATTTGCGGCCTTCCCGCTTCTTCGCCCGGCGGGTTTCTCTGCGGGGAGGCAGCGGATTCTGCGTGCTCATGCGCTCACCTATTGTTCGTTGAATTTGGGATTGGCGTTGATGTCGATGAGCAGCTGCTCGGCCGCCTGCCGAGGCGCCCGCCATCGGCCGGGACGGCCTTCGCGGACGTAGGCGACGGTGACGAAATCATCGTCTGTCTCCGCGATGCCGACTTCGGCCACGCCGTGATCTTCCGTCAGAATCTGCAGGAAAAAATCCCTCGTGTCCAATGCCGCCCGGTCGTCCGGCCGGCCGGCAGCCACAATCTCCATCTGCAGCCAGTTGAACAACGCATCATCGAACTTCATCCGCCGCATCCCGCCCCTTGTCGTTACGGTCCGCATTTCCGCGGTCTTTCCGCCACCGGTCATAGAGCTGCCGCAGCCTCAAGATCAGCATCAGCACGACCGCCACGGCCATGCACTGGATGATCGGCAGCTTGTCGACCTGAAGGACGAGCAGCACCAGGCTGCCGATCGCGATCGTCACATAGACGAGAATCTCCTTCAGAATCGGGAGCCTCCGCACCGGTCGGAATACATTGTTGAAAATAAAAATGGTGAACCCGACGATGAGCAAGTAAGAGACCAGCATATGTTCCGCCAGCCATTCCTGCATGTTCTCCCCTCCTTCGCTCCGACTGCCGGCTCATACGCCGGCCTGGGCCGATTTGCGATGCTTCTCCGCCCGCTCGCGCTCGCTCTTGTTCAAAATTTTTTTCCGCAGACGGATCGATTTCGGCGTCACTTCGCAATATTCGTCGTCGTTCAAATATTCGAGCGCCGCCTCGAGGGACAGCAGCCGCGGCGTCTTCAGCTTGACGGTCTCTTCCTTCGTCGAGGAGCGGATGTTCGTGAGCTGCTTCGTCTTGCAGACATTGACGACGATGTCGGTCTCGCGGTTATGCTCGCCGACAATCATCCCCTCGTACACTTCCGTTCCGGGTTCGATGAACAGCACGCCGCGGTCTTCGACCGACAGCATGCCGTAAAATGTCGCCGTTCCGGATTCGCTCGCGATCAGCACGCCCTGCCTGCGTCCGAATCCTTCGCCCGGGGTAAGCGGGCCGTACCGTTCGAAAGCGTGGTTCATGATGCCGTATCCGCGCGTCAGCGTCAGAAACGTCGTCCGCCAGCCGATCAGGCCGCGCGACGGAACGATATATTCGAGCCGCGTGTGGCCGCCTTCACCCTGCGTCATGGCGACGAGCTCGGCTTTGCGCGGCCCCAGGCTTTCCATGACGGCGCCGACGCTCTCGTCCGGCACGTCGATCACAAGCCGCTCGTACGGCTCGAGACGGACGCCGTTCTTTTCCCGCACGATCACTTCCGGCTTCGACACCTGCAGCTCGTAGCCTTCCCGGCGCATGTGCTCGATGAGAATGCCGAGATGCAGCTCGCCGCGCCCGGACACGATGAACGCGTCGGGGCTGTCCGTCTCTTCCACGCGCAGCGCGACGTCGGTCTCCAGCTCTTTCATCAATCGTTCACGCAGACGCCGCGACGTGACGTATTTGCCTTCCCGTCCGGCGAACGGGCTGTTGTTCACGAGGAACGTCATCTTGAGCGTCGGCTCCTCGATCTTCGGCGCCGGCAGCGGCTCGGGCCGCGCCGGGTCCGCAATCGTCTCGCCGATGTTGATGTCGCGGATCCCGGCGATTGCGACGATGTCCCCGGCGCCCGCTTCGCCGATCTCGATCCGGCTCAGGCCTTTGAAGCCGAACAGCTTCTCGATTCGCGCCTGCCGGCTGCCGCCGTCCCTCGCGAGCACCGTGACGGCCTGTCCGGGTTTCAGACTGCCGCGGTGGATCCGGCCGATCGCGATCCGGCCGAGGTAGTCGTTGTAATCAAGCAGCGAGACGAGCAATTGCGCCGGCTCTTCCGGATCGCCGGGCGGCGCGGGAATATGGCGGACGATCGCGTCGAACAGCGGCTTCATGTCGTTGCCGCGCACATCGGGGTCGAGGCTTGCGAAGCCTTCGAGCCCCGACGCGTAGACAATCGGAAAATCCAGCTGGCTGTCATCCGCACCGAGCTCGATGAACAGCTCCAGCACTTCGTCGACCACCTCCGCCGGCCGCGCGTTCGGGCGGTCGATCTTGTTGACCACGACGATCGGAACCAACCGGTGCTCGAGCGCCTTGCGAAGGACGAATTTCGTCTGCGGCATGCAGCCTTCGAACGCGTCGACGACGAGCAGCGCGCCGTCCACCATGCGGAGAATGCGCTCCACTTCGCCGCCGAAGTCGGCGTGCCCCGGCGTATCGACGATGTTGATGCGGTAATCCCCGTATGTAACGGCCGTATTTTTCGCCAGAATCGTGATGCCCCGCTCCCGCTCGAGATCGTTGGAATCGAGCATCCTCTCCTGCAGGGTTTCGCCCTCGCGGAACAAGCCGGACTGCTGCAGCAGCCGGTCCACGAGCGTTGTTTTGCCGTGGTCGACGTGGGCGATGATCGCAATGTTGCGGATATGTTCTCTCGGATGCACAATCGTAATCCTTTCCGTCTGTCAGATTCCCGCCTGCCGCGTCACCAGCGGATGCGCCGCCCGTATGCGATCCAGGCGCCGCCCAGAATGAGCGCGGCGGCCAGCAGGTAGATGAATGCCGAACGGAACAGGCCGATCAGCAGCAGAAGCGCGGACAGGGCGAGCAGCCCGATCGCGATCAGCCGGATCGTCCGGTCCCGGTTCGGTCCGAACATGCTGTATTCGTACAGTCCGACCGCCGGCCCGGCCAGGAAGAACGGCCACAGCCCCGCAAGCAGTTTCCAGCCGAACAGATTGCAGACGAAGAACAGCAAGCCGTACACGGTGAGCACTCCGGCCGGTATGAGCACTGCGGCATTTCCCAGCATGCGCCCGAAATAGAGCATGTGGAGCAGCACGCCCGGCACGAGGACGAGAAGCGGCCAGAAAATGTTTCCGATGAATGCGAATACGCCGAGCTTTCCCAATAAAATCACGACGCCGACAGCCACAATGGCAAGACCGATGGTATATTGTTTGTTGGACATACGACCCACCCCCCGGAGCAACCCTGGTCATCCTCTCTAGTGTAATGGAACTGAAGGCAAAAAAAAAGTCCGGGTCATGACGCCCGGCGCATCAGAAGATACAGCACGATCACCAGCGGGACGGACAATACGGGCAGCGCTTCGGCGGCCGTCCGGCTGCCGTGGAACAGCAGTTCGTCCAGGCCGGGATCGTGCACGAGCATCCGGCCGGCCTCATAGCCGAGCAGCGCGGCGCCGATGTAGACGAGCTGGGGGATGCGGGCAAGCAGCGCGCCGACGAACCGGCTTCCCCATATGACGATCGGGATGCTGAGCGCGATGCCGATCAGCATGAGCACGATTTCCCCGTCGGCGATCGCGGCGATCGCAAGCACGTTGTCGAGGCTCATGATGAAATCGGCGGCGAGGATCGTGCGGACCGCGCCCGCGATCGTGGCGCTGTTCCGCACGTTGTGCGGCGTGCCGTCTCCGCCGCCATCGAGCAGCAGTTTGACCGCGATGCCATACAGCATAAGCGCGCCGGCCGCCCGCAGATACGGGATCTGAAGCAGTGCGGCAGCCGACAGTGTCAGTGCGCAGCGCAGGGCGACCGCGGCGGCGGTGCCCCAGACCATCGCGCGCTCCCGGATTCCGGGCGGCAGGTGTCGGCAGGCCATCGCGATGACAACGGCATTGTCGCCGCTGAGCAGCAGATTGACCAGCATAATTTGTGCGAAAATCAGCAGACTATCCAACGGCCTCCGCCCCCTTGCCAACCACTGTATGTGCGGTTGGGACAGGTTATGCCCGAAAAAAATTTGAATCCGCATGTCCATGGACAACGTATATAAATCTGTTGCGGGCATTTTTGCCTGTGTGCGGTGCTACTGACGGGAAAGGAGGGGACAGCCAACTTATGAATCCTTTGACGCTGGAATTCTGGTCCGCTCTTATCACCATCGTCTTCATCGATCTGGTGCTTGCCGGAGACAACGCGATCGTCATCGGCATGGCGGCGCGCAATCTGCCCAAACATCAGCAGAAAGCGGCCATCCTGTGGGGCATGGCGGGCGCGGTCGCCATCCGGATCGCCGCCACCGCACTGGTCGTTTATTTGCTCAAAGTGCCGTGGCTGCAGCTCGCCGGCGGACTGCTGCTCGTCTGGATCGCCTACAAGCTGCTCGTGCAGGAAGAAGGCGGTCATGACGTCAAGGCCGGCAATACGCTGTGGCAGTCGGTCTGGACGATTATCGCCGCCGACGCCGCGATGGGGCTCGACAATGTGATCGCCATCGCCGGGGCGTCGCACGGCCATCTGCTGCTCGTCGTGCTCGGGCTGCTGATCAGCATCCCGATCATCATATGGGGAAGCACCTTGTTCATCCGCCTGTTGGGCCGTTTTCCCTGGATCATCTATCTCGGCGGAGGCGTGCTCGCCTACACGGCCGCGAAGATGATCACGCACGAGAGGCACATCGAGGAACTGATCGGGGACCGCACCTGGGTCGCCTGGATTTTCTACGCGGTCGTCATCGTCGGCGTTCTGCTCGCCGGCTACGCCGTGAACGCCGCCAGAGCCAGAAGGACCGCATGGCAAGAGAAAAGCAGGGAGCCGCATTAAGCGGTCCCTGCTTTTTCTTGTTCTCTGACGCGGATCAAAACCAATCGTCCTCGCCCGCCCGGTCGGAAGGCGCCGGATCGTCGGGGCGAAGCTCGATCGTCTCCGTACCTTCCACCGCCTGCGCGATCATCCCGGCCAGGTTCGGCACGCCGTTTTCGATGCGCTCGACGACGCGCAGATTCGGATTCGTGCTCGGCGATTTCGGCACGAACAGCGTGCAGCAGTCTTCGTACGGCAGGATCGATGTCTCGTACGTGCCGATCCGCTTCGCCATCGCGATGATTTCAAGCTTGTCCATCGCGACAAGCGGACGAAGCAGCGGCAAATCCGTCGTGCGACCGATGACGTTCATGCTGCCGAGCGTCTGGCTGGCGACCTGGCCAAGGCTGTCGCCGGTGACAATCGCGAGCGCGCCGCTCTTCTCGGCAATCCGCTGCGCGATGCGGAGCATCGACCGGCGCATCAGCGTAATGATGAGATGATCCTGCTTCGACTGCGCCAGGCTGGTCTGGATGTCCGTGAACGGCACGAGATGCAGCTTGAACGGTTTGCCGGCGTAATAGGACAGCCTTTTCGCGAGGGTGACGACTTTGTCCTGCGCTTCCTTGCTCGTGAACGGATAGCTGTGGAAATGGATCGCTTCGACCTCCAGCCCTTTGCGCATCGCCATCCAGATGGCGACCGGGCTGTCGATGCCGCCGGACAGCAGCGCGACCGCCTTGCCGTTCGACCCGTAGGGAAATCCGCCGGCCCCCGGCACCACTTCGCAGTAGATATAGGCGTGCTGTTCCTGAATCTCGACGTGCAGCTCGATGTCCGGCTGCCGGACGTCCACCGTAATGTTCGGCATGTTGCGGAGGATGTGCGCGCCGACAAGATGGTTCATGGCCATCGTGTCGTGCGGGAACCCCTTCCAGCGGCGGCTCACCTTGACTTTGAACGTCGCCTTGCGCTGCGGAAACGACCGCATGACGGCGAGCGCGCCTTCCCGGATCGCCTGCAATTCGGGCTCCACCCGCTTCACCGGGCTGAACGACGAGATGCCGAAAACGTCTTTCAGCCGGTCGGCCACCGGTTCGTACGGCTCGTTCCCGAGGGCGATGTACAGCCGGCCGTATGTCCGGATGAACGTCAGCCCGGGGAATCCGCGAAGCGCATGCTGCACCTGCTTGAGCATCTCCGTCTCGAAGCGGTTGCGGTTGCGTCCTTTTACCGTAATTTCCCCGAGCCGAATCAAAATATGGTCGAATGTCAATGAAGGTCTTCCTTTCTTCGCAGCGGCATCAACTTGCGCAGCACGGTCTCCAGCCGCTCGAGCAGCGCGTCGATGCTCGCCTCGTCGTGCTCATCTCCCATGCTGATGCGGATGCCGCTTGCCGCGCAGGCGGCGTCGCGTCCCATGGCCGTGAGCACGGCGCTCGGTTTGTCGTCTTTCGATGAGCAGGCCGACTTCGTCGAGACGAGAACGCCCAGCTCTTCAAGCGAATGGACGATCACTTCCGGCTTGAGTCCGGGGCAGCAGAAGTGAACGATATGCGGCGCCATCGGCCGGAGCGGATCGTCCTCCTCCGGTCCGCTGAGCACGACGCCGGGCATGGAGACGACGCCCCGGACGAGCCGCCGGCGCAGCCGGCTCAGCCGCTCCGCCCGCTCCGGCTGCGATTCGATCGCCATGCGCAGCGCCTTGGCGGCGCCGACGATGGCCGGCACATTCTCGGTTCCGGACCGGAGGCCGTCTTCCTGGCCGCCGCCGAAGATGAGCGGCTCGAGCTCGACGCCTTCCCGAACATACAGCCACCCGGCTCCGCGCGGCCCGCCGAACTTGTGCGCCGAGACCGCGAACAGATCGACGCCCCATTCGCGCAACAAGACGGGCAGCTTGCCGACGCTCTGCACGCCGTCGACATGCAGCAGCGTGCGCGGCCGGTTTTTGAGCAGCCGCCCGATCGCTTCAATCGGCTGCACCGCGCCGACCTCGTTGTTCACGTGCATGACACTGACGAGGATCGTCTCGTCGGTCAGCGCCGCCTCGACGTCCGCGGGGTCGACGTGGCCCGTCGCGTTCACCGGCAGCACCGTCACCCGGAAACCCTCGCGCTCCAGGGCGCGGAACGGTTCGGCGACGGACGGATGCTCGACGCTTGAGACGATCAGATGCCGGCCGCGATTCCGGTAACGCCGCGCGGCGCCGAAGACGGCCAGATTGTTGCTTTCCGTGCCGCCGGAAGTGAAACGCCATTCCGACGCGCTCGTGCCGAACAGCCTCCCGGCCTGCTCGCGCGCGCGTTCCAGCAGCCTGCGCGCCTCCGCGCCGCCCTGATGAAGCGACGAGGGATTGGCGTAGATTTTCGCCATCACTTCGGATACCGTGCGGATCACTTCCTCGCGCGGCGGCGAAGAGGCGCTGTGGTCGAAATAGAGCATGCTTGTGTTCCCTTCCTTGATCAAATGCGGAAGTCTTGCTCCCTTGTCACGTGCCGAAAACGGCCGACGCCGTTCTTTCCGGAAGGCGCGTCCGTTTTGCGGTGATAGATCAGCCGTAAAAAAGGAAAGACCCCTCTCGGAGTCGGTGCTTGCGGCCTTTTGGCGGCGGCAGCTTCAATGGCGGCGCCGCGGATGTCAACCGTGAGACGCACGGTAGCGCTCGAACGCATCGAGCACCTTGGCCACGTAATGCTGCGTCTCTTCGGGCAGGAGCGACCGCTTCTCGTCGAACGCCTCGTCCGTCAGGATGCCGAGCCGGTCGACGCGGCCGGGGCCGGCATTGTACGCGGCGAGCGCGGCTTTCACATTGCCGTCGTATTTTCCGAGCAGCCAGGCAAGATAGCGCGTGCCGCCCGCCACATTCTGCGCGGGATCGAACGGATCGGCAACGCCGAGCGACCGCGCCGTCGCGTCCATGAGCTGCATGAGCCCCTTCGCTCCCGCGCGCGACACGGCGCGTGGATTGAACGAAGATTCCGTCCGGACGACCGCTTTCACGAGGGCGGGATCAATGCCGTACCGTTCGGCGGACTGCCGGATCAGCGGGTCGTACAGGCTCTCGGCTCCGCCGACGGAGCCGCCGGAGGACGCGTTCTGCAGCCGGATGAGCATCGGCATGAGATTTTCGGAATAGAGTGTGCCGGAGTAGAGCGATGCCGGGTAATTGATCAGGCCTGAGCCGTAACCAATGGCGGACGTCATCGCGCTGCCGCCGGTCAGCAGCCCGCCGAGCAGCGTCTCGAACAGCGATCCGTATCCGGAATCCGTTCTGCCCGATGAATCGGCATAGGATGCCAGCTGCAGCCGCAGCAGCGCGCTGAACGTGCGCGGATCAATGCCGATGCTTTGCGGTTCGAAGACGGTGCTCATGACGTCCCCTCCATAACGCATGCTTGTCTCACCTTACCATTGTACACGTTTTGGCCCGTCGTTGCCAGAGTCTGTTGACCGCGAGGCGCGCGCGTGCGGCCATGCGCACAGCAAAACCGGCGGAACGCCCAGGCGTACCGCCGGTTTGCGCCGCGTCATGACCATGCGGCATAGATCGGTATGAGGACGAGTTGCGTCAGCACCGCCACCAGCCCGATGGTGATGGTCCAGACGCCCAGCCCGCGCGCGCCTTCTCGGAAGCTGAACCAGCCGAGAATCGCGGCGGTCAGCCCGAGCGGCAGCGGCCATACGAACAGCGAGGCGATGGCGATCGCGAGCGCGAACAGCCCCGTGGCGCGGCCCGCGTCGGAAGCCGCCGTGCCCGGTTCGGACCGGCGCCTGTCCGAATCTGCGGGTCCGTCCGTCTGCCGGCGTTCGCGCGGCGCGTCGGGCGCGGCAAACTCCGCGGCCATCTCCGCATCGTCCTGCGCCTTCGCCGCCCTGCGCCCGGCTGCGTCATCGTCGTTCGCCGCCGGCAGTTCCGGGTTCAGCCCGGAGAAGTCTTCGTCCACCTCCCGCTTCCGATTCTTGGCACCGTCCGCTCCGCCTTTCGGATGGCTGCCCATCCGGATCAGCCTTCCTTCGGACGGAAGGTGTGGCAGCACGTAACGGAGGAATCGGAGGCCGTCTCCCGACGCTGCGTGTCGAAGTCCGCGAATTCCGAACCGTAGTCGGCCCGGGCGTAGCGGTCGATGTCGACCATGATCTCCTCGGCCGCGCAACGGTTGCCCTTCGCCCAATAGGTGCAGTTGCTTACGCTGCAAATGACGCCTTCAGGCATGCGATCACCCCCGCTATCAAGTTGCCCTTCGCGGGTGCGCCGTATGCCTGCCTTATTTTTGCCCCTGCATCCTCCGCCGGATCAGATACTCGCTCTCATAGTAGGCCAGCTCTTCGCGCAGATCCTCGAAAATTTTCGCGATGCCGAGCACGATGTCCCGCGCCGGTCGCACCGGCTTGACGCGGAACCGGATCGCGTCCTGGCCGGTGTACGCATAGCGGCCGTCTTCCGAGTAGCCTTCATTCTTCGGATAGAAATAGGCGTTCACGCATTGATGGTACGTCTCATAAAGCGCCCTTTCCGCGAAATCGACGTCAAAATTGGCCCGCCGCAGCACGACGCCCAGCTTCTCATAGACGACTTCCGAGAAAACGAGCAGGTGCCGCAGATCCGAGAGCAGCCCTTTGTAGAAGGCGACGGTCTCGGGCGTGCTGTCTTCCCCGGTCAGGTCACGCAGCGCATATCCGTTCAGAAAAGGTTCCAGCTGGTCAATGGCTTCCTTCAGTTTGGCCCGCGCCGATTCGGTCAATTGTCTGATATTCTCGGACGGCATTTGCTGACTCCTTTCGCTCCCCGTACTGGCTAATCCACATGTTAACACAAATCCGCCGCCCGCGGTACTCCGGAAGGATAAGCTTCGCTTTGGGATTGTATATTTTCATGACGCGGACCTTAACCTATAACCGATTTCGATCACGAACGCGGGAGGGGCGCGATATGTCCAGAAGGCCGAAGTTGCGGCCGAAATGGCTGCGATGGGCGGCGGCGGGCGCAGCCGCGGCGGCGCTGATCGCTTTTCTGCCCTGGCAGATCGGCGTGCGGGAGGACGAAGGAAACGGAGACGGCGCAAGCAGCCGGCCTTCCGTGATGAATGCCGCGCAGGAAAAGCGGCTCAAGCTGGAGGCCGTCCGGCGGGACGCGGAGGCGACCGCGCAGCTGTGCACGCTGGAATGCTCCAAAGAGTTCCGGGCGCTCCGTGCGGATGCCGATGAAGAGAAACTGCGCCATCTGCTGGATGCCCATCCGCACATGACCTATGTGCGGCTCAAGGCAAGCGGCGGGAGGGCGAAGGAAGCCGGCGCGATGCCGAAAGGCGGCGGCGAAACGTGGAACGCGCAGCTTGCGCAGGCCGAGCGGGAAGCGCAGGCGGGCCGGACGTATGTATCCGAACCCGTCCGGGTGAACGGCAGCCGCTACATCGTTCTGGGCGTGCCGACAGCCGATAGCAGCGGAACCGTCACCGGCATCATCCGGCAGGATATTGTCGATGAAGTGGAGCGCCGGCAGCGGCTGCATCTGCGGCTCGTGCCTTACCCGGCGGAAGGACGGTACAAGATCGAGTCGGCGAAGCCGAACTCGACAGAGGATATTACGGTCCGCACCGGCGAGGACAACGGCTCGGCGAGCCATTATCATATCAATGAGGCCGTCGTCCGCTTCCGCCGGGAACCGACGGACGCCGAAATCCGGGAGATCATGAAAGATATCGACGGCGCCTCGGTGCGGAAATTGGGATATGCCCGCGTGTTCACTTCGCGTTCGATGGAGACGGAAGACCTGATTGCCTATTTCCGCGAGCGCTGGAATCCGGTGTACGTCGAACCGCATTATCTGTATCTGGCGAACGGACTGCGGGGACAGGCCTTGAGAGCGGACGGCGCGAAGAGCGGGACCGGGGCGTCGGACCGCGAGGGGTTCAAGGTTCGGGCGGAAAACGGTGCGGATGCAACCGGCGACGCGATCGTGCCGAATGACCTGCTGTACAACGCTTACCAGTGGAACTTGCCGGCGATCGAGACGGAACGCGGCTGGGCGCTCTCGCGCGGCAGCGACGACATCGTCATCGCGGTGCTGGACACGGGCGTCCAACTTGATCATCCGGATTTGAAGGGCCGGATTGCGGAAGGGATCAATCTGGTCGGCGAAGGCGATCCGGAAGACGACGTGGGCCATGGCACGCACGTCGCGGGCATCATCGCGGCCACGGTCAACAACGGCGAAGGCGTCGCCGGCCTGTCCTGGCGGGGCCGCATCATGCCCGTGAAAGTGCTCGACAGCTCCGGATCCGGCACGACCTATTCGGTCGCGGAAGGCATCATTTGGGCGACGGACCACGGCGCCGATGTCATTAACATGAGCCTCGGCAACTATGCTTCGGCCCAGTTTCTTCACGATGCGATCCGGTACGCCCATGACCGCGGCGTCGTGCTCGTCGCGGCGAGCGGCAACGACAATACCGACCAGCCGGGCTATCCGGCGGCGTATCCCGAAGTGTTCGCGGTGGCCGCGACGGATGCCGAGGACAACAAAGCCCCCTATTCGAACTACGGGGATTACATCGACGCGGCGGCTCCCGGCGACGCGATTGCGAGCACCTATCCGGGCAACCAGTACGCCGCGCTGTCCGGCACGTCGATGGCCAGTCCGCATGCCGCCGCGCTCGCCGCGTTGATCAAGTCCGTCAACCCGGACCTGACGAACGAAGAAGTGATGGACATCATGCGGAAGACGGCCGTCGACCTCGGCGACAAGGGCCGCGACATCTACTTCGGCTACGGCAGGATCGATGTCATGCGCGCCCTGAAAGCGGCCGACCAGACCGCGAACACGCTCGGCGGATTCCGGCTCAATTTCGAGCGCCGAATCGAGACGCTCCGGCATCGGTTCGGTTTTGGCGAGGCGGAATGACCGGCGAAATGAACAAGAGCCTTCGGACCGGTCCTCTCGCGAGGACAGGCCGAAGGCTCTGCATGTTTTTCGGGATATTCCGGCTGTCCGATGCAGCCGGCATCGATAGACCGTTGCGGAAAGCCTGCCATAAGCCGGGTTCTGTACTTCCGGTGGTATAACGGGAACGACCCTCCCACGATGGAAGCGACAATCATCTATCTAGGCTGCGCATTGCTGCGCAGCTCAAGCGACCAACCCGAACGCGCCCCGGGCAAGGGCTGCGGCTCCGAGGCCGCCGCGTTCTCTCGGTCTTGCTCCGGATGGGGTTTACCAGCCGCGTTGTCACCAACGCCGCTCGTGGTCTCTTACACCACGGTTCCACCCTTGCCTGTGCCGGCGTGAAGCCGGCCATCGGCGGTCCATTTCTGTGGCACTATCCTTCGGCTCGCGCCGACTGGACGTTATCCAGCATCCTGCCCTGCGGAGCCCGGACTTTCCTCCCGCGGCAACAAAGGCCGCCGGCGATTGTCTGTCAGACTTTCCGACGCATCCTCCAGTATACATGCTGCTGAATGAAAGCTCAACCGTAAATATCGGCCAACATGGTGAATTTATTGCGGCAGGCAGCTTGCCTTAGCTCCGGTGTAACGGAATGTCGTTTCGTTTCCGCCTACATGAGCCGGAACGGCTCGGTCGGCACGGCCGACGGGATCACCTCGGTCAGATACCCCGCCGCGGCGAGATCCTTCGCCAGCCGCTCGGCCGTCTTCGCCTTCATGATCTTCTCCGCATTGTGCCCCGGATCGACGATGGCCAGGCCGGCGGCCAGCGCGTCATGCGCCGTGTGGTAGTCGATGTCGCCGGTGACGAACACGTCCGCGCCGGCCCGCAGCGCATGGCGCATGTAGCGCGCCCCGGAGCCGCCGAGCACGGCGGCCCGCCGGACGACCCGGTCGGGGTCGCCGACGACGCGGACGAACGGCACGTCGAATGCCTCCTTCACATGGCGGGCGAACGCCTCCAGCGTCGCCGGCTCCTTCAGCCGGCCGAAGCGGCCGAGACCGCTCGCCTTGCCCTGCAGCTTGAGCGGGAACAGATCGTACGCCGGCTCCTCGTAAGGATGCGCCTTCAGCATCGCTTGCACAACCGCCCCCTTGAGCGACTCGGGCAGAATCGTCTCGATCCGGATTTCCTTCACCCGCTCCAGCTTGCCGGTCGTGCCGATGTGCGGGTTCGTTCCCTCGCCCGGGCGGAACGTGCCGGTGCCTTTCACCTCAAAACTGCAGCAATCGTACTCCCCGATCTGTCCGGCACCCGCTCGCCAGACCGCTTCCTGCACCTGCCGGCGGTGCGTCTCCGGCACATAGACGACCAGCTTGAGCAGCGGATCGACGTGGACTTCCTCCAGGCAGCCTTCGGACTCGATGCCCAAAGCATCGGCCATCCAGTCGTTCATGCCGCCTTCCGCCGTGTCCAGATTCGTATGCGCCACGTAGACCGCGATGTCGTTCTTGATCAGCTTCTCATAAATGCGCCCCGCCGGCGTCGACGTGTCGATTGCCGGAAGCGGCCGGTAAATGACGGCGTGGTGCGCGATGATGAGATCGACACCGGCCGCGATCGCCTCGTCGACGACCGCATCCGTCACATCAAGCGCCACGAGCGCCTTGCGAATCTCTTTCTGCAGCGTGCCGACCTGCAGGCCGATGCGGTCGCCTTCGACCGCCAGCCGCCGCGGCGCGAACCGCTCCATCAGCTGGACGACGAATTGTCCGCTTGCAAACATGCCATCACCTCCCCGATCAACTTGATCTCCTCGAGCACTTCCTGCCTGCGCCTTGCCGCATCCGGCGAATCGGAACGTTCGATCTGCCGGCTGATGAACGCAAGCTTTTCAAGTTCCGACCGCCATTTGCCGGCCAACCGTTCATCCGGCTGGCGGAGCAGCCACGGTCCCATGCGCAGCAGCAGTTCCTTTTTCCGTTCGGCCGGCAGGTCGAGCTTGAGGAACGACGCATTGTACAAGGCGGAATTGAGCCCGTCCGCATCCGGCACCCGCTGCGCCGCCAAAATTTCGTACCATCGGCCGTCTTCCTCCACGATCCGCTCGGCCGCCAAATACCATCCCTTGTCCAGAATCCATCGCCGGACGAGGTCTTCCCCGACATTCGGCTGCAGCACCAGCGTGCGCACCCCTTCAAGCTTGCCCGCCGCCGCTCCCGCCTCCAGGATCGAGGCGATCAGGGCGCCGCCCATGCCCGCGATGACGACGCAATCGACTTCTCCGGGCGCGACGACGGCCAGCCCGTCGCCCTTGCGGACCGCCACAAGGTCCGCCAGCCCGTCTTCCTTTATGCGGGCCGCCGACGCCTTCAGCGGGCCGTCGCGCACTTCGCCGGCGACCGCGCAAGGCGACTTGCCGGCGGACACCAGCCAGGCCGGAAGCAGCGCGTGATCCGATCCGATGTCCGCGACGCGCGCGCCCGGCGGTACCAGGTCCGCAATCGCCTGAAGCCGCTTTGACAACATCCGTCCCGCCGCATTTGCCGCTGTCTTCATGCCACCCACACCGTCCATTGCTTGCGCAGCGCGAAGATGAGACTGCCGCCGGCCGCGATCTTCGCGATGAGCGCCAGCTGAATCCAGGGAGGCTGGTTCATCAGGATCGCGGCATACAGCTCCGGCATGAACCAGAGCGTCGCCGCCGCGGCGAACAGCACCGCGGAAGAAGGCTTCGACCAGCGATGGACGAACCAGCTGAACCAGCCGAAGACGAAGGAGGCGGGCAGCCAGAAGAGCTGCACTTCGTACCACTTCGGGTGCTCGCCGCCCCGCGCCAGCAGTATCGCGTAGACCAGGAAGATCGCGAGCCAGCCGACATAGTGCAGCACCGGGAACCGCGCCGCGATGCCGAACACGATCCAGAACAGGCCGCAGCCGGTCAGGAACAGCGCCGTCCACATCGGCGTGTCCAGCCCGTGAAGCTGCAGCATGACGATCCCTGCGACCAGCAGCGTCAGCATGCCGAGGCCGATCAGCGTCAGCCCGACCGGTTCGCTCGCGCGGCGGCGCTTCAGTCCGAAATAGAGCAGCAGCACGACGGCGAAGAGCGTCAGCGCGGTTTGCAATACGGGGTGAAACACGCTAAAATAAAGGATGACAAGACAGACCACGGAAAAGATTCCAAAAGCAAGAAGCCACTGCTTTCCGCTTGCTCCGTTGACGACGGACACCGCGCGCCCCGCCCATCCGGACGAGGGACGCCCGATCTCTTCGTCTGTCTTGTACAGATTCATCAGGAAATCGCAATACTGATCCGGCAACAGTTTGTTTTTCTGCCAATAGTCGATCTCACGGATGATCGTTCTGCGGCGCTCCTCGTTCATCCCGCTTTCGTTCCTTTCCGAGGACGGCGTAGACACGCCTTTTCCCAGGTGATAAAAAGGACCCTCCTGCCGATGCAGTCAGGTCCCGTGCATTCCTGTCACTCCAGGAAATCTTTCAGCCGTTTGCTCCGGCTCGGATGCCGCAGCTTGCGCAGCGCCTTCGCCTCAATCTGGCGGATCCGCTCGCGCGTGACGCCGAACACCTTGCCGACTTCCTCCAGCGTGCGGGTGCGGCCGTCATCCAGACCGAAACGGAGCCTGAGGACATTCTCCTCGCGCTCGGTCAGCGTGTCGAGCACATCTTCGAGCTGCTCCTTCAGCAGTTCGTAGGCCGCCGCGTCTGCCGGCGCAAGCGCCTCCTGGTCTTCGATGAAATCGCCCAAATGGGAATCGTCTTCCTCGCCGATCGGCGTTTCGAGCGAGACCGGCTCCTGCGCGATCTTCATGATCTCCCGCACTTTGTCCACGCTGAGATCCATTTCCGCCGCAATTTCTTCCGGCGTAGGTTCGCGCCCCAATTCCTGAAGCAACTGCCTCGACACCCGGATCAGCTTGTTGATCGTCTCGACCATGTGCACCGGAATGCGGATTGTCCGCGCCTGATCGGCAATCGCCCGCGTGATCGCCTGACGGATCCACCAGGTCGCATAGGTGCTGAATTTGAAGCCTTTGCCGTGGTCGAATTTCTCGACCGCCTTGATGAGCCCCATGTTGCCTTCCTGAATGAGATCGAGGAACAGCATGCCGCGGCCGACATACCGCTTCGCGATGCTGACGACGAGGCGGAGATTCGCTTCCGCCAGCCTTCTCTTCGCATCTTCGTCGCCCTGTTCGATCCGCTTCGCCAGCTCGATTTCCTCCTCGGCGGTGAGCAGCGGAACGCGTCCGATTTCCTTCAGATACATGCGGACAGGGTCGTTGATCTTGATGCCCGGCGGCAGCGAAAGATCGTCGTCGAAGTTGAAATCGTCATGCTCCTCGTGATCGTCGTCCCCCGAAGCCATCGGATGGTCGTCGCCATCGTTCGTCACTTCGATGCCGAGGTCTTCGAGCTGTTCGAAAAATTCATCGATCTGTTCCGGTTCCTGATCGAACGGGGACAGTTTTTCCATAATTTCTTTGTACGTTAAGGATGAGCGCTTCTTGCCCAGCTCTATCAGCTGTTCCTTGACGCTTTCAAGCTTTTGTTCCGTATCCAGTTCCGTATGTTGATCGTTTGTCATACTCCGACTCCCTCCTCCCTAGGACGGTCGCGTGGCCTTTCCTCTCAACTGTCTCTCCAAGGTATTGATTTCGATGGCGATCTGCGCGGCCCGCAGCGCGTCGCCAGCCCGTTCGGCGCGAATTCGCTCTTCCACCCGTTCTTTCAAAGCCGTGAGTCTCTGCCGTTTCAGAACCTCCTCCGCGAAAGCGTCCAAATTGTCGCTCGTGCAGGGCGGCACGGTCTCCATGCTGAGAATGGAGGCGGCAGTCCGTTCCAATCGTTCGTCCTGGAGGGTCGAGAAAAATCGGGTGACATCCGGCTCGTGGCCTTGTGCATAGTAGGCATAGAGATAAGCGGCGATCGCCGCGTGGTCTTCCACCTGGAAGGCGTCTCCCAGTTTGTCATGCACATATTCGGCTGCTTCCTCGTCATGCATCATCCAGTACAGCAGCGTTCGTTCGATGTGATGACGTCCCGGCGGCTCCGGCATCCGTCCGACGGGCGGGCGAGCCGTTTCATTCCTACCATTATTCCACCGATTGCCCAACTTATCCCCGGCGGGACGGTTTTTTTGCGCGGCGGCCCGAATTTCGAAGCACTCCTGCTTCAGCGTCTCCAGCGGAAATTCGAACTCCCGCGACAGTTCCTTCAGGTAAAACTCCCTTTCGGCTGGCGAATCGAGACCGGCGATCATGCGCACCGCTTCGAGCACGTAATCTTTGCGTCCTTCGTCTTCTAGCAGTTTATGGTTTTTGCGCAGAAATATTAATTTAAATTTGACGGCGGACACCGGCTGGTTGACCATGTCGCGCACGAACGATTCCGGACCGTATTTCCCGATGTATTCGTCGGGATCCAGTCCGCCGGGCAGCAAGACGACTTTCACCGGCATGCCGGCGTTTTCGAACATTGCCGCCGACTTCAGCGCCGCCGCCTGGCCCGCATCGTCGCCGTCGTAGCAGATTACCGCTTCGTCCGCGACGCGGCGGAGCATGGCGACGTGCTCCTCCGTGAACGACGTGCCCATCGACGCGACGCCGTTCCGCACGCCGGCATCCCAAGCCCGTATGACGTCCATGTAGCCCTCGAACAGGACAACCCTCCCCGATTTCCGGATTTCCGGCCGCGCTTCGTGGAAGTTGTACAGCACGCGGCTCTTGTTGAACAACAAGGAATCCGGCGAATTCAAATATTTCGGCTGTCCGTCGTGCAGGATGCGGCCGGCGAACGCGATCATGCGGCCTTCGCGGTCCCGGATCGGAAACATGATCCGTCCCCGGAACCGGTCGAAGAAGCCGGTGCCGTCGCTGCGAGAAGCGACCAGCCCGCCCTTCTCCATCAGCCGCAGATCGTAGCCCCGCTTGTCCAGAAAACCGGTCAAGAGGTCCCCGCGTTCGGGCGCATATCCGATCATGAACTGGTCGATCAGCTTGTCCGACATGCCGCGGCGCTTCAGATAAGCCTTCGCTTCTCTGCCGTGTTCGGTGTTCTGGAGCAGATAGTGGTAGAATTTTGCCGCATATTCATGCGCCTCGATCAGCTTCTGCCGTTCAAGCTGAGCGGCGGTCGGCTCTTCCGGAACGCCCGCTCCGCGAGGAAGCGGAATGCCCGCTTCCTCGGCCATGATGCGCACGGCTTCCGGAAAGGAGTAACCTTCAAGCTCCATACGAAATCGGATGACGCTGCCGCTCTTGCCGCAGCCGTAGCAGTGGAAAATCCCTTTCTCAGGGGTGACGGTGAACGAAGGTGTCTTCTCCGAATGAAACGGACACAATCCTTTCAGATACTTGCCGCTCTTCGTCAGGTGCACGGTCCGGCCGACCGTCTCGACGATGTCATGCGCCCGCAGGACAGCCTGAATGACGTCTTCCGGTATTCTGCCGCCGGCCATCCACATCACCTTCATCCTGAATAACACGTATTAGTATTCTCTACCTGTCATCATTATCCTGCATATCCTGCAAAACTTTTGTCAGCATTTGTTGAAATCGCATCCGGTCCTCGCGGGTCATCGCCCGCGGCCCTTTCGTCCGTCCTCCGGCCCGCCGCGCCTTCGCCTGATCATGCCGGCTCGCCATGAGAAAGTCGATCGTCTCGTTCCGGTACCGCTGGCCGCGGTTCGAAAGCACCGTCGCCCGCTTCGCCAGGGCCATCGCCGCCAGTCCGAAGTCCTGCGTCACGACGATGTCGCCCGGGCGGATCAGGTTCGAGATGTACAGATCGACGGCGTCGCGTCCGCGTTCCACATGCCGCACCTCGACGCCCGGTTCGGGGACCAGCGCGTGGTCGTACGAGGCGACGAGCATCACCGGAACACCGAATTGCCTGGCGGTGTCGGCAATTTCCCGCTTCACGGGACAGGCATCCGCATCCACCACGATCCGGACATCACCGCCGCTCATTGCCGCACACCCTCGTCTTACGTTCTTATTCCTACTATAGAAAATATATTCGCCATACGAGCCGCAATTCCTTCCGTACCCGTCCCGCACCGATCCGTTCGTCCCGCGCCGCGTTCAGAACGGCTGAACGCCGGCATTCCGGACATGCTCCATGATCAGGCTGGCCGTCTCTTCAACCGCCCGGCGAGAGACGTCGATGACGACGCATCCGAGCCGGTCCATCACTTCCCTGGCGTAGGTGAGCTCCCGTTCAATCCGATCCGGGGCGGCGTACGGCGCGGTGTCGGGCAGGCCGAGCGCCTTCAGCCGCTCCTTCCGGATCTGGTTCAGATCCTCCTTGCCGATCGTCAGGCCGACAATGCGCGACCGCGGGACGCGCAGCAGCTCGTCCGGGAGCTTCAGTTCCGGCACGAGCGGCACGTTCGCAACCTTGAACTTGCGATGGGCGAGATACATCGACAGCGGCGTCTTCGACGTCCGGGACACGCCGATCAGCACGATGTCGGCTTTCAGGATGCCGGAATGATCTTTCGCGTCGTCATGCTTCACGGCGAATTCGACCGCTTCCACCCGGCGGAAATAGTCCGCGTCGAGCTGATGGTTCAGTCCCGGCCTGTATTCCGGCTTGATGCCGGTGCGCCATTCCAGGCCGTCGAGCAGCGGCCCGAGCGCATCGATCGCCAGGACGCCGTCCCGCAGCGCATGCTGCGCCATCGCTTCGCGGAGATGCGGCAGTACCAGCGTATACAGGATGATCGCCTGCTCGTCCCGCGCTTCCGCGACGATGGCAGCGATATGCGACTTGTCCGTCACGAATGGCCGGCGCCGGATCTCCGTCCGCGCGTTAGTGAACTGCGCGACCGCCGCGCGGACGACGGCTTCGCCGGTCTCGCCGGCCGAGTCCGAGACGGCATAAATGACGCAATGGCGGGATGCTTCATCAAACCGATTGCCGTTCATGTCGCCGCACCTTTCCGCATATTACGACCAGACGATTTTCGAGAAATCCGCGACCCGCCGAATGTCGGCCGCGACGGCGGCCAGCGAAGCCAGCCGGTTGGCACGGACCGCCGGATTGTCCGTCATGACCATGACCCGGTCGAAATAAGCGTTGATCGGGTCTTTCAGTTCCGTGAGGACGGCCAGCGCCCCCGCCGCATCGCCGGACGACAGCGCTTCTTCCGCGCGGCCGCTCACGGACCCGCGGGCCTCGTGCAGCTTCCGTTCCGCATCGTCCTCGAACAGCGACGGATCAATCTTCGTCTGCTCGGCTTTCGCCGCCAGATTGCACACCCGGTTGAACGCGTCGACGGCAGCTTTGAAAGACTCGCCCTGCCGAACCGCCTCCGCGACCGCTTCCGCCCGCTTCACCGCAAGCAGCGGATCGTCGAAGCCGGACGCCATGACCGCGTCGGCCACATCGTACCGGATGCCCGCTTCCGACAACGCGTTCCGGACGCGCAGACCGAAGAATTCGTACAGATCGCGCAGAATGTCTTCGCGGCCGCGCTTCAGTCCGCGCTCCTCGTAGACGTCAAGCGCGATGCCGAACAGTTCGCCGAGCTTGAGGCCCAGCCGGTGCGCGATCATCGTCTGCACGATGCCGGCCGCCTGGCGGCGCAGCGCGTACGGATCCTGCGAGCCGGTCGGCACGATGCCGATCGAGAAGCAGCCGACGATCGTATCGATCTTGTCGGCGATGCCGACGACGGCGCCCACAAGCCCTTCGGCCGGCTCGTCGCCCGCATGGCGCGGACGGTAATGTTCGTTCACCGCGCGGCAGACCGCTTCGCGTTCACCCAGCTTGCGGGCGTAATCTTCTCCCATGATGCCCTGAAGTTCCGGGAATTCATACACCATGGACGTGACGAGGTCGAACTTGCAGATATCCGCCGCGCGGCTGATGTCCGCCCGCGCCGCTTCGTCTTCCGTCACGCGGGAAGCGACGGCGTCCGCCGTCCGCCGGATGCGGCGCACCTTCTCGCCCAGCGTGCCGAGTTCCTCGTGCCAGACGATCGTCTCCAGCTTCGCGAGCGCCTCATTGATCGTGAGCTTCTGGTCTTCTTCATAGAAGAACTTCGCGTCCGAGAGCCGCGCCCGCAGCACCTTCTCGTTGCCCCGCTGCACCAGCTCGATCGAGGTGCTGTCGCCGTTGCGCACCGTGACGAAGTACGGCAGCAGCTTGCCTTCGCGATCCAGCACCGGGAAATACCGCTGGTGTTCGCGCATCGAGGTGATCAGCACTTCCTGCGGAATGTTCAGGAACGCCGGATCGAACGTGCCGAACAGGACGGTCGGGTACTCGACGAGGAACAGCACCTCTTCGAGCAGATCGTCCTTCACCGCGATGTTCCAGCCGCGCTCGGCTTTAAGCGCTTCGATCTGCCGGAGAATTTCCGCCTCGCGCTCCTTGACGTCCGCGATGACGTGCTGCTCCCGCAGCTTGGCCGCATATTCGCCGGGCCTCGCGATAGCCGTCTCGGCGCCGAGGAACCGGTGGCCGCGCGTCACATTGCCGCTCTTCACGCCGGCGATCTCGAGCGGCACGACGGCATCTCCGTACAGCGCCACGATCCACCGGATCGGACGGACGAACCGAAGATCATAGCTGCCCCAGCGCATGCTTTTCGGGAATGTCATCGACGTAATGATCCCTGCAAGTCCTTCCGGCAGCAGCTCGATCGTCGGCGCGCCTTCGCCGCTCTTCAGGGCGTACACGTACTCGACGCCGCCGTTCTCCTTGAAGAAGAGCTGCTCCGGCTGCACGCCCTGGCTGCGGGCGAAACCGAGCGCCGCCTTGCTCCAGCCGCCATTCTCATCCAGCGCAATCTTGCGCGACGGTCCGCGCACTTCTTCGCGGATGTCGGCCTGCTTGCCGGCAACGCCGCGCACGAGCACCGCGATCCGGCGCGGCGTCGCATACGCTTCAATGCCTTCATATGCGATGCGCGACGCATCCAGCCAATCGGCCGTCTTCGCCTTCAGTTGATCCATGGCGCCGCGGACGAACCGCGCGGGCACTTCTTCCATTCCGATCTCCAGGAGCAAATCTTCAGCCATTCGACGTCACCTCCTTCTTCAGCAGCGGGAATCCGAGCCGCTCCCGTTCCGCCAGGTAGACCGCGGCGCATTGCCGGGCCAGATTGCGCACGCGCATGATATAACCCGTCCGCTCCGTCACGCTGATCGCGCCCCGCGCATCCAGCAGGTTGAACGTATGCGAACATTTCAGCGCGTAATCGTAGGCCGGAAATACGAGATTTTGCTCCAGCGCACGCTTCGCTTCCGCTTCATATTGATTGAACAGGTTGAACAGCATCGGCGTATCCGACACTTCAAAGGTATATTTCGAGTGCTCGTACTCCGGCTGGAGGAACACGTCGCCGTACGT
Source organism: Thermobacillus xylanilyticus (assembly GCF_907165215.1). Classification (GTDB taxonomy): domain Bacteria; phylum Bacillota; class Bacilli; order Paenibacillales; family Paenibacillaceae; genus Thermobacillus; species Thermobacillus xylanilyticus. Next base: position 12,596 of record NZ_CAJRAY010000032.1, on the reverse strand, counting down.
GACGCCGTCGACCCACTCGAGCTCGAAGACGTTTTCCTTGTCCTGAATGTAGGAGGCAAGCCGCTCCAGGCCGTACGTGATCTCGACCGCTACCGGATTCATTTCGAGACCGCCGACCTGCTGGAAATAGGTGAACTGGGTCACTTCCATCCCGTCCAGCCATACTTCCCAGCCGAGCCCCCACGCGCCGAGACCCGGATGTTCCCAGTTATCTTCGACGAACCGGATGTCGTGATGGCGCGGATCGACGCCGAGCCGTTTCAGGCTTTCCAGGTAAATTTCCTGGATGTTGTCCGGAGACGGTTTCATGATGACCTGGAACTGATGATGCTGATAGAGCCGGTTCGGGTTCTCGCCGTAGCGGCCATCGGCGGGACGGCGGGAAGGCTCGACGTACGCGACGTTCCACGGCTCCGGACCGATGGACCGGAGGAACGTCATCGGGTTGAGCGTTCCGGCGCCCGTCTCGACATCATACGGGTTGACGACGACACAGCCCTGTTCCGCCCAGAACTGCTGCAGCGTCAGGATGATGCCCTGAAAATTCATGCCATGCACTCCTTCGCTTCGAATGGATTCCATCCGGCGGCCGCGCGGGACGCCGTCGGCATGCGGCCGTGCGGCGGTGCCACGCCAAAAAACTCCCGTCCCTCACGCCCGCATCCGGACGCAGGGACGGGAGCATCTCCCGCGGTTCCACCCTGCTTGGCTGGCCGCTTGCCTCAAGCGGACAGCCCGCCTTCATTCGCACCAGGACTCGGGAGCGCCGTTTCGTCCGGCCAGACCGGCCGGGCTTGCACCATCCCCGGCTCGCTTCATACGCGCCTGATTGCCGACTACTTTCTCCGTCATCGTCCATATTTTCATATTGAGATAATATAGCAGGTTTGCGCATCCGAGTCAATATTTAACCGTGCGGCTCCGCGCCCGCTTCCCCGTCCGGCACCGGCCGGATCGGCGGCTGTCCGAGCGCGTCCAGCGAATCGAGAAAGGCCCGCGACTTCAGCTTGTGCGGCAAGTGCGCGTCGACGAGGGCGCGCATGCCGCGGCGGACGGCCGCCTTCGTCTCCGGACCGACGTTCACTTCGCCGAGCCGCCGGAGATCGACAGCGGCGAACAGCCGCAGCAGCTTGAGCGCCTTGTCTCCGAGCTGCAGCACCTGGTGCCCGCCCGCGCGGCACGCCGGGCAGACCGCGCCGCCGAGCACCGGCGCGAGCGCGGCAAGCCCGTCCGTCCGTCCGCAGGAGACGCAGCGGTCGAGCACCGGCGCGTAGCCGGCCGCCTGCAGAATCTTCATCTCGTACACATGCGTCGTGATTGCCGCATCCTTTCCGTCTTCCAGCGCAGCCAGACAAGCGATCAGCTGGCTGAAGATCCAGTTCCCCGCTTCCTCGTCCTGCAGGGCCCGGTCCGTCAGTTCCGCAACATACGACGCATGGGCGGCCAGATCGATGTTCTCCCGCAGCTTGTGATGGGAGCGGATGATTTCGCCGCTGCTCAGCGTGCCGAGCCCCGATCCTTTGAAGAAGACGAATTCACCGTATGTAAAAGGAAGGGCAAGCGAGCCGTAGCGGCTCCGCGGCTTGCTGGCGCCGCGGATCAGCACGCCCGTCTTGCCGTGCGTCTCGGTCAGCAGCGTGACGATTTTGCCGCCTTCCCCGTAATCCATCGATCGGATAATGACGCCTTGCACCCGAATCAGCACGCGTCCGCCTCTCCCCCCGCGCCGAACGCCTTCCTCAGTCCGCCATTTCTTCCCAGTTGTCGAGCGAATCCAGCGATTCCGGCGTCGGCTTTTTCTCCCGCTCGCTCAATTCGTCCATCTCCCGGTACAGCAAGAACGCATCCACATCTCCGGTCAACGTGAAGATCTTCCAAGAGAAATCGCGCATGTGAACTTCATCCTTTCTACGCCGCTGAAAGCCGGTCCGCCATCGGACCGCCTTCGGCCAGAAATGCACGCCTCTTGCGAAGATTAGGATGCGACGCCCGGCGGCGCGCTATCCGAGGGAGTTCGGACCAGCGGCGATTCCCGTTTGCCGGGGCCGGCGCCGCACGCTGATGCCGGGAGCCGGGTCAATCGTCCAGCCGGAAGCCGAAATCCCGCAGCACCCGTTCCTGGTTGCGCCAGTCTTTTTTCACTTTCACCCAGAGATCCAGATAGATCCGCGAGCCGAGCAGCGCTTCGATGTCCTGCCGCGCGGCGGCGCCGACTTCCCGCAGCATCGCGCCTTGCTTGCCGATGATGATGCCCTTCTGCGAGTCGCGTTCGACGTAGATGACCGCCCGGATGTACACAACCCCGTTCTCCTGAACGCGCATTTCCTCGGTCGCCACGGCGATCGAGTGCGGCACTTCCTCATAGGTCAGCTGCAAAATTTTCTCGCGGATCAGCTCGGCGCAGATGAACTGCTCGGGGTGGTCCGTCACCTGGTCGGCCGGATAATACATCGGGCCTTCGGGCAGATAGCGGATGATCTGATCAAGCAGCGTTCCCACATTGTTGCCGTTCAGCGCGGAGATCGGCACGACCTCGGCGAAATCGAACAGCTCGCGATATTTCGCAATGGCGGGCAGCAGCGCGTCCGGATGCACCTTGTCGATCTTGTTCATCACGAGGAACACCGGCGTCTTCGTCTTCTTGAGTTTCTCGATGATGAAGCGGTCGCCGCCGCCGAGCTCCTCCGAGACGTCGACGAGGAACAGGATGACGTCGACTTCCGCCAACGCGCTGTCCGCCGACCGGTTCATGAAGTCGCCGAGCTTCGACGTCGGCTTGTGGATGCCCGGTGTGTCGAGGAAGACGATCTGCGCCCGGTCCGACGTGTAGACGCCGTGGATCTTGTTGCGCGTCGTCTGCGGCTTGTCCGACATGATCGCGACCTTCTGGCCGATCAGATGGTTCATCAGCGTCGACTTGCCGACATTCGGCCGGCCGACGATTGCGGCAAAGCCGGAACGAAAGCTCTCGTCCCGCCCGTCCGGGCTGTTCGTTCTGTCCTTGCTCTGCGTGCGTTCACTCACGGGCGATCGCCCCCTTTCCGTGCCCTGTCTTCATCCAGCTGCGCCGATGAGAACGCGCCGGGCAGCAGCTCCGCGACCGTGGTCACCCGCCACGGGCCGCGGATCGTGCCGAGCACAACCGGCATGTCCGGCGCGCACAGCTCGGCGAGCACTTGCCGGCAGGTGCCGCACGGCGTCACCGGCTCGGCCGTATCCGCCGTGACGGCGATCGCGCGGAAGCTGCGCGGCGGCAGGCCGGCCGCGACGGCGCTGAACAGCGCCGTCCGCTCGGCGCAGTTCGTCGGGCCGTAGGCGGCGTTCTCGATATTGCATCCGAAGTGGATGCCGCCTTCCGCATCCAGCAGCGCGGCGCCCACCGCGAAACCGGAATAGGGAATATAGGCGCGGGTCCGCGCTTCGGCTGCCGCTTCAAGCAGGGTCAGCGCTTCCCGCTCGTCGATCAGGGATGATGCGTTACCGCTCATCAGCCGCGGGCTCCTTTCCGTCTGTCAGTGTCACCGTTCGGTTCACGGGATCGTTTCAAGTCTGTCGATGACCGGGCCCGGCAACCGCCTGGCCGCCTTACAGCCCGAACAGTTCCTGAAGCTTGTGCCACAGCGGCGGCCCCAGCACGATCAGTCCGGCCGCGGCGGCGAACATCGCTGCGACGAGCACGCCCCCCGCGGCCGCGTCCTTCGCCGCTTTCGCCAGCGGATGGCGTTCCGGGCTGACGAGGTCGACGACGCGCTCCACCGCCGTGTTGACCAGCTCGAGGCTGATCACAAGCCCGCACAGAGCGAGCAGGACAGCCCATTCCACGGGCCGGATATCGAGCCAGATCGCGAGCAGCACGACGGCGGCCGCCGCGATCAGATGGATGCGCATGTTCCGCTCGTTGCGGACGCCCTGCGCAATGCCGCTTGCCGCAAACCTCAGGCTGGCCAGGAAGCGGCGCATTACCGGGTCAGCCCCGCTTGCTGCAAGATCGCTTCCTGCTTCGCGAACATGACCGCCTCTTCCTCCGCGGTCTGATGGTCGTAGCCGAGCAGATGGAGAAACCCGTGCACAAACAGAAAGCCGATTTCCCGCTCCAGCGAATGGCCGTACTCCTCGCTCTGCGCCTTCGCGCGCTCCAGCGAGATGACGATGTCGCCGAGCATGCCGGAAACCGGATCGGATTCTCCTTCTTCCCATTCGTCAAATATAATGTCCGGCTCGTCGCCTTCCTGCATGGCGAACGACAGCACATCGGTCGGCCGGTCGATGCCCCGGTATTCGCGGTTCAATTCATGGATGCGGGCATCGTCGACGAAGGTGAGCGCCACCTCTCCGTCTTCGATGCCCTCCGCCTCGCCGGCGAGCCGGAGCAGCTGCTCCAGCCGCGCGATCCATCCGTCCTGCAGTTCGATTGTCTCCTGTTCATTGCTCCATTCGAGCGTCAGACCCATTTACGCTTTCTCCTTCGGTTTCACATCTTCGGGATATTCAATGCGCGAATGGAAGATGCCGACCACCGTCTCCTTCAGCGTCTGCGCGATCTTGTCCAATTCTTTCAGCGTCAGGTCGCATTCGTTGAACTGGTTGTCATCCAGCCGGCTCTTGATGATCTTGTGGATCATCGACTCGATCTGCTCGATCGTCGGATTGTGCAGCGAGCGGACGGCCGCTTCCACGCAGTCCGCAATGCCGACGATGGCCGCTTCTTTCGATTGCGCTTTCGGTCCGGGATAGCGGAAATCGTCCTCCGTGAAGTCCGGTTCGACGCCGGCCGCCTCCGCCTGTTTGACCGCCTTGTGGTAGAAATATTTCAGCAGCGTCGTGCCGTGATGCTGTTCCGCGATGTCGCGGATCGGCTTCGGAATGTTGTGCGCCTTGAGCATCTCCACACCGTCGCGCGCGTGGGCGATAATGATGGACCGGCTCAGCTTCGGATCGATCGAATCGTGCGGGTTCTCCATATGATTCTGGTTCTCGATGAAATAGCCCGGACGCTTCGTCTTGCCGATGTCGTGATAGAACGAGCCGACGCGGCACAGCAGGCCGTTCGCGCCGATCGCTTCCGCCGCCGCTTCGGACAGGTTGCCGACCATGACGCTGTGGTGATAGGTGCCCGGCGTCTCGGTCAGCAGCTTGCGCAGCAGCGGATGATTCGGGTTCGACAGCTCGATCAGCTTGAGCGCGGACAGAATGCCGAACGACAGCTCGAAGAACGGCATCAGGCCGATGACGAGCACGACGGTGAGCAGCCCGCCGGCGAACGTGCAGGCGGCCGAATAGATGATCTCCATGCGCGGCGGCAGCTCGCCGAACGAGATCAGCGCGAGAACCGCCGCGGTGCCGAACAGGCTGGCCAGCACACCCGCCTTCAGCAGCGTCGAGCGCTGGCCGGCTTTGTGAACGGCGAATACCGCCGCCAGCGAGGCGACCAGGATGACGAAGCCGAACGTGAAGTCGAAAATCCGCCCGCTCTCCGTATTGAACAAAATGCTGCCCGCAGCCGCGAACACGATGGCCGATACGATCGCGAGGTTGAGGTCGAGCAAGAGCGCGATCAGCACCGGTCCGAGCGCGGCAGGCGCCAGATAGCCGAGGAAGTAGGTGTCCGACGTCTGGATCAGCGCCACGATCGCCATCGCCAGCAGATTCAGCGCGAAGATCATGAGCAGCATGAGCAGCTGCGAGTTGCCGTATTTCGCGTTCGGGCCGTTGCCGGGCAGACCGACATGCTCCAGGTAGCTGTAAATTGCCAGCGCCGACAGCAGCGCGAAAATGACAAGCCCGAAATACGGCCAGATGTTCGTGGAACTCTTGAGCAGCCCCAGACCTTCCAGCCGTTCATAGATTTCCGGCGTGATCGTCTGGCCTTTCCGGACGACGATGTCGCCTTCCTTGATCACGACGGACGGCGTGTTCTCCCGCGCCTGCGCCCGCGCCTTCTCGGTCGCCTGCTGGTCGTAGAACTTGTTCGGCATGATGGCGAAGCGCGCCAGCTCGGCGGCGATTTCCCGGTCGGTGCGGTCGTCGAGGGAACTCGTGTTGATCATTTCGGCCACTTTCGCGCGGGCGGTCTCGGCATCGGTCAGCTGTTCGGACATCAGCCGGCGCACCGCTTCGGCCGCAACCTGGCGGATTCCCTGCAGCCGCTGGCCGGAGAGCAGCGGCAGCTTATAGAACGTCTCCTCCGGAATCGTATAGCGCTGCTCCTTCACGTTGCGCGCCATCTCTTCCAGCAGACCGGGATTGTACGTCTCCGAATCGCGGTTGTCGGCGGCGAACTTGTCGACGAACGCATCGTACCTTGCCGGAATTTCGCGGCGATAGATCTCGACCTTGTTGTCGAACGATACATCTGTGTCCGCGTTGAGCTGTTCCATGCGGGCGACGATCTGGTCGACCAGCGTCTCGTTGCGCAATGCCACGATGGAATATTTCGGCTCCACGCTTTCCGCCGCCTGCTCCTTCGCAAGTTCGGTCGCCCGTTCATCCTCCCATTGCCGGGGAGCGGCAATGTCGCGGGTGCTGACGCTGCCGAGTTCCAGATTGTAAGTCTTCGGAATGAGCCGCGGCGACAGAACGGCGCAAAACAGCAGCACGAACAGAAGCAGCAGCAGCCAGCGAACCGCCGCGCTCTGCTTCCATCCTGCAGGCCGTCCGTGGTCCGAATCCCGGACCGCCGCACCGCTCATACTCATGCGGCATTCCTCCTTTGCTGCCTGGACGGCGCCGTGTAATTCTCCGGCCGGACCCGCCTGCGGTCCGGGAGTCTCCCTGCCTTGCGGCCGGCCGCGCTATCTTCCGGCCGCCTCTTCTTCCGCGCGCGCATACGCCGAGATGATTTGCTGCACAAGCGAATGGCGGACAACGTCCGACTCGGTGAGTTCGACAAAACCGATCTCCTCGATCCCGCCCAGGATGCGCCGGGCTTCGATCAGGCCGGAATGCTTGCCCCGGGGCAGGTCGATCTGCGTCACGTCGCCCGTGATGACCATTTTGGAACCGAAACCGAGCCGGGTGAGGAACATCTTCATCTGTTCGGGCGTCGTGTTCTGCGCTTCGTCGAGAATGATGAACGAATCGTCCAGCGTCCGGCCTCGCATGTAGGCCAGCGGGGCGACCTCGATGATGCCCCGTTCGAACGCTTTCGCCGACTGATCCGGTCCCATGACGTCATGCAGCGCATCGTACAGCGGTCTGAGATATGGATCGACTTTCTCCTGCAGGTCGCCCGGCAGAAAACCGAGATTTTCGCCCGCTTCCACCGCGGGCCGCGTCAGCACGATCCGCTTGACCTTGCCTTCCTTCAGCGCCGCGACCGCGAGGACGACGGCGAGATAGGTTTTCCCCGTGCCGGCCGGTCCGATGCCGAACACGATGTCTTTCTTCCGGATCTCCTGGACGTAGCGGCGCTGGCCGAGCGTCTTGAACTGGATCGGCTTGCCCCGGTACGTCGTCGTGATGGACGTTTTGAACAGATCGAGCAGCTCGTCCGCCTTCAGTTCCCGCGCCAGTTCCAGCGCGTAGGCGAAATCACGCTCGGAAGGCGTGTAGCCTCCCCGGACAAGCTCCAGCAGCACGCTGTAGAGCTGCTCGAGGGCAGCCAGCTCATGCTCCGGACCCGTGATGACAATTTCGGCGTCCCGGGAACGGATCTCCGCTTCCATCCCGCGCTCGACGAGCCGCAGATACTTGTCCTGCGGACCGAATAAAGCCAGTCCTTCCGCCGCGCTGGCCAGCGGAATTCGGACGGTTCCCGTCTTCTCGTGCAAATCGTCATTCTCCTTGTGGTTGAACTAGCGGCATTTCATCAGTGATCGACTGTTCCACTTCGAACAGTACTTTCATATAAACTTTACCATTCTCGGTCTTTCGATGCAAAATCTTTTCCGCCCGGATCACCGCGTCCGCGCCAGCCTTCCGCAGGATGTCGGCGCGGGCCTGCAGCAGCCCTTCGGCCGCCGCCTCTTCCTCCGTCAACCGCCGCTCCACGAACGTTACTTCCAGCTGCGTCTCCCGGATGCGGCCGATCGGCAGCACGATGCCGCGCCAGGCCGCGTTCTCCTGCCGGAGGACGGACTCGTATTTGGCGAACGGCGGCTCGCCGAACCCGCTGACTTTCAGGCTGCGGTCTCCCAGCACGGCGTGCCAGACCGTGCGCCGCTCGCCCGTATACGTCTTCGCCTTGCGGACCAGCGGCGACGTGATGTCGTATTCGTGCCAGACGAGGCCCCTCACCGTCCCTTCGGCCGGCACATTCACATGCAAACCATCCCCGCCGAGAATGCCGGAAATCAGGACATCGCCCTTTTTCACGCGCTGATTTTTCTTCACGACGGGACGGCCGCGGGTCGCGGTGATGCGGGTGACGACCGCGTCTTCTTTCGCGATCAGATGGCGGGGGCTGAGCAAGGTCCGCGGCTCCGGCTCGGTCGTCTCGACGATGCGGATCGTAACCAGCGTGCCGCGCTTCTCCACGCCGACCCAGGCCGTGCCGGGCAGCGCGGTGTTCAGCCTGCGCGACAATTCTTCGGCTCCCGGAAGACGGAACGACCACTGGAAGACGTGCAACCCTTCCGCCCGCGCCGCCGCCAAAATCTGCTCGTCCGTCAGCCGCTCGTTCCCTTCGATCTCGATGCGCCAGATGAGCGAGGAGAGCAGATAGAGTCCGATGAAAAACAACACGAGCCCCGCCGCGAAGAACTTCCTCCGGCCGATCCGCGCCAATTGAAACGGCAGCCCGCGCTTTCCGACGATCCTGAGCCGACAGCCTGTCCGGCGCAAATGCGGACGCAGCCGGAAAAAGTCGCCCACCGTCACGATGCATTCGATCTCCCCCGGGCTTGTCCGGCGCAAGGCGAGCAATTCGATTCCGTCCCCCGCCGCATCGCTCAGCAACCGTTCCGTCCCGGAGCCGGCGATGCGGACCGTCACACAGCCGCGCACGGCATGAAACCATGTTACCTTCACCCGTTCCACGCCCCTTATCCGTTGATCGAAACTTGCGTAATGATGCCCTCCACGAACACTTCTTCCGTCCAGATTCCGCGGATGACCAGATCCTTTCCCGACACCTCGAGCTTGCCGTTCGGCAACGCAAGCCGCAGCATGTCCGGCGAGAAATGGAGCACGCCCCGGTGGTTCTCGATATAGAGCTGCCGGTCGCCGATCATCGTAAGGCGCGGCAGATCGAACACGACATCCTGCGGAAGTTCGAGCACCCGGGCTGTCCATTGGCGCAAGCGGTGGTTGATTCGGCGCATGGCGGATCCGCTCCCTCCCTTGTACCTTACAAAACTATGCGGCGGGCTGCGGAAATATGAGGGGAGCGGGGGCCGGAGCAGGGTGTGCGAACGGGCAGATTTTCACCAGCTGCACTTCTGACACACAAAATCAAAAACCCCCTTGCTGTTCGGCAAGGGGGTAAAACGTCTCAGCGCCCGATGCGGCGCCGGCCATGCGGGGAACGCGCGCGCGGCGGGCCGAGAATTTCGGCCCAGAGGACGGCTTGGCGCAGTTCCTCCTGCCCGGCGATCGGACGGCCGGACGCCCGCTCCACCTGCAGGGCGGGCGCCACACGGGAAGCGCCGTCAATCGCTGCGGAAGCGGAATCAGCCGCTTCATGGGCTGCTGTCAACGCTGATGCGGCCGGGGAAGCGGCCGGCGGCGACGGCTCCATGCGGACCGGACGCGGGTCCGCCATCCGCTCCCGCGCCTCCTGCGGCTGCGCGGGCCTCCATTCGCGCGGAAATGCGGGTTCCCCTCCGCCGGCATCCCTGCGTTCCGGACGCCGCGAAAGATCGGTGCGGCCGCGCATTTCGCCGGAACGTCCGGAACCTCGCGGCATCCCCCGCCCGGGCGCCGGCCAGCCGCCGGGACCGCCGCCGAAATCCGGCATCCGGTTACCGCCGCCTTTCCGGCCGGTCCGGCCGAGCATGGAGAACAGGAAGAAAAGCAGAATGATCGTCAGAAACGGGTTATCGAACAGAAACGAGAGGATCGCTTCCATCGTTCACCTCCGCGCCGGCAACCGCCGCATCATGCTTCCTCATCATTGTTCGCCGGTCTGCCGGACTTGCCGATCGAATCGCGCATCAGCGTGTCGGCTTCAATGTTGCGCATGTTCAGCACGTCCATGACGCCGATCTTGCCGCTGCGCAGCGCCTCGGACATCGCACGAGGCACCTCGGCTTCGGATTCGACGACCTTCGCGCGCATCTCGACGACGCGGGCGCGCATCTCCTGCTCGAGCGCGACCGCCATCGCGCGGCGCTCCTCCGCCTTCGCCTGGGCGATCCGCTTGTCGGCTTCCGCTTGCTCCGTCTGAAGCTGCGCGCCGATGTTCTTGCCGATGTCCACGTCCGCGATGTCGATCGACAGAATTTCGAACGCCGTGCCGGCGTCGAGCCCCTTGTTCAGCACCGTGCGCGAGATCATGTCCGGGTTCTCGAGCACTTCCTTGTGCGAGTCGGCGGAACCGTTCGTGCTGACGATGCCTTCGCCGACGCGGGCGATGATCGTCTCTTCGCCGGCGCCGCCGACGAGCCGGTCGATGTTCGCACGCACCGTCACCCGCGCACGGACCTTGACCTCAATGCCGTCCTTCGCGACCGCCGAGACGAACGGCGTCTCGATGACGCGCGGGTTGACGCTCATCTGCACCGCCTGCAGCACGTCACGGCCGGCGAGGTCGATCGCCGCCGCCCGCTCGAAGCCGAGCGGAATGTTCGCCCGCTGCGCCGCGATCAGCGCGTTGACGACGCGGTCGACATTGCCGCCGGCGAGGTAATGGCTTTCCAGCTGGTTGATCGTCAGCCCCAACCCGGCTTTCGTCGCCTTGATGAGCGGGTTCACGATCCGGCTCGGCACGACGCGGCGAAGCCGCATGGCGACCAGCGTGATCATGCTGATGCGGACGCCGGACGCCAGTGCCGAGATCCAGAGCATGACTGGAACAAAGCTGAAGAACACGAACAACGCGACAACGACCAATGCCACAACCACGAAAATCGCAATGAGCGAATTCGGATCCATTTTTCCAACCTCCGCGATCCGCGGCCCTGAAGCCGCATGTTATTCGTCTTTTGATTCTTTCACCACGACCCGCAGACCTTCCGCGCGCACCACCCTGACCCGCGCGCCGGGCTCGACAAAGCCGCCTTCCGACACGGCGTCGATCCGCTCGCCGTCGATCAGGACGACGCCCGCCGGCCGGAGCGGCGTCAGCGCGGTGCCCGACTTTCCTGTCAGGTCCGTACGCGCTTCCGTCGACAGATAGCCTTCCTCGGACGTAAGCGATTCACGCAGAATGAATTTGTTCCAGACGCCCCGCTTGCGGAAAATGTAGCCCGCGATCGCAGCCAGCACCGCCGCCGCCCCGAAAGCATAGAGCAGGGTGGTGACGGCGTCGCCGGCATCGTAAGCGGCGGTGGCGATGCCACCGATGATCGCCGCCCCGCCGAGAATGCCGAGAATCCCGTAGCTCGGCACGAACAGTTCCAGCACGAGCAGGATGATGCCGGCGATGAACAGGGCGACGGACTCCATGCCGGCGAATCCCGCCACGTACTGGCCGAAGAAGTACAGCACCAGCGCCAGAAGGCCGACGATTCCCGGAACGCCGAATCCCGGCACCAGCATCTCGATGACGATGCCGGCGATGCCGATGATCAGAAGCAGCAGCATGACGCCGGGCTGCGTCAGCACCCGGGCGGCCCGTTCGGCAAGCGAAGGGTCGACATGGACGACGGCGCGCTGCTCCAGACCGAGCCATGCGATCACGTCTTCCACCGAATCGGCCAGATGATCGGCATAGCCGACGCGAAGCGCCTCTTCCGCGGTCAGCGTCAGAATGCCGCCCGGGTCCCGGCCGATGCCGGGGATCTCGCCCCGGTAATTCGGGTCGGCCATCGCGGCGGCGATGTTCGGGTCGCGCCCGGACGCTTCCGCCGCGTCCCGCATTTCCGCCGTCCAGGCCGAGATCTGCTTCGGATTGTCCACCAGATTGCCGGCCGCGTCCACCATGGCCGCCGCGCCGATGGAGCTGCCCGGCCGCATGACGATCTGATCCGCGTTGAGCGCGATGTACGCGCCCGCCGAGAACGCCTTGCTCTCCACGAAAGCGGTGACCGGGACCGGGCTTGCGCCAACCAGATCGCCGATGTTCTGCGCGTTCTCCAGCCGGCCTCCGTTCGTGTTGATGACGAGCACGATGCGTTCGGCCTGCGCTTCTTCCGCTTCGCGGAACGCCCGCTTCAGGAACGCCTCGAGCCCGGATTCAATCGTCTGTCGGACCGGGATGACGTAAACAGCCGGACCGGCGCCGCCCGCGCCCGAATCCGCGGCCTGCACTGCGGGGACGATCGCCGCCAGCAGCGCGGCGATCAGCATCAGGGCCGCAGCCGCCGCCCGCAGCCGGATTCTTAAGTTCAACGGTCGCATGCATCTCGCCTCCCTCGAAGTTTAGATTATGCCGTGCGGGCGAAACTTTCGCAGCCGGCGGATTCAACGCTTTCACAGTATGTACCGGATCGCAGCGCCCGAATCGAGTAGGAGGGGGCGGCTAGCCCCCGACCTCTCACACCACCGTACATGCGGGT
>NZ_CAJRAY010000031.1 GCF_907165215.1 Thermobacillus xylanilyticus | reverse complement strand
GCGCCTGCCGGATTGGCCGGCCCGCCCGCACGGGCGGCCGGGCCGGCGAGCAGCGCCTCGCCTTCGGCAAGCAGCGCGAGCACGCGCGCCGCCAACGCGGGCAGCGTCCCGGCGGTGTCGGGTCCGGCCGCGCCGCCCGCGGCCGATCCCTGCAGGGCGAATGCCGCCAGCTGCCCGCGCAGCGATGCCAGCAGTTCGCCCAGCGGCTTGCCGAACATCGCCTGCCGCAGCGCGGCGACCGTGCTCTCCGTCACGGGAAGACCGCGCTTCCACGCCGTCGCCGCCGCCTGCATCCATTCCGCTTCCGGCACATCCGCCGGACGGGCGGCCGCAACCTGCTTCAGCGCCTCCCCGGTCTCGCGGGTGACCGGATAGCCGCCGCGGCGAAGGTCGAGCGCCAGTTCCGCGGCCCACCGCTTGTCCGGCAGGCCGAGCGTCCGCATCAGTTCGCGCAGCGTCGCCTCCGAAGGCTGCGCGTTGCCGGCGTCGGCCTGCCGGAGCACGATCGTGCCGGCTGACGATTCGGGCATCACCTGCAGCATTGCGGACTGCCCGGGAGCCAGCGGCGTTTCCAGACGTGCGCGCACCTGGACGCCGGCGAGCGACACGAGCGCTTCCTGCCCGTCCAGCAGCTGCAGCACGACGCCGCGCACGACCTGGCCGATCCGCAGTTCCAGCGCCTTCGCCTGGTCCGGCTGCGGCTCGCCGAGCATGCCGCGCATCAATTGGCTCACCAACATCGTCAGCATCCCCCTTCTTCCTTATGGTTTCTATATCGGCTGAACCCGCTTCGGGCTGAAGAATAAAAAAACCGCCCGCAGGCGGCTTTCGCCCGTCCGCAGGCGGTTTGCGATCAGAACAACGTCAACTGCTCGTCCAGCAGCTTGCCGAGGAACGAACGCCGGTGCATCGGGCTCGGTCCGAACTCCAGCAGCCGTTCGCGGTGCAGCTTCGTCGCGTAACCTTTATGTATGGCGATGCCGTATTCCGGATACATGCGGTCCCATTCGTCCGTGCACAGCCGGTCGCGCGTCACCTTGGCGACGATTGACGCGGCGGCGATGGACTGGCAGCGCGCGTCGCCATGGACGACGGCGAGCTGCGGCACATCCAGATCGATCGTCTCGGCATCGACCAGCAAATGGTCCGGCTTCACGCTCAACGCTTCCACCGCCAGCTTCATCGCGAGCCGGGACGCCTGCCGGATGTTGATCCGGTCGATCTCCTCCGGGCCGACGCGGGCCACCGACCAGGCCACCGCCTGCTTGATGATCGCTTCGTAGCATCGCTCGCGCTGCTTCGCGGTGAGCTTCTTCGAGTCGTTTACATCCGGCAGATGCAGATCCGGCGGCAGAATGACGGCGGCCGCCACCACGTCGCCGAACAGGCAGCCGCGGCCGACCTCATCGACGCCGGCGATCGCCCGGAATCCCCGCTGCGCCAGCTCCCGTTCCTGCGCCAGCATACCCGTACTTTCCATGATGCGTCTCTCCTCCCCCGGAGCCGCTGCCGAACCCGATCCCCGTCAACCGGCAGCGCCCGAAGCCGGTCACCGGAACTCTTCCGGTTCCTCCAGCGTGATCCGGCCGAGCTTGCCCGAACGCAGATCGCGCAGCAGCACGCCGGACGCCTTCTCCAGATCGACGCGTCCGCCGCTCACAAGGCAGCCGCGCTTCCGGCCGATCCGCTCCAGCACATCGACGATCTGTCCGGGATCGTCCGGATCTTCCGGCGGACCGCCTTCGAGTCCGAAACGCTCAACGAACGCGTCCCAATACTTCCCGGCCAGCGTCTTCACGGCGAAGAACGCGATTTCCTCCAGGTTCAAAATCTCTTCCCGGATCGAGCCGATGACCGCCAGCCGCATGCCGACCGTCTGGTCGTCGAACTTCGGCCACAGAATGCCCGGCGTGTCGAGCAGTTCCATTTCTCCGCCGACCTTGATCCATTGCTGGCCTTTGGTGACGCCGGGGCGGTCGCCGGTCGCGGCGACGCTGCGGCCGGCCAGCCGGTTGATCAGCGTCGACTTGCCGACATTCGGGATGCCGACGATCAGCACGCGCACCGCCCGGGGCTTGACGACGCCCCGCGCCGCCATGCGCTCCCATTGCGGCGCGACCAGCTTCTTCACCCGCGCGGAGATTTCCTTGATGCCCTGTCCGCCGGCGGCGTCCACGGCAAGGCTGTCCAGCCCGTCTTCGCGAAACGCGGCGATCCATCTGTCCGTCGCCCGCTGGTCCGCCAGATCGGCCTTGTTCAGCAGGACAAGGCGCGGTTTGCCGCGCAGAATCTCGTCGATCATCGGATTGCGGCTCGAATGCGGCACCCGCGCGTCGAGCAGTTCGATCACCGCGTCAATCTGCTTCAGTTTTTCCTGAATCTGCCTTCTTGCCCGGGTCATATGGCCCGGAAACCATTGGATCGTCATGCTGCCCCCACTCTTTCAGCGCTGTCGGAAGAAAGCGGCGCGCATGCAGACCGCCGCTTCACTCCGCAGCCGGAACCGGAGCCGAATGGTTGATAAACCCGACCTTGCCGATCGGCCAGAAGATGAAATCGGCCCTGCCGATCACGTTCTCGAGCGGAACGAATCCGATCATCCGGCTGTCCTTGCTGTTGCGCCGGTTGTCGCCGAATGCGAGAATCATCCCTTCCGGCACGGTGCTTTCCTGAACGATCGCATTCGGGAAATCGTCTCCCAGGTTGAACGCCGGCTCGCCCGCGGCCCGCGCCCGCTCGATCGCTTCACGTATATAAGGCTCCTCGAACTTGACGCCGTTTATGTACAGATCGTCGCCTTCAAGCCGCACGCTGTCGCCGGGCACGCCGATGACCCGCTTGATGAAATCGCGGTTCTCTTCCGGCACGTGGAACACGACGACCTCGCCGCGCTTCGGCTCCCGAAAATCATACAGAATCTTGTTCACGATCAACCGCTCGCCGGTTTCAAAGTTCGGCTGCATCGACGGACCGTCCACGATGAACGGCGCGAAAAGAAACCAGCGGATGACAAAGACCAGGAGCCCGGCAATCGCGAGCGCCTTGATCCACTCCACGATTTCCTTGTACAACCGGCTTCCCTCCCGCGGCTCCGCTTGATCCTGCCCGCGATCCGGCTGCCCGCTTCCCGTCTGTTCAGCCTTCGGCAATTCGGCGTCATGCGTTTCGGTTCGGTCCATCCGCCCACCACCTTTCGGCGCCTTGAAATGTCCGTCACAAGCTTATCTTTCTAAAGCAAAAGGGACTTGTCGAAAGCAAGCCCCCTCCGTTTCATCATGCTTAGCGTTCTTTGATTCTCGCTGCCTTGCCGCGCAGCTCGCGCAGATAGTACAACTTGGCACGGCGCACTTTGCCGCGGCGCACTACTTCGATCTTCTCGATCCTCGGAGTGTGCAGCGGGAACGTTCTTTCGACGCCGACCCCGTACGAAATCTTGCGGACCGTGAACGTTTCGCTGATTCCGCCGCCCCGGCGCTTGATGACCACGCCTTCGAACAGCTGAACCCGCTCGCGCGAACCTTCGATAACCTTGACGTACACCTTCAGGGTGTCGCCCGGGCGGAAGTCCGGAATATCCTTGCGGAGCTGTTCTTGCGTAATCGCTTGTACGAGATTCATCGGACGTACCTCCTTCCCCAAGGACGTTCATGCAAGCTCGCCGGCATCTTCCCGTGCCGGGTCTGCGCTGACAGCGGACCGTCCTGATATCGCAAACAACATTTGAAATTTTACCACAGCGCGGCTGCAAATACAACCATTTTTCACTGACCCCGGTCCCGCTCCGTCTCCCGGCCGCTCAAGGATTCGGACGCCATGCGGCGCCGCTCTTCCTCGATGAAGCGCTGCTCCTCCGGCGTAAGATCGGCCTGTTCGAGCAGATCCGGCCGCCGTCTCAGCGTGCGCAGCAGCGACTGCCTGCGCCGCCACTCCTCGATCCGCCCGTGATGGCCGGAGAGCAGCACCTCCGGCACATCCCAGCCGCGGAACGACGCCGGCCGGGTATATTGCGGATATTCGAGCAGACCGGCCTGGAACGAGTCCGCCCAGGCGGATGACTCGTTGCCGAGCACGCCGGGCAAGAGCCGCACAACCGCGTCGATGACGACCATCGCGGGAAGCTCGCCGCCGGTCAGCACGTAATCGCCGATCGACAGCTCGTCCGTCACGAGATGTTCGCGGATGCGCTCATCGTATCCTTCGTAATGTCCGCAGATGAACACGAGGCGCCGCTCGGCCGCGAGTTCTTCCGCCTTGCGCTGCGTGAAGGTCTCGCCCTGGGGACACATCAGGATGATGCGGGGACGCGGCTCGTCCGGCCGGATCAGATCCTCGACCGCGGCGAAAATCGGCTCGGGCTTGAGCACCATGCCGCTCCCTCCGCCGTACGGGTAATCGTCCACCGTGTTGTGCTTGTTGTTCGCATAATCGCGGAAATTGACGGTGTTCAGCTCGACGATCCCCTTCTCCCGGGCTTTGCCGATAATGCTCGCGCCGAACACGCCCTCGAACATTTCGGGAAACAGGGTGAGCACATCGATCCGCATCGGTCAGATCAGCCCTTCCATCAGGTGGATCGTCACCCGTTTTGCCTCAACATCGACATCCAGCACCACATCGGCGATGTACGGGATGAGCACCGGGCGGCCCTTCGGACGTTCGACGACCCAGACATCGTTCGCCCCGGGACGGAGGATCTCGCTGATCCGGCCGAGCTCCTCGCCTTCCTCCGTCACGACCGTGCAGCCGATGATGTCGTGGAAATAGTATTCTCCTTCCGCGAGCGGAACGCGCTGCGAAGCCGGAACTTTGATCGTCCACCCTTTGTACGGGAGCACCTGGTTAATGTTGTCGTACTGTTTGAACTTTACGATGTACAGCCCTTTATGCTCCCGCGCCGATGCGACTTCGACTTCCACGGCAGCGGACGAGTCGGGGGCATGCAGCGTCAGGCGGCTGCCGGGAGCGAAGCGCTCGCCGGGAAAATCGGTCGACGGCAGCACCTTGACCTCTCCCCGGATGCCGTGGGTGTTCACCAGCCTGCCGACCTTGAGCCACTTGTCTGACACGCGTGGGGCCGCTCCTTTCGCACGGCCGGCCCGTCCGATCCTCGGCCGATCGCGTGCAGGGGCCGGGACTCATGCGTCCCGGCCCCTGACCGATCCGGCATCAGACGAGCCGAACCTGAAATCAAGATTCAATATCCACAATGACGCGGCGTTTGTCCCTTGCGGAGGCCGACGAGACGACCGTTCGGATGGCCTTCGCGATTCGGCCCTGCTTTCCGATCACTTTCCCGATGTCGTCGGGATGGACGGACAAGGTATATACCGTGCCGCGGTCTTCTTCACGGACCGTGACCCGCACATCGTCCGGATGGTCCGTCAGCGACTTGGCGATCACCTGAATCAATTCTTTCATCGTCGGCCTCCTCCCGAGAAGGCTGGGCTTACTTGCCTTGCTTCAGTTCATGGAACTTCTTCAGAACGCCGGCTTTGCTGAGCAGGCTGCGCGCCGTATCGGACGCTTGCGCGCCGTTTTGCAGCCATTTCAGCGCTTTCTCTTCGTCGATGTTCAGTTGAGCCGGTTGGGCAACCGGGTTGTACGTGCCGATCTCTTCGATGAAACGACCGTCGCGCGGCGAACGGGAGTCGGAAACGACAACGCGGTAGAACGGTTTCTTGTGCGCACCCATGCGCTTCAGACGAATGCGGACTGCCATGCGAATTCACCTCCTTCAAAAGCTCGGGTCACAGGATCAGCCGAAGGGGAAACGCGGCCCCCGGCCGAGCATGCCCTTCATGCCTTTCAAGCCTTTCGGGCCTTTTCCGCCCTTCGGGCCTTTCGGGCCCATCATCGTCGAGAACTGCTTCATCATGCGGCGCATGTCGTCGAACTGCTTGATCAGCCGGTTCACATCCGCGACCGTGGTGCCGCTGCCCGCCGCAATGCGCTTCCGGCGGCTGTGGTTCAGAATCTCCGGATTGCGCTTCTCCTCGGTCGTCATCGACTTCACGATCGCTTCGACGCGGGCGAGCTGTCGCTCGTCGATCTGGATGTCTTTCAGCTGCTTCAGCTTGCCCATGCCGGGCAGCATTTCCAGCAATTGGTCGAGCGGACCAAGCTTGCGAACTTGCGCCATCTGTTCGAGGAAATCCTCGAACGTGAACTCGGCGGCGCGCATTTTGCGCTCCATCTCGGCCGCCTTCTCGGCGTCGATCGCCGCCTGCGCCTTCTCGATGAGGGACAGCATGTCGCCCATGCCGAGAATGCGGGACGCCATCCGGTCCGGATGGAACGGCTCGAGCGGCTCGATCTTCTCGCCCATGCCGACGAACTTGATCGGACAGCCGGTGACGGCCTTGACCGAGATCGCCGCGCCGCCGCGCGTGTCGCCGTCGAGCTTCGTCAGCACGATGCCCGTCAGCTCGAGCTGTTCGTGGAAGCTTTGCGCGACGTTGACCGCTTCCTGCCCGATCATCGCGTCGACGACGAGCAGCACTTCATCCGGCTTCACGGCCTCATGGATCTGCCGCAGCTCCTCCATGAGCGCTTCATCGATATGAAGCCGGCCGGCCGTGTCGATGATCAGATAATCGCGGCCTTCATCCTTCGCATGTTGCAGCGCCTGCCGCGCGATGTCCACCGGATTCACCTTGTCGCCGAGCGAGAACACCGGCACGCCGATCTGACCGCCCAGCACCTGCAGCTGCTTGATCGCCGCCGGACGGTAAATGTCGCACGCCGCGAGCAGCGGCTTGTGCCCGCCCTTCTGCAGCATCAGCGCCAGCTTCGCGCTGGCCGTCGTCTTGCCGGCGCCCTGCAGCCCCGCCATCATGATGACGGTCGGCGGTTTGGCGGCCTTGGCCAGCTTGGCCTGGGTGCCGCCCATCAATTCGGTCAATTCCTTGTTGACGATATCGATGATGACCATGCCGGGCGTGAAGCTTTTGACCACTTCCTGGCCGATCGCGCGCTCCTTCACCCTGGCGATGAAATCTTTGACCACCTTGAAGTTGACGTCGGCTTCCAGCAGCGCCAGCCGGACTTCGCGCATCGCCTCGTTCACGTCATCTTCGGTTACCTTGCCTTTGCCCCGCAGCTTCCCGAACACGCTCTGCAGCCGGCTTGTCAAACTTTCGAATGCGGCCATCCGCTTCGCCCCCTGCCGTATGAATCCTCAGCCGTTCTCGACGGCCAGACGAAGTCTGGCCAACGCCGTCCGAACGGCTTCCGCGCCCGCCCCTTCCGGCAGTGCCGCCACCGCCCGCTCAAGCTCCTCGAGCAGCGACGTCAGCCGTTCATGGCGGGCGAGCAGCCCGAGCCGTCCTTCATAGTTTTCCAGCATCTCTTCCGCCCGCTTGATATGCTCGTAGACGGCCTGCCGGCTGATGCTGAATTCCGACGCGATCTCGCCCAGCGAGTAATCGTCGTGAAAGTAATATTTCAGAAACATCCGCTGCTTGTCGGTCAGCAGCGGTTCGTAAAAGTCGAACAACATATTGATCCGGTTCGTCTTCTCGAGGGCTTCCGACTCGCGCATCGCCGAAGTCAGCCCCTCCTTTCCGGCAAACGGCAGGCGCCGTCCTCCCGGGCGGGCGCCAATCCTGTCTTTCAAGGAAAAGACCTTTACACCTTGATCAACTTCCTCATCATACCTCAAGGCGCCCGGCGTGTCAAGCCGATCACCTTGTCAGGTGAAATGCCGGAAAGCAACCGCACTTTGCCGCACCGAAACTGCGGCAAATGCAAAAATAGAGGAAATCAATTCCTCTATTCGCTCGAAAAACGGGTTTTTGCGATTTTCGCTGAAATATCCGAAGGCCCTGCGTCTGTTTCGGGGCGTTGGCCGCCGAGGCCGCTCAACCCGCGCTTCCGGCTTCGGCTTCCTTGTCGATCGCGCCGGCGAACAGCGCATGGACGAACTGCTCCGCGTCGAACTCCTGCAGATCGTCCATTTTCTCGCCGAGGCCGACGAGCTTCACCGGCAATTTGAGCTCGCTGCGGATCGCGACGACGATGCCGCCCTTGGCCGTGCTGTCCAGCTTCGTGAGCACGATGCCCGTGACGCCGCTTTTCTCGCCGAACAATTTCGCCTGGCTGAGCGCGTTCTGTCCCGTCGTCGCGTCGAGCACGAGCAGCACCTCGTGCGGCGCGCCCGGCATCTCCCGCTGGATGACGCGATAGATTTTGTTCAGCTCTTCCATCAAATTCGTCTTGTTCTGCAGACGGCCCGCCGTGTCGCACAAGAGCACGTCGACGCCGCGCTGCTTCGCGGCGCGGATCGCGTCGTACATGACGGCGGCGGGATCGGCTCCGGGCTGCTGCTTCACCACTTCGACGCCGACGCGCCGGCCCCACTCCTCGAGCTGGTCGATCGCCCCGGCACGGAACGTATCGCCCGCCGCCATGAGGACCGATTTCCCCTCGCTCTTGAAGCGGTGCGCCAGCTTGCCGATCGTCGTCGTCTTGCCGACGCCGTTCACGCCGACGAACAGGATGACGGTCGTGCCCGACTCAGCCATTCTGAGGCCTTCGTCCGCGCCCTCGCGCAGCAGGGCGACCAGCTTCTCGGACAGGATCGGCTGCAGTTCGGACGCATCCTCGATTTTCCGCTTCCGCACTTCCTCGCGGAGCTCGTCGGTCAGCCGCATGACGGTCGTCACGCCGACGTCGGCGCCGATCAGAATTTCTTCCAGTTCTTCATAGAACGCTTCGTCGATTTTCTTGCGACGGAGCACCAGTTCTTCCACTTTGCCCGCGATGGCGGAAGCGGTCTTCCCGAGCCCTTCCCGGAACTTGTTCGTCACCGCTTCGGCCTTCGCCGAGATGCTCTCGCGCAATTTCTTGAAAAAGCTCACCGTTTTACCACCTTTCCATTTCACCCGGACCGGACGGCCCGGCCGCGGTTCCGGCAAATGCCCGGATCACGCCGATACCGGCTCGCCGTTCTCCAGCCGCACCGAGACGAGCTTGGACACGCCGTCCTGCTCCATCGTCACCCCGTACAGCACGTCCGCTTCTTCCATCGTCCCTTTCCGGTGCGTGACAACGATGAACTGCGTCTGCTCGGAGAATTCACGAAGATATTGCGCGAACCGCGTCACGTTCGCTTCGTCCAGCGCCGCTTCGACTTCGTCGAGCACGCAGAACGGCACCGGCTTGACGTGCAGAATCGCGAACAGCAGCGCCATCGCCGTCAGCGCGCGCTCGCCGCCCGAGAGCAACTGCAGGTTCTGCAGTTTCTTGCCCGGCGGCTGCGCGACGATGTCGATGCCCGTCTCCAGGAGATTGTCCGGATCGAGCAGGACGAGATCCGCCCGTCCGCCGCCGAACAGCCGGTTGAACACGATGCCGAAATGACCGCGGATCGCCTCGAACGTCGTGCGGAAGCGCCGGCCCATCTCTTCGTCCATCTCGCGGATGACCTGGTAGAGCGCCGATTTCGCCTCGATAAGGTCGTCCTTCTGCGCGCTGAGAAACTCGTACCGTTCTTTCACCCGCTCGTACTCTTCGATGGCGCCGAGGTTCACTTCTCCGAGCAGCGAGATCTGCCGCTTCAGTTCGCGGACCTCCTGCTGCGCGGCGGCCGGATCTTCCGGCACCGGATACCGCTCCTTCGCGAGCTCGAACCCGAGCTCGTATTCTTCGCTGAGCGAGCGCAGCAGGTTGTCGAGCTCGACGTCAAGCCGGTTTGCGGCAATCTCGGTCTGCCGCACCTGCTCTTCCACCTGCCGGAGCTGCGTGCGCTGCTCCTTCGTCTCGCTTTCCCCTTCTTCGAGGACGCGCATTTTCTCGGCCCGCTCCGCGCGCTTCAGATCGATCGATTCCGCGCAGCGCTCTTTCTGCAGCCGCAGTTCGTTCAGCGTCTCCGTCTGCTTGACCGTTTCTTCTTCCAGCCGCTGCAGCTCGTCCGCCTGCAGCGACGCCGTCTCGCGCAGCGCGGCCAGCTCCTGCTTGCCGCGCGCGATCTCGCCGCGGAGCCGCGCCGTCTGCTCGGCGAGCGACTGCTTCTCCTGTTCCGTCTTCGCGACGGCAACCTTCAGCTCGGTGAGCTGTCCCTGCAGCTCTTCCCGCGCGGACTCGTTCGCCCGGCGGCGCTCTTCTGCATCGCGGATCGCCTGCTGCAGGCGCGCTTCTTCGGCCGCCATCTCCGCGAGCTTCGCTTCGGCCGCCGCCTTGGCCGCATCCAACGCTTCCAGCTCCTTGAGCTGGCTGCCGCGGTCGTCGGTTTTCAGCTTGAGCTGCTCCTTGAGCCGCTGCTCATCCTGCTCGACCTGCTGAAGCGCCGAGCGGAGCTGCTGCTCCTCGATCCGGCGCGTCTCGGACTGTCCGCGCGCATCCTCGATGTTCTGGGAACAAATGGACAGTTCCTTGCGCAGATCGTCAAGTTTGTCGCGGAGCTGCCCGAGCTGCGTCTCCGCTTCGCGGATTTCCTCGTTCAATGCTTCGATCTGCCGCTGGCGGCCGAGCAGGCTGCCGCCCCGCTTCTGCAGGCTGCCGCCCGTCATCGAACCGCCGGCGTTCACGATGTCGCCCTCGAGCGTGACGACCCGGAAACGGTAGCCGCAGCGCGCGGCGATCTTGTTCGCCTGCTCCAGTGTCTCCGCGATCAGGACGTTGCCGAGCAGGTTCGCCGCAATCTGCGCATAGCGGGCATCGCATTCGACGAGTTCCGACGCGATCCCGACGTAGCCCTCGACCGATTCCGCGGCGCGCCGGTCCTGCTCCGGCACGCTTCGCCCGCGGATGACGTCGAGCGGCAGGAACGTCGCCCGGCCGAGCTGGCGCTGCTTGAGGTAGGTGATCGCCTGGCGGGCCGACCGCTCGTCATCCATGACGATATGCTGCAGCGCTCCGCCGAGCGCCGTTTCCACCGCGACCTCCAGCTTCTCCGGCACGCGGATCAGTTCAGCCACCGCGCCGTGCACGCCGGCCAGGCCGCCCGCGCCGCGGCGCGCCGCTTTCAACACTTCGCGCACGCCCTGCATGAAGCCGTCCAGGCTGTCCTGCATCTCTTTCAGCGTGTCGCGCCGGGACGCGCTGGCATCCCGCTTCTGCTCCCACCTGCGCAACAGCGACTGCGTTTCCTCCAGCGAGCGCTGCAGTTCCTGCCGTCGCTCGGTCTCGGCGATGAGCCGTTTCCGGAGCGCCTCGAGCGCCGCTTCGTTGTCCCGAAGGAGCGCCGAGAGTTCCTCCCGCCGGGCGGCCAGCTTGTCCAGCTCGCCGGCGCCCTCGGCTTCTTCCTCGCCGAGCCGCTGCAGGCGGCGCTCCGCCGCTTCCCGCTGCTGCTCCGCATACCGGATCTCGTTGCGCAGCGAAGCCATCGCGGACAGCACGTCGAGCAGCTCGCTCTTCAGCTTTTCTTCCGCGTCCGCGTCGGCCTCGCCGCTTGTGCCGAACAGTTTCGCTTCCTCCTGCGCCAGCTTCTCGCGCTGCCCGCGAAGCGTCTCCTCGAGCGCGGCGGCCTTCGCACGAAGATCCGCCTCTTCCTTCGTCAGCGCCGCGATCCGTTCCGATTGCGCGTGAATCGTCTCCTCGAGCTGCTTCCGGTTCTGTTCGAGATTGCGGCGGCGTTCCCGCAGCACTTCGCCGTGGCCTTCGCATTTCTCGTATTCTTCGCTGATGCGGAGCAGATCCGCATGCAGCCGCTCGATTTCTTCTTCGATCTGCCGCAGCTTGAGCCGATCCTGCTCGAGGACCGCGTCATGCTTGCTGACGACGGCCATCAGTTCGGCCTGCTCCTGCTGCAGCCGCTCCAACTTTTCGCCCAGTTCCTTCCAGTTGGCATGAACATGTTCGATCTGATGGACGTAGAGCGAGATCTCCTTCGACTTCAACTGTTCGCGGAGATCCTTGTAGCGCAGCGCTTTCTCCGACTGTTCGCGGAGCGGTTCAAGCTGTCCCTCCAGCTCGGACACGAGGTCGTGGATGCGGAGCAGGTTCTGTTCCGTATCTTCGAGCTTCTTCTGCGCTTCGCGCTTGCGCGCCTTGTATTTCACAATACCCGACGCTTCTTCGAAAATGCCCCGCCGATCCTCCGACCGCGTGCTCAAAATTTCTTCGATCCGTCCTTGACCGATGATCGAATAGGCTTCCTTGCCGATGCCGGTGTCCATGAACAGCTCGGTGATGTCTTTCAGCCGGCACGCCTGCTTGTTGATGAGATATTCGCTTTCGCCGCTTCGGTGAACGCGCCGGGTGACCGTCACCTCGTCGTATTCGAGCGGCAGCGCGCGGCTCGTGTTGTCGAGCGTCAGCGACACTTCGCCGTAGTTCACGGGCTTCCGGGAGGCGCTGCCGGCGAAAATGACATCCTGCATGTTGCCGCCGCGAAGACTCTTCGCGCTCTGCTCGCCGAGCACCCACCGGATGCCGTCGGAGATGTTGCTCTTCCCGCTGCCGTTCGGTCCGACGACCGCCGTAATGCCGCGGACGAATTCCATTTCCGTCCGGTCGGCGAACGATTTGAATCCGGCCAGCTCGATCCGTTTCAAGAACATGTCCGTGCCTTCACCTCTGGCATCAATTGTAACAAAGCCGACGCTTGCGGACGCCATGAACCGGCGAACGGCTTCGAACGAATCGTTCGAAGCCGTTCGCCG
>NZ_CAJRAY010000030.1:710-1898 GCF_907165215.1 Thermobacillus xylanilyticus | reverse complement strand
GCTCCGCGCGCCTCTGTAACGTGGTATGCACGTTACAGCAGCTACTGCCTGGCTCCGCATGTCTCTGTAACGTGGCATGCACGTTACAGCAGCTACTGCCTGGCTCCGTGCGCATCTGTAACGTGGTATGCACGTTACAGCCGATTCGGCACATAATACATCGAATCGAAATACCACCCGGAGGCGGGCGCCGCCGGCTGCACCTGCGTGCCACCCGACAGATCCGGCGCATAGGTGCCGGCGTCCCGCATCGCCGGGTGGATCAGCGCTTCGGCGGGCATCACGAGAAACCGTTCCATCGTCCGGATGACCCCGGCGGCCCAGCCGTCGGGGCCGGCGAGCTCCAGCCGCACGCGCTCCGGATCGTGCCGGATCGCGTCGCGGAAGCGGCGCCCATCGAGCGCCCATCCGTCGCCCGAGCGCGCGATGCCGAGCCGCTCCGCAGCCTCCGTCGTCATCGCCGCGTCCAGCTCGCGGAGCAGCGACGGGTGGAGGCTGCCGGCGCTCGTCCGGTGGATGCCGGCCAGCGCATCGATGTCGCCGACGGCCTGCCGGAGCTCGGCGGCGATTGCGTCCGCATCATAGCCGACCGCAACGTCATAGGTCCCGGTTGCCGAAGCACGCCATGCGAGCCGGACCCGGCCGGGGTCCAGGACCGTCTCGTTCACCGGCGACACCCGGTCCGGCCCGCCGTTCACGCGAAAGACGGCGTCCTCCGCCGCGATCGAAGCCGTGCCGATGCCGGACGCGCTGACGGCGCTGCCGTCCACATCCGCCAGCTCGAACGCGCCGCGGGCGCCCGGCGCCGAGCCGGTCACTTCCAGCCAGACGAGGCGGAGCTTTCGGTCTTCCCGCCGCGCGGCCCGGACGCCGGCTTCGGCGCCGTTGATCGCGCCCGCAAGCCGCGCGAGTGCCGTCAAGTTCGTGTCGCTCGCCTCGATCTCCACTTCAAGCGCGCAAGACTTCCCGGCGCTCGCCAGCCGGAACGCATGCCGGCCGGGCTCGATGACCGACGCGCCGTGCATCGCCAGCTCGAAGCCCAGGTTCCGCTGCGTCCGGGCCGTCCGCTCGATCTCGAGGCGAAAGGCGGCAAGCGGCGCGTCGTCCGGAGCTTGTCCGGCGACCGCCTCCGGATCGCTGCTCCAGACGCTTCTGCGTGTCCAGAGCGAAGCATCGGCGAGCCGGCCG
>NZ_CAJRAY010000030.1:0-336 GCF_907165215.1 Thermobacillus xylanilyticus | reverse complement strand
TGGCGCGGCCGGCCGCCGCGAGCCATGCGGCCGCGCTCCCGGCGGCCCGCCTGCGTTCGTCCGCCGGATCGGACGCGCCCCCGAACCGCCGTCCGGGCGGCTTGCGGCCGTCGTCCGCGGGACGGACGGGCGGCAGGGCGCTGTCGATCGGCCAGGTCGGGCGCAGTCTGACGGGTTCGACCTTCATCGGCGTTCCCTCCCGGTCGGCGCAATGTACGCACCTTGTTGCATTAATTGTAAGGATTTGTATGGCCGATGTCCATCCGGGAAGGAATGCGGTCTGAGTCAAGCCAGTGTGGGCACTTTTTTTGGGGATGATGGATCACGCGAAAAAGA
>NZ_CAJRAY010000029.1 GCF_907165215.1 Thermobacillus xylanilyticus | reverse complement strand
TCAAAAAGTGACATTTTCACAGACGAGTTAAGGTGACATTTTCACAGACGATTGACAGACCGTTTCTGCGGTTCCCTGCTGTTCCGTCCGCACAAGCTCCCGGCGAATGCTCTCCCGTACTCGGCCATCTGTCCCGTACAAAGCCGCACGAATTTTTCCCCTGACAGCCGGCAGATCATCCGGTTGGCGATCACATGGACAGCGAGCAGCATGTTCACGCTATCAATCAAATCGCTTCAGAACGGAGGCGCGGCGGAATCACGGCGTCCGCCACGGAAACCCGTCCGGGTCCCGTTTTGCCCGCTCGGCAACAAGCGCGGGGTCATGACCTTCCACTTGGCAAAGGAAAGGAAAATCATCCGGCTCTACGACCAATTTGGCAATCGGTCTGACGGCAACCGGACTCGCCCATTGCGTCATTTCAACTAGCGTTCCGTCGAACTCGATCGGCGCCTGCTGTTCGAACGAATCGCGAGGCAACAGATAGATCATGCCGTTCTTCCACGGGAAATGGGGCAGCGCATCCTGGTCGACGGAGAAATAGTAGTAGTATGCATACCCGCCGTCCTCATCATCCGGAATGCGGAAACAGCCGTTCAGCAGCGAGGTGACGCGTTCCCGGTCCACGATGGCAAAATAAATGGGCCAGATCCCGTCCGATGCCGCATACACGGCGCGTCTGTTGCCGAATTCGTTGACGTCGTTCGATTGGCGCGGTTCAAATTCGGCAATGGCGGGATTGGCTGACCCGTGAAGCACAATGTTTTTCGTTTCGCACAGCCAGCTGAGGAACATCCACTTAGGCGCAGAGAGATCATACGTCAACTCCGGGGTGCCCTCTTGCTCCGTCATCAGCCTATACAGTCGCTCGAAATGAACGAAATCTTCATCGCGCAATGCCGGACGCCGCAAAAAATAGTCGGGGATGTTCACGCGCTTGCCTCCTGTTTCCGCAATCATATCAGTTGAAAATTGTAAAACAGCAAATTCTAATCCGAAATATATCAAGCCAAACCGGATTTAAATAGTGCACAAAACCGATTTCCTTCTCCGGGAAGACTGAAACAAAAAAACCTTCCGAATCGGAAGGATATGTTGTGCGTATGGTGCGGTCGAGAGGACTTGAACCTCCACGGTATTGCTACCACTAGAACCTGAATCTAGCGCGTCTGCCAATTCCGCCACGACCGCGTCTGGATGTTATGGTGCGGTTGAGAGGACTCGAACCTCCACGGGCGAAGCCCACTACCCCCTCAAGATAGCGTGTCTGCCAATTCCACCACAACCGCATTAGTTGTTAAATTGGTTGCGGGGGCAGGATTTGAACCTGCGGCCTTCGGGTTATGAGCCCGACGAGCTACCGGACTGCTCCACCCCGCGTCATGAAGTTCAGAGTGTCTTGCACCCTGAAAACCGGATGCGAATGCGTGTGCTTCAAGCTGAACCCGTTTCCGGGGCCCCCGCAAAGTAATCGGAATACGCTTCGAAGCGAATCGTCACTTTGTGGGGTAAATTTAGGATAAGCCCTCGACCGATTAGTATTCGTCAGCTTCACGCGTTGCCGCGCTT
>NZ_CAJRAY010000028.1 GCF_907165215.1 Thermobacillus xylanilyticus | reverse complement strand
GCTAGAGTAAAGGGCTGGGGATTCCAGCCCCTCCTCATCAAACCGTACGTGAGGTTTTCCCTCATACGGCTTTCCGATGTTCGTCATTCATGTGCATGCAACTAGCAGAGCTTCTTTAGTCCACAGACATTGGCAATGTGTTTCACTTTGTGCCAGCAACTACGCCAGTTCCGCCGCTGGTGCTTTTTCGCGTACCAGCGCGTCAACCGCATAAGAATATACCAGTCCAGCTTCGCCATCTTGCGGTGGCTGTATGCCGTCATGTAGTAATTCTTCCATCCTTGAATCTTCGGATTTAACCAGTCCACGTGTTCTTGAATCGACTTGTGCCGCATGGTCGCCGTTCCAAGCCGTTCTCTCACCACTTCCCGAATGTGCTTCTCCGCTTTCGCGCTCAGCCATTGCTGTGTGGTGTAATACACCTGGTTCCGCGACGTCGCCGCTTTCGCCTTCCGGTGATGCAGTCCAAGAAAGTCAAACCCTTCCTCTCCTGTCCACATCCCCACGATCCGCGTTTTCGTCGGGTGCAAGGTCAGTTCCAGACGTTCCATAATTGCCCTAACCAACTGGTAGGCGTGCCGGGCGTCTTTCTTCGTCTTGCACACGATGACAAAATCATCCGCGTACCGGGTGAGTACCCCGACTTCCTTCCCGTGCTTTTCCCACAATCGGTCGAAGTAGTTTAGGTAAATGTTCGCCAATATCGGCGAGATCACTCCTCCCTGCGGTGTGCCGAGGTCCGAACGTTTGACGTTCCCTTCCTCCATCACGCCTGCCCCGAGCCATTGCCGGATCAGCTTTAGGGCCCTTCGGTCGCTGATGCGCATTTCTACCAGCTTCATCAGTTTCTCTTGGTTGATGTTGTCGAAGTATCCTTGGATGTCGACGTCGACTACCCAGTTCCCTTTCCGGTTGCAGGCTTTGCGTATGCGTTCCAGCGCCTGCTTCGCTCCACGCTTGGGGCGAAAGCCGAAGGAACAGTCCTGGAAATCCGCTTCAAAGATTGGTTCCAGCACGAGTTTGGTTGCCATCTGAATGACACGGTCCCGTATCGTCGGTATGCCAAGCGGCCGTTTCCTCCCGTCCGCCTTGGGGATGTACTGGCGGCGTACCGGTTGCGGACGATATCGACCCTCCCGGAGAAGGCGTTGGCATTCTTTCACAAAGGCGATTTCGCCCTGATTTTCGATATCCGCGATGGTTTCTCCGTCGACTCCTGCCGCTCCACGGTTCGCCTTGACTGCTCGCCATGCCTCCCATAACCTATCCGTTCGATAGATCTTGTCATACAGTGCGTGGAATCGTCGCGTCTTGCTCGTCTTGGCAGCATGACCTAGCTTTTCTTGGAGTTGTTGAACTTTTTCCTTCGGTGTCGTTAGCCGTCTGGCATTCACTCACTCGTACCTCCTCGAAAAGCATGAACAAAGCAGGGGTCCTTCCCTCCCGCAGGTTGTGTTGTCCTGCGTTCCTCGGT
>NZ_CAJRAY010000027.1 GCF_907165215.1 Thermobacillus xylanilyticus | reverse complement strand
AGGGGTGGGTCATTTTCTTTTCGGCGCTCCTGGGTCAATTATATTCCGGCGGTGACAACCAAGAAGCTTGCATTGGTATATTCATCATAGTTTGAATCAATAATGGGGATAATTACTCGTACTTGACCATCAGAAGTTAACGTCTTCTGAGCTTTATTGGTGTCTAATTTGATCGGGGCTTCGTACGAATCGCGATAGTTCTGGACTACAAGATCAACGATGTCTCGAGCAGATTGTACACCGGCAGCACTGACAGGAGTTGCAATCAGCATAATCATAACCGCTATAATGCACACCAGTTTTTTACTCATAATCCCACATCCCTTCTAAAATTTTTATAAAACCAACTCTCCAAAACCCACAATTGAACCTTTCGATCACATATAACCTCCTTTACTATTATTTGTATATATCATATATATATATCCTATTTTTCTTTAAATAGGTTTTTTTGTTTATTTTAGAGTTTTATAGAATTTTAAATGAATTTCCATCTTCATATCTTGATCGTTCACTTAAATTGAATACAGAACGTCTGATTGGCTCAACAGACCAAATTCTGGTCATACTAGTGACACTGGTCTGTCAAATCCGATTCTTTTCGATGTCGTGGAGGGAACGGTTTACACCTTTGATCCGGATTGAAAAAACATACTGATCGAGACTACGAAAACAACACGGCAGACGATTGGGTCATGAAAGGTGACGGAAAATTACTGTGCGCTCGGGGGAGATATCGGGGTATTCATCGGGAATACCCACTTATCTTGAAACGGGGTGAAATGAGAGGCGGCTATGACGGAGCAGAAACAGCTTGTCCCCATGAGCGATGCGGCGCCGGTTCCTGCAAGTGACACGATTCGGCAAGCTTTTCCGGCCGTCCGGGCGGCGGCACAGATGGACTCAACAATATTGGCATATTGACGGAGTAAAAGATGCCACGGGCGGCGCGCATCTGTAAGCCAATCGAGTAGGAGGGGGCGGCAGCCCCCGACCTCTCACACCACCGTACATGCGGGTCCGCATACGGCGGTTCCGTAAGGTTAACAAAGTTCCAGGTAACGAGAAAGCAGACTTTTCAGCCCTTTCGCTTCCCAGTAGGAAGTCGGAAGGGCATTGTTTGTGTTACGGGACATTTCCCACGGACCACGGCGTGAGTTCGCCATCATTCGAGCCGCCCATTCGGGCACGCCGAGTGCACGGAGATTACGCAATCTGGTCTTGGGTCTCTTCCATTGTTTCCACAGACACATGCGCAGTCGCCTGCGAATCCATGCGTCGAGGTTACCACAGTGGTTCTTGGCGGCAGCCGGTCGGAAATACCCAATCCACCCCATCATGAAGCGATTCAGTCGGTGAATGTGAAAAACGGTGATAAAATCCCCAAAAGAAACGGTTGAAAATTCCCCACTTTGACCGATATCTCTCCCTTGGAGGGAGAGATACATCATGATCCGAAATGGGGAGTTTTACATGATCCACGAGATGAAGAAATGAGGAATGAATATCTCTCAAATCGCCAACGAGCTGGGAAGAGACCGAAAGACCATCCGCAAATGGCTGCAGCGCTCCGAACCGGCTCCTTACCAGCGCCGCGTCCGGAGGCCGAGCAAACTGGACTCGTTCAAAGACTATATCCGTCGTGTATAAAATCGTGACGGATTACCCCAAAAAATCGTGCTGCTGGAAATTGGGGATTTCCAGATTTGAAGACAGGCTTTACAGGGAGAGGCAGGCGTGATAGGCTTGCAAGCCCTTGATGATTCCTTTCCCATCGCCCCTTCGCAAGAATCACGCCTGCAGAGGCTCCCTGTCAAGCCTGTTGTCGTTTTTCCAGCGAGTGTTGAATAACTGGAAAATGACTGACGATTTTTTGGGGTAATTTTACGTGATAAAAAACATCCGTCGGCGCATGGAAGAAGGGTGTCTCAACGCCAACGTGATCTTTGACGAGATCAAAGCCCAGGGTTATACCGGCGGCAAAACCATTCTGCGCACCTTCATGCAGCCTCTCCGTCCGGCCGTCCTGACGAAAGCGACCGTGCGGTTCGAAACCTCCCCCGGTCACCAGGCCCAAGTCGACTGGGGGCGGTTCCGGGTGGACTGGAACGGAGAACCGAAACGGCTGTATGCCTTCGTCATGGTATTGGGCTTCTCCCGCATGATGTACGTCGAATTTACGGAGGATGAGAAATTGGACACGTTCATCGGCTATCATCTTCGGGCCTTCGAATACTTCGGCGGGCGTCCGGAAGTGGTGCTGTACGACAACATGAAAACCGTCGTGACGGACTTTGACGAACGCGGACACGCCGTCTGGAATGAACGGTTCAAACGCTTTGCGGCACATCACGGGTTTTTATTGCAGAACTGCCGCCCCTATCGGGCCAGAACGAAAGGCAAGGTGGAAAACGGAATCGGCTATGTCCGCAAAAACTTCTGGCCGCGCGTCCAAACCTTCACCGGTCTGGACGATCTGAACCGGCAAGTTCGCCAGTGGCTGGACACCGTCGCCAACGTTCGGGCGCACGGGACCACCCGGGAAATCCCCCGTGAACGATGGCTGCGGGAAGGGCTCAAACCCCTGAATCCGATGCCGTTTGAGGAGGTGGACAAACAGGCGAGGAAAGTCTCATCCGACGCATGCGTCTCGTATGAAAACAACCGGTATTCCGTGCCGTTCGAATGGGTCGGCCAAATCGTTCACGTTCAAGATCTCAAAAACGGAAAGATCCGCATCTATTACGGCGAACGGCTCCTGGCCGAGCACCCCAAGGCGGCGGGCAAATACCAGCGTGTCGTCAATGAAAAACACTTCGAGGGGCTCACAGCCGCCGGCAAGCATAAGGTCTCCCAACCGATGCCCAGGCTGGTTCCAAAAGCCATCCCCGAAGTGCTAGAACGCGACTTGTCCATCTACGAACAGTTTACCGACGAGGCGGTGGTCCAGAGATGACGACGCTTTTGTACGAGCGCCTGCAGGACGCCTTTCGGGAGTTCGGATGGACGCGGATTCCCGAGGTGGTGGATCACCACGCCGAGGAAGCCGCCAAGCACAATATATCGTATTTGGAGTTTTTGGACAAGCTTTTGCAGGAAGAGCTGCTGTCCAAACGGGAACGGTTTATCCGCATGAAGACGCGGGTGGCCCATCTGCCGTTTCACAAAAAGCTGGATCAGTTCGACTTCAGCTTTCAACCGTCCATTGATGAGCGGCGAATCCGGGAACTGGCCGCGCTGCGGTTTCTGGCGCATCGGGAAAACCTGATCTTTCTGGGGCCGCCCGGCGTCGGCAAGACCCATCTGGCTGTGGCCATCGCCCTGGAGGCCATCAAGCAGCGGTATACGGTTTATTTTACGACGGCGCACGAACTGGTGGAGACCCTTCAGCAGGCGCATCAGAACAATACGATCCGGCAGAAGATCAAAGTGTTCACGAAGCCGAATTTGCTCATCATTGACGAAATCGGGTACCGAAAGATGGAGGATGCGGCCGCTCATTTCTTCTTCCAGATCGTATCCGAGCGATACGAGACCGGATCGATTATCTTGACGTCGAACAAATCCTATGGTGCATGGGGCGAGATCTTTGGCGATGCGGTTCTGGCCACAGCGATTCTGGACCGGCTGCTGCACCATTCGACGACGATCAACATCAAAGGGGAAAGTTACCGCATCAAGGAAAAGAAAAAAGCCGGCTTTTTCCGTCCGGAGGGGAGTGAGGACAAACCAGAGTAAACAGAATTTTTTGGCGAATTTCTTTTCCCCTAGGGGGACAAAGAATGATTCTACTGGGGAATTTTCAACCGATTATTTTGAGGATTTTTCAATTGGTCTTGACAGAATTCGTTCTTCCATCGTCAGCGGGCGCGAGCGATCCGTTATTTCCCGGACTTTTTCCTTGAAACGTTAAATCGTCTTGGAAGCCAGACGGATTGTGGCCTGCTTGTTCGACAGGAAGCTGAAGCCGAGGAACTTTCGGTTCCACGGCCGGTCTACCGCGCTTTTGTCCCGGTTCACCTTCAGTCTCAGCTTTCCTTCCACAAATCGGATGACCGATTCCATGACCCGTTCTCCGGCCCGCTTGCTGGCCACGAAGATGTTGCAATCGTCCGCATATCGGACGAAGTGCAGTCCTCGTCTGGTCAGTTCTTTGTCCAAATCGTCCAGCAGGATGTTGGCAAGCAACGGACTGAGCGGGCCGCCTTGCGGCGTACCTTCTTCCGTCCGCACGACCACACCCCCGGTCATCACCCCGGCGTTCAGGTAAGCGCGAATCAGCTTGAGTATGCGCTTGTCGTCTATCCTCCGCGCGACTCTCGCCATCAGGATGTCGTGGTTCACACGGTCGAAGAACTTTTCCAGATCCATGTCCACGACCCAGCGGAGGCCGCTTTGGATGTACTGCTGCGCTTGCCTTACCGCATCATGCGCTCGCTTCCCCGGTCGGAAGCCGTAGCTGTGCCATGAGAAATGCGGATCAAAGATCGGTTCCATCACTTGCAGAAGCGCTTGCTGGAGAAGGCGGTCCATCACGGTCGGGATGCCGAGCAGCCGCACGCCGCCTCCGGGTTTGGGGATTTCCACCCATCTGACCGGCGAGGGTCTGTACGTTCCCGCCAGGAGGGCGGCTTTCACCGCTTCCCAGTGGGTTTTCAGGTAAGCTTGTAACGCCGTTACCGTTACCCCGTCCACACCGGGGGCTCCTCCGTTCTGGACCACTTTCCTGTAGGCTTTCAAGAGGTTTTCCCTCTCCAGCATCTTCTCCAGCAAGTCGTCCTGTGCTTTGCGAGAGAAAGGGGCGATTTGTGCCGGCAACGGACTCGGCGCTCCAACGGTCCCTTGCGGCTTCACCGCTACCTCCCGCTGGCAGCCCTCTTGCGAGGTATTCTGCTGTCTGCGCCCGTCAAGCGAACTCATCGGTTTCCTCTCTCCTTTCGGCTTAAGCACTTCCGCTTTCCTTACGTCCCGTACTCGCGTACTATGGCCTCTGCTGACTCCTGCGGATTCAGCGCAGCCTCCCGGCTGCGGTTACGAAGTCACT
>NZ_CAJRAY010000026.1:78237-162056 GCF_907165215.1 Thermobacillus xylanilyticus | reverse complement strand
TACCAAAGATTTGGGCACTTTTTTATGTTTTCAATGAACGGTACTTTCGAAATTTAGGTTAAATATTCTTTTGCATTATATAGGGATTTCCTGATTTTTGCAATTCATTTTGTCGAATTTGCATATTTGCTCGGGTTAGGCACTGTGCTATAGTTTATTCTGTTGCGCGAATTTTTACAGAAAGGACCATCAGGCTTGAATCATCAGACATCTCAGAACGGGGCCGACCAACCGTCGAAAAAAGAACTGTTCACGTCATCCGGCTTCATTCTGGCCGCGATCGGCAGTTCGGTCGGGCTCGGCAACATGTGGAAGTTTCCCTATATCACGGGACAGCACGGGGGAGCGGCATTCTTCCTGCTGTTCATCGTCTGTCTGCTGATTACGGGGCTGCCGGTGCTGCTGGCGGAGATGACGATCGGACGCAGCGGGCGCCGAAACGCCGCCGGTTCCTTGTACCAGCTCACGGGAAACCGGTTTTGGGGCATGGTGGGGCTGCTTTTCATCCTGACCGCTTTCCTGATCATGTCGTATTATGCCGTGGTGGCGGGCTGGACGCTCCATTATACGGTGGAATCGTTCACCGGGCTTATGTTCGGCGAGGGAACGGATTACAAAGAGAAATTTCTCGATTTCGCATCAGGCTATCTGCCGATCTTCTGGCAGGCGGTGACGATGCTGATCGCCGGCTGGGTCATTGCCCGCGGCGTATCCGGCGGCATCGAGAAGTTCAATAAAATCTTGATCCCCAGCTTTTTCGTCATTCTGGTCGTGTTGATGTGGCGTTCGCTGACGCTGTCGGGTGCGGGTCAGGGCGTGGAGTTCTTTCTGCGGCCCGATTTTTCGAAGCTGGATGCGGAGTCCGCGCTGATCGCCCTGGGACATGCCTTCTTCTCGCTGTCTCTGGGGATGGGCTGCATGGTGACCTACGGTTCCTATGTGAATCAGAAGCAGTCGCTCGGATCCGCAACGTGGGCCATCGGTTTCGGGGATATGCTGTACGCGTTCATCGCGGGCCTCGTCATTTTCCCGACGGTGTTCTCCTTCGGCCTGGAACCGGGGGAAGGCGTCGGGCTGGCGTTCATGGCGCTGCCGGCGGCGTTCTCGCAGATGCCGCTCGGCTTTCTGTTCGGCGGGTTGTTTTTCCTGCTGCTCAGCATCGCCGCGTTGACCTCCGCCGTCTCCATTCTTGAGGTGCCGGTCGCCTATGCGATGGAACGGTGGAAATGGAGCAGGAAAAAGGCGGCGGTCATCGTCTCGGGCGCCTGCTTCGTTGTCGGCGTTCCGTCGGCGCTGTCGGTCGGCGGCGTGCTCGGTTCATGGCAGCCCGGCGGCAAGACGATCTTTGATTGGGTGGATTTCAGCACCGCGTATATTTTGATGCCGTTCTGCGGTCTGATTGTCACCCTGTTCGCCGGATACGCATGGAAACGGGCGGGAGAAGCGGCTGGTCTCACGGGATTCCGGTACCGGGTATGGATGTTCTTGCTGCGCGTGGTGGCGCCGGCGATGATTGTGCTGGTGTTCCTCTATTTCATGGGTGTCATTTCGGTGTAGGCTGCCGGTGAATGAGCTGCCGGAAGCCGCCGAATAGCTGGACGGATGGATCCCCGCTCGGCCGCGTGCCGGGCGGGGATCCTTTCGCTTGGGTCCCTGCGGTCCCGCTTATTCGACCAGATAGAACCCTTTGTGCCGGACATATTTCGTGTACATGTCGACCGGCAGCTTCTGGCCCAGAATCGCGGTGAGCTTGCCCGACCAGTTGGCCTTCCGGCGGTTGAACAGGCGCGAGCCGTAATAGTCCGCGATCTGCCGGTCGTAATCGTCGATGGCCGCTTTGACATCAGGATCATACCGGTTCTCGAAAAATACGGCGGAACGCGGCAGACGCGGCTTCTGTTCGGGGGACTCGTCGGGAACGCCGACCGCCAGCCCGCACAGCGGGATGACGAATTCGGGCAGCTCGAGCCACTCGTCCAGTTCGGGGAGGGCTTCGGTGACGCCGCCGATCATGACGGCTCCGAGTCCCATCGATTCGGCCGCGACATTGGCGTTCTGCAGGGCAAGCCCGGCGCACAGCACGGCGGTCTGAAAGACGTACGTGGAGCCGAGGTTGCGCTTCATGGCCGCCTGCCGGGCCGGATCGCCGGCCGCCAGGATGCGGTACAGATCGGCGCAGAAGATGAAGAAGTAGCCGCATTCCCCGACCGGAGGATTGTTCGAGCGCTTCGCGATTTTCTCCAGCAGCTTCGGGTCGGTAACGCCGATGATCGAGAACGGCTGCATGTGCATCGAGGAAGGCGCCATCTGCGCCGCTTCCACGATGGCGTCGATCTGTTCGTTCGTCAGCGGAACAGGCTTGAACTTGCGGATCGAGCGGTGACTGCGGATGACTTGCAACACGTCGTTCATTCAGGTTTGCCTCCCATTCATCGATTGGGGCCATCCGGATGGTTTCCACGGAAACCATAATAGCAGGCGGTGATGAGGTTGTCAAATGGTTTCTGTGGAAACCATATCGGTGCCATGCTATAATCGACAGTGAAAGGCAGGGATCCCGCGTGGATGAACGGTTGCTCGATTTCAAAAAACGGATCGAATCCGCCATGTACCGGATCTACGTCAGCGAGTCGGACGAAGACCAGGACCGGCTCTGGCTGATGGAGCGCATCACGGACGACAGGCTCAGGAAACTGCTGCCCCGCATGTCCATTTCCGGCCTGCATGTTCTGGACGTCATTGAGGCGCACCCGGACGGCATCAAAGGCATCGATATCGCCCGCGAGCTGGGCATCACGAAGGGGACGGTCTCGAAAATTACGCGCAAGCTGCTGGAGCAGGAGTTGATCCGGAAAGTGCAGCGGCCGGACAATTTGAAGGAGATTTATTTTCTTGCGACCCCGCTGGGTGCGGAGCTGGCCGGGCTGCACCGGCTGTTCCACCAGGAGCAGGACAAGAAAGCGATGGCGCTGCTGAGCGGTTACGATGCGGCGTCGCTGGAGATCGTGGCGGATTTTCTGGAGAAGCTGGCCGATCTCCGCCAGGAGGCGGAGCCGGAGGAAGGCTGAAACATTTGAAAGCGGTCGACCAAATGAAAAAATCCCCGCCAGGCCGTGTGCTGTGCGGGGATTTCATCCTTTTATCGTTATGCTCAGGCCCGCCGATGGCGGAAGATCAGGTAAATGAAGAACGGCGCGCCGATCGCGGCGGTGAAGACGCCGGCCGGAATATCCAGCGGGTTGAACGCGGTTCGCGCGGCGAGATCGGCCAGCATCAGGACGAGCGACCCCGTGAGCGCGGATACGGGCAGGACGCCGCCGTAAGCGGGCCCGACCAATTTGCGGGCAATGTGCGGCGCCATCAGGCCGATGAAGCCGATGGTGCCGCCGATCGCGGCCGCCGACCCCGCCAGTGCGACGCTGATGACGAGCAGCATCGTCCGGTTGAACTGCACGCGGCTGCCGACGCCGATCGCCACTTCATCGCCCAGCGCCTGCACGTTCAAATGTCTCGCGTTCATGAAAGCGAGCGGCATGAGGATCGCCCACCAAGGCAGCAGCGTCAGCACGTCGCGCTCCCATGAGGCGCCGTAGATGCTGCCGGTCATGAAGGTGAACGCCTTGACGGCCACCGCGGTGGGGGTGAACTGCGCGCTCAGGATGAGCATGTAGGTGACCGCGGTGATCGCGGTCGCCATGCCGATGCCGATCAGCACGAGCCTCAGCGGCGTGATCCCGTGCCGATAGGCGAACAGATAGATCAGCAGAGCCGCGCCGAATGCGCCGATGATGGAGCTGACCGGCATGAACCGAATGCTGAGATGGGAGAAATACAAGATAAAGACGACCGTCCCCAATGCGGCGCCCCCGGTGATGCCGATCACATCCGGCGAGGTGAGCGGGTTGCGCACGATGCCTTGCAGCACGGCGCCGGATACGGCCAGCATCGAGCCGATCATGATTGCGATGACGACGCGGGGCAAGCGAAGCTTGAGGATGATCATCGACGCCGCGGCGTCGCCATGTCCCAGCAGGGCTTTGACCACGTTGACGGGACTGATCATCGTGCTGCCGAGACCGGTGCACAGGATCATGACGACCGCGTTGGCGATCAACAGCAGCACGATCATGGACAAGGTTCGATTGCCGATACGGAAGGCACGCTTGGCGCCTTGCGGCGTCAGCCCGTTGTTCATGCTCAGGACGCATCTCCTCTTCTGGCGATATACACAAAGAACGGCACGCCGATAACGGCGGTCATGACGCCAACCGGCACTTCTTTCGGAAACGCGATGTAGCGCGACCCGACATCCGCATACAGCAGCAAGATGCCGCCCAGCACCGCGCTGTAGGGAATGACCCACCGATGGTCGAGGCCAACCAGATGCCGCGTCAGATGCGGGATCATGATGCCGACAAACGCGATGGGACCGGCAATGGACACGGAGCCGCCGGCCAGCAGGACGACGAAGATGCCGGCGATCAGCTTGATGGTGAGCGTCTTCTGCCCGAGTCCCGTGGCGACATCCTCGCCCAATGTCAGCAGGTTCATATGCCGGGCCATGATCCATGCGCCGATCAGGGCGACGGCCATATAAGGAGCCGCCGACAGGAAAATATCCAGATCCCGGCCGGCGACGGAACCGACGAACCAGAACAGGACCTGGTCAAACGTCTGTCCGCTGGTCATCAGCACGCCCAGGGAGAGGGAAGAGAAGAAAGCGGTCATGGCGGCGCCCGCCAACGTCACTTTGAGCGGCGTGAGCCCGTCGCTTCCGATGGAGCCCAGAATATAGACCAGTGCGGCGGCAACGGCGGCACCGATGAACGCGAGGGTCGCGAAGGTCGACAGTCCCCCCGCCCCGAAGAAGGCGGAGCCGGCGACGACGAAGAACGCGGCCCCGGCATTGATGCCGAACAGGCTCGGCGACGCCAGGGGGTTGCGCGTGACGGCTTGCATCAAGGTGCCGGCAACGGCAAGGCTGGCGCCCGCCGCCGCGGCAATCAACGCGCGGGGAAGTCTGGCCGTCGTGACGATGAGATGCTCCTGCGAGCCGTTGAAATTCGTGAACGCCTCGATGACCGTCCGCCAATGGATGTTGGCCGCGCCGAAGGCGATGCTGCAGATCATGCCGATGATCAGGATGAGGAACGCCAGGATGAATCCCGCGATTCGCTGTGCGCGTGTATGGAGAAGCGCGTTCATAGAATCCCCGTTTCAGCCAATGAAATGGAAAGAATCAAGTGTAATTCTAGGGGATCGGGGAACAAGCGTCAATGATTTTGAAAATCATTATCAAAAATCTATTGACTTCGGGCGGCGCCCCTGCTATAGTTTTGCTTCGAAATGGTGTTGAGAATGATTTTCACTTGCAAGGGAGAGAGATGACTTGTTCCAGTATAGGGCACACAAGACGGCCTGGGCGGCAGCCGCGATTGTGCTGGCCATCTCCTTGATCCTGGCGGGGTGCGGCCAATCGAACCCGAACGCCTCGAATGACGGAGCGAATACGCCGTCGGCAAGTCCGCAGTCCGGGAATCCGGCACCGGAGCAGCATGAACCGAACGGCGGCGACGGCGGCCGGAAAATCGTCCACGCCATGGGCGAGACCGAAGTTCCGGACAACCCGCAGCGCGTGGTCGTGCTGACGAATGAAGGCACCGAAGCGCTGCTTGCGCTTGGCGTCAAGCCGGTCGGCGCGGTCAAATCGTGGACCGGCGATCCGTGGTACAAGCATATCGAGGACCAAATGGAGGGCGTAACGGTCGTCGGCGATGAAAGCCAGCCGAACATCGAGCTGATCGCGAGCCTTCAGCCCGATCTCATCATCGGCAACAAGCTGCGCCAGGAGAAAGTGTACGACCAGTTGAACGCGATCGCGCCGACGGTGTTCTCCGAAACGCTGAGAGGCGAATGGCAGACGAACTTCATGCTCTATGCCGAGACGCTCGGACTGAAAGCGAAAGGCGAACAGCTCATCGCCGATTTCGATCGCCGCGCCGCCGAGTTCAGAGAGAAGGCGGGCGACAAGCTGAACGAGAAAGTCTCCGTGGTCCGTTTCATGGCAGGCAAAATTCGCATTTACCTGGAAGACACCTTTACCGGCGTCGCCTTCTCCAAGCTGGGCCTCACGCGTCCCGACCATCAGCTGAATTACAAGGATACGTTCGTGGAGGAGATTACGAAGGAACGTCTGCCGGAAGCGGATGCGGACCGGATCTTCTATTTTACTTATGAGACCGGCGACGGCAAAGGCAGCGAGATGGAGCATGAGATCCTGAACGATCCGCTCTGGAAGAGCCTGAAAGCCGTTCAGAACGGGAAAGTGATCCGGGTGGACGACGCGATCTGGAACACGGCGGGCGGCATTATCGCAGCCAATCAGATGCTGGACGAGATCTACGAGATTTACGAGATTGAATAAGCGCTCCACATTCCCGATCCCAGGTCCGGCAGCGAGATTCGGTTCACGAAGTATAAAGGGTACGGCGAAGGCTATGAAACCCTGTACACCATCCATCATGTTCCGCTCAATTTCGAACCGGAAGAAGTGCTGACCGGCGACGGCATCCGCTACATGTACGACGGCGGGTTGTACTTCAACCGGGAGGACCTCAAGAAACTGGGGATCATCTCGTAATCTGCATGATGAAAACATGGGCCAAGCTTTCCGCTTGGCCCATTGCCTGTTGAACGGTCTTTAGTTCTGTGCCACCGTCTGTCTGGCGAATTGGTTGACCGGCCGCTCCAATCCCAGATGCTCGCGCAGCGTGCTGCCTTCATATTCCTTGCGGAATATGCCGCGTTCCTGCAAGATCGGGATCACCAGTTCCACGAATTCGTTCAGGCTTTCCGGGAATACCGGCGGCATCACGTTGAAGCCGTCGGCGGCGCCGTTCTCGAACCATTCCTGCAGTTGATCCGCGATTTGTTCCGGGGTGCCCAGGATCTCCCAATGCCCGCGTCCCGTGATGACGCGGCCGATCAGCTGACGAATGGTCAGATGCTCACGCTCGGCCATGTTCCGGATCAGTTCGAACCGGCTCTTGTTGCCGTTGATCTCTTCCACCGGCGGCAGCTGCGGCAGCGGTCCGTCCACATCATACCGGCTCAGATCCACCCCCAGTTGGAACGACAGCCGTTCCACCCCGACCTGCAGGGGGACCAGCTCTTCCAAATACTTCTTCTTCGCCCGGGCCTCTTCTTCCGTCCGGCCGATGATCGGGAAGACGCCCGGCATGATCTTCAGCTCATCGGGCGAGCGGCCGTATTTGGCCAATCTGCCTTTCACATCGCGATAGAATGCCTGCGCTTCCTCCAGCGTCTGCCATGCCGTAAAGACGACTTCGGCGGTTCTGGCCGCCAGTTCTCTGCCGGCTTCGGAAGAGCCGGCCTGCACGATGACGGGATAGCCTTGCGGCGGGCGCCCGATGTTGAGCGGACCGCCGACCGCAAATGCCTGCCTTCGTAATTCACTCGGTGGACTTTGCGTTTGTCCAGGAATACGCCTTTCTCCTGATCGTAGAGGATCGCGTCGTCTTCCCAGCTGTCCCACAGTTTCTTCACGATGTCCAGAAATTCATGGGCGCGCTCATAACGCAGGTGGTGCGGCCAGTCCTGGTCCCGCTTGCCGAAGTTCCGCGCGGCCTCTTCGCCGGTGCTCGTCACCACGTTCCAGCCGGCGCGGCCTTTGCTCAGGTGATCCAGCGACGCAAATTGACGGGCCAGGTTGAAAGGCTCGTTATAGGTGGTGGAAGCGGTGGCGACGAAGCCGATCTTCTCCGTCACGGCGGCCAGGTAGGAAAACATCGTGAGCGGTTCGAACTGGGTCACGCGCGCCCCGTATTCGAACGCCCTGGAGGTATAACCCGCCGACACGCCGTCCGCCACAAAGATCAAGTCGAATTTTCCTTTCTCGGCCGTTCTCGCCAGTTCCGCCAGATAGCCGGGGTTCCACAGATTCTCCCGCTTCGTGGAAGGATCGCGCCAGGCTCCCGCATGCTGACCGGGCAGCATGAAGAATGCGCCGAGGCTCAATTGACGTTTGCTCATCGGTTTCTCTCCTCTCCTTGTTAACGGATTTTTTGAATCTATGAGTGGTTTAGTCGGCGTAGGGATTGAATTCATTGGTGAAGACATCGGCAGCTTTCACCCGGCCGGATGCGATCTCGCCGTTCTCCTCCAGCCAATCCAGCACCACCTGGAAATCTTTTTCCGAGAGCCGTCCGCCTTCCGTCGAGATGCCGGGTTTTTTGTAGTATTGAAGCAGCGCCGTCGTCTCATTGTTCCCGCGGCTGCTTACGATGTCTTCGAATTTGGCGATGACTTCTTCCAGCGGTGTCGCCTTGATCCATTCGATCGCTTTGGCGACGCCTTCCGTGAATTCTCTGACCGTGCCGGGATTGTTCTTGATGTACGATTCGCTGAAGAAGAAGCTGTTGGAAATGTAATCCCCGACCACCTGATGTTCCGCAAACAGCTGCTTCAACCCGCCGTTCTCAAGCGCCAATTCCTGCTGCGCGCCGCTGAGCAGAACCAGGTCGACCTGCCGGTTGCGCAGGCCCAGCTCGTAGTTCGACGCAGGCAGGGTGATGAACGAGACGGTCTTGATTTCGTCATCCGTCAGCCCTTCATTTTTCAGATAAGCTTTCGTCACGAACTCCAGATTGGCGCCCAAAATATTGACCGCCACTTTCTTGCCGATCAGGTCTTTGCCGGAGTTGATGCCGCTGTTTTCGAGCACATAGCCGAACAACCCGTTGCCGTTGCTTGTTCCCGATGAAGCGACCACCGCCTTGACCTTGACCCCTTTGGCATAGGACTTCAAGATCGCGCCCTGGAAGGCGATGCCGAAATCGATCTCGCCCGTCGCCGCCAGTTGAATGCTTTCCGGCCCGCCGACGGCATTGCCCACTCTTTCCAGCTTGATCGTCTCGAAGTATCCCAGCGCTTCGGCCAGTTCGGGGAGGATCACCGCGCCCGGCGAACCGAGATATTGCAGCACCTTGTCTTCCTCACCGCTTTTGGCGTCGGAGGTGGCGCATCCGGCGGCGGCCAGGGCGATCAGGGTCACAGCAGCCATCATCCGCGACAGTCTTCTGGTTCTCATCGCACTTCCTCTTTTCTCACAGTTTCATTGCGGGTTCGGTTCCTGTTTCCAACGGGACAACCGGCGCTCGATGCTGACGAGTCCGTAGTTGATCAGCAGGCCGAGCAGGGAAATCGTCAGAATGCCCGCGTACATCTCCGAGATCAGGAAGTTGTACTGGGCGTACGTAATGTAGTAGCCAAGCCCGGCTTTCGCGCCCACCATTTCGGCGGCGATCAGGACCAGGATGGCGCCCGTGCCCGCCATACGTATTCCGGTAAAAATAGTCGGGATTGAGGCGGGCAAAATGACGCTGCAGAACAGTTTGAACGAGCCGAGATTCATCGAGCGCGCCGATTTGATGAGCAGCGGATCGACATCCCGCACGGCCGAAATCGTATTGAGCAGCACCGGCCAGAAGCAGGCGAAGGTGACGATGGCGACTTTGGACACTTCGCCGATTCCCAGGATCAGGATGAATACCGGAAGCAAGGCCAGCGCCGCCGTGTTGCGGAACAGCTCCAGAAACGGCTGTAGCAAATCGCGCGCGAGCGGATACCAGCCCACCAGCAGGCCCAGCGGGATGGCGGTAAGCAGCGCCAGCGAAAAGCCGAAGACGGAACGAAAGATGCTCGATTCAAAGTGATACCACAGCTCGCCCGACACCATCATGTTCCACCAGGCTTGCATGACGTCGGAGAACGGCGGCAGAAACAGCCGGTCCACCAGGTTGATGCGGGAGGAGAACTCCCACAGCAGGAGGAACAGGACGATGACGATCGACTTTTTCAACGCGCCCAGCAGGGAAAATCGGTTCCACCCGAGCCTGGAGGGGATGGTGACGGGTTTGCCGATGCTCT
Source organism: Thermobacillus xylanilyticus (assembly GCF_907165215.1). Taxonomy (GTDB): domain Bacteria; phylum Bacillota; class Bacilli; order Paenibacillales; family Paenibacillaceae; genus Thermobacillus; species Thermobacillus xylanilyticus. The sequence goes on along the minus strand of NZ_CAJRAY010000026.1, from coordinate 152,108 downwards.
CGGTTTTCTGAATGGATGCCATGGTTTCCTCCACTCCTTCGCGTTCAGATGTAAGCTCCCCGGTATTCCGGTTCGTGGAGCAAATTCCAAACCTCCGAACGCGCCTTGAGATATTCGGGATGGGCGTTGATGTCCGTTTCGAACAGGCGGTTTTTCAACGGAACCTCGACGATCTTTCTCACGGTGCCGGGATGGGGAGTCAGGACGACCACCCGCTGCCCGAGAAACACGGCTTCATCGATGCTGTGCGTAATGAAGATGACGGTCTTCCGCGTCTTCTCCCAAATCCGCAGCAGCTCGGCCTGCAAGGTCTCCCGGGTCTGCGCATCCAGTGCCGCGAACGGTTCATCCATCAGCAGCACATCCGGATTGCAGGCCAGGCTTCTCGCAATGGCGACGCGCTGCTTCATTCCGCCGGACAACTCGTGCGGGTAGTGGTTCACGAAGTCCTTGAGGCCCACCAGCTCCATGTAGTACTCCGCCCGTTCTTTGCGCTCTTTCTTCGGAACGCCCTGGGCTTCCAGGCCGAATTCCACGTTTCCCCTCGCGGTCTTCCACGGGAACAGCGCATACTGCTGGAACACGATGCCGCGGTCCAGACCGGGTCCCTTGATCTCCCGCCCGTCAATCAGGATGCGCCCTTTCGTGGGCTTGCTGAGCCCGAGCAGCAGATCGAGCAGAGTGGACTTGCCGCAGCCGCTGGGGCCGACCAGGGTGAGGAACTCCCCGGACTTAACGGCAAAATCGATGTCCCGCAGCGCGGTGAAGGTCAGGGTTCCGCCGTTTCGTCCGGCGTCCCGGATTTCGAACGTCTTGGTCACGCTCTCCAATCGGATTTTCTCCATCTCCAACTCCTTTGCACCCGTCATGATGAAACAACAAAGAGGCATAAACGCTCGATAGGAAAGAATCCTGCGATTCGCTTCATATCAAGCATTATGCCTCTATTCGCATAGTGGGCTGTTCGGATGAACAACAGCTTGGCCGCCGGCAGGCCTGAGGTTATGGAATTCCAAGATCACCCCATCAGGGTGAGTGAGCCCAATATAAACCAACCATTCACATGTGTCAAGTGTGATTTTTCACCCGGGCCGGGGGACCGGGTTGGCCGCGGCGTCGAAAGTTTTGTTGAGTTTTGTTGATGTCCCCGGCTTCATACCGCTTCATACAGGTTCCCGCAAAATTGCTCCAATAGCTTTCTGTCGGCAGGATCGACACCGTAAATCTCGTAAATCAACGCGTCGATCTCGCACTGCAGCGGACGATAATCGAACTGCGGGTTTGCTTTTTTGGACGCGACGATGGTCCGGGCAATGTCCGCGATTCGGGTCTTGAGTTCCGGAGCCGGCTCGATGTACGGGATTCTTTTGATATAACCGGCTGTCACCATGTTCGTCCGGTTGAACACGGCCCGGATGATATATTTGGCCAGCGTGCTGTTCAGCAGGGCCAGCACATAGAACAGGTGCTCCCGGTCATCGGAGAAGAAGTTGGCGTTGACGCCGAAGAGGCAGCCGGCGGGCATGTAGGAGGCCGAGAACTCCACGCCCATCGAGGAGCAGGTGATGCCTTCCTTGAAATAATGCTGCGCGTTCCGCGTCATGAAGTCTTTGTACTGGCGGCCGGGGGTTTCCCAGTCCCGGTGGATGCGGTACGGCGTTTCGTAGAACCAGGCGTCCTTGGTCCCGCCGTTCTTGTAGAAAGGCACCCAATCCGGGTCTTCCTCCGCGATCCCGGATGGCTTCCGGAGGAACTTCGCGTCGTTTCCGGTCGAAATCCCGGTCCCGCCGTCGACGACATGCCCGAGCTTAAGCGGCGTTTTCAAAATGATGTCGATGATCGACACCGGCACATTGATGAAGAAGTTGTGCTTCTCCATTCGTTCGAAGTACCGCTGCTCCAGCTTCTGGACCTTGTCCTGCGGCGGATGGAAATAGTCGTCTTCCTCCTGCAGGCGGTCGATCAAGGTCATCACGTGGGCGCTTCGTTTTTCCCGATTTTCCGGTCCCGTGCATTTCGTCAGCGTGATGATGGCCGTGCGGACATCGGCGTCGGTGTGATGGAACAGTTTCCGCGGGGCCAGCACAATCTCATCGATCAGGCAATGGTCGAGGATGAACCTTCGAAAATCCTGATAATAGACGTTCGTCAGAAAAGAGTCCTGCACGATGAAACAAAGCGTGCCGCCTTCTTTCAGGTTCGACAGGGCATGATGGACGAACATGGCATACAGATTCCGGATGCCGATCTCCCCGAATTGCCGCTCCAGTCTCGCCTTGTTTTCTTTGATATACCGGCTTTCCCGTTTCGATTTGTAGGGCGGGTTGCCGATGATGGCGTCGAATTCCCCGCCCTGCACGGTCAGGAAGTCCTGGTGCCGGATGTTCGGGATATGGGCGTTCGCCTGCACCGCATCGGGATCGATGTCAAAGGCATGGATGAACGCGGGGTTTACGCCGCTCGCCATCAATCGTTCCACGAAAACTCCGTCGCCGACCGCGGGATCGAGAATTTTCGGCGATTTGAGGTGCCGGATTTTTTCGATGACCTTCCGCACCATGTAATCGACGGTCCGCAAGGGTGTCGAATATTGTCCCAATGCTCTTTTGGCGGTCAGCATGCGCGTGCTCCTCATGAATTCTTTCCATCTATTATACCTGATCGAAATGTCGGGCGCGGGGGATATTCGGCAGGCGCCGGCTGTTGTATAATTAATGTATCAGTAAAAAAATGTAAATTCCATTCTGCAGTCCGCAAGAGGTGAGGGATATGAGCGAGGAGATGTCCATCTTGCCGGTTCAATCCTTCTACTCGCTCGATGACGGCGTCGTGGAAGCGACGGTGCTCCATCAAGAGCCTTTGATCGTAAGGTTCGAACGGCTGCTCTCGGACGACGAATGCCGGCAGTTGATCGAGACGGCCGCTCCCCGTCTGAAAGAATCGAAGCTCGTGAACAAGGTGGTCAGCGACATCCGCACGAGCCGCGGGATGTTTTTCGAGGAAGAGGAGAGCCCGTTCATTCACCGCATCGAAAGGCGCATCGCGCAGCTCATGAACGTGCCGATCGAACATGCGGAAGGGCTGCAGGTCCTTCACTACGGTCCCGGCCAGGAATACAAGGCGCACCATGACTTCTTCGCCCCCGGCAGCCCGGCCGCCCGGAACAACCGGATCAGCACGCTGATCGTCTATCTGAACGATGTGGAGGAGGGCGGAGAGACGGTCTTTCCGTTGCTCGGGATCGCGATGAAGCCGAAGCGGGGGGCCGCGCTGTACTTCGAATATTTCTATCGCAACCAGGCCCTCAACGACCTGACCCTGCACAGCAGCGTTCCCGTTGTCCGCGGCGAAAAATGGGTCGCCACGCAATGGATGCGCCGGCAGCGCATCCGACAGTACGGTCTCATATCGAGTTGATGGGCAGTTGTGAAGATGCGAATCCACTACTGGATGCGGTGGTGGATTTTTTTGTTGCAGATGTTGACAGGACACCAAATGGTGGCGTATAATCAACTAGACACCAAATGGTGTCCAATTAAACCGGATATGAGGTGATTCCATGAGCCGTCTGTGGAATGGTGCGGAAGCCGTTGCGCAAGCAAGCCCCCGTACTCGGGGAAGAACGATCGCGTATTGGGCCGTTACGTCGCTGCTCGTCGCGGCCATTGCGACAAGCGGCATCGGGCAGTTGATGCAATACGGGGGGAACATCGAGCTGGTGACGACACTCGGCTATCCGCTCTATGTCCTGACCATCCTGGGAGTCTGGAAGCTGCTCGGCGCCGCCGCGCTCGTCGCACCGGGTTTGCCGCGGCTGAAAGAATGGGCGCATGCCGGCATTTTCTTCCTCATGACCGGGGCGGCGGCGTCGCATGTGATGGCCGGCGACTATGGCGAAGCCGGGTTCAATGTGATCCTTCCGCTGTTCTATGCGGCGTTGAACATGGCTTCGTGGGCGCTTCGCCCGAAGAGCAGGAGCCTGTCTACGCGGTCTTCCGCTTTCCCCAGGGTTTCAAGTACGAAATGACAACCAGGAACAGCTTCTTTTATTCCTTGCGCGCCGCGATCCACTTTTCACCCCATTGGCGCATTTGTAGGAGGATGGCGCGGTATTCCCGGCCTTTTTCCGTCAGGGAATACTCTACGCTTACGGGGATCGTCGGGAACACCCGGCGCTTCACTATCTGATGCCGCTCCAAATGCCGCAGGGTGTCGGTCAGCGATTTGACGGTGATGCTGCCCAGATTGCGGCGCAGCTGATTGAAGCCCTGGGGCTGATAATAGAGTTGCGCGATTACGGCGAACGCCCGACCTTGAAGGACAAGACGATCTTGGTGCTTGGCGCCACCGGCCGGCAAGGCGGTGCGGCGGCGGCGCAGCTGCTGGCCGACGGTTGGCGGGTGCGCGCATTGACCCGCGATCCTTCGAGCCGGGCGGCGCGGGCGCTGGCGCAGGCCGGAGCGGAGGTTGCCGCGGGGGACATGGGCGACCGCGCATCGCTGGATGCCGCGATGCGGGGCGTGCACGGCGTCTTCAGCGTGCAGCCGCCCGACTGGAACCCGAGCGACGCCTCGGCAGCCGAAGAGCTGCGATTGGGCAAAAATGCAGTCGACGCGGCCCGGGATGCGGGAGTCCGGCATTTCGTCTATTCGTCGGTGAACGGCGCAGACAAGCAGTCCCGCTTTCGACATCTTGCGAAGTGGGAGATCGAACAATACATCCGGGCGATCGGCCTGCCGGCGACGATTCTGCGGCCTTCCGGATTCATGGAAAACTACGCCGGCCCCGGGTTCGGGGTGCAGAACGGAACGCTGGCGGAGGCGACCAACCCGGATGTGCCCGTCAAGCTCATCGCGGTGGACGATATCGGAGCCTTCGTCCGGCTGGCGTTCAACGATCCCGAAACCTTCTTGGGCAAGACGCTTGAAATCGCCGGCGATGCGCTGACCCCGACGCAGATCGCCGAAGCCATTGCCCGCGCAACCGGCCGTTCCGTCCGATACGTCCATATTCCGATCGATGCCGTGCGCCGGCAGAACGAGATTTTGGCCCGGATCTACGAATGGCTCATTGGAGAAGGCTGCGAAGTGGATTTCCCGGCAATGCGCAGTCTGCATCCCGGTCTGATGAATTTCGACACCTGGCTTGAGAGAAGAGGAAAAGCGCTGTTCGAAGCCCTGTTCCGTTCCGCGTGACAGGGCTTGTCCCCTTCATCGCCCCGTCAATCCGACGCGCTCCGCAATTTGAGCGTCTCCTGCCGGAAGATGTCGATGCAGCTCCGCATGAAGTCTTCCAGAAGCGCAAGCTGCTCGTCGTCGTATTTGGCGAACAGCTTCCCCATGACCTCTCCGAACGATTGGAACAAGGGCGCAAGTTCGGACGACACCTTGTCCGCATTGAGCTTGATGATCACTTTGCGCCGGTCGTGCGCATCGCGGTCGCGGTAGACATAATGGCGCTTCTCCAGCCGGTCCACGACCGTCGTGACCATTCCGGTGGACAGTCCCGTGATTTCGGCGATTTTCCCCGCTGTCACGCCGTCCCCGATGATGCCCAGCACTTTGTAATCCGTCAGATTCAGCCCCACTTTGTCGGCCAGACTCTGGTGAAACATGATGAGCGCCAGGCTGAATTGCTGACCCAATGATGAATTGGCGCTTGACAAACAGACCACCCCGCTTTAATATCTCGAATATAGAGACACTCTAAAACAGAGATATTCGAAAATTGACATGCACGATTTTTGAGTTAGTTTTCTGCCACCATTATAACACCATTGATGAACAGGAGGGACAGGTTTGTTTCTGACGGAAGCGTTGCATACGCTGGCTGCGTCGTACGCTTTTTATTTCTCAACCGCACTCGGTTTGTTCCTTTCGCTGCCCATTGCCGCCGCACGCACGTATCAAGCGCTGTATCAGGGCAGGTTGGGAAGGCCGGCGTGGATTTCGGCGGAAGTTTTGACGGAGTCGTTGAGAGTCGTGCAGTATGTGTTGTTTATCGCGCATGGCGCACACGCGCCGCTCCGATCGTTGTTTTCGGGAGCATTCTGGAAGGGGGTGTTTGCCGGCATCCGTCAGTTGGAAGCCGTGCCGTTTTTGTGGGATCTGCTCGGCTATGCGGTCGTCTTCGGCATCTACAATGCTGTCCTGCTCGCGATCTTGAGGCCGGCCAACGTGCGGAAGATGATGGTCAAAGCCGGAATCAGACGGTTTGAAGTTGCGGCCGTCCGCAACGCCGTGTTGCTCGCATTCAAGAATCTGTTTCTGATTCCCGTCAGCGTAATCTATCTGTTCGATATTTTGAACATCCTTTGAAGGAGGAGACGAAGGTGCCCAAGGCAAGTCCGTTTGTCGCGGTGGACAATTGCAAGGAAGCGCTGGAACGTTACCGTGCCGCATTCGGCGGCAAGGTCCGGGTTCTCATGGAGCAGGCGGGGCGTGTCATGCAAGCCGAGCTGCATCTGGGAGACACCATGATTCACCTTGCCGATGCCGTCATGGCGAAGCCGGCAGTCAGGGGAGATCAGGTGAAGGTCATGGTCGAATTCGACAGCGAGGAAGCGCTGCGGCGGGCGTATGAGAGTTTGAGTGCTGACGGACAAGTGCTCGTTCCGGCGCATGACACGAATTTCGGGGCCGTGCTGGCAAGCGTAACGGATTGGAACGGGACGGGATGGATCCTGAAATATGTACGGACTTAAAGGCCGCTGGAGGGAATGGTTCACAGAAAGAGCGGGTCTGTTCCTCTGGACCGCCGCCTTTTTTTTACACGCATGCCGGGTTCGTTGTCCTCTCGCTTGTTCCCGCGTCGTTCCGCGCCGTCCAGATGTGGCGCGAGCTGAATACGCCCATGTGGATGGAAATCGTCGTGGAGTTGTCGCGTGTCGTCCTGCTTGCGCTGATTCTCGCCCGTTTGGAGAAGCTGCCGGTTCGTCTGCTGCTGCGCAAGGCGTTCTGGAACGATTTCCGGACACGGTGTGCCGCATATCTCGGCCGCAATTGGCCCCATGTCCTGCTCGCGCAGATTGCGGGATTTCTTCTTCTCGTGTATGGCCTGATGAACGGACTGATCGCCGTCATCGTGAACGAGGGAACGGTTCGGATGGCCGCGGAAATGGCGGGTTTCGGGCATGACAAGCGCGAAGCGGCGTCCAACGCGATGGTGTATTTCCTGAAGAACATGAGCGTCATTCCGATGACCATGGTGTATCTTGCGCGCATGATCGGATTCGGAGATGAACGGGTGAACGCATGAAACCGATTGGCCTTCTGCGTCGGCAGGAGGTCGTTTTTTTTGTGCGCCCTATTGACGGCAGTAGCTACTCAATGTTATTGTATAGCAGTACTCAATAATGTTGATTACCAACGTCGCAGAGTAGTTTGAAGAAGGTGGTCGTCCTGGACAATCTGAGCGAAATGCTGAAAGGCGTGCTGGAAGGGATCGTGCTGGAGATCATCAGCCGCGGCGAAATCTACGGTTATGAAATTACCCGCAGGCTGCACGCCATGGGATTTGAGGGGCTCGCGGAAGCGACGGTGTACGCCTTGCTGCTGCGGCTTGAGAAGAACAAGCTGGTTCACGTCACCAAAAGGCCTTCGGAGATCGGTCCTCCGCGCAAGTTCTACACGCTCAACGAGCGGGGGATGGAAGAGCTCGAGCAATTTTGGACGCGATGGGATTTTCTGAGCGGGCGCATGGAAATGTTGAGAAATCAAGGAGGTAAGCCGTCGTGAGCTTAAGCCGTGAAACGATAGACAAAATCCGGAAATTTGCGAAGGAGCAGTCCCGATATTATCTGGAAGACGCCGAGATGACCTACATGGAGAAGATGCGGCGCAAAAGCGCCCAGACCCGGGACCGCATCATGAAGAAGCTGGCGAAATTCAAAAACCGCTCGGAGACCGCGCTGGAAGCGCAGAACGATATGATCCTCTACATGAGCGATTACATGAACGATCTGATCGCGCAAGGGTATTCCGAGCAGGAAGCGTTCGAACGCGCCCGGCAGGATCTGCAGTTTCGCAGCGACTCCGACAAGTCCGCCGATTTGAAGGAACGGTTCACGGAGTACTATGAAAACTTCGATCCCGCCGCGTCCGAAGCGATCGGTCTGTTTTATGCGGGGTTTCTTTTCTTCGGGGTGGCGATCGGCGGGCTCGCGGGATTGATCGCCGGCGGCGGCAAGGATGCGTTTCTCTCGGGAGGCTGGATCGATACGCTGGTCGGCGTCCTGGTCGGGGGCGTCATCGGTCTCGGATTCGGGATGATCAGCAACGCGGTTGTGGCGTTGAAGAACCGACAATAAAGCGGGAGGGAATGAGATGACCCCTGCCATTGAAGTCAGCGCGTTGAGAAAAAGCTTCACGGTCAAATCCGGGGGCAGGAGGACCACGGTGGAAGCGGTGCGCGGTGTCTCGTTCCGGGTCGGCCGCGTGATCCACCGCACGGATGTGCTGTTCCTCGACGAAGCGGACGCCCTGAGCGACCGGCTCGCCATCATGGATCACGGGCGCATCGTGGCGGAGGGCGATCATCATTCCGATCTCGTTCGGGCCGAGATGGCTGCAGGTGCTGGCGCATTTGAACCCGCTGTACCATGTGGTGGAAGCCTCCCGCCTGCTGGCGGGCGGCGTCATATGGGACGGGAAAGTGCTCCTTGCCTTCGCCGTCACCGGCTCGCTGCTGGCAATCACGTTGGTCTGGGCGACGAATGTTTACAAGAAGGCTGTCGCATAAGGCGGTTGCGATTGTTTCCCGGGCATAAATTCGATATAATGAACGTAGCATAAAAGAACCGCGGGTGTTGCCGCACCCACGGTCCTGTACAGCGTCCGCTTCAAGAGCGGTCGGCTGCGGGGTTGGGTCAAATAGACCGCATCCCTTGTCCGAAGGGCGGTCTATTTGCGTTTATGGGACATTATCAGTACGACGAGTGTCGCAAATGCGATCATGAGCGACAGTGCCTGATACACGTCCACGGGCATCACCTCCTTGCAGGAGGCTAGCCGACCGCCCTTGAGAGCCGATTTTCCGCTGTACAAGGCAATTCTACCATAGCATGGGTGAAACTACCATTAGAATTACGATCGTATGTTCTCGTTGTCCGGTTCTCAATTGCCGGTGATCGGGCTGATGGCCGCGTGCGAGAACGTGGGTTGTTTCCCGGGCATAAATTCGATATAATGAACGTAACATAAAAGAACCGCGGGTGTTGCCGCACCCACGGTCCTGTACAGCGTCCGCTTCAAGAGCGGTCGGCTGCTGGTGTTGCGAAAAGCAGACCTCCCCGCTTACCAGGTCAAGGGAGGTCTACTTCTTTTTGTGCGACATGATAAACGCTACCAACGACCCGAACGAGATCATCAGTGCCAGCGCTTGATACACGTCCACGGGCATCACCTCCTTGCCGGAGGCTAGCCGACCGCCCTTGAGAGCCGATTTTTCGCTGTACAAGGCAATTCTACCATATTATAGGCGAAACTACCACAAAGTTCGCGATCATATGTTCCTATTCAATCCTGGACGCACTCGGACTTCCAGCCGCAAGCGAAAACGAGAACGTGGTCGCCGCATTTTCCTCGCTTCTGACGCGGATCTCGCTGCCGTGCCGCCGGATGATCGACTGCGCGATCGAGAGGCCCAGCCCGTAGCTTCCGTCCTGATGCGCGCGGGAGCGGTCGGCGCGGAAGAAGCGGTCGAATACCCGCGGAAGATCTTCCTTCGCAATTCCCGGTCCGCTGTTCGTGATGGAGAACACGATGCGCCGGCCGCTGCGGGCAAGCGACAGCGCGATCCAACCGTCCGGATTCGCATACTTGATGGCGTTGTCGAGCAGGATTGCCGCCACCTGGCTGATGCCGTCCGGGTCGCCGGATGCGATCAGGTCCGGCTCGACCGACCGGGTGACGGAGAGGCCTTTGCCCGCCGCTGCCGCTTCCATGGATCGGGCAACACGGTCGACGACCTGACTGATATTGAAGCGCACAGGGTTCGGCCCCGCGCGTTCGTCGTCGGTCCTGGCGAGGATCAGCAGATCCTGGACAAGCCTCGCCATCCGGTCCGCGCCGGCGCGGATATATTCGATCCACTTCATCTGGTTTTGAATCGTGTCTTCCCGGCTTGCGGCGAGGGCGTCGCAGTTCGCGCGGATGATGGAAAGCGGCGTTTTCAGTTCGTGGGAGGCGTCGGCCACGAACTGCTTCTGTTTTTCCCACGCTTCCCGGATCGGCCGGATCGCCCGGTTGGCGAAATACAGGCTGACGGCGGCAATCACCACCAGCGTCCCGATGCCGACGAGCAGCAGCGTCGCAAGCAGTCGGGCAAGCGTGCCATTCATCTCCGTCACATCGAGGAACAGGATGTTGTAATTGTGCTGTTCCACGGCAAGCGGCACGCCGTCTTCTCCGACGACCTGAATGCGGATGGGCGAGACGGCGTAACGCCACTCCCGGTTGTCCGCTGTGATCACTTTGTCCGTGTCCCGATTGCTCCAGGCGATCGCCGCGAGTTCCCGATACACATCCTCCGGCAGATTGACGGCCGATTCGATTCGGACGATCCTTCCGTCTTCATCCACCTCGACTTGAAAAGTCCCCGCGCCATTCGCAACCACGTTCCTGACCGCGGACTGAACGCCGCCCTGCTCCTCCGGCCGGCCGGCCATGCTTTCGGCGGAGGCGACACGCATCTGCGCTTCGGGCCGAGCCCGAAGGCGTTCCCGGATATCCGCCTGCAGATTGCTGTAAGTAATGAAGTACACGAATCCGAAGGCCAGGATGATGACGCCTGACGTGACGGACAAGTTGAGCAGCAGAAACTTGTTGCGCAATTTCGTGAACACACCATCACCCCCGCGGCTTCAGCACGTATCCCGCGCTCCGCACCGTTTGAATGACCGCCGTCGATCCGAGCTGGCCGATTTTTTTGCGCAGGAAGGACATGTACATCTCGACGCGGTTCTCGTCCGCATCCGTATCATAGCCCCACACTTTCTCGATCAGCATGTCTTTGGACGTGACGAGGTTTTTCCGCCGCATGAGCCACTCCAGAAGCTGCGACTCCTTCGGGGGAAGCCGGATCTCGGCGCTCCCGCAACGCAGCGTATAGGCGAGCGGGTCCAGCGTGAGATCGCCGCAGGTCAGCAGCCCGTCCTTGTGGTAATGCGCCGTTCGGCGGCCGAGCGCCCGCAGGCGCGCGAGCAGTTCTTCCGTCTGGAAAGGCTTCGCCAGGTAGTCGTCCGCCCCGGCGTCGAGTCCTTGCACCCTGTCCCCGGTTTCGCCTCTCGCGGTGAGCAGCATGACCGGCGCCGCGATCTCGTTTTCACGCAACTGTCTGAGCACTTGAAGGCCGTCCATCTTGGGCAGCATGATGTCCAGCACGATCATGTCGTAAATGCCCGAAAGGCCGTTGTGCAGTCCGTCCTCCCCGTCAAAAGACAAATCAACCGCGTACCCGTTCTTCCGCAGCACCTGGCCGACCGCTTCCGCCAACGCAACCTCGTCTTCGACCAGCAATATCCGCATCCCGCCATCCCCCGCTGTTCACCAGAACTCTATCGGCTCATTATAAATCGCAAACCTTTAGATAACCTTAACCAGCCGAATGAAAAAAGCAGCCCCACGTTGTGAGCTGCTTTCTCTGTGCCGGATGCGGTTTTTCTCGCGGCGGTTATCGGATCTCGTCTTTCATCGCCTGATACATTTTCTCCGTGTATGCGTCGATTTCGTCCCGGGACATGTGCAGACGGGCGGCGGAAGTTCCGTAACCGATCTCCGTCTTGCCCTCCGCCAGCGCTTCGAAAATGCCGTCCGCGAAGGCATCCAGCGGTTCTCCGTGCGCATGCAGCCCCGTCCCGCCCAGATCGGTGTTGACCGCCGGCGGCGCCACTTCAATCACTTCGACGGCCGTTTCGGAAAGCTGGTGCCGCAGGCTTACGGTGAAGGAATGCAGCGCCGCCTTCGTCGCCGAATAGATCGGGGCGATCGCCAATGGCGTAAAAGCGAGGCCGGAGGTGACGTTGATGATCGCCGCCGTCTCCTTGGCCGCGAAATAGGGGGTGAACAGCATGGCCAGATGGCAGGGCGCTTCGAGATTCGTCGTGATTTCTTTGCGGTAATCGTCCCAATGGTTTCGCGCATCCGCTTTGAGCACATTGTAGCGCATCTGAATACCGGCGTTGTTCACCAGCACGTTCACGTCCGGATGGGTGGCGGTCACCCAATCGAACAGCGCCGTCCGCTCGGATGCCGCATCCAGATCGCACACGCGCGTTACAAGACCGGGGATTTTCTCTCTCGCCTGCTGCAGGACATGTTCCCGCCGGCCGCAAATGATGACGCGATTGCCCGATTTCGCGAACCTTTCCGCGAACGCCAGGCCGATGCCGGAGCCTCCGCCGGTGATCAGGATCGTATTTCCAGAGAGCCTCACGTGGTTTTCTCCTCCAATTGTTTGAGATAGCGGTCGATTTTCTCATCAATGGCGGGCAGGTATCCGGTCAACATCGCAATTTCTTGCAGCACCTTCTGTTTATGTTTCCGCATCATGTCGAGCCGTAGTTCGAGCGTGGCTTCTCCTTCCACGATCCACGCCATGTACTGGCGGATGCTGCTGATCGGCATGTGCGTGTTCTTCAGGCAAATGACCGTTTGCAGGAGCGCCATCTGCGTCTCCGAGAACATGCGCCTGCCCGCCTCATCCCGCTCGATCAGCGGCAGCAGGCCTTTCTTGTCGTAATAGCGCAGGGTCGTTTCCGGAATGTTGCACAGGGCTGCCGCTTCGCTGATGGAATAATACTTCATTCGGAGGCCTCCAAATCGGCGGTTGGTTGTCGACACGACCATCATAAAGGTTAAACCATGGTCCAAGTCAACAGCACCGAACAGTTAAAGGTTGGCTAAAGGTTCGCCCTTTATGATCAGTCGTGCAGGACAGCGCTGACTGCGAAAAAAAACAAAACGGAGGGACCGCGAAAATGAAATTCAAGAACATGAGCACGCTGATCGCATGCGGGGCGCTCGTCGCCGCCATCGGCGCCGTGTCGGTATCCGCATCCAGCCCGTTCACGACGCTGCAGGTCAAAGTCGAAGACGGCGTGAAGCAATACTCCACGGACGACGGCAGGACGTGGAGCACCGATGCGCCGGAAGGCGTGACGGAAACGACGGATGAAAGCGGCAAGGTGACCATCACGAGAGGAAACGCGCCCGCGGACGGGGAAGCGGACGGCCGGAAGTTCTACACCTCGCAACATGGCGTTGACGAAGGCGCGCAAGAGAGCGTGATCGACGGCGAGGCAGGCCAAGCCGGCCTGTTGATCAAGGTGGAGGACGGTGTGAAGCTGTATTCCACGGACGGCGGCAAGACGTGGAGCGAGCAGCCGGTCCGGTAAGACAGCCGAATGAAAGGTCCGCAGCGCGGATGCGACGCATTGCTCCGCACTGCGGATCTCTTGTTGTTGCCGGCAGGAGTTACTTTGATCATCTCCGCGAGCAGCAGGCCTTGAAACCGGTTGACTGCAAAACCTATCGGCACGGCGTGGTCGGCCTGCGCTACCAGAGAGAATGACAGGGAAAAGAGCCGGGCATGCGACCGGCTCCGTTACTCGTCGACCGTCTCGACGAAATGTTTGAGATTGGCCATCTTCTCGTCCCAGTATTGCTCGAAGAAGGCCAGCCACCGCTTCAATTCGACCAGGGGGTCGGGCCGCAGCCTGTACCGCGTCTCGCGCCCGACCCGCCGGCTGCGGACAAGTCCCGCATCCGACAGCACATGCAGATGCTTGTTCACGGCCGTGCGCGTGATCGGGAAGCGTCCCGCAATCTCGGCGATCGCCATCTCCCTGTCCGCCAGCAGGATCAGCATGCTTCTGCGGGTAGGGTCCGCAATGGCGTGGAAGACGTCATGCTTGGCAGCGGGATGGGCCAATTCAAGCCATCCTTCCGATATAGGCGGGGAGAGCTGCCTTGACGATCTTCTCCCATCCGCCGTCCATGATGCCGCGCACGACGGGGTGCGGCTGGCCGAACTCGGTCACCTTCCCGGGGTCCCATCCGGAATGAATGAGGGTGAATTCGGTCTTGCCGTCCTCCAGCGCCTTCAGTTCAAACGTGATATGCCAGTCTTTCCCCCAGTCAAAACCGACGCGCCGGGGAGGGTCCACCTCCGTCACCTTGCATGGAGAATCCCCGAAATGTCCGGTGTGAAGCACGAACTCATGACCCACCACGGGCTCGAACGTATTGTCCATCCACCATCCGGCAATTCCTTTCGATGTGGCGACCGCTTTCCATACTTTCTCGATCGGCGCGTCCAGCACAACAACCTTCCGGATTTCAGGCAGCGTTTTCTGTGCTTCCATGGATCCCAACTACCTCCGCCTCTAATATAACACCTTAAGGTGTTACGTTGATTATAACACCAAAAGGTGTTATGTCAAGTGGAATCCGAAATGCCCGCCGGTTTCCAACATTGCATATTTTTGCGCCCGACGGCGAAACCTGATACGTGAAAATCATTCCATGCACAAGGTGCGGCCATGAACATCGAACCGACCTACAAAATCACGGATCTCCCCATATCGCAGGACGTCGGGGAGAACATCCGGCATCTGAAAGACATTTTCAAAAATTGCGCAGACATCGTGTACGAGCACATCGCCGCCGGGCCGGACATGTGCTGCTCGGCATGGATTGTGTATTGTGAAACCCTTGCCGACCAACAGAGCTCGTCCGACATCCTGTCCGTGCTGCAGAAGTTGGAGATGCACCGGAGGGGCAACGGGGAGATGATCACTTCGGAGAGGATCCGGGAATGGTTTGAATTTCATGGCACGATTGACCGTTCCTACTTCATTCACGACTCCCTGGATGCGGTCGTCCGCATGGTGCTGCAGGGGCATGTCGTCTTTTTCATGGAACATTGGGACCGCGCCGTCAGTTTCGACGGGCTGAAGCTGGAAACCCGGGGCGTGGACGAACCCTCCGCCGAACGGGCGGCGATCGGACCGCGGGAAGGCACGGTCGAGAAACTGTCCTTGAACGTCGGCTTGCTGCGGCTGCGGCTGCAGACGCCGGATTTCAAGATCGTCAAGATTCCCAGTGCCGGCCGGAAGACGGGGAAAGAGGTTGTGTACGGCTATCTGGACGGCGTTGTTTCGCCCACGGTTCTTGAGCAATTTGAACAACGCATCGTCAAGGTGAAAGACTGCGAGCTGATCGATACGACCATGGTGGAGAAGCTGATTCAGGATTCCGCCTGGTCCCCTTTCCCGCAATGCCGTTACACGGAGCGGACCGACGCGGCCACCCTGGCCCTGCTCGAGGGGAAAATCATCGTCATGACGCAAGGGTCGGGCGTGGTGCTGATCTGTCCTGCGCTGCTTGTCGAATTTCTGCAGTCCATCGAGGACTACTATCACCGCAGGGGCTTTACCTTTTTGATCCGAATGCTGCGGATTGCGGCGTTTCTTATCGCGCTGTTCCTGCCCAGCATTTATGTCGCGCTGACAACCTTTCATTCCGAGCTGATCCCGACCGTGCTCCTGCTCGCCATTACGAATACGCGGGAGGGCATTCCGTTTCCGGCCGTCATCGAGGTCATCATCATGGAGTTTTTCTTCGAACTCTTGAGGGAAGCGGGCATACGCCTGCCGCAGGCCGTCGGTTCCGCCGTCAGCATCGTGGGGGCGCTGATCATCGGCCAGGCGGCCATCGATTCGGGCATCGCTTCCCCGATGATGATCGTCGTTGTCGCGCTGACGGGCATCGCCTCCTTCTCCATTCCGCAATACAATTTCGCCATCGCGCTGCGGCTGTTGAAAATTCCGTTTATATTGCTCGCGGCATCGCTGGGAGGGTTCGGGCTTATGATCGGCATTCTGCTGCTGCTGATGCACCTGTGTTCGCTTCGTTCGCTCGGGGAGCCGTATTTTGATCCGGTCGGACCGTTCCGCCCGCGCAAATTCGGCTTGCTGTTCAAAGCCGCGGACCTCAACAAATCGGGACAGGATGCGGCATGAAGGCGTGGTGCTCTCTGATCGTATGGGCCGGCATCATGCTGCTGCTCACCGGATGCTGGAGCCAGATGGAGCTGACCGAACGGGCCTTTGTCCTGGCCCTTGCCATTGACAAAGGCGAGAAGGACGTCCTTCATGTCACGTCCCAGATCTACCGGCCGGCCAGCCAATTCGGCGCGCCTTCCAACCAGAGACAGGCATCGGCATTTGTCAACGTAACGCTGGACGGTTCGAGTGTGTCGGAGGTCATACGCAATACCAAGACCGTGTCCGGCCGGCACTCCCAATTCAGCCATATCCAGATCATTCTGATCAGCGAAGAGGTCGCGCGGGAGAGGCTGAGCAGCATTCTCGATTTCTTCTTCCGCGATCCGGAAATCCGCCTCGGCACACCCATCATGATCACCAGAGGGGAGGCGCGGGATTACTTGACCGGCCGCCCCATGATCGAGAATACGGTCGGCAGCCAGGTGTTCAAACAGTTGGATTTCTCGCACTACCTTGCGGGGAGATCCATCAGTACCACCATCCTGGATCTGGCGTTCCAGCTCAAAAGCGAGTCCGAAAGCGCCATGCTCCCCATTATCATGAATGAACCGGAATACAAGCAAGACGTCGTGCAGGGCATTGTGCTGGCGAAGCCGGACAAGATAGTCGGAAGGATCGCGCCGGACAAAGCGGCGTATTTGCTGCTGCTGGCCAATGAGTACCATTATGGCATTCTGGATATTCCGTGCGGCCGGGAAAGCGATTTGTCGGAAACCCTTGAAGTTGTGCAGGCGAATTCGAAGATCACGCCGATGCTCCGGGGCGATAAGGTGTCCGCCCGGATCGATGTGAACATCAAGGCTTCGATCGGAGAACTGGCCTGCACAATGATCCGGAATATGGCGGACGAAGACCGGTACGCGAAGAAAGCCGAGCGGCATTTCAAAGAACAAATGGAGTCCGCCGTAAGCGCGATACAGAAGAAAAAAACGGACGTGCTCGGCATCGGACACAAACTCTATCTGCGCCATCCTTCCCGGTGGAAAAAAATAAAGCCGGAATGGCCGGAACGTTACGCCCGCATGCCGATCGAGATTAACGTCAAGGTGGACATCATGAATTCGAAGATGATGAGTCCCGGTCCGTTCTCCCGCATCGGCGAGGATTGAACCGATTGGAGGTTGCAAGTCCATGATGGAGCGCGTGCTCGTCCTGCTCCTTACGGGCGTTGCCTTGTTCGCCGTCAACGCATCGCGCGTCAGACGCTCCGGCCGGCGCGAAAGATGGATTCTGGCATCGTTCGGCGTGCCGGCCCTTTATCTGGCTGTGATGTACCTTACGGACAGCGACTGGCCCAACCTGCATGATCTGGCCAACCAGTCGCTCGGACGAATCGCCCATCTCATCGTGAAATGGCTCGAACAAACCTGATGATCCCCGAACGGAGGCTGCGCTAGAGGATGAGGGCGCTCGGCAAGCAGACCATCAGTGCCGGACAATTGGCCATCTTGTATGTCAGCTATATGATCGGATCGTCCATCATCAATATTCCGAATCCGATGATCCATTTCGCCGGCAACATGGCCTGGCTTTCCATCACCGTGTCCGCCTTGATGGGCATGCTGCTCCTGAGCCTGGTTCTGTATTTGTTCCGCTGCTATCCGGACGACGAGTACACCGCCTGTTTGAACCGCGTCTACGGCAGATGGATCGCCGGCGTGTTCATCGTCCTGCTGATCCTGATGCTGTTTCTCATGTTGGCCTATATTATCCTTGACATCGGGGACTTCTTCACCAATACCATGATGGTGGAAACCCCGATGTATGTGTTCAACACGCTGACAATCGTTGTTGCCGCCTATACCGTTTATGCCGGCATCGAAGTCATGGGGCGGATGTTCTTTCTGCTGATGGGTTCCATGATGCTGGCCGTCGTGGTGATCGTCTTTCTGGCGGTTCCGCTCACAAGAACCGAGACGCTGCTTCCCCTGTTCACCGAAGGAATCAAGCCTGTCCTTCACGGCATTTACTTCTCATTCGGCTTTCCCTTCGGGGAACTGTTCCTGTTCTCGGTCATCCTGCCGTTCGTAAGGAAGGACAGCAGGCGGGATGCGGGGAAGTGGCTGTATGCCATGACCGCCTTGAGCTGGCTCCTGCTGCTGACCGTCGTCATCATTACGTTGATGACCCTCGGGCCGCTGGCCGGCGACCGGAAGTTCTCCCTTTTCGCCGTCGCGCGGCTGATCAAGGTCGGGAATTTCATGGTCGGCCTTGAAGCCATTGTCGGCATCGCCCTGATTGCCGGTTCCTTCACGAAAGCCACCATCGTGCTATTCATTCTCAATTATGTGACAGCCCGCTTCTTCAAGCTGGACGACGACAAATTGCTGCTGCCGGCCATTTCATTTCTTACCTTCCTGCTGTCCATGACGATGTTCCGGACAGAGGACGAATTCAGCTTTGCCGTTCAGGTCGGATGGCCGTTCGTTGTCATGACCGTGGGCATCATTCCGCTCATGCTGGCCGCGCTCATCACCTTGCTGAGACGAAATATGGGGCGCCGGTAAAGGATAATCACAGATTCCGAACGGAGGCATCGCTTGATGAAGGGGCTCGGCAAGCAGACCATCAGTGCCGGACAATTGGCCATCTTGTATATCAGCTTTATGGTCGGATCATCCATCGTCTATGTTCCGAACCCGATGACCCAGTTCGCCGGCAATATGGCCTGGCTTTCCATCACCGTGTCCGCCTTGTTGGGCATGCTGCTCCTGAGTCTGGTTCTGTATTTGTTCCGCTGCTATCCGGACGATGGATACACCGCCCATTTGAACCGCGTCTACGGCAGATGGATCGCCGGCGTGTTCATCGCGCTGCTGATTCTGATGCTGTTTCTCATGTTCAGCTATATTGTCCTCGGGATCGGGAACTTCTTCAACAACACCATGATGGTGGAAACCCCGATATACGTGTTCAACGGGCTTACGATCATTGTCGCCGCCTATACCGTGCATGCCGGCATCGAGGTCATGGGGCGGATGTATTTTCTGCTGACGGCCTCCATGATGCTGGCCGTTGTGGTGATCGTCCTTCTGGCGATTCCGAGCGCAAAGACCGAGACGCTGCTTCCCCAGTTTGCCGAAGGGATCAAGCCGGTCCTTCACGGCATCTATTTCTCGTTCGGCTTTCCCATCGCGGAGCTGTTCCTGTTCTCGGTCATCCTGCCGTTCGTAAGGAAGGACAGCAGGCGGGATGCGGGGAAGTGGCTGTATGCCATGACCGCCTTGAGCTGGCTCCTGCTGCTGACCGTCGTCATCATTACGTTGATGACCCTCGGACCGCTGGCCGGCGACCGGAAGTTCTCCCTTTTCGCCGTCGCGCGGCTGATCGAGATCGGCAATTTCTTGCTCGGCCTTGAAGCGGTTGTCGGCATCGCCCTGATCTCCGGCTCCTTCATGAAAGCCACCATCGTGCTTTACATTCTCAATCATGTTACGGTCCGCTTCTTCAAACTGGACGACGACAAATTGCTGCTGCCGGCCATATCGTTCATTGCCTTCCTGCTTTCCATGACGATGTTCCGGTCGGAAGCCGAATTTGTCTTTTCCATTTACGTGGTATGGCCGTTTATCGTCATGACCGTCGGCATCATTCCGCTCATGCTGGCCGCGCTCATCACGTCCGTGAAGCGAAAATCGGGGCAAAACTGACAGGGGTCATCTGTCGAATCTTCCCGAATGGGTGTACAATAGAACGGAGCTTGCGGAACATCTGCGGCATCCCCAATCAGCAGAAGGAATGGTGAAACGATGTCCCTGGCGGTTTCCGTCGCTCCGTTGGTGACCCATTTCGTGCCGATCGTCTACTTTGTCTACATTCTGATGGATGTGCTGTCCCGCAGCCGCAAGAGAACGGAGTATCTGCTGGTCGGCGGCATCATCGCCTGCTGCCTGTCCATGTTCCTCGAGGAATTCGTCCGGCATTATCTGCCCATTGAATACAGCCCGATCATCACGGCGGCGTGGTTCAGCGTGTCGGGGATTACGATCGTCGGGCTGGGCCTGCATCTGTTTGTCAAGCTGACGAACATCGAGCACCGATTCCCGAAATTCATCTACCCCTGGCTTTTTTACCTGCCGACGGCACTGGTGATCCTCAATCTGTTCCTCAATGACGAGATGGTATCGGGAAGCGCTTTCCAACAAGCGGGCATCTGGAAGATGCCGGAGTACAATACGGCCTACTATGCCGCCATGTTCGGAAGCAACGTGTTCAACGCGGTCTACATCTTCATCCTGTGGCGGGGCATCGTCCATACCGGCCAGAAGGAGCTCCGCGAAATTTACAAGCAATTGATTTACGGCGTGCTGATCACCGTGTTCTTCAATCTGGTGATCGGAACGATCGATTTCAAAGGTTACCTGCCCCCGTATCCCTACATTTACGGCACCTGGGTGTGGTGCGTGTTCCTCCGCCATACAATGAAAAAATACGAGTTCCTGAACCATGTGGAAATCCGTTTCGAGAAACTGTTCAACATGAGCCCCGCCGCCATCGTTCTCACGGACCTCGCCGGCCATGTGCGGGAAGCGAATCCCGCCGCCCGGAAGTTGTTCGCGGCGCTCAATATCCGTCACGGGAACATTTCGAATATGCTGCAGGGCGAGCTGCTTCACCGCATCCGGAACCAAACGGCCATCCAGGACGTCGCCCTGTCCGTCCATGGCGGAGCCGGCCCGGTCGAACTCGTCATCGACGGGGACTACGTATCGGTCGATTACCGTCCCCACCTGATTCTGATCATGCGGGATGTCACCGCCCAGATGGCCGACCGGCGGGAACTGGAGTTCATGGCGTATCACGACATGCTCACGAAGCTGCCGAACCGGAAGCATTTCTTCGAGCAGCTGGGCAAGGCATTGGCCGAGGCCGGGCCGTCCGGCGAGCGTCTGGCGGTGATGATCTTCGACCTCGACCGGTTCAAGGCGATCAATGACCGGTTCGGGCATTCGGCCGGCGACCGTGCGTTGCTCCAGGTTGCCGATTCGATCCGTGCCATGCTGTCGGGGGACGACTTTGCCGCGCGCCTCGGCGGTGACGAATTCATCATCTTCTTCCGGTCCGCCTCGGAGGACCGGGTGGTTCGGAAGATTGGCGAGCTGCGCGCGCATCTGGCCGGCAATCCGCTGGCCGCGGGCGGGGAAAGCCATCCGATTCACATCAGCATCGGCGTGAGTTTCTATCCGGAACACGGCCGCGACAGCGACACCCTGCTCAACAATGCGGACAAGGCGCTGTATCGCGTCAAGCACGGCGGCCGCAACCACTACGCGTTCGCGTCGGAAGCGGAGTGAGGGCATGGAACGGCAAGAGCCTGCCGAGGGGCAGGCTCTTGATTGAGTTGCTCCATTTTAACGAACGATCCGGTAATACGTCCGCGCCGTCAGGCTGTAGATCATCGCATAGCAGACCGCGAACACCAGAATGGTCAGCGCGGTGCAGATCGCATACAGCGGGACGTTGGTCATGTTGAAGATGGTCAGCAGTTTGCAGATGACCGGGAACGCCGCGGCGATATGGATGACGGCCATGATGAGCGGCAGGAAGAACACGGACAGCACCTGGAAGCGGATCGTTTTCTTGATCTCGCCGCGGCTCAGGCCGACCTTCGACATGATCGCGAAGCGCTCCTTGTCATCGTACCCTTCCGAAATCTGCTTGTAGTAAATGATCAGCACCGTGCCCAGGATGAACAGCGCGCCCAGGAACAAGCCGAGGAAGAACAGTACGCCGTACAGCGAGATGAATTCATTTTTCGACGCTTCACGTCCTTCCACGAATACGTGAACGGACAGATCCCTCATCACGTACTGCAGCGAGGACACGAGGTCGGCCTGCGCCTTCCGGTCCGCCTTCGTATCGAACAGGTAGTTGTATTGGAAACCCGGAAGCCATTCTTCGCCCTCGTTCAAAGCCTGCCGGGCGCGGTTCAGATCCTGTTCATCGGCCGTGACGATCACGTAACTCTGCGCCAGCATGCTGTTCTTGAGGGGAGAGAACTCTTCAATCGTCTCCATCTTGTCCAACCGGCCGCGGATGTTCAGGGAATAGCCGCCGAAGTCCAGCGTTTCGCCTGGCAGCTTTCCCTTCACGATATACACGAGCGCTTCGCCTTCGGACAGCTCGACGCTGACGCCCTCAATCCGGTGATATTCTTCCGCCGTGATGAACATCAGCATGGAGAGGCCGGAACTGCTGAAACCCGCACTTCGGATCCCGGTGAACGCATTCCCGTCCTGAATCGCCGCTTCCGACGCATAGCGCAGACGGATCGGATTGTGGATGGACAGCCCTCTGATTTTCACGGTTTCGGCAATCGCGTCGTCCACTTGCTTGATATCGTCGGGTGTCGTATCGCTCGCGGACACGGAGATTTCCCGAATGTAATTGGTGCGGAGAGAGTCTTCCAGTCCGATGTACAGGGACACGGTGGACGACACCATGACGATGACCATCGTGGCCAGGATGCAGATGCTCGCGAGGCCCGCGGCGTTCTGCTTCATCCGGTAGATCATCCCGGACACGGCGATGAACGGATTGGTGCGGTAGTAGAACCGCTTGTTCCGCCGGAGCGTCTTCAGGACCGCGATGCTGCCGGCCGTGAACAGGCAGTACGTCCCGATGATGACCAGAATGACCGCGACGAAGAACAGATTGAGGGCCGCGAGCGGCGATTTCACCGTAAGGGCAATGAAGTACCCGCCGCCCAGCGCGGCCGCGCCGGTGAGCGCGATCAGCCATTTGGTCTGAGGCTCTTTCTCCCCGACATTGCCGCCCTTCAGCAGTTCGATCGGCTTGGACACATGCACCTGGAAGACGTTGTACACCAGGTTGATCAGGAAAATGGCGCCGAACAAGATGACGGTGATGGAAACCGCCCGAAGCGGGACTTCAAAGCCGAAGGATGCGTTCATCGCCAAAATTTTCAGCAGGAGCAGCAGGGCGAGCTTGCTGAACAGCACGCCAGCGATCAGGCCCAGCCCGATGCAGAGCAGGCCGATCATCACCGTCTCGAGCAGCATGATCCGGGCGATATGCTTCTTCTCCATGCCCAGGATGTTGAACAGCCCGAACTCTTTCTTGCGCCGTTTGATCAGGAAGCTGTTGATGTACAGCAGCAGGATGAAGGCGAAGATGCCGGTGACGATGCTGCCGAGCCCCAGCACCGCGGACAATGTCGAGCTGTCGTGCATGCTGTTCACATCTTTGGACAGCAACAGGTACAGCAGGTTGTAGAACATCATGACCGTCGCGGAACTGGCGAGAATGTACGGGAAATACGTCTTCGAATTTTTGCGGATGTTGGTGACGGCGAGCCTCGTGTAGAACCCTTTACTCACGGCGGTCACCGCCTGTCGCGATCACGGTCAGCGCGTCCGAGATGTTCTGGTAGAATTCGTGCCGCGATTTCGAAGCTTTGTAGATCTGATGGAACACTTCCCCGTCCTTGATGAACATGACCCGGTTCGCGTGGCTGGCCGCCTTCGCGCTGTGCGTGACCATCAGAATCGTCTGCCCCTGGCGGTTGATCTCGCCGAACAGATTCAGCAGCTCGTCGCTGGACCGCGAGTCCAGCGCGCCGGTCGGCTCATCGGCCAGAATGATGCGCGGATGGGTGATCAGCGCCCGGGCGACGGCCGCCCGCTGTTTCTGTCCGCCGGACACTTCGTACGGGAATTTGTCCAGGATCTCCGAGATCCCGAGCGTCCGGGCGATCGGGAGGAGCCGTGAGCTCATCTCCTTGTAGGATTTTCCGGCCAGCACCAGCGGCAGGAAAATATTGTCCCGCAGCGAGAACGTATCGAGCAGGTTGAAGTCCTGGAACACGAATCCGAGCTGATCCCGGCGGAACGCGGAAATTTCCTTCTCCGGAATGGACGTCATGCTTTTGCCGGCGAGCAGCACCTCCCCGCTGGTCGGCTGATCGAGCGCCGCGAGAATGTTGAGCAGCGTCGTCTTGCCCGAGCCGGATTCCCCCATGATCGCGACGAACTCGCCTTCTTCTATCGTGAAGGACACGTTCGACAGCGCCTGTACCTGGTGCTTGCCGAAGCGGGTCGTGTACACCTTCTTCAGATTTCGCACATCCAAGAGTGCCATGGTTGTTCCTCCTTCGCTGATTTCCACACCTCCATCGTACAAAAAAAGAAAATGCGCAGCCTTAAGCTTGGCTTACATTTTCTCAGGCAAGCTTACATGTTTGTAAGATTGCGGCGCAGTCTGCAGGGCAAAGCCCGCTACCTCACATCCAGCAGGGCGCTCTCCAAGCCGAGGATCACCTTCGTGCCCCGGCCGACCTCGGACTCGATCTCGATCGTGTGGGACAGTTTGTCCATGATGCGCTTGCACAGATAGAGGCCGATGCCGGTCGATTTCTTGTCCGCGCGGCCGTTGAACCCGGTGTACCCGTGCTCGAACACGCGCGGCAGGTCGGCCGGGTCGATGCCGATGCCGGTATCCTCAATAACCAGCGCTTGCGGCCGGTTTGGATGCATGTAGATCGAAATTTCCCCCTGTGGGGTATATTTCAGCGCGTTGGAGAGCAGCTGCTCGAGGACGAAGACGAGCCACTTCTCATCCGTCAGGACCTCGGCGTCGACCGGGTCGTAGTTCAGCCTGATCTGCTTGCGAATGAACGATTTGGCGTATTTCCGCACCGCCTGCTTGATGCAGTCGTCCAGCGATACCGTGCGGAACACGAAATCCGTTCCGGTGCCCCCCAGCCGGATGAATTGCAGCACCATCTCCGTATATTGCTCGATGCGGAACAGCTGCTCGGCCAGCTCGTCCTTGTCGGGGGCGCTGTCGGTCTGGAGCAGCAGCCGCATGGCGGCGATGGGCGTTTTGATCTGGTGCGCCCAGATCGTATAGTACTCCACCATCTCCTGGAATGCCCGGTCTTTGTCATAGACAATCCTGCCGCGCTCCTTGTCGAGCAGGCGGATCAGTTCCTGGTAGTCCCGTTCGATCAGGCTCGCGGTTTCGGGCAGCGGCACGGCGGGTACGGTAATCTGGCCGCGCAGTTCTTCCAGCGCCCGGTGTTTCAGACAGAAATGACGGAAGCGAATGAAGCCGACGGCGAGCAGGAAAAGCGCGGTCAGCACCGAGGCGTAACCGACCGTTTCGGCCGGCAATTGGTACAAGGCGATGACCGCAAGAAAAATGCCCGCCGATCCCGCGGCCGTCAGGATCAGGAGGAGATTCTGCTTGACGTAGGCGGCGAGCAGTTTCCAGCGGCTCATGCTCATTCCACCAGATAGCCGAGCCCTTTTTTCGTGACGATCCATTGTTCCAGCCCCGCTTCGGCCAATTTCTTGCGCAGCCGCGTAATGTTGACGGTCAGCGTGTTGTCGTCAATAAATTGGTCGCTCTCCCACAGCCGCTGCATCATCTCGTCCCGCGAGACGACCCGGCCGGCATTCTCCATGAGGAGCTGCACGATCTTGAAATCGTTCTTCGTCAGCTCGATCTTGTGGTTCTGATACGTCAGCGTGGCGTCATTCAGGTTCAGCACGACGCCGTTGTGTTCGAGGACGCTCACCTGCCCCTGGAAGGAGTAGGTGCGGCGGAGCAGCGCGCCGACCTTCGCCGTCAGCACGTGCAGATCGAACGGCTTCGCGATGAAGTCGTCGCCGCCCATGTTCATCGCCATGACGATGTTCATATTGTCGGAGGCGGAGGAAATGAAGATGATCGGCACCTTGGAGAACTTGCGGATCTCGCTGCACCAATGGAAGCCGTTGTAGAAGGGGAGCGCGATATCGAGCAGCACAAGCTGCGGCTCCGCGCGCAGCACCTGATCCGCCACGTTGTGGAACTCGGTGACGCAGGTTGCGTCATAGCCCCACTGGCTCAGGTGCTCGCTGATCGTTCGGGCGATCGTCAGATCGTCTTCGATGATCATGATCTTGAACATGGCCGTCCCTCCATGGGTTTATTATAGAGGGTTTGGGGGCGGGGGAGAAAGAAGAGAAGGAGTGGAAAAGAAAACCCGGTCCGCATCGGGACCGGGCCAGGCATGGGTTACATGACATTGAACAATACCGGAAGCAGGATCAACTGATTGATGACATGGGTGGAGATATGTCCGAGCATCGCATAGGCCAGTCCGTGTTTCCAGTACAGATAGCCGAATCCGATGCCTGGCAGGAAATTCAGCAGCATCGTGCGGGTGACGGTCACGGCACTGAAACCGAACAGTTGCACAGCGGCAGGAAGATGTCCTGCTGCAAAAACGAATGCGGCAATGATGATTCCCGCGATATAGACGCCGCTGCGATCCGCGGATTTCATCAGCCGGCCGAGCAGCCAGACGATGACCGTCATGAGCCCGAACCGGAGAAGAATTTCCTCGATGACGCCTCCGTAGAGCACGCTCCCGAGAAAGTACAGCCAGGAAAACTCAAAACGATCCGGGAGCCCCAACGCTTCCGCGAATATCAGCTTTTCCGGAATGGCGATCAAGCCGGCCGACAACAGTCCGATGCCTGCCGCCGCAGCAATGCTTCTTCTGCTGACAACAAACGGTTTGTTCAGGTTGACTTTCGGTGAAGCCCACGCTCCCGCCAGGGCGGCAACACTCGCCCATGCCGCGGTCTGCAGCATGGCGAGCAGCACAAGCACTTGCTTCGAACCCAGTTGGGCGACGATCATAGCTTCCTGATCAGGGGTCAAGGTCATCGTCTGCTGCAATCCCAGTACGGCACCTGCCGCCAGTCCCAGCACCAATGCGGCGAACACTTTTTTCACAGTCAGCACCTCTTTGTCGTTGTCATAGGGTTATGGATGGTCAACTTTTCCAATCTCTCATTCGTCCGCATGGCTGACGGCAACGTCGTCACGAATGCCGACATCGCGCAGATAAATGGAGCCTGCGGCGGTTTTGTCAAATACGAGGCGGATCCGGCTGAGCCGCTCCGGCTGGAACGCCGGATTGACGCGGCTGAAGTCGGACAGCCGGAATGCGAAGGTTTGAAATACCGGCTCCCTGGTCGGCATCAGCGACGTCAACGGCCATTTCACAATACCGCCTTCCAGCATCGGTAGCAAGCCTCCGGCGGCGCTCAGCGGCATGGAAGCGGTGTTGCCGTGCACATCCTCGACCTGTACGGTCAGATCCGTCATTTCTTCCCGCGCCTCCGACCGGTCCGCCACGGAGAAGACGATCGAGCCATCCGGCGGGACGGCAAGCCCGGTATCGGGCAGAACGATCGTATAGGAGGGCGTGCCGCGGGCCCGGTCCCGGTCCCATCCGAGGCGAACGGCGCTGTACGGACCGGGGGCGAATTTCATTTCGACCTTTTCTTCTTTCCATTCCGCCAGCTGCTCGCCAATCAGTTGACCGCCGGGCAGCGTGGTCGTGGTGAGATCGATATCTTCGTCGAAGGTGCTGACGAGCGTCGTCCGGGAATCCGCATAATCGTGGATGTACATCGTATCCGGCAGCCATTCCCTTGCGTGGCCGAGATCCTGGAAGATCGCGCGATATTCCGTCTTCTCGTACAAGGTTGCCTCGAGGAAGGACGAGATCAGCACCTTCGCCGCCTGCAGCTGCTCTTCCTGCGGGATCAGCTGGGCTCGGTTATACAGCAGGTTGCCGAGTCCCGGCGCATCGCTGCGGCCCCATACCGTGTTGAATTGTCCGTGATTGGCCCCGTAGATATAGACCGACGCTTTGAAATAGTCGCTGCCCGGCGTAAAGCCGATCCGGCTGTACTGTGCGGCTCCGGCGAAGGAACTGACATCCATGTCGTGGGAGCCTTGAAGGGCGAGGTAGTTCAGGTCGGTCAGCTCCGTCGGCCGGCCCGCCGGCTCGTATTGGCCGTCAGTGCCCGCCAGCGAGATGACGGATCGGATGCCGAAACCGTAATCGAACGCGATGCCGCCGTTCTCCGGCGATGCCGGCAGCCGGTTGTAAGCCGCCGCCACGGTCACCGCCTCGCCGCCGCGGGAATGGCCGATCAGCGCGATCCGGCTCATGTCCGCTTTGCCGTGGAACGGATTGCCTTCCGTCCCGTTCCATTCTTCCCACACCTTCAGGTGCTCCAGCATGAGCCAGCCGCGTGCCGGGTTTTCGTTCTCCAGCACGTTCAGCATGAACAGGTCGTCGAAGGGCGACGTATTGAGAAAATTTTCGTCGATCGACACGACGATATAGCCGCGGCTCGCCAGCAGTTCCCCCAGATAGGCATACCCCGGGTCCGAATAATCGGTGGCGAGATGATTGCCATGCACGATCATCACGAGCGGGAACGGCCCGTCTCCGTCCGGATACCAGACGAGCCCGTTTAACGGCATCGCTTCAGGTCCGAAGCCGAATGTCTTCGTACGGAGGGAGGACCAGTTCGCCACGAAGGCCGAGCCGTCCACCGGCTCCGTGATGAGCGAATCTTCCGCGTTGAAGACGGCGCGGTAGCTGTCCTTGCTCCCGTAGGTCAAGGTGCGCACCGGATACGGCCCCGGCTCCGCCGGATTGTCCAGCACGGCCGGGTAACGTTCAGCCGGCTTCGTGACCGACAGCCGGTAAGGCTTGGCCAGCTTCGCGCGCCCGTCATCGACCAGCCAGGTTCCGATGCCGATCGTCATCACGGCTGTCACCGCCGCGGCGATGCCGGCCGCCGTCTTCTTCAGCGTCTTCGCCTCGCGATACGCGCCCCGCATCCACCGGTACACAAGCGCACCCGACAAGGAGCAGCCCGCCAGTATGGACAAGGTGACGATCACCATCACCGTCATCGGGCCGATGAAGCTGATGAACAACAGGATGAAGGAAGCAATCGCCGGGCCGATGTACCTTGAAGGGATGCGCTTGGCAACATGCAGCAGGCCCGCGATACCGCCGCTGATCAGCGCGATGGCGAGCAGGAACACGGCGGTTCCGATCACGTAATCCCCCGGTCCCCGCGACCCGATCAGAAGATAGCTCTGGACGAGAAAAAGGATGCCGGCGGTTCCGGAGAGCGCGATCGCCGCCCCCTTCCATCCCGGAGACAGCGGAGGCAGACGCCGGACGGTCGTCATCAGCCGCTTCCGCCAGGTCCGGTTCATGACACGTTCAGAAAGCTTGGTTTCAGCCATTTCATGACCTCTCTCCCAGGTGAATGTTGCTGCCAAGCTCAGGATAGAATCCGTGTCTTTCCGCCTCCTGTCGCCTTCCTTAAATTATCCTTACATGGCAGGAGATCGGACGCGCGGTGCGAACATTACGAGGTGGTGAGGTGGTGCGGCGATGCGCAAAACGATACTGCTGGTCGACGACGAACAGGACATCGTGGACATGCTGAAACTATTTCTCGAGCCGGACTATGACGTTCTCGAAGCCTCTGACGGACAGGCCGCGATGGAGATGTTCGCCCGCGCGTCGATCGACCTGGCGGTGATCGACATCATGATGCCTTATGTGGACGGTTTCAAGCTCCTGCAATGGATACGGAAGTCTTCCACGATCCCCGTGATTGTCTTGTCGGCGAAAAATCAGGAAGCGGACAAAATTGCCGGACTTGGTCTCGGCGCGGACGATTTTATCTCCAAGCCGTTCAGTCCATTGGAAGTTGTGGCGCGAATCCAGGCGCATTTGCGGAGAACATATGAATTTAACGAAGCGGGTGCGGCGGGAACGGGGGCGAACGCGGTTGCCGCGGAAACAAGGCTTGGCGAGCTGGTCCTGGATCATGAAGCGTGCCTGTTGTACAAGCGGGGGGAGCCGATCGTGTTGAGCGCGATAGAATACAAGCTGCTGAAGCTGTTCATGAGCAAGCCGGGGCGCATTTATACGAAGAAACAAATATTCGAGCAGGTGTGGTCCGATTCGTATATCGCCGATGACAACACCATTATGGTGCAGATCAGCCGGCTCAGGGACAAGATCGAGGATTCGCCGCGGGAGCCCTTTTACATCCGTACGGTTCGCGGGCTCGGATACCGGTTCGCGAAGAAGGAAGAACTCAATGCGCCGTAAACCGAGAAAGCTGTCCGGGATGCTGCTCAGGAGCTATATCCTTTTTTCCCTGTCGCTTGGCGTAAGCTTCATCGTGTTGCTGCTGTTTTTCGTGGCGAGGACCAACGCGCGGATGCCCGCCGAAGATATGTCGCTGCTTCAGGCCCATGCCATCGCCCGTCCGGATCAGGCCGATATCCGGACCGATGCGATCGAGGCGGTGGATGGCTGGGTGGAAATTCTCGACGAGCAGCTGCGGATTCTGGAGGTCAGGGGGGAGAAGCGGGACGGTGCGGCGGCGGGCTATACGGAGCGGGAGCTGAACGCGCTGTTTCATGATACGGACGACAATCCGTTCTACGCGTCGATCGCGCCATTCCATACGAATGACGGAGAGCGCCGGTACGTCCTGGTCAGGCTGCCGAAACAGCATGTCCGGACGGATGTCGTGCTGAGCGAGATGACAGCGGCCAACTGGAACATCTTCTGGATCGCGCTGGCCGAGACGGGGGCGTTGTTCGTCCTGCTGTTCGGGCTCAACGTGTACGTGTACAGCCGCCTGACCGCGGTCAGATTGACCAACCCGCTCGGCGCGATTGCCGCGGGCATCCGCAGCATATCGGACGGGCGCTACCATGAGCGGCTTCGCGTCGAAGCGAATTACGAGCTTGCGCAAATCCAGGAGAGCTTCAACAAGATGGCGGAAAAGCTGGAGCAAGCCGAAGCGGACAACCGGCGGATGGCCGAGAGCAAGCAGCGGATGCTCGTTCATATTTCGCACGATTTGAGGACGCCGATCACGACGATCCGGGGTTACGCGGAGGCGCTTCAGCACGGGGTCATCAAGGATGAAGCCGCGCGGCAGCGGACGCTCAGCCTCATCCACGGCAAGACGAAGCTGGTCTCGGAACTGATCGACGACGTGTTCGAGCTGGCGAAGCTGGAGGTCCCCGACTATCCCGTCGCCAAGACGACATGCGATCTGGCGGAGTTCACGCGCGAAATGGCCGTCGACCATTACGATCTGTTCGAGGAGAAGGGGATGGTGTTCGAATGCGACATCCCGGCGGACGAACTGCCCGTGCCGATTCATGCGAAACTGCTGTACCGGGCGATCTCGAATCTGCTGGCGAACGCGCTGAAATACAACCAGCCGGGGACGCATGTACGGCTGTCGCTCATCGACGGTCCCGGCGAAGTGCGGCTTGAGGTCGCCGATAATGGCATCGGCATTCCCGCCGAATTGCGCGCCCGTGTGTTCGAAGCGTTCGTCCGCGGCGACGCCGCGCGCAAGAGCGACGGCGGATCGGGGCTCGGTTTGACCATCGCCAGGCATATCGCGGAGAAGCATGGCGGCAGACTCGAGCTCGACAGCGGCGGCCGTTGGACGCGGTTTGTGCTGACATTGCCGAAGGCGGGGGAGACGGCTGCGTCCATGGGCGGCATCAGCGCGGCGGAGCGGAGAAGGTAAGGGACTATTTTCGCCTGACGCTGTAATAGCGCAGCCCCGCCGGGATTCCCCGGACCTCCAGGACGCCTGCATAGATAAGCTCCCGCAGCCGGTATTCAAAATAGGCGTCACCGATGTCCTGTTCGCAATGGCCGATGGCCGCCCCGACTATGCGTGCGGCTTTGACAAACCCGCCGGCATCGGCAGCGTTCGTCACCTGTTCCAGCATCTCCAGCAGGTACGGGTCAAAATGATCCGCCGGAACCTCCCGCACCGCGCCGTCCCGCCAGATGCGCAGCACGCCGCCCTGTTCCGCGATCGCCGTCCACTCTTCCGCAAGCCGCCGGATGTCGCCGGCGGACAGCCGGCTGCCGTGTTCCGCTTGCAGGAGCGCTTCCCGCAGCTTGTCCGGCACGATTTCACCGGATCGTCTGTAGGTTTCGGAATGATCGGGACGCTTGTCGAGCGTATCGCAGATCGCGCAGGCGTCGCATACGCGGATGGCGTTGGGCTTATGGCGGAGCAGATGCAGCGCGTACCGCATGCCCGTCTGCTCATATACGCTGCGGCTGGCCCAGACGATGATTTCCGCCTGCTCCGGAATTTGATCCAGTTTCCGGAGCAACGCGTCGTATTCTGCTTCGGAATCCGCGTCATCCTCAAGCGCGGCCGCGATGTTGTGCTTGAACCAGTCGCGCCGCGCCTGCCGGCCTTCC
Source organism: Thermobacillus xylanilyticus (assembly GCF_907165215.1). Classification (GTDB taxonomy): domain Bacteria; phylum Bacillota; class Bacilli; order Paenibacillales; family Paenibacillaceae; genus Thermobacillus; species Thermobacillus xylanilyticus. The sequence goes on along the minus strand of NZ_CAJRAY010000026.1, from coordinate 119,940 downwards.
GGCGTGTCGAGGCCCCCGATCGGGCCGATGGCGTAATTGTCATTCAGCGTGACGATCTTGTGCGTATCTGCCCGGCCAAGCTCCCGCAGCGCCAGCTTCATGCTGCCTGCGAAGGATTCGCCCGTCACGATGTGGACATGGGTGCAGCCGGGATCCGGATCCCAGGAAAGCTTGCGATCATCGTACGTCATCAGCCGGTCGTACAGCTCCATCAGTCCGGCGGCGGCGCCTTCAGGGGACGCCGTCTGTTCTTTCAGCAGCCGGATCTGGTGCAGCACAAGCCGCAGGATCGACTTCGCGTTGTCGGGGCTCAGACGATCGACGGCTTTTTTGATGTCCATGATTTCGTTCATCCGCTCCAGCCTCCTCTTATAAAGGATCTTACCCGTTCGCATCCCCCCAAGACAAGACGAGAAGCCCTGCACATCCGTACAGGGCTTTGCTCGACGGCGACTGTTTATTGCTTCGCTCTCAGCGGCTTTAACGCCGCGCTCCAGGCGATCAGCTGATTCAGCATTTCGTTCACGGTCTGCCGGTGCCGCTCGGCCGGCTTGAAGACGGTCATGTTTTCGAAGTCGGTGAACAGGGACAGCGTCGGATGCGTCCGGACGTCCGCGATCATCAATTCGCCCAGTATGCCCCGCAGATGCTCCGCCGCGCGCGCGCCGCCCGTGGAGCCGTAGCTGACGATGCCCGCCGCCTTGTTGTTCCACGCCTCGCGGGCAAGGTCGAGCGCGTTTTTCAGCGCCCCCGTGATGCTGTGGTTGTATTCCTGCACGATGAAGACAAACCCGTCGAGGCTGAACAGCTTCTCGTTCCATCTGGAAACGGCGGGATCCGCATCGTCCGTCGTGCCGAGAAAGGGCAGATTGTAGTCGGCGATATCCACAATCTCATACTGTGCGTCGCCGCGCATGTCGGCGATGCCTTTGACCCATTCGCCCACCTGCGGGCTGACCCGGCCTTCCCGCGTGCTGCCCAGGATGATGCCGATGTGCAGTTTGTCGTTGGACATTGTATTTCTCTCCCTCCGAATGTGATATCCCGCCATGCTTGAGAAGAAGGCAGTTTCTTGAAAGCTGGTATAAAATAACATACCTGATGACCGGCGGAATTATGCAAGGCGCTCTGCCGCCGCACCGGCCGAATGTGGTGGAGATGAAGGGTGGGAGCATACCGGGATGGCGCAATGTGAAGAAAAAATAGCAGGCGCATCGGAAATTTGGGACACCGCCGATGAATTGCCCGGTCGGTGTTCGTCAATACAGGTGAACGGCTCCAGTATAAAGGAGGTGAGGAACCATGAAATGGGCAGTCCGCATTCTGCACATCGTGCTTGTTCCGCTCATGGGGTTCGCCGGCTTCTTCAAGCTGTCGTCCAGCGCGGAGACGATCAGGGAAATCTATACCGATCCGCTTCAATCGATCGGTTACAGCGTCGGGTTTATTTATGCAATCGGGTTTTTCGAATTGCTTGCGGCAATCGGCTTGATTGTCGGGTTGTGGAGAGCCGCGATCGGCTACGCTTCTCTCGGTGTCATTTTCATCATTCTGCTGGGGGCGGTCGGGTCGAGTCTGATCGCAGGCCTGTACGCCGAGGCTGTCTCGCCGTTTATCGTAATGCTTCTCACCGCCCTGGTGTTCCTGGGAAACCGATATGTGTCGAATCACTCGCGAAGGAGCGCCGGACTCTCGCGGCAATGACATCGGCGGATTACATTTTTAATTAAATAAAGGAGCGATAAACCATGATACAAAAACTCGGTCAAGTCATGTTGTACGTCAACAATCAGGATCAGTCGAAGGCTTTCTGGACAGAGAAACTGGGGTTCAAGGTCAAAGCGGAAGAGGACAACGGCGAGGGCATGCGGTGGATTGAAATCGCCCCGCCGGGCGCGGACACGACCATCGTGCTGCAGAACAAAGCGTTCGTCGCCAAAATGCATCCCGAACTGAATCTCAGTACGCCGTCCCTGATGTTCTATACGGACAATGCGGAACAACTGTACAATGACTTGAAAGGCAAGAACGTCAAGGTCGGAGATCTCGTGGAGATTCCCGGCGGCAAGGTATTCAATTTCGCGGATGAGGAAGAGAACTATTTTGCCGTGATGGAGAGAAAGTAAGGTTCGATTTAAAAAGCGGCGGAGGAGCCTCAACAGGTCTTCCGCTGCTTTCAGTTTTGGCCGGCGACATCAGATGCGGCGCGTCTTGTCCGGATATTTTTGGAGTGTCATCCGAAGCCGAAAGCTATATCTGGTCGGATTCGGTGACGGCGGAGCTGGCCAAGCTGATGAAAGATTTCCACGATGCGACGGAAGGATTTGCATCAACCGCGCATTCCCCTCGCGGATTCGCTTTCTGTGCGCCCTGTTGTCTGACCGCGCCGCAGCCGGCGACCCGGCCTTTTTGAAAATGGTGGAGGAAGGCCATCTGGATCATTACAGGAAGGAAGTGGACTTCCTTGAGCGGCACTTTGACGACTGGATGCGGACGAATGAAAGGAGTTAATCCCTCTTCAACCGCTCCGCCTGCCGGGCAAGCACCTGAATGGAGCGTTCGATGTAATCGAGGATGAGCCGGAGCTCGTCCGTGCTGTAACGGGAGAACAGCTCGGCCATCTCTTCGCCGAGGGGGCCGAAGACGCCCGCGAGCGGATGGAGATTTTCCGGGATCGGCTCGACGTAGACGATGCGCAGGTCGTTCGGGTCCTTCGCCCGGCGGACGAAGCCAGCTTTCTCCAGCCGGTTGATCACGCTGGTGATGGCGCCGGTCGTCAGCCCCGTGAGCTCGGCGAGCTGTCCGGCCGTCGCCCGGCCCATGCCGAGCACAATGTCCAGGCATTTGTGGTCGGTGATGTTGAGGCCCAGATATTTGGCCGCCGCCTGGTGGAAGAAGACGGTCTGGGTCGACAGCCGCCGGGAAGCTTCCAGCAGGGATTCGAAAAGTTCCGGCGGAACAAATTCGCGATGATTCATGGACGATCCATCCTCCGATCATGGCAATGGTACCCCGACCGAAGTCCAGATTCAAGACCGGGCTCTGGCCGGTATTGACAATTCGCTCGTTGTGCGTAAGATGGAGTTAGATATCTTAATTATTAAGATATAGCAAACCTTCACCGGATGCAAATCCGGCAACCTGCGGCGTAATATCTTAATTATTAAGATAAATGCCGGGTTGACTGCATTCTCAAGGAGGAGATCATGACCATGGAAAACAGGAAAGCGATCATCATCGGCTGCGGCATCGCCGGGCCGGCCGTTGCCATCTTCCTGAAGCGGGCCGGGTACGAGCCTCACATCTACGAGGCGCAGCCGGGCCATGACGATTACACCGGCCTGTTCCTGAACGTGGCGCGCAACGGTCTGCGCATCCTGCGCGAGCTGGGCGTGGAAGGCCGCATCCGCGAAGAAGGCATCGAATTGCGCGCCATGAACTTCCACAGCGGCAGCGGCAAGTGGCTGGGCAAGATCGAGGACCCGTCCGGCGAGCCGCAAGGGTTCACGGTCAAGCGGGGCTTCCTGCACAAAGTGCTGCGCGAAGCGGCGCAGCAGGAAGGCATCCCGATCGAATTCGGCAAGCGGCTGGCCAATCTGCACATCGCGGGCGACCGGGTGACCGCCCTCTTCGACGACGGGACGTCCGCGGAAGGCGATCTGCTCGTCGGCTGCGACGGCATCCATTCGCGCACGCGCCGGCTCATTCTGCCCGACGCTCCGGAGCCGGATTACACGGGCTTGATCAGCTTCGGCGGCTTCGCGCGCGGCGTCGACATCCCGCACGAGCCGGCCCAGCACATGGTGTTCGGGAAGAAGGCGTTCTTCGGCTACCTGGTCAAGCGGGATGGTGAAATCTACTGGTTCGGCAATCTCGACTATCCGGGCAGACCGTCGCGCAAGGAATTGCAGTCCATCCCGCAGGCGGAGTGGCGCCGGGTGCTTGACGACCTGTACCGCAACGAGATTCATCCCGTTCCGGACATCATCCGGGCGACGAAGAGCGAGATCGGCGTCTATCCGATCTACGACCTGATGTCCGTTCCCTCCTGGTACAAGGGACCGGTCGTGCTCATCGGCGACGCGATTCACGCGACCTCGCCCAACGCGGGGCAGGGCGCATCGCTGGCGCTGGAGGACGCGCTGGTACTTGCCCGCTGCATCCGGGACAACCGCAGCCCGGAGGCTGCGTTCCGGCAGTTCGAACTGCTGCGCCGGGAACGGGTGGAGAAGGTCGTCAAATATTCGAGAACCATCGGCCAGCGCAAACATGCGACGAATCCGGTGCAGGTCTTTTTCCGCGATCTGATGCTGCCGTTCTTCCTGAAGCAGGCGAGCCGTCAATCCAACGCCTGGCTGTACGATTACCGCGTGGATTGGCACGACAAGGTGCCGGTGTGAAGCGCGGCGGAAGGAGGCGTTAAGGAGGCAGTCCGGTGTTTGAAACCTTTTCCGCGCTTGAAGTTTTGCTGCTCATGGGACTGTCGATCGTCGGGGTCATGGCCGGAATCGCGGCGAACGGGTTGAAATATGCGGTGTTCCGGCCATCCCCTCATCCGCTCTGGAGACGGGCGGCGCACATCGGTTCATGGGCGGGCATCCTGCTGGTGATCCTGTGGGGTGCCGTCACGGCGGCGGTTTATTTTGCGCTGGGTTGGGCATTCGTCATGGACCGCGTCGTCGTCATGCTGCCGCTCCTCGCGCTGCCGGCGCTGCTCGTCGCCGCACGCGCGCTGCCCGCGCTGAGAGGGGACAAGGCGATGACGCCGGAGGCCGCGGCGAACGTTGCGGCAGCCGTGCACACGATGGCAGCCGGCACGCTGCTCGTGCTGTACCTGGTATGGTTCGATATCCCCTCCGTCCCGGATCTGCGGGAATCGACGATGTACCTGGCCATGCTGGCCGGAACCGCGGCGCTCTTGCAGCTGTACCATCGGCGGCGCGTCCGGACCATCGAGGCCCGGGGGCGCGGCTATCTGGCGATGGCGATCCGCAGCGCCGCGTTCACGCTGTCGGCCGTCGTCCTGCTGATGGCATGGTTCCTGTGGTCGATGGAGCGCAGCAAATTTCCCGCGTCCATGTCCATGCTCCACCCCGAGACGTTCGAATATGGCGGAGGTGCCGTGCCTGCCGGAGCGGTGTCGTCAGCGCATCATGATCATCATGCCCGCCATGCCGTTGCGTCCGCGGCCGGCAGCGCGGCGATCAGCGTCACCGATCTGACCGGTCCGCGGACCGGCGAGCCTGACGCGCGGTTCACGCTCGTCGCGCAGAAGCAAATGATCGAGCTTGCCTCGGGACACACGGTCGAAGCGTGGACGTTCAACGGCCAGGTGCCGGGCCCGCAGCTCGTGGTCCGCGAAGGCGATCTGGTCGAAGTGGAGCTCATCAACAAGGACATTGAGCTTGGCGTCACGGTGCACTGGCACGGCGTCGATGTGCCGAACGCCGAAGACGGGGTGGCGGGCCTCACCCAGAACGCCGTCATGCCCGGTGAATCCCATACGTACCGCTTCGTCGTGAACGAGACGGGCACCCACTGGTACCACTCCCATCAGGCTTCCTCGGTCCAGGTGGCGAAAGGGCTGTTCGGCGCCTTCATCATACTGCCGAAGGACGGCGCCGAAGCGGGCGGCGGGACGGCGGATGTCACGATTTTCTCCCACGACTGGGAGACGCCGGACGGGACGCGGACGGTACTGCATTTGCCCGGGCCGGCGTCCGGCGGGCAGCGGATCATCCCGCCCGGCACGGAAGTGCGGCTCCGGCTCGTCAACAGCGCCAGCTACACGAAATTGTTCTCGCTCCACGGAACGCCTTTCCGGGTATCCGCGATCGACGGCTGGGACATCCACGAACCGGAAGCCGTCACCGGCATGCGGCTGAAGATCGGAGGCGGCGGGCGGTACGACGTGACGTTCACGATGCCGGACCATCCGGTCGCCTTGACGCTGGACGGGCGGGAACCCGAGACCACGATTATATTCAGCAAAGACGGGCAAGAAGCGGCGGATATCCGGACGGGAGGCCCGATCCTGGACCCGCTGGCATACGGCTCGTACGCCCCGGCGCCCATCGACGGCAATGCCGCGTTCGACCGGGAGTTTCTGACGGTGCTCGACCAGATCTACCTGGGGCATTATAATGGAAACTCGAACACGCTCTGGGCCATCAACGGGGAAGTGTTCCCGCGTACGCCGACGTTCGTGGTCGAGGAAGGGGATCTGGTCAAAACGCGCATCGTCAACCGGACGTTCTCGGATCACCCCATGCATCTGCACGGCCACCATATGGTCGTCCTGAGCCGGAACGGCACGCCGTACAAAGGCAGTCCGCTCGTGCTCGACACGCTGCTCGTGGATCCGGGCGAAACGTATGAGGTGGCGTTCCGCGCCGACAATCCGGGCATCTGGATGGACCACTGCCATATCCTGGACCACGCGGCATGGGGGATGTCGATGCATTTGACGTACGCCAATGTCACGACCCCTTATACGGTCGGCGAGGCTTCGGGGAATCATCCGGAATAGAGGTGGGCTTGTGAACATCATCGAACTGAGCTTGCCGTTCGAATTGAACGGTCAAACCGATGTCATCTATCCGAGTCTGATCGCGGCGGATCATGTGCTGGCGCTGGTGGATGCCGGGTATCCGGGCTTTCTGCCGCGCATCGAGCAGGAGATCGCAAGACACGGCTATGACGCGCGGAATCTGACCCACGTCATCATGACGCATTACGATATCGATCACATCGGGGCACTGCATGACCTCAAAGCCAAATACCCCGGGGTCCGGATCATCGCCAGCGAGCGGGAAGCGGGGGCCATCAGCGGCGAGCGGAAGTCGGAGCGGCTGATCCAGGCCGAGAACATGCAGCAACATCTGCCCGAGGAGCAGCAGGAGTTCGGCCGCTGGTTCATCCGGCAGCTGGAGAGCCTGAAGCATGTGCCCGTTGACGAAACGGTGCGCGACGGCGACGAGCTGTTCGACGGACGGTGCCGCGTCATCGCGACGCCCGGTCATACGCCCGGACATATCTCGCTGCATATTCCCGAATTGAACAGCGTGATTGCCGGCGATGCGGCGGTGAACGAGAACGGACGGCTCGCCATCGCCAATCCGCAGTTCTGTCTCGATCTGTCCGGCGCGGAGCAATCGCTCGGGAAGCTGACGGCACTGCGCGCGGCTCATTATTACTGCTACCACGGCGGGAAGCTGGATATGGCCTAACAGAACGTCCCCCGGCCGAATGCGCGGCCGGGGGACGTCTTCTTTATCGGAGCGCGCACTCCTCGTCCCGGATCGTGGCGATCGGGTGCAGGAAGGCATGATCGAACGGCGCGAGCGGAAGGCCCGTTTTCACCTTGCGCGGCCAATCCGGATTGACGAGGGCGCTCGTCCCGATCGCCGCGAGGTCGGCATCGCCGTCCGCCAGCAGGCGCTCCGCCCGTTCGGGTTCGCCCAGCTTGTCGTTGGCGATGACGGGCAGGCCGCCATAGGTCTTGGCCAGCGCGGCGAGTGTCGGCCCGTCTTCTCCAATGGCCGGGCGGAACGCCTTGTACTCGGTGGTATGGATATAGTCGGCCTTCGCCGCGGCGAGTGCGGTGAAGATGATCCGGGCGTCCTCGAGGCCGTTCCGCCATTTGTGGTCGAAGTCATTCACCTTGCCCTGGGAAATGCGCACGCCGACGACGAAGTCCGGTCCGCCGCATGCCGGATCGCTTCCAGCACTTGCACGGTCAGGCGGACGCGGTTGGCGGCGGGTCCGCCGTATTCATCCGTCCGCAAGTTGATCCCTTCGCTCAGAAACTGGTCCAGCAGATAACCGTTCGCCGCATGCACCTCGACGCCGTCGAACCCGACTTGCTTCGCTCTCCGCGCGGCCGCCGCGAACCCGCTGATGACGGCATCGATCTCTTCGCGCGTCATTTCGCGGGGGACGGCGAACTCGCCGCTGCCGCCGTGCTCCTCAAGCTGCCTGCCCTTCGGCTTCACCGCCGAAGGCGCGATCGCCTCCCGGACGAACCGGTTGTACTGCACGAGCGCGCCGGCATGCATCAACTGGCAGATGATCCGGCCGCCCGCGCGATGCACCGCTTCGACCACCGGACGCCACGAAGCCGCCTGCTCCTCGTCGGCGATGCCGGGCTGGTTCTCGTACGCCTGGCTGTGCGCCAGGTCGGGATACGCGCCCTCCGTGATGAGCAGGCCGAACCCGCCCTCGGCAAACCGGGTATAGTACCGGACCATCCGGTCATTCGCGAGGCCGGACGGCTCCGCGCTCGTGCGCGTCATCGGCGCCAGCGCGATCCGGTTCGGCAGGGACAGCGGGCCGAGCCGGTATGGTGCAAAGAGATGTGCATAAGACTGCATGTCGATCATTCCCTCCCGCAGTGAAATGGTGATGGCGAGAGTTATTGTAATGCGGGATTTACATAACGTAAAATGATCAATAAAGATAAAGGTACCAATTATTTTGATAGATGAGCGGTGAGGAAGCCATGGAGCTGACGGACCTGAAAATTTTTCTGGCGGTGGCCGAGGAAGGCAGCGTATCCGCTGCCGCCCGGAAGCTGGACTATGTGCAGTCGAATGTGACGACCCGGCTGCGGAAGCTCGAGTCGGAGCTGGGCGTCCCGCTGTTTCACCGGCATCCGAAAGGCGTCGTGCTGTCGGAGCGGGGGGCTCTGTTCCGCGAGTACGCCCGAAAGATTCTGCAGCTTGCGGAGGATGCGGCCAAGGCGGTGCGGGAGACGGAAGAGCCGGGCGGAACGCTTGCGATCGGCGTCGTCGAGACGGTCGCTTCCGCCGGGCTGCTGCACGTGCTGTCCGATTTTCAGACCCGCTATCCGCACGTCTCGCTCTCGCTGGTGACGGGAACATCGCCGGATCTGTGCGCGAAGGTGCTGAATTATGAATTGGACGGAGCGTTCGTGACGGGGGAGATCGGTTCGTCCCTGCTGGTCTCCGATTACGAGATTCGGGACGTCGTCGGACTGGTGACGCGGAGCGGCGGGGAAGAGCCGGATCTGTCCCGGGCGACATGGGTGGTGTTCCCGCAAGGGTGCCCGTTCCGCGCGGTGACGGAGGCATGGCTGGAAAGCGAGGGTTTGCGGCCGGCGCAAGTGATCGAGACCGCCACGCTGGAGACGATGCTGGGCTGCGTGCGGTCCGGCCTGGGGGCGACGCTGCTGCCCGTATCCGCGCTGCCGGAAGGAGACGGGACGCTGCGCGTTGTGCCCGTCCCCGAGGCGTACCGGCACATGACGACCCGGCTGATCCGCCGCCGGGATCGGTTCGTCAGCAAGGCGTTCACCGCCTTCGTCGAGCGGCTCAGGGTGCACGGGTTCGGCGGGCAGCGCGCGTTCGTTGACGCGCCCCCCGACGCCCGGTATGATAAGGAAAAATCTTCCGTATGAAATGAGGGGCGCCCATGCAATCCTGGGTGAAAATGGCGCTGTTCGTCCTGGTCACCGCGATCTTGACCCGGCTGGTGCCGTTCTCGGCGTTCTTCCGCAATGTCTATACGCTGGTGCACGAGATGGCGCACGCCGTCATGACCTTGCTGCTCTCCGGCAGCGTCCTGTACATCCATCTGTACGCCGACCAGAGCGGCGTCACGCACTCGATGATCCAGGCCGGCTGGCGGTCGATTCTGATTTCCCTCGCCGGATATACCGGCGCCTCCCTGTTCGCGTGGCTGCTGTTCCGCCTGCAGGCGAGCGGGCGCGAGAAGATCGGGCTGCTGCTTGCCGCCGCCATCGCTTCCCTCGGGCTGCTTCTCTTCGTCCGCAACGGGTACGGCATGCTGTGGTGCCTGGGGTTTGCGGTCATCACGCTGCTGGTCTGCTTCCTGACCCCGAACTGGCTGCGCATCTTCTACGCCTCGCTTGTCGCGTTCATCTGCCTCGTGGAATCGGTCATCAGTTCCGTGACGATTCTGGCGATCGCGATCATGGACCCGGCGGGGGCCGGTGACGCGGCGAACCTGAGCCGGGCGACTGCCGTTCCCGCCGTGGTGTGGGGGCTGTACTTCGCATGGGTTGCCCTGTGGTGCGCGCGAAATGCGACATCGCTCCTGTTCCGCTCCATCTGGAACCGCCGCGCCGAAGAACGCCGCGAGCCGGAGCGATTTCCGATGTAACGCCGGATCAGGCGCGCATGGCGCGGCCGGCCGCAATGCGCCGGACGATCGCCTCCGCATCCTTCCCCACGCCGCCGATCAGCGCGGAATTGCGCGACGTCTGCCACGGCAGGCCGACGTAGTACAGGCCGCTCACTGGACTTGCGCCCCGCTCGTGCAGCGGCTTGCCCTCCGCGTCCAGGGCGCCCGGAATCCGCAGCCAGCCGTAATCGGACCGGAATCCGGTCGCCCATACGACATTGTCCGCCTCCGCCGCCGTGCCGTCCGCGAAATGCACGGTCCGTCCCTCCGCGCGGACGGCTTTCGGCTTGAGCACGATCCGCTTCGCGGCGATCAGGCGCTTCAGCTCGAAGCCGAACACGGGATCGGGCCGCTTCCGGACGATCCGGCCGATGCGCGAATCGGACGGCGCGTTCAGTATCCCCAGCGCGTCGAACCACCAGAAGGCGCTTCGCCCGGCGATCGCGAGCGGGAAGAACGTCATCCGGTGCGCGGCGGACAGCGTGACCCGATGGCTTGCGGCCAGCTCGACCGCGATCTGCGCGCCGGAATTGCCGCCGCCGACGACGAGCGCCGCGCCCGGCTTCAAATCGGCCGGATTCCGGTAACGCGCCGAGTGCAGCTGGACGACGTCCGGGTCTAGCCGGCTTGCCATCGGCGGGACCCAGGGCGCCTGGAACGGTCCCGTGGCGACGATCACCTGCCGGGCGGTGAAGGCGCCCCGGTTCGTCTCCGCCAGAAATTCCCCGTCCGCTTTCCGCAGCGTCAGCACTTCGGTCGCGAGCCGGACGTTCAGTTGATGATCTTCGGCGTATCGCTTAAGCGCCGCGGCGATCTCGTCCTTCACCGGAAAGCCGTCCGGATCGCCGGCGAGGCGCATGCCCGGCAGCTCGCTGTAGTTCCGGGGCGTGAACAGCGTGAGCGAATCATAGCGCCGCCGCCAGACTTCGCCGATTTCACGGCCCTTATCGAGCACCAGGTACGGGATGTTGCGCCGGGAGAGGAAAAATGCTGCCGCCAACCCGGCTTGCCCGCCGCCGATGACCAGCACGTCCGTGTGCATGACCGTTCGCCTCCAAATCAACTTCATAAATTATATATGAACAATTATTCATATATATTGACGAATTGTCAAGGCCAAGGACAGAGACCGCACGCGAACCGTGCGGTCTGGCGATGAGGTCAGTCGATTGTCAGGACGATCTTGCCGCGGCCCCGGCGGGTTTCAATCAGCCGATGGGCTTCGTCGGCCCGTTCCAGCGGGAACGTCTGTTGCCCGGAATTTGCGGTAAACGGACCTCGACATTCCCCGGGTACAGACCGCTCCGCACCGCGCAATCGAAATGCTGCACACCCGCCGCCTTCACCCGCACCCTGACCTGGCCCGGGCCGGCCTGCGGTTCGGGGAGGTCCATCAGCTCCATCACTTCCGGGCCGCCGAATGTCGCAAATGCCGCCGCCTTCATGATTCATCCCTCTTTTCCCTGTTCGGTTCTTGTGCCATTAGTTTATAATGAAACCGAAATAAACAAAAATATATATTCTGATATATGAATCATATACTCGGATATATGGGGCAGGAGGAGATCGCATGGAACTGTTGCAGCTGCAGTATTTCCGCACAGTGGCCCGGCTGGAACACATGACGCGCGCGGCGCAGGAGCTGCGCATCGCGCAGCCTGCGCTGAGCAAGACGATCGCGCGGCTGGAAGAGCACGTGGGGGTGCCGCTGTTTGACCGTCAGAGCGGGAGAATCCGGCTGAACGCGTTCGGCAGAACCTTTTTGCACAAAGTGGAGACCGCGCTCAATCTGCTGGAGGAAGCGAAGCGGGAAGTGGCCGAACTGGCGGGTCTGGAGCAGGGGAGCATCCGGCTGGTGACCTCGACGATGACTTCCCTCGTCGAACCGATCCGTGAATTTCTGGAGCGGCATCCGAACGTCGACATGCAGATTACGCACGCGGCTTCGATGGACGAGTTGGCCGCGTCGATCGATTCCGGGGAGGCGGACATCGGGTTCTCGGTGATGCCGATCGACCGGGAAGGGGTGGAGCAGTCCCGGGTGCTCGGCGAAGAGCTGTACCTTGTCGTGCCCCGGAAACACCGGCTGGCCGGCCGCTCCGCCGTCCGTCTCGCCGATGCCGCGGGCGAGCCGTTCATCGGGTACAAGGAAGGGTTTATTTTTCAGGATGTGAACGACGCGCTGTTCCGGCAGGCCGGCATCTCGCCGCGATTCGTCTGCCGGGTCGACGAGCCTGCCGCGATTCTGAGCCTCGTGCGGGCCGGTCTCGGCGTCGCGCTGTTCGCCTGCATCAATCCCGATGATCCCGAGCTGGTCTACCTGCCGATCAAGCGTCCGGTCTGCCGGCGCGACTACTGGCTCGTATGGCCGCAGCGGAGGTATCTCTCCCTGGCGGCCCGGAAGTTCATCGACTTCATCGGCGGCTATTTCGCTGAGGAGAATCGGAAAAGCGGCTTTTTCAGAGGAACAGACTGGCGTACAATGTCAGCAGGGGAAGTCTGACACGATGTCATTGCGAGGAGGGTGCGCGTGAATTTTAATTTGCAGGAAGCATTGGAGTTGCTGGAGCGAACGCCCCGGACGCTGGAAAGCATGCTGACGGGACTGTCCGATTCGTGGCTTGGGTGCCGCGAAGGGGAAGGAACCTGGAGTGCATCCGAAGTGGTCGACCATCTGATCGAAGCGGAGAAGCGCAATTGGATTCCCCGGATGGAATGGCTGCTTGCGCATGGTGAGGAGCAGCCATTTCCGCCGTTTGACCGGTTCGCCCATTTGCGCCAACCGTCCGGCCGGTCGTTGGAGCAGCGGCTTGCCGAGTTCCGGGAGCTGCGGGACGGGCATGTGGCCAGGCTGCGGGCGTTCATTGACCCGGAGCGGCATCTCGGGCTTAAAGGCATGCACCCGGAATTCGGAAGCGTGACATTGGGCCAGCTGCTCTCGGCCTGGGTGGTGCACGACCTGACCCATCTGTCCCAGATCATCCGGGTGATGGCCAAGCGGTACCGCGACGACGTCGGCCCGTGGGTAGCGTATTTGAAGATCTTGAAGCAGTAGCGATGAAAGGGCGGGTTGCCGCCGCCGGGGCCGAAGCGATCGTATAGGTATGGAGGACGTCATCCGCCTGACTTCTTTTTCTGCCGGGCGTAATATTCGGCCGCCTTCTGACGGTTGCCGCACAATTCCATGCTGCACCAGCGCCGCCTGCCGCTCTTCGAGGTATCGACGAAATGCAGGATGCATGATGGGTGTTCGCACTTCCGAATCCGGTCCGGCGAATGGCTGGCCAGCGTGTCGGCGATGGATTGGATCACCGCATGGCTTGCGCGGTCGGCAGGGCTCCGGCCTTCGTGAACCAGCCGGAACCCGCCGTCCCGCCGTTCCATTCGCGCCTCAATCTCCAGGCCGCGCAGAACTTCCGCAATGTCCGCGCAAGTCCGGTCGGACAACCGTCCGTTCCGCTTCAGATCCGAGATCGCGCCGGCGCAAAGATCACGCAGCCGCATGAGCGCGGGGAGAACGGCGGCCAGCATCCGGCCGGCCGCATGTTTATCTTCGGGGGCTTCCGTCAGCAATCCGTTCGACATAAGCCATTCGACCGCGAAACGCGGATCTTCGAGTCCGTCCGTCCGCTTGCCGTCCCGCATCATGACGGTGTTCGCCAGATTGATCCACAACGCGCCGCCGAGTGTCATGGTCCTGTGCATGGGATTTCTCCTTACAGCCTCAGAATTTCCGCAGTTCCGATCATGTCCACCCTTATTTTATTGGCCGCAGCCGCTTCAAGTCGAGCCGCAATATCCGCCGTCTCGTGATAGATCGGGGGATGGTGCATCGTGCCGTAGTGGATGGGAACTAGCGTCTTTGCATCGAGAATGACGGCGGCGGCGACCGCGATGCGAACCCCGGCCCATGGCAAACGTTGCAGAAGCATGTGCATTCCTCCCCCATGCAAATTGATATAACCATTATAATAGATTATTAACGGTTATATTGTGGGGTTATCATACCACACCAACTATAACCTGTAAATATTAATTTTAAAAGTTATAACTGCGGTCGGAAGACCACATTAATCAATTCTTTCATGACGAATCTGCAGCAATGGTACCCGGAAGACCGCGAGAAATCGGGCATCATCCATGGTGGAGGAGTTGCTCGGGAATTTGAGCAATGCCGACCGGGCAGCGGCGGAGTGGGAAATGAAATTATGGAGGCGTTGCCTCCATTCGAAAAGAACTGCGCATTCGAAGCGCCGGAAACAGATAAGAAAAAGGTTTCTAAATCAAAGGTAATTGACACATAAAAAAACAAAATAGTAATATTTTAGGAGAATACACTTTAATTTAGGAGGGATTTTATGAAGAAAATCAGGTTTGCCGGAATCTTAATTGTTCTATCGTTGGTTCTGCTACCGACTGAAAACATCATAGCATCAGGTGATAAAACATATACCGAAGAAGATCATAAAAGAATTGTAGACCAACTTAAATTTGAAATTGACTCTGCAAAGAACGTGCCTAGTCCCGAAATTATTCTTAAACAAGAGAAAGTCCGTACTGACAGCCAAATTACCCATATGTTGTATGTAGTTCCCCTGTCTTTGGACAAATGGTTATATCGTTATCAATTAAGCAGATGGTCAGAAGCGTTGATAGATGCGGGATTGCCGATGTCAGGAGCGTTCTTGTTCCACTCTTTACAAGATGAACCATCTGATTTGGTTTATAATGCAGGTGAAGGTTACTCCAATACGGTAAAAAACTCAGAAGTCATAAAAAATTTCATTAAAAGTTTCAGAAGTGAACTTCCGTCTTCAGGGAATTACTACAGTAAAATGGGGAGCCTAACTTTAAATAAACCGGTTGATGTCTATTTAAGCCTGAATAAAGTGTCTTATATTGCCGGGGCTGAAAAGATTAACGGTTCATGGAAGGTTTATCTCAGACTTTACGACATATATGATTTTGAACACCAGAACTATACGACTTCCAATGGGGTTCCCAGTGCTTTTGTCACATGGGTGAATAACCATGCTGCTGATGCTCAAGAAGCTGGCGCCATTGTGCCTTATAGTATTACAATTTATATACAGGATTAAGATGAAGTGGGGACTTTATGTCCCCACTTCACCGTTTTTCAATTTTATGTACAATTTTCAATATGCGTCAGGAGGGATTGGATGGCCGCCGGAACCGGCAAATCGCGATCGCGGCTGATCGTCTGGATTGGCGCGATCCTTGCAGCGATCTTGGCGCTGCTTGTCGTGATCACGGAAGTCAGCAAATCGCTGGAGAGGACACAGGCTGAAGTGTGGCGTTTGAACTGGGGATTCGATACGCCCGAGCCGGAGCAGCTTGAGCGGATTCTCGCATACCCCGGAAGGGACCATGCGCAGTATTCGATCGCCCGTTACAGCGAGGAAGCGGTCCGGGAGATGCTTGCCATGCCCGATTGGGTCAGCATCGAGTCCGCGACCGGCTACGTATCCGCATTGATTGATGCCTTCATGACGGATCTGCAGCAATGGTACCCGGAAGACCGCGAGAAAATCGCGCAATTGTTCGTACAGCACCCGCCGGTTTTCGATGAACAGGATTATTACCTTGTCAAAAATGAATCGGACGGCGACCGTCTGATCGCCGTCCTGAATCCCGATCTCCGAACCCTTTATGTGCTGGAATCCTACCAATGATTCGGGTGCGTCACCGAATCTTGAGCTTCATTTGAGCCCGCTCGCCGTAATGGATGATGGTGTAATGGTTGCCGTCGCGCTTCACGCGCAGATTTTTGCCCGTCACGTTGAGCGGCTCGGGGGAGTAGATCTCGATCTCCTGCATCCCCTGCGCGTCAAGCTGCAGCTCCAGCGCGCCCTCCCGGACGGTGAACGCGACCGGGCCGTTGCTGCGGACGACATGGAGGCGCTCCGTTATCTTGGACGAGTCGACAAGATCGACCGCCGTCGGCCCGGGAATGCCGATGTAATGCCCGCCATTGCCCTCGTAATAGAACATGCCGGACGTGTCGACTTCGCGGTCCGCGTACGCCTCGCCGAGCTCCAGCTTCACGCCGAGCGTGCCGGCGTATTCCTTCACATTGGCGGGCACTTGCGAGCCGTCAGGCGTCAGATAAATCTGTCCGCCGTCCGCCTGCACTTTCACATCGGCATAGAACGTGTTCAGCAGCGACCGGGCGATCTGCTGCTCGGTCATGAAGGTGTATTTGTGCGTCTCCCGGACCCGGTTCATGGCGGAGATCATCTTGAGCAGCTTCTCGTACAGATCCGTTCCCGGCTTCATGCTGTGCTCGATATGCTCAAAATTGATGAGCGGAATGTCGAACTGCGCCAGGCTGTCCCATGCCATGCCGTAGTTGAGCGGGTGGGGCGCCGGCGAGAACAGCATGAACGGCTCGGACGGCGTATCGCCGCTGTCGTCGGGCAGCAGGAACGGAATGACGAACAGGAACTCCGCCCCATCCCGCGGCGCCGTGCTCACGTTCGGCGGATTGAACCCGAAGTTCCACCAGATCCCCGCCTCCCGCTGGTTGCGGAACGTCTGCAGCGCGTCCTTGTTGATTCGCCACGTATGATGGTTGACGCCCATGTCGTCGTCCCATTCCAGGCCGAGCGCGTGGAAGGCCGCCTTGTGCAGGGCGATCTCCTGCTTCTCCCGTTCGTCCGACATGTATTCATGCAGGTACATGTGCGGAATGAGCGGAAGATGCTTGCGCTGGATGTACCGGAGGTTCCCCCGCAGATCCTTCGGATAGGGGAACAGCGGACTGTCGATGGCGTAAGGGCTGCCGAATTCCAGATGTCCCGTGATCAGATCCTTCTTCCCGTCCCCGTTCCAGTCGACGACAACGGGCACCGCGTTGCGCCCCGGCTTGATCGTGTTCGTGCCGAAGAAATTGTATTCCTCGCCCGTAAGCGGCCCTTTGTTCGTCAGCGTGCCGTCTTCCCGGCCTTCCAGCAGCACGATCTCTCCGCTTTCGGTGCCGACCAGCAGGTCGGGGATGCCGTCGCTGTTCCAGTCGGTCGCGAACGGCGCGGCGTACCGTCCGACGTTCACCGGCTCGCCGTCCGCCCGGATCGGTTCGGCTGGGTGAAGCTCGAGCGAACCGGAGGCGGTCCCCCTGAACAGATGGAGGCTGCCTTCCGCGTCCCCGACGATGAGATCCGGGATGCCGTCGCCGTCCCAATCGGCGGCGGCGGGCGCGGCTGCTCCGGCGACGGACAGCGCCTGGCCGCCGGCGGTGAAGGTTCCCGCAAGCTTCAGCTTGTTTTTGCCGTTATTTCGGTACAGGACGACTTCGCCATTGCCGCTTCCGAGCACCAGATCGGGGTGACCGTCGCCGTCCCAGTCCACGACGAACGGCGCGGCGTCGCTGTCCGTCCGGACGCCTTTCAGCTTGACGGGCTTCTTGAAGACGAGGTCTGTTGCCTCGCCGTCATTTTCCGCGAAATAGACGTATCCGTCATGCGTGCCGATGATGAAGTCCGTCGCGCCGTCCCGGTTCCAGTCGACGGCTGTCGGGTAGGCCCGGCAGCTGGTGTCGAGCTGCGACAGGAACGAGTTGTATCCCGGCACCCGGCCGAAATGGATGTTCGCCTTCTTGGTCGTCAGCGCCCGGCCGGCGGAGAAGAAGGAGTCGCTTTCCATATTGACGAACCGCGGCGCTTGGTCGGTGCCGATGTTCTCCAGATAGCGGAGCGATTCCATCCAGACGCCGCCGTTGTAGCTGCCGCGCACGACGGAGTAGGTCGGGACCTGGTCGTGTTTTTCCAGCAGCTCGGTGAATTTGATCATGTCCCGCAGCACGAACGAATACAGCGCCTCATAGTGCGCCTGCCAGGCCATCCCCGGTCTGCCGTACGGGCCGTAGGCTTTCTGCACGGAGAAGCCGTGGTGCTCCTTCGCGGCGAACTTGATCAGTTCCGTCCGGAACAGATAGTTGGCGCTGGCATAGCCGAAGTGGAAATATTTCTGTCCTTCTTCGGCCTGCAGATCGAAGCGGGTGATGAACTGCTCGTTCGGCAGGAAATTGTTGGCCCAGATGACGGTGCCGTCGCCCGCCTGATTGGCCGTGAGCAGCGCGAGGTCGCCCTTCTTCACCAGCGGCACGGCCTGATCCGTCACGGCGCCTTCTTCGAAATGAATATGAAACTTCGGATTCAACCCGTTGTAACGGCCGTAAATGTCGCTGAACGACTGCCACACCCGCTGAATCCCCTGCAGGTTGCGGCGCACTTCCGGATACGCGAAGTTCAGCTCGGTATCCTCGATGGGCGTCATGGCCGCGATGCCGGTGAATGCCGCAGGGAAGGCGTCCGCATATTCATGGGACAGGAACAGGATGCCGCCTTGCTCGACATAGGCGATGAGCCGGTCCCGGACTTCCGGCCAGGCGGGTTCGCCGGTCAGGTCCCGGTCCAGGTACACCAGATCATAGGAGTCATCGATGGCGGCCGCATCCAGCTGCCGAACCGTCAGCCGCGCGTTCGCCACCGTGGTTTGCCGCAGGTGATGGAGAATGCCGGCGGCGCTGATCCCCCCGGAGCCGTGCAGGAACAGGACATCGACATGGATTTCCGGGCCGGACGCTGCCGGCGCAGCCTCGGCTTCCTTCAGAAGCGAGGCGGGAAGAACGGGCGAGATGTCTCCCGAACCGCCGACGCATTGGGTGAGCAGGCCGAGCAGGACGATGGCCGGGAGAAGCTTTTTCCATAGCAACTTCAACGACAATCTCATCGGACAAGCCTCCGCTTTACAAATATTCCCAGTGTGGCGGCCAGAAACGGCAGCAGGGTGATGAGCAGCACATTGACGGCATGGAACGAATCGACCAGCGGAAGCCAGGCGTACGGCAGATGGAACAGGCCGTACATATAAATCGCGTCCAACGCCAGGTCATGCAGGGCGTAGACCGGATAAAGCAGCAGGCTGATGATCAGCAGGGACAGGGTGGACAGCACATTGCCCAGCGCTTTGCGATGAGGGGTGAGCAACAGGCCGATGACGAAAGAGCCCGGCACGATGACGGCGGGGAACCAGCCGATCATATGAAAGGTGTCCACGCCCGCCCTCCATAGGCCGTAGCCCGCGGCGGCGATGAGCAGCAGCAGGATCAGATGATAGAATACCAACCGCAGATTGTTCCGGATATAAAACACGATACCGACCACCCGAGATGCCGCAGGAAGACGCTGGCATTTAATAATGACGTATTATACCGCAGTATGGTTCAATTGCAAGTTGCTTCAGAAATTAATAAGATTTTCGGAACATCCCCGGCGCTTCCTGCTATGTGCTCCATAACGGCACGATCGACAGAAAGAAATGCCGGTACGATCGCGCAAGTCGGAAGGCGGCCGCCGCACGGTTGCGGTCATGGCGTGTGGCGGAAGACTGGTGAAAAGGAAAAAGACAGCGGCGGATCAGTCCCGCACGCTGTCTTTGTTCATCAGCCGATCGTAGTTGAACCGCAGCAGTTCGACCGCATGGGCTGCCGCGGCGTCATCGGTGACATGCACCGACACCCAGTTCGATTCCGGATGGATATGGTGCGGGGACGCTTTCCCGCGTGCGATCGCTTCGTCCCGCACCGCCTTGGGTAGCAGGATGTCGACGAGGGAAAACCCGTGCGTATGGCCGATTTCTTTGCCGTTTACGAGAAATTCCGTGCCGCCGAACCGGTGCGGTCCCGTCGTCACGCCCGGCCATGCGCATACTTCGGCAAACCACGCCGGCGGTTTCGTTCGTTCCGTCATCCGCTTGTCACGCTCCTTTCACGCGCGGCCCCGGCGCCGAATCGAACCCGATAGACGATGAGCAGGACGATGTGCAGGGCGGCCAGCGCACCATAGATCAGATTGAAGGCTCCGGCGTTCAGTGCGAGTTCGGGCGCCAAGCCGGTTCTTCCCGCCTCGACGGCGACGCCGTACAAACTGGCCGATACCGCATTGGAGATAAAGTTCGTCATGGAGAACAAGCCCATGCCGACGCCCGCCTCCGGCTTCGGCAGCGTGCCCGACACGGAGTTGGTGATGGCGACCTGGATGAACGTCTGTCCGACGTTGCCGAACATCAGGACGAGCGGAATCGCCCAGACGGGCAATGTCCCCGCGAGGAGGCCCATGAGCGAGAAGCAGGTGATGAGCAGCCCGGCGGCGATGGCGTAGAGCGCAAGATTCCCCTTGCGGTCCGCCAGCTTGCCGCCGCGCCTGCCGAGCACGGCCGCCGCGAAAGCGGCAGGCACCAGGGCGAAGCCGATCCACTGGGATTCGAGATGGTACACGTCCGCCAGCAGCATCGGCGTCAGCAGGAACACGCCGTTCGAGGCCGCGGCGATCAGCGAGGTCATCATAAGACCGGTCCGATATTTCCGATTCCGGAACAGGGCCGGCCGCACGAACGGCTCCCGCACGCGCCGGATGTGAACGATGAACAGCGCCAGCGCGGCGGCGAACGCCGCGAACAGCCAGACGTTCCACCAGGTGAATGCGAGCAGCAGCGCTGCCGTCGCCGCAAGCAGCAGCCCGCCGCCGGGGGTGTCGAGCTTCCCTTGCGGGTTGCCGGCGGCGTCTGCCGCTTTCAGATATTTGCGGAACAGCGGCAAGAGCGCCAGCATCAGCAAGGACGGTACATAAAGCCACCGCCAGTTCGCGAAGCTGAGCAGCAGCGCCGAGACGACCGGGCCGAGCACGCCGCCGATCGCCAGCCCGACCGCGGTCATGCTGATCGCCGAACCTCTGCGTTCCGGCGCGAAATACCGGATCGGCAGAATCATGGCCATCGCCGGCACGACGGACGCGCCGGCCGCTTGCAGCAGCCGCCCCGCGAGCGCCGTCCAGAACGTCTGCGACAGCAGGCCGGTCAGGGAACCCGCCGTGAAGATGAACAGACCGATGGTGATGATCGGCCGCAGCGCGAACCGGTCCGCCAGCTTGCCGTAGACGACGGTGCCGAAACCGTAAAAGAGCGTATAGCCGGAAGACAGCCAGCTCGCCTGCGCCAGCGTGATCCCGAACTGCCGGCTGATCTCCGGCACGACAATGTTGAACGAGCTGGCGCTCATGAACGACAGCACCGCCGTGACCATCATCAGCCGCATCAGCCGCATGCCGGCCCGTTCGCGTTGCTCGTCATGTGTCAGTTGGTCAGTCATCGTCATCCGCACCTCCTTCTTCTCCCGCATCATGGCGTCCGGCTTCGACCAGCGCCAGTGCGTTCGCCGACATGCGCTTGATGGTGCGCATCATGAACGCGTACTCGTCTTCGGTGAGCCCCTCTTCGAGCGCCCGGGTCCACTTTCGCAGCTTCTCTTGGATCACATCGCGTATCTTCAGCCCTTCAGGGGTCAGCGTCACCGCGTATGCCCGGGCGTCGTTCTGGTCGCGCGCCCTGCGCACAAGTCCGAGCTTCTCCAGCCGGCTGATCGCCCGCGCCGTCGCGGCCTTGTTGATGTACAGGTTCCGGGACAGCGTCTCCTGGGAGACGCCGTCTTCCTCGTCCAGATTCACGAGATAAATATACTCCGACGAGCGGATGCCGTACGGCTTCAGTTCCCGGTTCAGGTACATCTGGAATTGGCGATGGAGTACCGAGATCCATTTCCCGATGCTTTCTTTGTGATGGTCGTTCATGGTGCGCCGCCTCCGTGCACTGGAATGGTTGATAAGTCAACTATAATGGAAGAATGGTTGACTTGTCAACGGTTAGATCGGAAATGCCAAGCCCAATTCAAGGTTGCACGTCGCCGGCGGAAACGGCATGATGTTCCATAACACTTCATAACGACTGTACCTGCTGATTGCCGTTCTGTTCCGGAATATTTTTTTATCCGAAGCTGCACACGCCGGACGTTCTGACCATCGGGGAGAAGGAACTGGGCGGAGGGCCGTTAAGGCATCACCTGGCATTCATCGATGTAACCCAATATGCCGACCTGATTTTCTATATCCTGATCGCGCTGGCCGGGCTGATCTTTATCTTGCATCATCGGACAAGATACTTTCTGCAGCCGGATGCCAAAATGATCGTCCCGGTCTTGTCATGTTGCGTGCTGTATGTTGCGGCGCATCAGTATGTGTACAATTTATTTTTCGTTCGATGAAAAGCCCTTGGCGGAAGGAGCGGCTCATCGAAACAAGCAACCTGCCGGAAGCCGGCAGGTTGTGTTGTGGTTATTTCGCATCCTTCTTCAATCCGACACTTGCGATGAGGGCGATGCACGCCGCCGCGGCCACCGACAGAAAGGCGTCGGAGTAGTTGACGGCATGCAGGGCATATACGGGGTTTAACGGAACCTCGGCATCGCTCCGCGCGTGCAGCAATGCGCCGACGAGGCTGGCTCCCGTTCCCGCCCCGAGATAGAGGGCGCCCTGGAAGAATCCCATGCCGGCCCCGATGGTATCCTTCTGAAGGACGCCGGCGGCCGAATTCGTCACGGGCGAGTTGATGAGGGCAAACGCGATTCCCGCCCCCATGACGCCCAATGCACTCAGGACGGGGGAAGCGCCCGAAGCAAACGTCGACAGGAACAGCGCGGATCCTCCCATTGCGATCACCCCGGCCATCACGAGCGGCTTGGTTCCGATTCGATCGGAGATTCGGCCGACCCACGGCGACAAGAGGGCGACAGCGGCGCCTCCCGGCAACAGGGTCAGGCCGGCTTCTCCGGGGGTGAGCCCGTGAACCTCCAGATTCAGCAACGGAACGTATACGAGGATGGCGAAATAGGCAAACGCAGACATGAATGCCACGATCAACGCATGAACAAAGTGGCGGTTCTTGAACAGGACCGGCGGCACGAACGGGCGGCTTGCCGCGCGGATCCGCCAGACGAACCCGATGGCGGAAATCAGGGAACCGGCAAGACAGCCCAGAACCGTGGATGAGGCGAAACCGCTGCTCTCCCCTTGCGTGATGCCCAGAAGGAACAATCCGACGGCCAGTACGAGCAGGGCGCCGCCCGCCCAATCAAACGATCCCGTGTCTCCCGCTGCGCTTGCCGTTGTGATGCCGGACAAGGCATAGAATGAGCCGACCGCAATGACGAGCGACAGGATGAACGTGATCCAGAACAATGCAGGCCATCCCCAGGATTGACCGACTACGCCGCCGAAGACCGGTCCGAAGGCCGTTCCGATGCCGATGCATCCTGCAACCATGCCGAGCGCCATGCCGCGCTGACCTTCCGTGAAAACCTTCGAAACCGCCACCACGGACAAGACCGGTATGGCGGCCATTCCGATTCCCTGAACCATCCTCCCGAATACCAGCACCGCCAGATTGGGAGCCAGCACGCAGATCAGGCTTCCGATAGCCAGGACCAAGGCGGAGAACGTGTACAGCTTCCGCAGTTCCATATCATCCGCCAACCGGCCGTACAGCGGAATGCCGATCGCGAGCAGGAGTGTAATGCCGGTCACCACCCAGCCGGCCTGAGCTTTTGTCGCCTGCAGCGATTCGCTGATCAGGCCGAGAACAGGGTTCACCATGTCCACCGTGACGGCGGCCAGCAGGGAAGACAGAATCAGTACGATCATCAGCCATCTTGCAGACTTCATATTCATTTGTTACAGCCTCCCAAAAAATGAATGCATTTTTCAGGAGGCGTGATCATCTGCTTTCTTGGTCACGTCCCATCACCCTTACAGCAGGGATTTCTTTATCATAACAGTTTTTATCGTTTTTCGACAGAGGGTACGGTCAATGGTGTTGTTGTTCTGTGATATTGTCAGGGTGTAACTGTTCCGAGAAAATGTCAGTATGAGTAAGGAGCAGATCACTTTGACAAAGGACGAACTGAAACGCGTTATGGTCATTGAGAAATGGATCGACGGTCATCTCACGGAACAGGACGTTGCACGCAACCTGGGCATCAGTGTCCGTCAAGCGTATCGGCTCAAGGCAAAATATCGGAACGGAGGTGCGCCAGCAATGGCTCATGGGAATCGAGGGAAAAAGCCCGCTCACACCTTGGCCGATTCGCTCAAACAACGCGTGCAGCACCTGTATCAAGATCGCTACTTCGGAAGCAATTCGACTCACTTTGCCGAACTGTTAGCCGAACACGAGAACATTCACTTAAGCGTGTCTTCCGTACGGCGCATTCTCCTTGAAGGCGGGTTGCGCCCTGCGCGGGTACGCCGTCGTCCAAAAGTCCACAGACCCAGGCCTCGCAAAACCCAAGCGGGCATGATGTGGCAAATCGATGCGTCCCCCTATGCCTGGCTGGAGGATCGCGGTCCTCAACTGACCCTGCACGGTATTATCGACGATGCCACCGGTGAAGTCATCGCGGCCGCTTTCCGACCGACCGAGACGTTGGAGGGTTACGTGACCGTGATGATCGAGGGACTGCGCCGCAAAGGAGTACCGCTTGCGCTGTACAGCGACTGCCATTCGATTTTCCACCCTCCCAAGGGCAAACGAACGATTGAGCAGGAACTGGCCGGCGAACCGCAGTCACTTTCCACGTTCGGACGCGCGATCGCCGATCTGGGCATGATCCACATCGAGGCGCTGTCCCCGCAAGCCAAAGGGCGGATTGAACGGCTCTGGCAAACGCTTCAGGATCGCTTGGTGATCGAACTGCGCCTGAGGAATGTATGCACGATGGAAGGGCGGCGCAAGCCGTCGTCGACAGACGATTGCCGGTTCGCCGGTAACCCTTGACGGAGGAGAGCCGTTTCGGATAAGGACGACGTCGTCGACTACCTCGCCGAGCTGAACGAGCGGACGTATCTGTGGGTCGAGATGGGGCTGCAGACGATCCACGAATCGACGTCGAAGCTGATCAACCGCGCGCATGACACGGCCTGCTACTATGACGCTGTCCGGCGGCTCAGGGAGCGCGGCATCCGCGTCTGCGCCCACATCATCTACGGGCTTCCCCTCGAGACGCACGAGATGATGCTGGAGACCGGGCGCGCGGTCGCGGAGATGGACGTGCAGGGGATCAAGATCCACCTGCTCCACCTGATGAAGAAGACGCCGATGGTGAAGCAGTGGCAGGCGGGCCTCGTCCGTTTCCTCGAGATGGACGAGTATGTGAATCTGGTCGTCGACACGATCGAGATGCTGCCGCCGGAGATGGTGGTCCACCGCGTGACGGGCGACGCGCCGCGGGAACTGCTCATCGGGCCGATGTGGAGCCTGAAGAAATGGGAAGTGCTGAACGCGATCGACGCGGAGTTCGAGCGGCGGAACACCTGGCAGGGCAAGCGGCGCGGCGCCGTCGCCGCATCCGGAGCGAACGACGCGAATGCGGCGGTCACGGGCGCGGATCGCGGCTTCTTCGCTTCGGATGAAGACGACGAGCTCGCCGCGAGCCCGAGCGGCGCCGGCGGCTGTCCGGGTGGATGCTGATGGGCTTCCCGTCGGTGCTGACCATGGCCCACCGGCTGGCCGCCGAACGCATCCGGCCGGGGGACGCCGCCATCGACGCGACCGTCGGCAACGGCGTCGACACCGCCTTCCTCGCGCAGGCCGTCGGGCCGAAGGGCGTCGTCTACGGCTTCGACATCCAGCAGGCCGCCCTGGATGCGGCGCGCGCCCGCGTGGCGTCCGCCGCTCCGGAGACGCGGCTTGAGCTGTTTCTCGCGAGCCACCACCGGATGGCGGAGCTGCTGCCCGCGAAGCTCGCGGGTCAAGTCTCCGCCGTCATGTTCAACCTCGGTTACCTGCCCGGCGCCGAGGACGCCCGGTCGATCGTGACCCGTCCGGAGACGACGCTGGCGGCGCTCGACGCATCGCTCACGTTCCTCCGTCCGGGCGGCGTGCTCACCGTCGTCGTCTACACGGGCCACGAAGGCGGCCGCGAAGAGGGCGAGGCGGTCGACGAATGGGCGCGCTCGCTGCCCGCCGACGCCGGACAGGCCGTGCTGTACCGGATGATCCAGCGGCCGCACGCGCCGTATCTGATCGCGGTGG
This sequence comes from Thermobacillus xylanilyticus, assembly GCF_907165215.1. GTDB lineage: Bacteria > Bacillota > Bacilli > Paenibacillales > Paenibacillaceae > Thermobacillus > Thermobacillus xylanilyticus. The sequence goes on along the minus strand of NZ_CAJRAY010000026.1, from coordinate 93,837 downwards.
AGCGCAAGTGAGCAAAGCGGCGGACAGATCATGCAACAGAGAGTACGCGCATATCAAACCGATTGCGCAGCAGACAGATGAAAGGGAGAGAATGCCATGACCGTGCAACCTTATCCGCTCAAGTTCGCCCCCGAGTTCAAGGAACGGGTATGGGGAGGACGCGCGCTTGAACGTTTCGGACTGACGCCGCCGGAAGGGGCGATCGGCGAAGGCTGGATGATCGCCGACCATCCGAACGGCACGACGCGCGTCGTGAACGGCCCGCTCGCCGGCAAGGGACTGGACGAGATCCGCGAGGCTTACGGCCGGGATTGGTTCGGCTCGCGGGGATTCTCCGAGCGCAACGGCCGGTTCCCGCTGCTCGTCAAATTGCTCGACTGCAACGACGACCTGTCCGTGCAGGTGCACCCGACGGACGATTACGAGGGGCTGCCGGAAGGCGAGCTCGGCAAGACCGAGATGTGGTACGTGCTCGACGCGAAGCCGGGTGCGAAGATCATTTACGGCCTGAAGGAAGGCATCGGCCGGCCCGAGCTCGAAGCCGCGATCGCCGAAGGCCGGATCATGGAATGCCTGCAGGAAGTCCCCGTGGAGGCGGGCGACGCGTTCTACATCCCCGCGGGCACGGTGCACGCGCTCTGCGCGGGCGTCGTCGTGGCGGAGATCCAGCAGAACTCCGACACGACGTACCGGCTCTACGACTACAACCGCCCGGGTCTCGACGGCAAGCCGCGCGAGCTGCATATCGAGGACTCCCTGAACGTCATCGCCTACGAAGGCGCCGGCGCGACCCGGATGAAGACGGACGGCGTCCGTCCGGGCGTATGGCTCAAGATTGCGGAATCGCCGTACTTCGTCGTCGAGAAGGGCATCGTGGACGGCAGCGTGAAGCTGGCGACGACCGGCGACAGCTTCGTCATCCTGATCGCCGCGGACGGCAGCGGCACGCTGCGCTGGAATGGCGGCGAGCAGCCGGTCGCGCCCGGCGACTGCTTCCTCGTGCCGGCCAATCTCGGCGAGTACGAGATCGAAGGCTCGCTGACCGTGCTGCGCAGCCGGGTGCCGTGATGCCTTTCCCCGCTCCAACAGCGGAAATTTCTTCGCCGGTTTTGTCGAATTCGGTCTTTATCCGATGAATAATAGAAGAAAAAACTTCCTCCATTTTCCGCCGGATGCCCGAATTTCGGGATTTTTGACGGAATAGAGGAAGTTTTTTCGTTCATGATCCCGATTGGGTTGAATACTCCCCCAAATAACCGGAGCACCCGGCGCCCGCATCCCCCGGGGATGCGCCTTCACTCCTCCGACTCGAACAGCCCGAGGTAGGCGCCGTAGCCCTCCTTCGCCATCTCCGACTTCGGTATGAAGCGCAGCGCCGCCGAATTGATGCAGTAGCGCAGCCCGCCGCGCTCCGGCGGCCCGTCCGGGAAGACGTGGCCGAGGTGCGAGTCGGCCTCCAGGCTGCGCACCTCGATGCGCACCATGCCGTGGGACAGGTCCATGTGCTCGGTGATGCTGCCCTTGTGGATCGGACGCGTGAAACTCGGCCAGCCGCAGCCGGCGTCGAACTTGTCCTTCGAGCAGAAGAGCGGCTCCCCCGACACGATGTCGACGTAGATGCCTTCCTCTTCGTTGTCGTAATATTCGTTGCGGAATGGCGGCTCGGTCGCGCTGTTCTGCGTCACCTCGTACTGCATCGGGGTGAGCCGTCGCTTCAGCTCTTCGGGGTCCTTCCGGATCCGCCAGTGCCGCGCGATGAATTCGTCCCGGCCGGACGCTTTGCGGTACATTTTGTACCGGTAAGGCTGCTTCTTGTGGTAGGCCTGGTGGTAATCCTCCGCCGGATAGAACGGCCCGGCGGGCACGATCTCCGTCACGATCGGCCGGTCGAACCGTCCGCTCGCCTCCAGCTCGCGCTTCGACGCTTCTGCCAGTTCCCGCTGCTCCTCCGTATAATAGAAGATCGCCGTCCGGTACGACGAGCCGCGGTCGTGGAACTGCCCGCCCGGATCGGTCGGGTCGATCTGCCGCCAGAAAATGTCGAGCAGCAGCCGGTACGGCATCCGCCGCGGATCGTACGTGATATGAACCGCTTCCGCGTGCCCCGTCGTACCCGAGCAGACTTCCTCATAGTTCGGGTTCGGTTTGTGACCGCCCGTGTAGCCCGACACGACGCGGATGACGCCGGGCATCTCCTCGAACGGCTCGACCATGCACCAGAAGCAGCCGCCCGCGAAAGCCGCCTGTTCATATACCGGTTTGTCCGAATCTGACACGTGCATCCCTTCCTCCTTCGCCGGGCCGATTGCCCGTCGCCGGCTTCGATGTACCCCTATTATAATGTTCCGCCCGCCGCGTTGCCAGCAGACAAGCCGCCGCAATTTCCGCTTCCGGTGAACCCGTTTTCATGTTATAATGAAAGCGCTCACAAGAAATATAGAGCAACTTGAAGGGGGATATGCCGATGGTGCAAGCCGTAACGTCTGACCGCAATCTGTACGAGGACCTGGCGCTGGAGCGCGACGTACTGTTTTTCAAGCTGGGCGGACCCGGTCTGGTCTGCTTCCACGGCCGCAACTTCAATCTGAAGAAGCGGCTCAGCACCGACCGAATCGCCCTTCTCCGGTCGGATCCGAATTTCTGTCTGGTCGCCCCCGATACGTACGTCAACCTGCGGAAAGTCAGCGAATTCGACGGCGATGTGCTCTATTTCGGCGAGAAAGGACCAGAGGCGAAGCGGCTGCCGGTATCCCGCTGGCGCCGGAGCGCGATCCGCGAGAAAATCGCAAGTTTGAAGTGAGCGAAGACAGACGGGCGTGAGACGCCCATACCCAAGTCAGGCAAACTCCCGCTGCGAACCACCGCATGCGGGAGTTTTGTCATTCCCTCCGGCTTCACTCCAGCAGCTCCAGCATCATGTCCGCAAGGCGGGAACAGACCCGCCCGTAGATTTCCCTTCCGAGATCCGCGCTTGCAAGCGTCGGATCGCCGATAACCCCCGTCTCCGAGACATCGCTCGTCAGCCAGCCGAACGTGACCGCGCCGCCCAGCTTGAAATGCGATCTCTCCACCTCGACCGGATATTCCGCGCGGTACTGGTCCTGCCGCACCCACTCCGGCTTCAGCGAGAGCATGATCGACGTCTCCAGCGCGCCGCCGTGGATACCGTAATGGAGTTCCCGCTCCGGAAACGCTTCGTGGGTGTACAGATCGCCGGTACTCACCACAAAGACCTTGAGCCCGTACGCCGCGCGGGCGTCGCGGGCGGCGAGCGCCAGAACCTCCGGATTGCCGCCGTGGCTGTTCACGATCAGCAGCTTGCGCCATCCGTCGCCGCCGGCGCCGGCCAGGAGGTCGCGGAGCACCGCGAGCAGCGTCTCCGTCGACAACGAGAACGTCCCCGAAAATCCGCAGTGTTCGGTGCTCTTGCCGTAATACAGGGGCGGCAGCACCCATACCGCGGCGTCCGGCGGAAGCTTGGCGACGGCGCCTTCGATCAGCCCCTCGTTCAGCAGGGAATCCGTGAATACCGGCAAATGCCCGCCGTGCTGCTCCACCGATGCGATCGGCAGGACGAGCAGCGACCGCTCCCTGTCCAGCGCGGCGATCTCCGCCGTGCTGAGGCGCGGCAGGAAGCGCTCGTTCCAGGTGCGTCCTTCATATCTCCGCATCCATTCCACATCCTTTGTCAAAACAGATCGAACGTTGCCGGCTGTCCCGTCGGCTGTACCCCTGATCATAACAAGATTCGCGAACGGAGAACAGGCATCGCCCCTCCTTTGGCCATGTTTTTGGACAAATGCACAAGAATGCACCATTCAGATGTTTACGGACACAATCCTTTCCCGTTCCGCTTTACGGGACGCGGAGTCCCGGGCTTATACTGCTGGTATCGGCGCGGAGCGGACCATTCGACCCGTTTCGACAAAACGCCTGGCGCGAAACGGGAACGGGCGAACGATTCGGACATCGCCGCCGTGAATCCGCCGCATGCGGCAATGGGGAGGTATGGAGAGAGATGGCTGTTCGAAGGATGTTGCTGGTGTTGGTGACGGTGGTTGCGATGTTGGTGGTCGCCGCTTGCGGCGGCGGATCGGGCGGAGGAAGCGGTTCCGGCGGTTCCGGAAGTTCGGGAAGCTCCGGCGCAAGCGGCTCCGGCGGCAGCTCGTCGAACGACAAGCCGTACAAGGGGCAGAAGCTCGTGGTCGGCGTCTGGGGCGGCGACTACGGCGCGGCGATCGAGGAGTTCGCGGTCAAGCCGCTCGAGGAAATGGGCGCGGAGATCGAACTGGTGCTGGGCGGCACCGGCGACCGGGTCGCCAAGCTGTACGCCGAGAAAGGCAATCCGACGATGGACGTGGCCTTCCTGAACCTGTACGAGTCGAAGCAGGCGATCGAGGACGGCGTGGCCGAACCGGTGGACGAATCGATCCCGAACTTCCCGCAGCTCTACCCGGCCGCGCAACAGAACGGCTACGGCATGACGTTCATGGCCCTGGGGATCGTGTACAACAAGGAGCTCGTCAAGGAGCCGATCACGAAATGGTCCGATCTGTGGCGCGACGATCTCAAAGGAAAGGTTGCGTTCCCGACCTATCCGGGCTTCGAGAGCGACGCGTTCATCGCCATCGCCGGCCTCGCCTTCGGCAAGACCGAGCGGGACGACGACCACAACTTCGAAAAGCTGAAAGAACTGAAGCCGGTGCCGATGACCTACAACAACCTGGACGAGCTGTTCCTCGAGATGGAGAGCGGAAGCGTGCTGGCCGCGCCGATCTTCAACAGCTATGCCAACGACTACATCGAGAAGGGCTTTCCGGTCGAGTTCGTGTATCCCGACGGCCCGGGCGCGGTCATGGCGAAGGACACGATCGTCATCGCCAAGGGCACGAAGCATCCGGAACTCGCGAAAGCGTTCGTCAACCTGGCCATCAGCGTGGAGACGCAGACCTATTTCGCGACGAACCTGTTCATGGGGCCGACCAACAAGGAAGTCAAGGTGCCGGACGAAGTCGCCGCGAAGATCGTGTACGGCGAGGAGACCGTCAGCAAGCTGCAGGTGCTGGAATGGGAGTATCTCCTGGATAAGCGCTCGGAGTGGACGCAGCGCTGGAACACGGAAATTCTGGCCGATTGACCTCCGTCGCCTCCGGCGGCACGGCAACGCGAATTTGAAGAGGAAGGAAGAGAGGGCGGCATGACTCAATCATCGCGAACAACCGGCGGAAGGCGGTTCGGGGTTGGGTGGATGTTGCTCTCTCCCGCCCTTGCGGTGTACGGGATCATTTTCCTGCTCCCCGCGCTGCTGCTCATGGTGATCAGCTTTCAGGTCAACGCGCCTGAACTGTACCTCTGGGAGAGAGTCTACTCGCCGGAGAACTACCGGCGTTTCTACACCGACCCGTACTTCCTGAAGGTGATCGGCAAGACGCTCGCCTATTGCGTCGTCGTGGTCCTGGCGACGCTCGTGGTCGGTTATCTGCTGGCCTGGTCCATCTACAAGGCGAGATCGTTCGCCAAGACGACGCTCATCACGCTCGTGCTCACCCCGCTGTTCAGCGGCGCGCTGCTCCAATCCCTCGGCTGGTACCTGCTGCTCGCGCGTTACGGACCGATCAACGCGGGGCTTCGCGCCTTAGGATGGCTGGACAAGCCGTTCAATTTCCTCGGCACGGACGCGGCCGTCATGATCGCGCTCGTCCACGCCTTCCTGCCGTTCATGGTGCTCTCGATCCTGAACTCGCTGCGCACCATTCCGGCGAACCTGCCCGACGCGGCGGCCAGTCTGGGCGCGGGCTCCTGGTCCGCCTTCATCCGGGTGACCGTGCCGCTCACGAAAGGCGGCATGATCGCCGGCAGCGGGCTGGTCTTCGGCATGACGCTCGGCTCGTTCGCGACGCCGGGCATCGTCGGCCAGGGCAAGATCCAGTTGCTCGCCCAGATCATCTACCAACAGGCGATCCAGGTCTTCGACTGGCCGTTCGCGGCCGTCATCTCGCTCAATCTGCTCGCCATGCTCGGCATGATCTCCGCTCTGCTCGCGCTGCTGACGCGCAGGACGGGAGGTGAGGTCAGATGAACGCAGGTGGCAAATGGCTTTCCGGCTCCGTGAAGGCGCTCTATCACGGCGCGGTGTGGCTGGCCTTCCTGTTCGTGACAGCCCCCGGCCTGCTGATGATCATCGTGGCGTTCAACGACGCCGACTATTTCTCTTTCCCGCTGAAGGGTGTCAGTCTGCGCTGGTTCGTCGAGATGGCGGAGAACGGCAACTACCGCGGTTCGGTCGTGAGCAGCCTGAGGCTGGCCCTCTATGCGACCGCACTGTCCGTTCTGCTCACGCTGCCGGCGTCGCTGTGGCTCCACCGCCGGGCGAACCGCTTCGTCGAGACGGTCCTGCTGGCGCCGCTGTTCTTCCCGCTCGTCATCTGGTCGCTCGGCCTGCTGCAACTGTACGGCATGTTCGGCCTGTCCGGCCGGTTCGTCACCCTCGTGCTGGCGCACACGGTCATGGTGACGCCGTTCATCCTGCGGGTCGTCCTGCAGAGTCTGCGCGAGATGAACAGCCGGCTGGAGGAGGCGGCGTACAGCCTCGGGGCGGGCAAATGGTCGACGTTCCGGCGGGTGATTTTCCCGATCATCCTGCCCGGCGTGATGGTCGGCGCGGTGTTCGGCTATCTCATTTCGTTCACCGACGTGACGCTCACCATGTTCATCTCGAGCTCGGGCAACACGACGTTCCCGGTGCGCGTCTACTCCGAACAGCGCAGCGAAGGGCTGAACATGGTGGTGCTCGCCTGGTCGGCCGTCATCACGTTCGTCATCTTCATCATCTCGCTGATCGGCGAAAAATTTGCCAGATGGTCGCGATACTTCTGAAGCATCCCCGACCGCGGCGCCGGCTCAAGACCCGGTACGCCGCGATCCGGACACGGGAGGGACTCGACATGCAGAACAAAATCGGCCCGTTTCGCATCGGCGACAAACCCGCATTCACGCAAATCACGGCTGATCAGGCGGCTCCGTACGTCATCTTCGTGGTGAAAGATCCGCTCCACGGCTGCGAGAAGGATACGGCCGAGGAAGTGGCCGATTATTTCGACGAGCGCCGGCTCGTCAGCGACACCGGCATGTGCCGGGTGTACACGGGCGTCTATTCGGGCGTTCCCATCACGGTCGTCTCCAGCGGCAGTGGCGCGCCCGAGCTGGAAATCGTGCTGATGGATTTCATGATGAACACGGACGCCCATACATTCATCCGCGTCGGCGGTTCCGGCGCCATGCAGGAATGGCTCAGGGTGGGCGACCTCGTCATCGCGACCGGCGCGGTGCGCGACGAAGGCACGAGCCTCTCGTACGTGCCGCCGCAGTTCCCGGCGGTCGCCGACTGGCGGCTGGTCGCGTGCATGAAGAAAGCCGCCGAGCGGCGCGGTTTCCGCCACCATCTCGGTCTAACCCGCTCCGTCGACTCCGAATATCCGGGCGTTGCGCGTCCCGCGCGGGACGGCTTCCTGCTCGAGCGGCACAAACGGCAATTCGAGGAATGGCATCGCGCCGGCGTCCTCAACGTGGAGCGCGAGGCGTCGATCCTGCTCACGCTGACGACGCTGTTCGGTCTGCGCGGCGGCGTGGTCAACGCGATCGGCGACAATTTCGTGACGGGCGAACCGTTCAGGCCCGGCGCCGGCTTCGCCAATGCCATCGTCACCGCGCTCGACGCGATCGTCCTGCTGGACGGGGAACGGAATGCCGGGGAGTGAGCGGATCCGGCGCGACGTGGAAAGGAGATTCAGCGGCATGAGCTACCTGGTGCTTGACGGTCTGTCCAAAACCTTCCGCCAAGTCGAGGTGCTGCGCGACATCCGGCTGAACGTCGAGGAAGGCGAATTCATCTGCCTGCTCGGCCCGAGCGGTTCGGGGAAAAGCACGATCCTGCGCCTGATCGGCGGTTTCGAGTGGCCGGACGGCGGCTCGATCGAACTGGCGGGACGGCATATCCACGATCTGCCGCCCAACCGGCGCGACATCGGCTTCGTCTTCCAGGATTACGCGCTGTTCCCGCACATGACCGTGGAGGAAAACGTGCGCTTCGGACTCGCCTACCGGAAGATGGACAAGGCGGAAATGCGCGAGCGGGTCCTGTCCGTCCTCGGGCTGGTCGGGCTGACCGGCATGGAGAAGCGCTATCCGCGCCAGTTGTCCGGCGGCCAACAGCAGCGCGTGGCGATCGCGCGCGCCATCGCGCTCCGTCCGACACTGCTCCTCCTTGACGAGCCGCTGTCGAATCTGGACGCGAAGCTCCGGCGGCAAATCCGGCTGGAGATGCGCCAGCTGCAGCGGGAACTCGGCATCACGACGGTCATGGTGACCCACGACCAGGAAGAGGCGATGACGATGAGCGACCGCATCGCGATCCTGCAGAACGGCATGATCCAGCAGTTCGACACGCCGCTTAGACTGTACCGCGAGCCGGTCAACCTGTTCGTCGCCGGGTTCATCGGCGATCCGCCGATCAACCTGCAACCCTGCAGGGTGGAGATCGCGGACGGCGGCGCGGAGCTGCCGGTCTGGGGCAAGCGGTTCCGGCTTGATGCCCGCGACGGCGCGCCGATCGGGAACGGACGCGAGCTGGTGCTCGGCATCCGGCCGGAGAACCTGAGGGTCACCGATGCGGACGAGGCCTCGGGCTCCGTCATCGCCGCGAAGGTCGAAGCCGTGGAGCATCTGGGCGGATCGGCGCTGGTGCACGCGCGAACGACGGACGGCAGCCGGCTGTGCGCCGTCGCTCCCCCGCAGGACGTGCCGCAGGCGGGGCAGCGCATCGGACTGGCCGTACAGACGGACGCCGCGCTTCTGTTCGACGGGAACACGACGAACCGGCTGCCGGAACTCGTCTTGCAGGAGGGTCGTCCGCAAGTCCCGGCATCATCGACGGGAGGCATGCCATGAAACGACCGACCATCCTGACCTTTGGCAACATCGTCATGGACGGCCTGTACCGGGTCGAATCCCTGCCCGGTCACGACGAGAAAGTGTTCGCGTCCTCTGCGGCCTGGTCGCCGGGCGGACCGGCGGTCCATTTCGCGCTGGAAGCCGCCTCGCTCGGCCTCTCTTCCGGCGTGCTCGGCTGGATCGGCACCGACGCGTTCGGCCGGCAGATCGAGGAGACGCTGCGCCGGCGCGGCGTGTCGCCGCTGCTGCAGCGCGTGCCCGAAGCGCCGACGCCGACGGCGGTCGTCATCGTCGACCGGACGGGCGAGAAAGCCGTGCTGCTCTCGCCGCCGATCGACCGGGAACGGCTGGCGGAGGCCGGGCTGCCGCCCGGCGTCGACATCTCCGCAGCCGATCATCTGCATACGCACCTGTTCCGCGAGGAACTCGTGCTGCGCGTGCTGGATCTGGCGAAGCGGCAGGGCGTCACGACATCCCTCGATGTCGAGCCGTCTTCCGTGGAGCGCTGGGGCACCGAGGCGGTGCGGCGGGCGCTTGCGCTCACCGACATCGCGTTCGTCAACGAGCGGGCCGTGAACATGCTGGTACCCGGAGGAGCCGGGCCGGAGACGAAGCTGCCCGGCATCACCGCCTCCGGCCCGTCGATCGTCGTCTGCACGCGCGCCTCCCGCGGCTCCGTCGTCTGCGCGCCCGGCCGGCTGATCACCTGTCCGGCCATCCCGGTCGAAACCGTCAGCTCGCTCGGCGCCGGCGACATCTTCTCCAGCGTCTTCGTCTGCGCCCTCCTGTCCGGCAAGCCGCCGGAAGAGGCGGCCGTGACGGCGACGGCGGCTTCGGCGGTATCGGTCAGCCGCTCGCCGGATGCCGTCTGCTATCCGACGAAGGACGACATCGCGGACATGCTGGAGAAGTCCCCGGTCGTGCCTTCGGTCATCGAGGTGGGATCCAATGGAAATTTACACCAACGCTAACGTCCTTGTCGGCGAAGAGCTGGAATGGACGCCGAACGCGACGATCGTCGTGGAGAACGGGCGCATCGCGGCGATCGAACGGGACGCAAGCCGGGACGGCATCGACCTGCGCGGCGGGCTCGTCATGCCGGCGTTCGTCGACGCGCACACGCACATCGGCGACACGGCGGCGAAGGAGCTCGGCATCGGCATGCAGGTGGAGCTGGCGGTGCAGCCGCCGCACGGGCTGAAGCACCGCTTCCTGCAGCAGCTGAGCCGTGAGGAACTGCTCGCCTCGATTCGCCAGGGACTCAAGGAGATGCTGATGTCCGGCATCGCCGCGTTCGGCGATTTCCGCGAAGGCGGCCTCGACGGCGTGCGGGCGCTCCGGGAGGCAAGCCGCGGGCTCCCGATCCGTCCGGTCATCCTCGGCCGCCCGATGGCCGATTACCGCGCGAACGAGCAGTTGACGCGGCGGGAGCTGGAAATGGTCGCCGAGGAAGCGGACGGATTCGGCATTTCCGGCATCAACGCGTTCGACATGGACGTGTTTCGCCTGATGCGGAGAATCGCCCGGGACAAGCTCGTCGCGATCCACGTCAGCGAGTCGCCGCGCGACGCGGCGATGTCGCTCGAGCGTTACGGCAGGACCGAAATCCGGCGCGCGTTCGAGTTCGAGCCGGATCTGATGGTCCATCTCACCCACGCGACGGAAGAAGACATGGACGAAATCAAGGAACGGGGCCAGGCGATCGCGGTGTGCCCGCGCACGAACCTGCTGCTCGGCGACGGCATTCCGCCCCTGCACGACTTTTACCGCCGGGGCATTCCGTTCTCGATCGGTTCGGACAACATGATGTTCTCGAGCCCCGACATGTTCCGCGAAATGGACACGGCCAGCCGCGTGACGCGCGGTGCAACGCAGGACCCGGGGAGCATCGACGCGCGGTTCCTGCTGCGTTCGGCGACGCTGACCGGCGCGCGGGCGCTGAACATCGACCGCGACCTCGGCACGGTGGAAGTCGGCAAGGCGGCGTCGTTCCTCGTGCTCGACCCGGAGAGCCAGGCATTCGTCTGCAGCCACGACCGCGTGTCGGCGGTCGTGCACCGATGCGCCCCGTCGGACATCGCCTGGTTCATCTGCTCCGGCGTCACGGTCATTCGCGAAGGCCGTTTCGTGCTCGACCTGTAAGCGGGGAATATGGATGCGAACCGGTATTTGCGGAGAAGGACCGGAAAGTGCGGATGCGAACGGAAAAACGGCGAACGCGGATCCGGAACTTGAATCAGACAAGGCGGGTGATGAGCTTGCGTTACTCGGCTGAAGTGCGAAGCGCGATCGACGCCGGCCGGCCGGTCGTCGCGGTCGAATCGACGATTCTGACGCACGGCCTCTCCCTGCCGCGGGCCCTCGACCTCGCCTTCGGCGTCGACGAGGCGATTCGCGTGCGCGGCGCGGTGCCTGCGTTTCTGGCCATGGTGCGGGGCGAGCTGCGCGTCGGTCTCGACCGCGGTGAGTTGGAATGGCTGGCCTCCGCCGAAGGCCGGGTGAAGCTGTCGATGGCGGATCTCGGCGTCAGCAGCGCCCGGCGGCTGTCGGGCGGTACGACGGCCGCCGTCACGGCCTGGATAGCCGCGCGGGCGGGCATCCGCGTGGCGCTGGCCGGCGGCCTTGGCGGCGTCCATCGCGATGTGCTCGACACCTGGGACATCTCCGGTGACCTGAACACGCTCGCCTCATCAAGCGTCCTGATGGTATGCGGCGGCATCAAGACGTTCCTCGACATCGGCAAAAGCCTCGAAGCGCTGGAGACGCTCGGCGTACCGGTGCTTTCGTACAGACAGGACCGGTTCCCCGGCTACTACGTGCGGGAATCGGAATTTCCGGCCATCCGGGTCGATTCGGGAGAAGAAGCGGTGGGGATCGCACTCAGGCATTGGGAGATCGGCAGATCCGGCGGTCTGCTGCTCGGCGTTCCGATTCCGGAAGAAGCGGCGCTGTCCGGACAGCGGATCGAGGCGATCATCAGCCGGGTGCTGGCGGATGCGGGCGGCAAGGGCGACGGCAAGCACGTCACGCCCCGCATCATCCGCGCCATCGAGCAGGAGACGGGAGGCGCGACGGCGGCGGCGAACCGTGCGCTCATCGTTGCGGCCGCGGAAGTGGCCGCCGACGCGGCGATCGCGCTGGCGAACTTCGGACAATGACAACGACGGGCTGCCTGAACCGGGCAGCCCGTCGTATTTCGATGTGCGGCGCTTCCGCCCGCCCTGCGGCGGCCCTACCGGCCGAGCAGCATCTCCTCGATCCGTTGCCGATCCGTCAGCTGCTCGAAGTCCCGATCGAGCTCCAGCATCTCCGTGCGGATCAGGCGATCGCCTTCATAATGGCAACGGAGCTCGAACAGGCCGGTTCCGTCGGCCAGCAGCCTGACACAATGCGCCACGTTCGGCGTGACCCCCGGATTTCCGGGGTGCAGAATCCATTCCGTCTTCTTCCAGTCCAGAATGCCTTCCGGCGTTTTGAGCATGGGCACCTCCATGGGCGGATTGTCCGTTAGGCCACGGTTTACAGATTCCAGATCTGCCCGGCCGTCTCCTGCTTGGTCCATGGATCGACAGACTGAAGTGAACGAAGACGATCAACCTCCCGCAGCGATGCCCCGCATGCGGAAGGTTGTTTTGAGGTGGCCTCTCTCCACTCGCCCCTAGTTTTCCTCGGATGCTCCGCACATTTTGGAACCGACAGCCAATCCCATGTTTTTCTAAAGATTAATATATAAAACATTAAAAAAATGCATGTTATTAGAATTGATGATTACTTATTATTAATATTAGAAACCAATGTAAACGTTTTTATTTCAATAGGAGGTGATATAACCATTCTAAGGAATTAACCCGAAAACGGAAAACATTCACATAATCGAGAGGAGGAGATTATGATGAAAAAAGTTGTAAGCATGTTGCTGATTTCTGTCTTTGCCTTCGTGCTGACCGGAGGTAACGCCATGGCTTACCAGTACTTTAACTTTTATCGAATGGAAGGCGGCATATCTGAAGGACACTACAGCATACAAACCAGCGTCACAGTCGTCTACAACGGTAAAACTTACTACATCATGCGGGCTTTCAATAACGCGTTTACCGATTGGAGACAAAGAAGCATCGCTAACCTGGTATCCGGCAATCTGACCGACGCGAAAGTCGTTGCCTATTCCGTAGATTTGGACGACAAACACTTGTACGGCATATGCATATGGTACAAAGGCTCCACAAGGATGGATATTCCGAACGATCATTGGACAAAAGCATATATCGCTCTGAATTTGAAAGGGATTGATTATCACCAATTGACTGAAACCGAATACACTGCCGTGGCTGCTCATGAAATCGGACATGCCTTTGGTTTGGCACATGATGTGGGGACGGCACAAAAACCGAAAATAATGGATGAGGCTTTTCTGGTTAAAGGATGGTATGTCCCGCAGGATGACGACGTAACGGGAGTAAGAAAATTGTATGAACTGTAAAATTTGATAAACCCAAAGATTCGGGAGTGATCTTTCGTGAAAAAGACGGTTACCCCGGCCATCGTCGCTTTGCTCCTTGTTTTTCTTGCAGGCTGCTCCATTTCCGGAAGCGGCGTTGAAGGTTCAAAAGAACCTTTCTACGGCGGAATGTCCGTACACGTTTTCGATACGTTTCAGGATTTGGAAGAGGAGTCTACGCTCATTATTCTGGCCGAAAAAACCGGCAACAGCATGAACAAAGAAGTCGAGTTCTTGAACTTCACCATAACGGAAGTCAAGGTTGCAAAGGTTCTGAAAGGAGATCCTTCTCTGCTCGGCAAGACCGTCAATATTCTCGAATACGCCCCGGTGAGCATGACTACCTTTGACAAAGAGAAGCGCTACGTTCTGTTCCTGTATCCGCATAACGGCAAAATCGTGGAAAACGGTTATTGGATCACGGGCGTTTATCAGGGCAAGTTCAAACTGGACAAAAACGACAAACTGCTTTATGACGCACACAAATACGGGGGAGTGATCACCTTCCAGGATGAATTGACCGGCCATACGGTATTGAAACTGGAAGGCCGGTTGGGGCAACATTGACCGCAGCCGGTATCCGGAAGGCGAAACGGCGATAATCAAGCAGCGCCATCGATCAAGCGATCACGGGCTTGATGATGGCGCTGTTTCACTTTGGAATTGCCTTCGTTAGTCGCGCGTCTCCCCGCCGATCGCCTTCGTCGATTCGCGGACGACCAGTTCGGGCGCGTAGGTCACATCCTCCGCCTCGGCCACGGGATCGGCCATCAGGCGGAGCAGCAGCTCCGCCGCGCGCTCGCCCATCGCCGTCTTCGGATGGGTCAGCGTCGTCAGCTTCACCTCGGCCGCCTGGGCCAGCGTCGAATCGTCGAAGCCGACGATCGACAGATCGTCCGGCACGCTGAGCCCCGCTTCCCGAACCGTCTTGAGCAGCGCGACGGCGAGCTCGTCGTTGTAGCAGACGAACGCCGTCGGCCGGTCTTCGCGCCGCAGCAGAAGCCCGGCCCGTTCGGCCGGGTACGTCCACTTGTTCTCCGACGCGTACGTGACGACGCCGTCCGGCATGACCGGCACGCCATAGCGCTTCATCGCGCGCAGGAACCCCTTCATCCGGCGCGTGCCCTGCAGGTCGTCCGTCTTGAAGAAGCCGGCGATCCGCCGGTGGCCGAGCCGGATCAGATGTTCCGCCGCCGCGAACGCGCCGGCTTCGTCGTCCACGATGAGGCACGGGCAGTCGAGCTCCGGATAGCGGGCGTTGATCATGACGATCGGCACGCCGCGGTACCGGAACGCGAGATACTGCTCGAGGTTCGGGTTGCCCTCCGCGCTCTTCGTCGGCTCGACGATCAAGCCGCCGACGCCGCGGTCCATCATCATCCGCAGGCTGTCGCGCTCGCGGTCCTTGTCGTTGTCGGTGCTCGACAGGTACAGGCCCATCCCGCGGGCGCGCAGCACCGCCTCGGCCCCCCGGACGATATGCGGAAAGATATAGTCCGAAATATAAGTCGTCACCATGCCGACGGCAGCTCCCGCCGCCCCGGCCTTCGATGCGAAATTCGGCGGCGCCACGAAGGTTCCCTTGCCGCGCTGGCGATACAGGTACCCCTCCTGCTCCAGCTCGCCGAGCGTCTGGCGGACGGTCTGCCGGCTCATGCCGAACCGGGCCGCCAGCTCGTTCTCCGACGGCAGCATCTCATGCGGCTTCCATTCGCCGCTGTGCAGCCAGGAGAGAATTTCCCGTTTCAGTTGCAAATATTTCGGCAAGCCGCCGCGCGTCATTCCGTCGACACCGCCCAACCTCCGTCCGTTACGTGCGCAATTTCCACGCCAGGTCGGCCAGCACCAGCTCGCGGCGCAGCACATCCGGGCGCGTACCCTCTCCGATAATGACCGACTCGATGCCGGCCATCTCAGCGAAATCGGCCATCTGCGCGGCCGTCACATGATAGGAGAAGCCGGTATGGTGCGCGCCGCCGGCGAGAATCCACGACTCGACGCCGTCACGCAGGTTCGGCAGGACGCGCCAGAGGACGCGCGCGACCGGCAGTTTCGGCATCGGACGCTCGACGGCCACCGCCTCGACCTCGCTGACGAGCAGCCGGAACCGGTCGCCGAGATCGACGATCGACGCGTTGATCGCCGCGCCCGCG
>NZ_CAJRAY010000026.1:0-78227 GCF_907165215.1 Thermobacillus xylanilyticus | reverse complement strand
CCATCCGGGCCGGCGGCTCCTTGCCGCCGATGCCGAGCGGATGCACTTCGATGCGCGGCCGGTCCGCCGCGATCGTCGGGCATACCTCGAGCATGTGCGCGCCGAGCACGAGCTCGTTGCCCGGCTCCAGATGATACGTGTAGTCCTCCATGAACGGCCGACTTGATCCGCATGGTACCGCCGGCCTTTCCGAAGCCGGAGCTGCTCGTCACGCTTACCGGCTGGCTCGAAATTATCGGCGCGGTCGGGATTGTGATTCCCGCTGTGTCTCCGTATGCCGCCGTCGGCCTGGCGCTGCTTCTTGCGGCCATGTTTCCGGCGAATGTCCATGCGGCGCGCAGACGCCTGACGCTGTCCGGGAAGCCGGCAACCCCTCTTCTACCGCGAACCTTGCTGCAGCTCGTATTTTTGGCAGCCGTTCTGCTTGCGGGATTTATGAAGTGATGCACGACGGCCGATATCCTATAATGAAGAAGAAGCCTGGCGGCATGACCGACAGCGCATACGACGGAAGACAGAGAGGTGCCGGATGAAGAAAAACATTTCGCTCCTGTTGTTGGCGGTGTTCTTGCTCCAGACTGCCGTGGTTGCGGCGGCGGAGCCGGAAGACGCGGGGTATGATGCATCGAAGCTGTTCTATTTGGCCGATGAAAGCACGGGTTACCAGATTTATTTCCCGCATTACGCCGGGAGCGATCCCGCCGTACTGTCGGTCAATGGCGAAGCGTTCGAAATCGAGCTGAATTACTTCGACTATCCGGAAGGCGACGGCGATGTGCGCTTGTTCGAGGTCATCACGTCGGACCCGGATGCCCGCTATCTCGATATCCTGATCAGCGACGAGTCCGGACAGTGGTATGCGGCGGAATGGAAAGGGCTGGAGCTGAGCGGCGGGAAGGCAACCGTCTCGGTAAGCCGCAGCATCTGGGAAATGAATTTTCAGGAAGAGATGCTGCATGTCGACATCTATTCGTACAACCGGGACGGCGAGCTGCTGTGGCATTTCCTTGATCTGTACATCATGTTCACGGATTGGGGGGAAGCGGAACAGGAACCGCAGGCTCCCGAGGAAGAAGATCGAGAGGTCCTGGCCTTGCCGCAGACGGCGAACGTGACGGTGGACGGCAAGACGGTTACCTTCGATGCCTACGCGATCAACGGCAACCTCTACTTGAAGCTGCGCGATCTTGCCATGGTGCTGAGCGGGACCGGGAAGCCGTTCGAGGTGAAATGGGACGGCGCGCGCAACGCCATCAGCCTCATTTCCGGCGAAGCCTACACGCCCGTCGGCGGAGAACTCGCCGTATCGGACAACCGGATGGCCGCAACCGCGGCGCCGAACCGTTCGAAGATCTATGTGGACGGACGGGAAATGCAGTTTACGGCATACACGATCGGCGGCAACAACTACTTCAAGCTCCGCGACATCGCGCGGACGTTCAACATCGGCGTCACGTGGGATGCCGCGGCCAAGATGGTCGGCCTGGATACGCAGCAGGATTATACGGAATAATTCGGATGAAAAGACGGTGCCGAAAACGGGAGGCGCCGTCTTTCGTTTGCCTGCGCTTGTGCCCGCACTTGCGAAGGGTTCCCGGAATAACAATGGATTTGATACAATATTTGTATTCCATCCGTGTTCCGTTTTACGGTTTGGCAGCGGTCAGCGCTTGAACATCCTGAAATGGGACGGTGGACAGATGAACTGGATGCTTGAAGCGGCAATCGGAGCAGTGCTTGCGGCGGGTCTGTGGGCGGGTTGGCGATTGTTCGACAAGAAACTTCTTCAAGCGCCTGCGGATTCATCGCCGGATGTTTTGCGGAAGACGGTGTCGGTGGTCATTCCGGCCCGCAACGAGGCGGCGAATCTGCCGCATCTGCTCGAGTCACTGCGCGACCAGACGCTGCCGCCCGTCGAAATCGTGGTGGTCGACGACGGTTCCGAGGACGGAACCGGGGAGGTTGCGGCCCGTCTCGGCGCGAGCGTCGTACGCCATGATGAACTGCCGCCGGGGTGGACGGGGAAGAACTGGGCGCTCTGGGAAGGTTTCCATCACACGACCGGGGACATCGTCGTCTTTCTGGACGCCGATGTGCGGCTGGCGCCCCGGGGGTTGGAAGCGCTTGCATCAGCAAGAGAGCAAACGGGAGGCGCCGTCTCGGTCGTCCCGTACCATGTCGTGCCGACGCCGGCCGAGAAGCTGTCGCTCGTGTTCAACATGCTCGGCATTTTCGTCTTCATGTCGCCTTATGAGGCGAACAACCCGCGCCAGGGGCTGTACGGCCCCTGCATTGTGATCTCGCGCGCCGATTACCTGCGGGCGGGCGGCCATGCCGGCATCCGCTCCGAGGTCATCGACGACCTGGCGCTCGGCGCGCGCTGCAAGGCAACGGGTGTTCCGCTCGTTCATTATCTCGGCGGCGATCTGGTCTCTTATCGCATGTATCCCGGGGGTATCCGCCAAGCCGCCGAAGGATTCGCGAAGAGCGCGGTGCCAAGCATGGCCGTCGTGAGCCGGATGACGGTGCTCCTGTGCGCGCTGTGGATGATCGGCATGTTCTTGACGAGTCTCTTCTTCTGGCTGGATTGGGTGCTTGCGGCCGGCTTCATCCTCTATGCGGCGCAGCTGTACCGAATGTCGCGGGTTGCGGGGACGTTCGGCCTGCTCATGCCGGTGCTGCATCTCTTCCCTTCGCTGTTCTTTGCCGCCGTCATGCTGTATTCGCTCTATCAGACGGCATGGCTCGGCCGCGTCACCTGGAAAGGCCGGCAAATCCAACTGGGAAGCGGGAGGGACGCATGATGGCGCTCGGGCTCTGGTTCATCCTCGGTTTCCTGTCCGGGTCCGTCATGTACGCCCATCTGCTCGGGAAAATCGCCCGCGTCGACCTGCGCGCCATCGGCGACGGCAATCCCGGCGCGTTCAATCTGTGGCAGGCGGCCGGGTACCGTTTCGGGCTGCTGGCCGTCATCCTCGATTTTCTCAAAGGGTTCGTTCCCGTCGCGGTATGCCTGCAGACCGGCGTCATCCACCCGGACGATCCGGCGCTCATTCCGATCGCCGCCGCGCCGGTGCTCGGCCACCTGTTCTCGCCGTTCCTCCGTTTTCGCGGCGGCAAGGGAATCGCCGTCACCTTCGGCGTCTGGAGCGCGCTCACGGCGTTCGAAGTGACGTTGGTCTACGCCGTCATCCTGGCCGTGCTGCTCGTGGTCGGCCGCGCGCTCAACGGCTGGCGCCCGGTCTCGTCCGAGGCGGACAGCTTCCAGGTCGTCATCGGCATGTTCGCCGTCTCCGTCTGGCTGCATCAGCGCTCGTATCCCGCCGCCATCTTCTGGGGCTGGTGCGCGAACATCGCGCTCATGATCTGGGCTCACCGCACCGGGCTCCGCGTGTTTCTGAAGAAATGGATTTGACCGCCGCGGCCCCGGACAGTTCCCGCGCCCTGTCGATCGCCTCGAGCGCCAGCTCCGGATGAAGCTGCGGAATCATGTGCGCGACATGCGGGATTTCCCTCAGCTCGGCATGGGGGATATCCCGTCTCAGCCGGGCGGCCTGTTCCCGGGTCCCGAACGGATCTTCCCCGCCGACGACGATGACGACCGGGCAGCGGATCTCGCGATAACGCCGGCCGGCCTCCAGCGCGGCGGACGGGAACGCGAGAATGTCTTCCCGGTTCGCCCGGAACTGGCCGGGCCGGAGCCATAGCGCCAGCGCCGCTTCCCGGTACCCTTCCGGCGCCGGTTCGGGGGCGAACGTCTGCCTGACCGAAGAGCGGGCGAGCGCCGTGCCGAGCGGACTTCCCGGCACCGTGTTCAGGAAGATCGTTCCGACCACGGGCGCGGTGGCCAAACGGGAGATTGGGTCGCCGTTCTCCGCGGGATAGCCCTCCTTGTACATCGCCCCTGCAAGCGTGACGACACCGGACACGTCGTCCGGATAGTGAAGCGCGTAGGTCAGCGCCAGCAGCCCGCTCCAGGAATGGCCGACGATGATCGGCTTTTCCACGCCCATCTGCTTCAGCGCGCCGTGAATGAGCCTCGCCTGGTCGGCCGGCGTCGTCCGCGGCGGCCGCTCGCTGTAGCCGTAGCCCGGGCGGTCGAACGCGATGGCCTCATACCCGCAGGCCGCGGCCCGTTCCACCACCTGTTCAAAATCGTTCGCCCACAGTACTCCGCCATGCAGCAGCACGACCGGCGTTCCCTCGCCTTTGCGGATATAGTGCAGCCTCGTCCCTTCGACGGTAATGAACGATCCGGCCGGAGGAAAAGCGGCCTCCGCCTGTGCGGAACGGATGCGGTTGTACAGCAGCATCGCCGCGATCAAGCCGGTCAGCAGGATGACCGTAAGCAGTACCATCCACATGGGGATCCTCCTCTTCAGGCATTCTTTTAAGTATGTGATTAACATACCAATTGGTATGTTTAAACCGAATAAAATGCCGCAAAAAATCTACGATCTTTGCGGCGTCATTCCTTGCCAGAGCAGACGGGCCATCGTCCGGAACAGCTCTTTCGACCGGACGCGTTCGGGATCGATCAGCCATTCCACGACCAGCCCTTTCAGCAGCGCGTCGACCATGAGGGCGACCGCTTGCGGATCGAGGTCGGGCCGGATCCATCCTCTGCGCTGAATTTCCTGCATGTAAGCGGACGCTCCGTCCAGCATCAGGCCGTGCACCTTCCGCAGCCGCTCGCGCACTTCCGGCTCCCGGCTTGACGTGACGAATTCCAGAAACAGCATCGGGCGGCCGTCTTCCTCGCCGGGGAGGCAGAGCTGGGAGGCCAGCCAATCCGCCAGCGCGGCTTCGGGGTCCGCGGACTGCAGCGTCTGGTCGAGCTGACGGGGCAGCAGCCGCAGTTGCCGGTTCAGGTGATGATCCAGAATGGCGAGGAACAGATCCTGCTTGCTCGAGAAATGCCAGTACACCGCGCCTTTGGTCAGACCCGCCTCGGTGGCGACTTTGTCCAGCGACGTGTTGGGGTAGCCGAGCCGGGCGAACACGGCCGCCCCCGCCTCCAGGATGCGCGTGCGCGTATCCGCCGGCGGCGTCTCCAGCGCCGTCTGCAGGCGCTGCAGCCAGTTCCGCATGTCCTGCCGGCCCCCGAGATGCCTGCGCACGGCCGTCCAATGCACGCCGGCTTCCTTGGCGATGTCGGCATAGGTGATGCGATCATAAGGCCGTGTGCGGGCCAGCCGCTCCGCAGCTTCGACGACTTTGTCCCTGACGTTCAATCGCGCGCCTCCCAACCTGACCGGAATGTCAATTAAATACCGTTCGGTATGCAAATATAATATATAAAATTGAAGCGGCCTGTCAATTAAGGCGGCTTCCGTTTGCCGTCTCCTCCCGAATCAATTCGATCATCAGCCGGAACGGAATACGAGGACCGGACCTTCGGTAACGGTGTGGCGCAGATGCTGGAAATCGCGCAAGGGAAGGAGCGGGCGGCCCATGGCGCATCGGTTGATTCCTTCTAGCGTCCGGGAAACGTTCGGCGGGGTCGCGGACGCGTTCGCGGACTATACCGAACAGGTGCTGTTCGGCGACTTGTGGCGCCGGGAGCAGCTGTCCCTGCGCGACCGCAGCCTGCTGACGGTCTCCGCCTTGGTCGCGGGCGGCACGCCCGAGCAACTGCCGTTCCATCTGCGTCTTGCGCAGGAGAACGGGCTGAGCGGGGAAGAGCTGGCGGAAGCCATCACGCATCTGGCGTTCTACGCCGGATGGCCGCGTGCCGCGAATGCGCTGACGGTGCTGAGACAAGTGCTGGAATCGCAGCGGTCGGCCGAATAATGCGGCCGCCGTCCCCCCATGCACACACAGAAAAAGGGCGCCCCCCGGGGACGCCCTTTTTCGGATCGGCTCAGTGCTGCTCCGCGTGCCGTTTGAAATTGTCCAGGATGGATTGCCAGCCCGCCTGCTGAAATTCGAGGGGGTACGTGTTTTCGGCGTCGAACGTCTCCGTGATCTTCGTTTCATCCCCCTGCGCGGTGAACACGATGTCGACTCTTCGGCCGTCGCCCATCGTGAAGGAAATTTCCTCATGCTCCTTCACAACATCGTAGGTTCCGCCGAAGTCGAAGCCCGCGCTGCCGTCCTTCGCTTCCATCCGCACAATCAGCTTTCCGCCGGGGCGCAGATCGTTGATCGCGGACGGCGCATGCCAGTCATTCGAAGCGAAGCTCCAATGCGTGATGTGCTCCGGCTCGTTCCAATACTTCCAGACTTTCCCCACCGGGGCTTTGACGACCGTCTGCACCGTGATCCTCGTCCGGCTGTTCGTTGCCATGCTGAACGCTCCTTTCAAATTGGCGCTTTATTTGCGTTTTCACCACTATAGACGGAGCCGGCTCGCGGAATTCATCGGTCGAGCGGATCGGGAAGCCCGAACCGGGCAAACAAATTTCGATTGATAAAATTTTGAATGTGCAATATTTTGCCGTCTTTCATTTCAATGACGTGAATGCCCCAGGGAACCCGCGAGGACGATTCCGGGTCCGGCACGTACTGCGCGAGGGCGGGATACCCGCCGTTAACCGTGATCGGTATAAAACGGGAACCCTCGCAATGATGGCGCGTAAGCGCGAAGAACCGGGACAGATGGTCGCGGCCCTGCACCCACATCGTGAACGGCGGCATGGACATGCTGCCTTCTTCATGGAACAGCGAGACCAGCGCATCGATATCGAACCGTTCGAAGGCCTCCATGTACCGCGACAGCAGCTCGCGGTCGGGAGCGGACGATTCCGCGCTGAACGAGTGGGAGCGAAGCTGCGCCTGCTCCATCGTTCCCCTGGCTCTTTGCAGCGCGCTGTTCACCGCCGCGGCCGACATGTCCAGCGCATCGGCGATCTCTTTGGCGGACCATTCGAAGACGTCTTTCAGAATCAGGACCGCCCGCTGCCGGGGAGGCAGCGTCTGCAGCAGGGCAATGAAACAAAGCTGAAGGGTGTCTCTGCGAATGGCGGTCTCCTCCGGCTGGTCCGCGAACTCGGGAGCGGGCCAGACCCAGGACGTTTCCGGCAGCGTGTCGCGGGGCTCCGCGATTGTGACCGCCGGATCGTACACGTCGACGGGAAGCACGCGCCGTTTCGCCTGTCTCAATTTGTCCAGGCACAGGTTGGTGGCGATGCGGTAAACCCACGTTTTGAAGGAAGATTCCCCGCGAAACGTATCCCAGCGCTGCCATACGCGGATGCTTGTCTCCTGCACCGCGTCGTCGGCGTCATCCATGGAGCCGAGCATCCGGTAACAGTACGAGGTCAGCTCCGGCTTCAAGTCCTCCACCATCCGGAGGGCAAAGGCAAGTTCAATCATGGCACGGCCTCCCGTCATGTGAAAGGGTTACCAAACTCAGGGTTATTTTACTATGGAATGCATCCCGGAACCAGCGTTGTTTTTCGAAGAGCCGGAATGGCACGGTTTCTCCGGCCGTACCCCCGCAGCCGCCGCACACTGGACGCGGGTCCGGCCCGGAACCGGACCCGCGGTCGGTGCGTCTCCGGAATGATTCGGTTTAGATTGAAGCTGAATGTTCCATGACAGGAGGTATGTCTATGGCGCAACAACCGACCGGAAACAGGAGGCTTCAATGGCCGGACCGGTTCGGCGCGCTCGTCTGGCTGGCGGGAGTCGCGCTGTTTTTCGCCCTGCATCTCTATGCGGAGGCCGCGTGGAAGAATCCGGACTACAGCTGGGCGGCCAACAACATCAGCGACCTGGGCAACGTCTATTGCCAGCCCTGGGGCGATGACCGGCGCTTCGTCTGCTCGCCGCGGCACGATGCGATGAACGCGGGCTTCGTCATCCAGGGTGCGGCCATGCTCATCGGGCTTGCCGCGGTTTCCCTCCGGCGGGCGGGATCGGCGCGGACCTGGACGGCGGGCGCGCTACTGCTCGCGGCCGGCGCGGGCTGGATTCTCGCGGGAGTCTGGCCGGCCGACGTGAACGAAAACCGGCATGTGCTCGGCGCGCTGCTCATCATGATCCTGGGGAATATCGGGCTGGCGCTCGGTCCGGCCATGCCCGCGGAGCCGCGGCGGCTTCGGTGGACGGCGCCGGTTCTCGGCGCGGCCGGCATTGCCGGGGCGGCGCTCTTCTTCACCGGCAACGATCTCGGATGGGGCCTCGGCGGCATGGAGCGGGTCGCCGCTTACCCGATGCTGGCCTGGATGCTGATATCCGGCCTCGTGATATTGTTCGGGCGCCGGGCACATTGAAAAAACATCACAAAACTTGCATTTCCGCCCTATTCCAAAGCCGCAAGATCGTTTATTCTGAATAGAAAGGCCAGATAAACGGGAGGTTGCCCCGGGGATGTCCGGGCAGCCTCTTTTCGCCTTCCCGGGGCAAGCGACGACGGACGGTGGGAATGTCATGCCGAAGCACAATCTCTTCAAGAAGATCGCGCTGATTCTTTTCGCCCTGCTGGTGCCGATCGTGGCCCTGTACGTGCTGTCCAACCGGATCAGCACCGACGTGCTGCGGGACGAACTGAACGACTCGAACGCGAACCGTCTCGCGTTCTTCCAGCATCAGGCCGACACGACGATCCAGTCGATCGCGATGTGGCCGAACCTGCTCATGCACGACCCCGACATCACGGAACTCCGGCACACCTTCGAAAGCCCGGGCCCCGCGCTCGGGCTTGACCAGATCATGCTGGTAAAGCGCATTCAACGCAAGCTGAGCATCCAGGAGAACTCCTCCAACTGGAGCAGCACGCTGTCCATTTACTCGCCCGTGCTCGGCCGCGTGCTGACGAGCAGCAATGCGGCGCCCTACGATCCCGACGAACTGACCCGGCGGCTGAAGCCGGGTTGGCATGTGGAGCCGGCGGAGGGCGGGCGGTATCTTTTCTCGCTGTTCACCATTTCCCCGTACGTCACCGAGGACCGTCTGCACAACGTCAACCTCGTCATCGAAGTGCAATTCGACAGCTCCAATCTCGTCCACATGCTCGACCAGTTCAAAATCGGCGACCGCCGCGATCCGTTCTACTACGTGCCGGGCGTCGGCGCCGTCTACAACAGCACGGCGGACAACGCCGCTGCGGACAGGCTGGTGGAACTGCTCGAAGAAGAGGGAGAACTGTCCACGGGCAGCCGGACCGTCACCCTGGACGGCCAGCCGTACCTCGTCTATCTGCAGAAATCCGGCATCGCGGAATGGTATCTGATCGACTATATTCCGCTGGCGGAGGTCATGCAGCCGATCAAGCGGACGAACCTGCTGTTCTACGTATCCGTCGGCTCCCTGCTGCTGATGGGCTGCGTCATGGCCTACATTCTCTACGCCCAGGTGCAGTCGCCGCTGAAGCAGCTCGTGACGAGCTTCCAGCGGCTGAAGCTCGAAGATTACACCGTGCGACTGAAACCGCGCGGCAAGAGCGAGTTCGCGTTCGTCTTCCAGCGCTTCAACTCCATGGTGGAGCAGATCCAGGAACTGTTTAACCGGGTGTATCTGGAGCGGCTGCGCGTCCAGGAAGCCCGGCTGAAGCAGCTCCAGTCGCAGATCAACCCGCATTTTTTCCACAACAGCATCTCCTTCATCAGCAGCATGGCGAAAATGAAAAACTACCAGGCGATCATCGCGATGGCCGAGAACCTGTCGAGCTACTTCCGATACGCGACGCGCCAGGAGCGGGATTTCGTCACCTTGGAGGAGGAGCTGCAGTTCGTCGGCAGCTATCTGGAGATTCACAAGCTGCGCCGCAGCCGGCTGACGTTCACGATCGAACTGCCGTCCCGGCTGCGCCACCTGCACGTGCCGCCGCTGCTCATCCAGCCGCTCGCCGAGAACGCGGTGCGGCATGGAATCGAAGCGAACGGCGGCGAAGGGCTGATCCGCATCGCGGTCGGCGAAGCGGACGGCGTATGCCGCGTGACCGTGGACGACAACGGCAAGGGGCTGAATGAGGAGGCGCGCAGCCATCTGATGCGCCGGCTGGCCGAACCGATGGACGAGCGGGCCGGCTGCGGCCTCTGGAACGTGAATCAGCGGCTATATCTCCGTTACGGCCCGGACGCCGGAATGCGGATGGAGCCTTCCCCGCTCGGCGGGCTGCGGATCGTGCTGGAGTGGCGGCTCGCTGGCCATGCCGCCTCCGGCACGCCCGATGCGGTGACCGCCGCCGCCACCGACGCCGCGGCCAGCGCGGAGACCCCCGCGGCCGAATCTGCCGCGGACGAGGATGCATACGGCGAAGCCGCCCGTCCGATCCCCCATGTCCATGCGAAAGCGAGGGAACTGCCTTGATCGAACTGCTTCTGGTCGACGACGAGCCCTATATCATCGACAGCTTGAACGCGACGATTCCCTGGGAATCGCTCGGCATCAGCGAAGTGTGCGCCGCTTCCTCCGGGATCGAAGCGCTCCGCCTGCTCGAGGAGCGACCGATTGACATCCTCGTCACCGATATCCGGATGCCGGAGATGGACGGCCTCGAGCTGATTGAACAGGTGAACGCGCGCTGGCCGAACGTGCGCTGCCTGCTGCTCACCGGCTATTCCGACTTCGAATACGCGAAGCGGGCGATCCGTCTGCAGGCGTTCGACTATATCCTGAAGCCGGTGAACGACGAGGAGTTCATGCGCAGCATCGCGGGCGCCGTCGATTCGCTGCGCGACGAATGGGCCGAGGCCGAGCAGCTCCATCGGATGCGCTACCGCCTCAATTCGGACCGCTCGATCATCAGCGGCGATCTGATCCGCGGGCTGGCGCTCGGCAGGCCGTGGCCGCGGCGCCGGTTGGAGGACCGGCTCCGCGAGTACGGCATCCCGCTCGAGCCGGGCGGCATGGCGCTGCTCATGCTGGTGACGCTCGGCCGCCCGTTCGCCGATTACGATGCGGAATCGCTGTCCCTGATCGAGTACGCCGTCGGCAACATCGCCGAGGAAGTGTTCGCCCCGGGGTTCCGCGTCTGGCACGGCAAGGCGCCGCACGACGGCGTCATGCTGCTCGCCGCTCCGCGGGACGGGACGGCGGCCGGCGAGGCCGGGCTGCCGGTCAAGGCGCAGCTTGAGCCGCTCGCCCGCGAGTTCCACCGGCAGGTGCGCCATTATCTCAAGGGCGACATCTCCATCGTCATCTCGCCCTGGTTCGTGTTCCCCGACGAGCTGGCGGGCGCCTACCGCGCGGCGCTCACCGAGCTGTTCCGGCACCGGGAAGACGGCGGCGGACAGATCCTGTTTCAGGAGGAGGCGCCGCACGACCCGGCCGCCGTGACGACGCTCGAGAGCCTGTACCGGCCGCCGACGCTCATCCAATTGCTCGAGTCGCGGAACTGGCGGGCGGCCGCGGACAAAATCGGCGAGGTGTTCGACTCGCTGGAGCGGATGTCCGCCACCCGCGAGCACCTGTACGAAGCGTTCCTGTCGATCGCGAGCGCCTACTTGTACCTGGCACACAAGCGGGGCGTGCTGTTCCACCGGATTGACCGGTCGGGCCTCGATCCGCTGCTCGATCCCCCGCTGCTGCTTGCGGCGGACAAAGTGCGGGCCTGGGCGCTCGATACGCTGGACAGTCTGCGGCGGCAGCTTACGGAGAACGAGCGCGACATCAAGAGCCGCATCGTCCGGCAGGTGCAGGAGATGGTCATGGCCGAGACCGGGGACATCTCGGTCCGGTCGATCGCGGAGCGGGTGTACCTGCATCCCGTCTACCTGTCCAAGCTGTTCAAGAGCGAGACCGGCGAGAGCCTCGGCGACTACATCATCCGGGTCAAAATGGAGCGCGCCCGCTGGCTGCTTGCCCACACCAACCGCAAAATCTACGAGATCACGGCCGAGCTTGGCTACCAGAACCCGCAATATTTCAGCAAGATGTTCAAGAAGCATTTCGGCATGACACCGCTCGAATACCGCGAGCGTTAGCGGCCGTCAAATGATTGCCAAAGGTGCGGAAATGTTGACATCGCGCCATAGGTTCACCGAAGCCTCCTTCCTATAATGAAAAGCAGACACCGGCAAGGTGCATCATCCTTAAGGCGATTGGGGGAGGGAAACATGAAAACCGGCATGCGGAAATGGTGGTCCGCCGCGCTGGTCCTCGTGCTCGCGGCGGCGCTGATATCGGCTTGCGGCGGCTCGCGGGACAAGGGCGGCCCGGCGGAGGGCGGAGGATCGCAATCCCCGGCGTCTTCTGCATCTCCGAACGCAAGCTCGAATTCCGGTTCATCCGATGGGCAGGATGAAAACCCTTACAGAGACAAGTACGATCCGCCGGTCACGATTACGACGGTGTGGGGCGTGGACCCGGCGCTGCAGTTCAAGAACGGCGAGACGATCGAGAACAACGTCGCGACCCGGTGGGCGCTCGAGACGCTCGGCATCAAGGTCGAAACGCTCTGGTCGGTCACCGACACGAACAACGCGTTCGTCACGAAGATGCGCCTGGCCCTGGCGTCCGGCCAGCAGATGCCCGACGTCGTCACGATCGGCGACGAGCAGCTCGCCCACGATCTGATCGACTCCGGCCTGTTCCGCGAAGTCGGGTCGCTGTTCGACGCGTACGCGAACGAGAAATGGAAGCAGGCGATGGCGCTCGACCCGCACGTCTGGGATCCTTATATCCGCGACGGCAAGCGGATGGGCATCCCGGTGCTGGACTACGCCTACAACCACGACTACCTGCTCTGGATCCGGCAGGACTGGATGGACAAGCTGAACCTCGAGGCGCCGAAGACGCTGGACGACCTCGAGACGATCATGGACGCGTTCAAGCACCGGAATCCGGACGGCCTGTCGCCGGATCAGGTGACGCCGCTTTCCATCGGCTTCAAGAACACGTTCAACACGTGGATGGGCGATCCGTCCTGGGTGTTCGGCGCGTTCGGCACGATTCCGGAGCAATGGAACCTCGCGGAAGACGGCACGCTGGCATGGGGCTCGATCCATCCCGGCGCGAAGCAGGCGCTCGAGACGCTGAAGCGCTGGCGCGACCTGGGCTACATCCCGGCCGAAGCGGCGCTGTGGGACGAGAACAAGACGGCCGAACCGGCGGTGGCGGGCACGGCGGGCATCATTCCCGGTCCGTACTGGATGAGCGGCTGGCCGCTGCAGGATACGGAGAAGAACGTGCCGCACGCGGTCTGGAAGCCGTACCCGATTCCGGCCGGTCCGGACGGCAAGGCGGGCCGCCACGGCACCCGCTTCACGAACGGCGTGACGCTCATCAGCAAGGACGCGAAACATCCGGAAGCGCTGTTCACGTACCAGAACTACCTGTTCGAGCAGCTGGCCGATCCGGAGCCGGGCAGCCAGTGGGACATCGGGGTGTTCAAGGGGTACGACTACGACCTTGACGCCAGCGGCAACCCGATCTACGGGGACGACATTCCGGGCGGCCCGGTCAACATCAACCGCTACTGGCTCGTGCGGGACGGCGCGCGGATTCCGGACGCGCAGATGAAGGCGCTGCTTGCGCTGGCGGACGGCAAGGAACCCGAGACCCGGCTTGAAAAAGAAGTGAAGAACAACTACGGTCCGGAGACGCCGGCCGCCGCCAAGGTGCTCATGTCCCAGCCCGACATCTCGTACACGAACCTGTTCAGCGGTCCGCCGACGCCGACGATGACGTCGAAACTCGACTATCTGAAGAAGATCGAGCTTCAGACATTCAGCGAGATCATCTACGGACAGAAGAGCCTCGACGAGTTCGACAAATTCGTCCAGACGTGGAAAAGCTCCGGCGGCGACCAGATGACGAAAGAAGTCAACGATTGGTACAACCAGACGAAGTAAAAGACCGCAATGCAGACAGTTCCGCGTCCGCGCCCGGTCGGACCGGCTGCGGACGCGCGCGGAACCGGAGGCCTGAAGCCTCCGGTTCCCCTTCTTTCGCGATTCAAGCGGAGCGCCTGCAGCGCTTCGCAACGGGGAGGCAGAAGGGATGAGACCCACCTTGAGGCGGACCTGGCCGCTGCACCTCATGCTGCTGCCCGCGCTGGCGGGACTGGTCGTGTTCAACTATGTGCCGCTCGGCGGCATCGTCATGGCGTTCATGGACTATAAACCTTGGCTCGGCTTCGACCATTCGCCGTGGATCGGCCTGGATCATTTCCGCGCGTTGTTCGAGCGGGAGGACAGCCTGCAGGTCATCTGGAACACGCTGATCATTTCCGTATTCAAAATCGTCTTCAACCTGCTCGTGCCGTTGATTTTCGCGATTCTGCTGAACGAGGTGCGCATCCGGCTGCTGACCCGCACGATCCAGACGATGGTGTATCTGCCGCATTTTCTGTCCTGGGTCATTCTGGGCGGCATTCTGGTCAACTTCCTGTCGACGGACGGCGGTTTCGTCAACCGGGTGCTCGGAGCGATCGGGATCGGCCCGATCCCGTTCCTGATGCACGGCGACTGGTTCCGGTTCACGGTCATCGTCTCCGACGTCTGGAAAGAGTTCGGCTACGGCACGATCGTCTTCATCGCGGCGCTTGCGAACGTCGACCCGGCCCTGTACGAGGCGGCGGAGGTGGACGGCGCGAGCCGGTGGAAGCAGACGCTGCACATTACGATTCCGTCGCTCTTGCCGATGGCGATCGTCGTCGGGACGCTGTCGCTCGGGAACATTTTGAACGCCGGATTCGACCAGATCTTCAACCTGTACAACAGCATGGTGATGAACAAGGGCGATATCATCGACACGTTCGTCTACCGGACGGCGATCCTCGAAGGCAACTTCGGATTCGCCACCGCCGTCGGCCTGTTCAAGTCGGTCGTCAGCATGGTGCTCATCGTCGGGGCGTACCGGCTCGCTTACCAATACGCCAACTACCGGGTATTCTGAGGAGGGGGCGCCATGTACCACAAAACGTTGCCGTACCGCATCTTCAGCGTCTTCAATACCGCGTTCCTCTCGGCGCTCGCCGTCATCTGCGTCATTCCGCTCCTGCACGTGCTGGCCGTCTCGCTCAGTTCGAAGGCGGCGGCGGACGGCAACCTGGTCGGGCTGTGGCCGGTCGACTTTTCGCTCGAGGCGTACAAGGCGACGATCAACAACCCCTATTTTCTCGGTTCGGTCTGGATTTCCGTGATGCGGACCGTGCTCGGCACGGCGCTCATCCTGCTCGTCACCGTGCTCGCAGCGTATCCGCTGTCGAAGGAGACCCGCGAATTCCGCGGCCGGCCGGTGTACGCCTGGGCGTTCGTGTTCACGATGATTTTCAACGGCGGACTCGTGCCGTTCTACATTCTCATTCTGAAGCTCGGGCTGATGAACAAATTCGCGGTGCTCATCATTCCGGCGATGGTGAACGTCTGGCTGATCGTGCTCATGATGAACTTCTTCCGCGGCGTGCCGCGGGCGCTTGAGGAAGCGGCGTTCATTGACGGGGCGAGCCATTTCGGCGTCCTGTTCCGCATCTATCTGCCGCTGTCGCTGCCCGCGCTGGCGACGCTCGGGCTGTTCGCCGGCGTCTGGCACTGGAACTCGTGGTTCGACGGGCTGCTGTACCTGAGCCGGAAGGAAGACTATCCGCTCGCGACCTATCTGCAGACGGTCATCGTCTCGCGGGACATGAGCTCGATGAACTTCACGATCGAGGAGATGGAACTGCTCTCGCAGAAAACGATCAACGCGGCGCAAATTTTCATCGGGGCGCTGCCGGTACTGCTCGTGTACCCGTTCCTGCAGCGGTATTTCATCAAAGGGCTGGTGCTCGGCTCGGTGAAGGAGTGATCAAGGACCGATGTTCATCAAAGGCATGGACCTGTCGTTCGTCGACGAGGTGGAGGCGGCGGGCGGGGCGTATTTTGACGGAGACGTCCGGAGGGATCCGATTGATCTGATGGCCGATCTCGGCATGAATGCCGTGCGGCTGCGCATCTGGAACGATCCGCCGGGCGGCTTCTGCAATCTCGAGCGGACGCTCGCCATGGCCCGGCGCATCAAGGAGCGGGGGCTGCATTTTCTGCTCGATTTCCATTATTCCGACCGGTGGGCCGATCCGGCCAACCAATGGAAGCCCCGGTCGTGGGAAGGGCTGGACGCGGCCGGGCTTCGGGAGGCGGTGCGCCGGTACACGGCGGACGTGCTGTCCGCGTTCGCCATGCAGGGAACCGCGCCGGACATGGTGCAGATCGGCAACGAGGTGACGCCGGGAATGCTGTGGCCGGACGGACGCGTGGACGGGGAGCTTGACACGGATGCGCAGTGGCGCACGTTCGCGGGGCTGCTCCAGGCGGGCGCGTCCGCGGTGCGTTCCGTTTGTCCAGACGCCGGGGTGATGATCCACATCGACCGCGGCGGAGACTGGGAGGCGACGCGGAAGTTTTTCGGGAAGATGGAGGAACTCGGCGTCGATTACGACGTGATCGGCCAGTCGTTCTACACCTGGTGGCACGGGACGCTGGACGATCTGCGGCGCAACCTGGCGCTGACGGCGGAGACTTTCGGCAAGCCGATTGTGGTTGTGGAGACCGCCTATCCGTGGACGCTCGAGAAGCCGGACGATACGGGCTATATTCTGGAACGGGAAGACCAGCTCGCGCCGGGCTATCCGGCCAGCGCCCCCGGGCAGTCGGCCTATCTGAGGGATTTCATGCGAATCGTGCGCGAGACGCCGAATGGGCTCGGCGCCGGATTCTATTGGTGGGAGCCCGCGTGGATTCCGGCGAAGGCCATGTGGTCGGTCGGCCATCACAACAACTGGGCAAACCTGACGTTGTTCGATTATGAGGGGCGCAGGCTGGCCACGTGGGATGTTTTGCGGGAGGAGGAAACGTGATGCGCATGCTCAAACGATACCCGCCGGTCAGCGCCAAACTGCCGGTGCTCATGCACGGGGCGGACTATAATCCGGACCAATGGCTGCACGATCCGAAGGTGCTGGAGGAGGATGTGCGGCTGATGAAGCTGGCCGGCTGCAACGTGATGTCGGTCGGCATTTTCGCGTGGGCGGCGCTGGAGCCGGAAGAGGGGAGGTTCGAATTCGGCTGGCTGGATGATGTGATGGAGCGGTTGCACCGGAACGGCATTTACGTCTGGCTGGCGACGCCGAGCGGGGCGCGGCCGGCGTGGATGTCGCAGAAGTATCCGGAGGTGCTGCGCGTCGGGCCGAACCGGGTGCGCAATCTGCACGGGTTCCGCCACAACCATTGCTACACGTCGCCGGTGTACCGGGAGAAGACGGCGATCATGAACGCGAAGCTGGCGGAGCGGTACGCGCATCACCCGGCCGTCGTCGGCTGGCACGTGTCGAACGAGTACGGCGGCGAATGCCACTGCCCGCTGTGCCAGGAGGCGTTCCGCGCGTGGCTGCGGGCGAAGTACGGCTCGCTGGAGGCGTTGAACCGGGCGTGGTGGACAGCGTTTTGGTCGCACACCTACACCGACTGGGCGCAGATCGAGTCGCCCGCGCCGCACGGGGAACATCAGGTGCACGGGCACAATCTCGACTGGCGGCGGTTCGTGACGGCGCAGACGGCCGATTTTCTGCGGCATGAGGTGCGGCCTTTGAAGGCGGTGAATCCGGATCTGCCGGTGACGGCGAATTTGATGGAGCTGTATGACGGGCTGGATTACCGCGTGCTGGCCCGGGAGATGGACGTCGTCTCCTGGGACGCGTATCCGCTCTGGCACAAGCCCGGCCCTGACGGCGACGCGGACACCGCCTCGTGGTTCGCGATGAACCACGACCTGTTCCGGTCGTTGAAGGGCGGGCGGCCGTTCCTGCTCATGGAGAGCACGCCGAGCCTGACGAACTGGCAGCCGGTCAGCAAGCTGAAGCGGCCGGGCATGCACCGGCTGTCCTCCCTGCAGGCGGTGGCGCACGGCTCGGATTCGGTGCAGTATTTCCAGTGGCGGAAGAGCCGGGGGTCGAGCGAGAAGTTCCACGGCGCCGTCGTGGATCATGCCGGCCACGAGCATACCCGGGTGTTCCGCGATGTCGCGGAGCTGGGGGAGACGCTTCGGCGGCTGACGGACGTGCGCGGCTGCGCGGTGCCTGCGGAGGCGGCGATCGTGTTTGACTGGGACAACCGGTGGGCGATCCGGGACGCGCAGGGGCCGCGCAACGCCGGCATGGGGTACGAGCAGACGGTGCACACGCATTATCGCGCGCTGTGGGAGCTCGGGGTGCCGGTTGATGTGATCGGCTCGGAGGATGCGTTCGATGCTTCGCGATACAAGCTGATCATCGCGCCGATGCTGTACATGGTGAAGCCGGGCGTCGGCGAGAAGGTCGAGGCGTTCGTCGAGCAGGGCGGCACGTTCGTCGCGACGTACTGGTCGGGGATCGTCGACGAGAACGATCTTTGTTATCTCGGCGGGTTCCCGGGTCCTTTGCGGCATGTGCTCGGCATTTGGGCGGAGGAGATCGAGGGGCTGTACGACGAGGACCGGAACGGCTTGCGCATGAACGGTTTGGGCGCGGTCGAGCTGGGTCTGGCGGAAGGGCGGACGTACGAGATCCGCGAGCTGTGCGAACTCGTGCATGCGGAGTCCGCCGAGGAGCTGGCGGCATACACGGATGATTTCTACGCCGGGCGTCCGGCTCTGACCATGCGCCGGCTCGGCGCGGGGCGCGCGTACTATCTGGCCGGACGGGCGCAGCCGCCGTTCTACGATGACTTCTACGGCGGCCTGGTGAGGCGGCTGGGCGTCCGGCGCGCGCTTGAGGTTGATCTGCCGCGGGGCGTGACCGCGGGCGTGCGCACCGACGGCGAGCACGACTACGTGTTCGTGCAGAACTTCACCGGCGGGCCGGTGAAGCTGGCGCTCGACGCGCGCGAGTACATGGATATGGAGAGCGGCGCGGCGTACGCGCCCGGCAGCGCGCTGGAGCTGCCGGTGCACGGCGTGCGCGTGCTGCGGCGCCGCGCTTGAGCGGGCGCGGCTGAGCAGGCGCGGGCGCGGGTGACCGCCGACGGTACGGGAGGCCGTCGGCGCACCCTCCCGCGCCGCCGAGCCTTAACGGCATTCCATGCCGTTAAGGCATGCCCGGGCAAGGCGTCGGGGCGGCTAACGGCACGTGGTGCCGTTAATTGACCGTTCGGGCGTGGCAGCGTGCCCAATAACGGCACTTGGTGCCGTTACAGGCGGCTCGCGGCCGAAGCCTTCGTCCGAAAGAAGGAAATAACGGTACGTGGTGCCGTTAATTGACCGTTCGGGCGTAGCATCGTGCCCAATAACGGCACTTGGTGCCGTTACAGACGGGGCCTGGCCGCAAGCCAGCCCCTGAACTCACGCAATCGGATTCGTCAGCGCGCCGAGCCGCTCGATTTCCACCGTCACCGTATCGCCCGCCCGCAGGTACGGCTTGCCGGGCATGCCCATCGCCACGCCGGCGGGCGTCCCCGTCAGGATGATGTCGCCCGGCTCGAGCGTGAAATGCCGCGAGATATACGCGATCAGCTCGGCGCAGCCGAAGATCATGTCGCCCGTATTGGACTGCTGGCGCACCTCGCCGTTCACGATCGAGCGGATCGCGAGCCGCTGCGGGTCGCCGACCTCGTTCGCGGTGACGAGATACGGTCCGAGCGGGCAGAAGCCGTCGCCGGTCTTGCCGAGCAGCCACTGGGATGTGCGGTTCTGCAGATCGCGCGCCGAAATGTCGTTGGCGCAGCAGTAGCCGAAAACATGATCCAGCGCTTCCGCCTCCGATACCCCGCTTGTCCGCTTCCCGATCACGACGCACAGTTCGGCCTCGTAATCGAGCTGATCCGTCAAATGCGTTCCGCGAACCGGCTGCAGATGGGCATTCAGTGCGTTGGCGTACTTGCTGAACAGCACGGGCGTCTCCGGCGGCGTCTTGCCTGTCTCTTCGGCGTGCGCGCGGTAATTGAGCCCGACGCAGATGATTTTGCCCGGCGCGGGCACGCACGGCCCCCACGACACCTGATCCTCCGGCACGAGGTACGGTGCTCCGGCCGTCGCGGGGCATTCTTCAAGCAGCCGACCGAGCGCGGCAATGCCGGCCTCACCCGTGCGGATCGCGGCCATCGGATCGATCGGCACGCCGTCCCGGCTGCCGCCCGTCGCTTCAAGCGCGCGCTCAAAATCGATGATTCCGCCCTCGACTTTCACCCCGAGACGGGGCGTCCCGTCCCGCATCAATGTCGCCAGTTTCAACAGCCATCCTCTCCTTTCGGATGCATACGACTGCGCGATGCCGAAGGAACCTGCAGCCGCTATGTTCCCGTCCTCATCGTAACCGAAAAACCGGCTTCTGCGCGACCGTCCCGACTTCACGCCTCCCCGTGCGGCGGGAAGGCGAGCGCATCGTAATCGGAAACGACTTCGTCCGCTCCCGGCAGGCCGCCGGGAGCGCCGATCCCGATGGTCAGGCGGACGCCCGCCGCCTTGCCCATCTGCATGTCGCCGGCGGTATCGCCGATCAGCGCGGTCCGCGACGGCTCGATGCCGAGCGAGGCGCAGGCCAGGCGCGCCATCTCGGGATCGGGCTTGCCGCGGCTTACCCGGTCGTTGCCGATGATGTCGGCGAAATGATGGTCAATCCCCAGCCAATGCAAATGTTTCCGGGCTTCCTTCGTATCATCCGCGGTTACGACGGCCAGCGGCAATCCGCGCTGCGCGCATTGTTCCAGGAAACGGTGCAGGCCGGGCAGCGCCCGGGCCGGCCGCATCCGGTCCAGTTCCGCTGCAGCCTGGATGCGGCAGCTGCGGACCAGTTCCAGCGCTTCATTCCACGGCAGCCCGCAACGATACGCCTTGCCCGCCAGAATGGCCGTCACATCATCGATCGACCCCATCGCGAAAGGGCCTTTGCGGTCATAGCCGATCATCGGGCCGTCCGCCGCATGGAAAGTGCCCAGCAGTTCGGTCCACTCGTTCATCCGCCACTCGATTCCCAGGGCGGCAAGACCGGCGCGCAGCCGTTCGTACAGACAATCCGCCCAGGCTCCCCATAACCCGAGGAAATCAAGCAGCGTGCCGTCCTTGTCGAAAAGGATGCCGTCGATCTCATAGGCTCGGCCGTTTACCAGCAGCATCGTCATACAGCCTTCCCCTCCGACACGCCGGAGAGCAGTTCCCCCCAGTACGTCATGTCGACCGAAACCTCCATCAGCACAAGTGCCATTTTCCACTTCAACATGAACATTGCCGATTCCTCCGTATTCCGGAACAGAATTGAAGACGATGAAAAGGAAATTTCCCCTTCGCGTTGAATGTTTTGTAGAAACTTCCCCAAGGAGTCGATGCCGGTGAGCGAGAAGAAAATTCTGCTGTCCGAACGCGAGATTCCGACGCATTGGTACAACGTCATGGCGGACATGCCCAACCTGCCGCAGCCGCCGCTGAACCCGGCGACCGGGAAACCGGCCGGTCCCGAAGATCTGGCGGCGATCTTCCCGATGGAGCTGATCAAGCAGGAAGTATCGACGGAACGGTGGATCGAAATTCCGGAGCCGGTGCGGGAGCTGTACAAGATCTGGCGTCCGGCGCCGCTGTACCGCGCCCTGCAGCTGGAGAAGGAGCTGGATACGCCGGCGCACATTTATTATAAGTACGAAGGCGTCTCCCCGGCCGGCAGCCACAAGCTCAACACGGCGATTCCGCAAGCCTACTATAACAAAGAAGCGGGCATCAAGCGGCTGACGACGGAGACCGGCGCCGGCCAATGGGGCTCATCCATCAGCTTGGCCTGCCGATTCTTCGGGCTGGAATGCATGGTGTACATGGTGAAGGTCAGCTACAACCAGAAGCCGTACCGCCGCATCCTGATGAACACATTCGGCGCCCAGGTCGTCGCAAGCCCGTCGAACCTGACGGAAGCGGGCCGCGCCGTGCTCGCCGCCGATCCGGACTCGAACGGATCGCTCGGCATCGCGATCAGCGAGGCGGTGGAAGATGCGGCGAAGCGCAGCGACACGAACTATTCGCTCGGCAGCGTGCTGAATCACGTCTGCCTGCATCAGACGGTCATCGGCCAGGAAGCGAAGCTGCAGCTTGAGAAAGTCGGGGAGTATCCCGACGTGGTGTTCGCGAGCTGCGGCGGCGGTTCGAATTTCGC
Source organism: Thermobacillus xylanilyticus (assembly GCF_907165215.1). Classification (GTDB taxonomy): domain Bacteria; phylum Bacillota; class Bacilli; order Paenibacillales; family Paenibacillaceae; genus Thermobacillus; species Thermobacillus xylanilyticus. The sequence continues at coordinate 56,254 of NZ_CAJRAY010000026.1, read as the reverse complement.
CGGGCTGGCGTTCCCGTTCCTGAGGGACAAGCTGACGGAGAACCGGAAGGTTCGCCTTGTGGCCGTCGAGCCGTCGGCCTGCCCGACGCTGACGCGCGGTACGTTCGCGTACGACTTCGGTGACGTGGCGAAGATGACGCCGCTCCTCATGATGTACACGCTCGGCCACGAGTTCATGCCGCCGGGCATCCATGCCGGCGGGCTGCGCTACCATGGCGACTCGCCGCTCGTCAGCCAGCTCTATCATGACGGGCTGATCGAGGCTGTCGCGTACGACCAGACCCGCGTCTTCGAGGCGGCCGTGCAGTTCGCCCGGACCGAGGGCATCGTGCCGGCGCCGGAGTCGGCGCATGCGGTGCGTGCGGCGATCGACGAAGCGCTGCGGGCGAAGGAAGCCGGCGAGAAGAAGGTCATCCTGATCGGCCTGTCGGGCCACGGTCATTTCGACATGTCGGCTTATGAGACGTATCTGTCCGGCGCCCTGCAGGATACGCCGTATTCGGAAGAAGCGCTGCGGGAGAGCCTGAGCCGGCTGCCGCAAGTATGATGGTTCGCGAATGGTTTGAAAGCGATGATGCAGGATCGCCGTGACGCTTTGAAGGGAGGCGGTCAATCCGGAAATAATCGAACTGCCGAAAACCTCGGGATTTTTCCGGGCGAAACGCCGGATGGAAGAACGGATCGGCACGTCGCTCGATCTGATCACGGCCGGCGATCCGGAAGCGATCGCCATCATGGAAGCGAACATGCTCAAGGAAACGTTGGAATGGCGTAGAAAATTGAAGTTGGATGAGACGGCTGAAAAATGATTGGGTCATGTCCCTGCCTATTTGGCGGGGTTTCTTCTTGCGCAATTGTTCGCTTTCCCAACATTCCGCGGCTTGCCAACCGCCCGTGTTCTTGTTTACAGTTGGGAATAGAACGTTTCATGGCGAAGGGAGTCGGAAAATGGATCTGCCGCTGTCCGGCCGCTTGACGCGCAACATCCCCGAACTCAAGTATGTCAACGCGGACAACGTCGCCCGTTACCGCGTGATCATGCGATTTTTCTACGAGGAATACAAGCGTCTGCGCTACTGGATGAAGCCCGAGGACGTGTACAACGGGGTCATGCGGTGGGGCGCGCTGCCCGATTACACGCTGGAGCAGTGCATGGCCGATCTCGCGCAGCTCGAGGAGTGGGGCAACCTCGCTTCCCGGCACGACGCGGGGCGCGCCACAACGCTTGAAGAGTACATGCGCAAGAAGCTGCAATATCTGCTCACGCCGTATTCAATCGAGATCGAGCGGCTGCTGGAATCGCTCGAGAAAGTGACGGGATACGGCGGCTCGCTGGAGCCGACGCTGTTCGACTCGATTGCGGAGAAACTTTTCGCCATCCGGCGGATGGACTGGGACAAGGAGCCGGGAGCCGCGCTTGAACTGTGGACGTCGCTCCATGACGCGTTCAAGCGACTGCACGAGAACGCGGCCGACTACATCGCGAGCATGCAGACGGCCAAGGCCGAGGAAATGATGGTAACCGAATCGTTCCTCGTCTACAAGGACCGGCTCACCCATTACCTGCAGAATTTCGTTCAGGCGCTGCAGCGGAGCGCATACAAGATCGAAGGCAATCTCGAGCAGATATCGGCCAATCTGCGCGACATGTTCCTGGAGCGTGTCGCCGACGAAGAGCTGGACAGGCCCCGGCTTGAGGACGTGCCGGACAAGGCGTCGATGGTCGGCGAGTTGCGGCAGGGCTGGAGCAATCTGGACCGATGGTTCCGCGGAGACGGGCGCGCCCCGTCCGAGCTGGCGCTGCTCGAGCGGGCGACGAAGGACACGATCGCGCGCGTCGTGCGCAGCGTCATCCGCCTGCAAGAAAGAAAACGCTCCGGCGTCAGCCGCAAGAAGGAACTGGAACATCTCGCCGGCTGGTTCGCGCGGATGGAGCGGCTGGAGGACGCGCACAGGTTGGCCGGGCTCGTGTTCGGCTTGTTTCGGACACGCCATCTGCAAGGTGAAGATTTGCGGTTGACCGACCGGGCCGACCAGTCGATGTGGGACGAGGAGCCGACGGTACGCGCCTTGCGCTCCCGCAGCCGGAAGCGCATCGGGCGGCAGGAGACGGAGCCGGTGCCCGAGCATGCCGAACGGAAGCGGCGCGAGCGGGAGGCGTACCGGCGGCGCCAGGCGGAGGAATGGGCGGTCATGCAGGATCTGCTGCGGCGTGGAAAGCTCGTCGTATCCGAACTCGGCGTCGTGCCGTCCGCCGTGCGCTTGCGGCTCTTGCACTGGATCGGAAGATGCAACGCGTCGCCTCGGCATTCGTTCATGACGCCGGAAGGCGTCGTCATCGCCATGACGAATCCCCGGACGGCGCGGCGGACCATCCTCCGATCGGAAGACGGCGACCTGGAGCTGCCGGATTACGAGTTCGTCTTCGCGATGGAAGACGCGGCCCGGATGGCGGCCGCGGCGGCGGAAGGAGGACGGGGCGAATGAGCGGCGGCAACGCGGGCATGAGCGCGATCGCGCGGGCGAAGCGGGCGGCCCGCACGGAGGCGGCTTCGGCGCAGGCGCTGGAGCGCAAGCGGGAATGCGTCCACGCGCTGCTGAACCGGCCATGGATCCTGAAGGAAGACGATCCGGACCTCTACTTCGCGATCCGGGATGACTACGAGGAGCTGCGGGACTGGTTCATGGATCAGGCGGGTCTTCCCCTCATCGTCACGCGCAGTCTCGCCAAGCTGGAAAAGACGCCGGCCATACCGCACCCGTGGATGGGGTTCGAGGAGTTCCGCGAGGTCAGCGACTACGTTTTTTTCACCTATGTGCTGTGGTATCTGGAAGACAAGACCGAGATGGACCAGTTTCTTCTGTCGGAGCTGGTGGAAGAAGTGCGCGAACAGATGAACGCGGCGGGCCTGGAAGCGGACTGGAAGATCTATCATCACCGGATGTCGATGGCCCGGGCGCTGCGCAAGCTGACGTCGCTCGGCGTGCTGATCGCGGTCGACGGGGACGAAAGCGGCTGGGCGCAGAGCGAGGAACGGAACGCGCTCTACGAATGTTCGTCCCATGCCCGCTATGTGCTCCGCCGGTTCCCGCAGGATCTGACGATGTACGTCCGGATGGAGGAACTGACGGATCCGATCCGATACGCGGACACGCCGGACGGCGAGAACATGCGCCGGCGCCATCGCGTCTACCGGCGGTTCTTGATGGAGCCGGCCGTGCTTGACCGGGATTGGGAAGCGGATTTGCTGCCCTATGTGCTGACGCAGCGCAGGTCGATCATGGACCATCTGCAGCGGATGCTCGGATGGGAAGGCCGAAGATACCGCGAGGGACTTCTGTTCTTCCATCCCGAACTGACGAGCGAGGCGGAGCTGTTCCCGACGCTGGCCGGTGTGTCGGATCTCGTCCTGCTGCTGGCCGGTGAGCTGCGCCGCCGTCTCGGCATGGAAGACGGCGGCTTGCGGCCGGAACCGGACGGAACGATCCTGCTCGAACGGTCGGAGCTGGAAGGGATGCTTCTGCGCCTGCAGGAACAGCATCAGACTTATTGGAGCAAGGAATACCGCGGAATGTCCTCGGCCCAGCTGGCGGAGGAATGCACCCGCCACATGGCGGAGTGGCGGCTGGGCGAGTGGGAGGACGGGCACCGCTTCAGAATCTTTCCTGTGCTGTCGCGCTGGAGCGGGGAATACGACATCGCGGGCACGGATGACGAACCATAGAACGGATGCGGAGAATAAAGAAAGACCGGAGGAGGCGACGGAATGACGGTCTATACGGGGAACGCGGACGGCAGATGGCGGATGGGGCGCGTCGGCATCCTCAATTTTTGGCATTACGATGAAGAAGTGTTCGAACTGGAGGATGGACGGCTCATTCTGCGTGGGGCGAACGGATCGGGCAAGTCGGTGACGATGCAAAGTTTTCTCCCGCTCGTCCTCGACGGCGACAAGCGTCCGCACCGCCTCGATCCGTTCGGTTCGCGCGACCGGCGCATCGAGTATTATCTGCTCGGCGAGCCGGACAGCGGCAAGACGGACGTCACGGGCTATTTGTGGATGGAATTCGTCCATCCCGCGAGGGGGCTGACGAAGACGATCGGCATCGGTCTTCGCGCGCGGCGGGGAGCGGCCCAGGTGCAGTTCTGGGGATTTCTGCTCGACGACGGGCGGAGGATCGGGATCGATTTCTGGCTGTACGATCGGAATCACTGGCTCGAACACCATACCCGGATTCCACTCGGCCGGCAGGAGCTGGAGAAGGCGATCGGCGCCGGTGGCCAGGTGGTGCACGATCAGGCGTCCTATCGCGATCTGGTGAATCGGCAGTTGTTCGGTTTCGCGGACGCGGAGAGCTATCAGGATCTTCTGCATCTGATGATCCAGCTGCGCAGCCCGAAGCTGTCGAAGGAATTCAAGCCGTCGGCGATCTATGACATTCTGCACAGCGCGCTCCCGCCGCTGCAGGAGGATGAGCTCAGGCCGCTCTCCGAAGTGCTGGAGGACATGGATCAGATAGCCGACCGGCTGGACGAGCTGCGTCTCCATATGCGGGAACTCGGCAGGCTGCAGGAGACGTACGAGCGCTACAACCGGCGGACGCTGTACGACGAATCGGCGCGGTTGCTGGAGGCGAGCGCGGAACATCGCGGGCAGGAGACGCGGCTTCGCGAGAGCGAGGCGAACCTGAAGCAGGCGGAAGAGGACAAACGGGCCGCGATGGCGGACATTTCGCGTCTGGAAGCGGCGATCGGGCAGGCCGAGAGCGAGCTGGACGTGCTGGAGAACCACGAGGCGATCGGCAAGCAGCGGGAGCTGGAAGCGGCGGCGGCCGCGCTCGCGGATGCGGAGAAACATCTGGAACTGGCGCATGAACGATTGCGCAGGAACCGCGACCGTCTTCTGGCGGTCGAACGCGACCTTGAGGAAGCCGAACTGCATCGCGGCCGGTTGCGCGCGGAACAACAGGAGTTGTTGAAAGAGCTCGAATCAATCGCGCAAGAGATCGAATTCGCCGATCACGCGGTCCATCATCGGCTGTGGGAGCGCGGCGAACCCGCGGATGATGTGTGGAGGGAACCTTGGCGGCGCGATCTGAAGCGGCACAGGGAACGGTTGGAAATGGCGCTTGCGAAGGCGCGCGAGGAGCAGGCCGCCGCCCGGGCGGTGCGGGAGTTGGAAGCGGACCTGGGCGAAGCGCGCAAGGGAAGGGACGAACGGGAGCGGGAGCGCAATGAATGTGCGCGGGCGCTTGAAGAAGGCAAGGACGCGCTGCGCGAAACAATCGTCATGTGGCGCGATGCGCTCGTCGAATTGCCGTTCGGCGAGGATCGGGTCCGCGAGACGTTCGAGGCGGTGTCGGCGTTCGGCGTGAACACCCGGTCCGCCGAAGCGATCCGCGCGCCGATGCGGGAAGCGCTGGCCGCAAGACGGGAACAACTGGCCGCCGAGCGGCTGCGGCTGGAGCATGAACGGCGGATGCTGGAGTTGGAGCGGGAGCGGCTCGCGGAGGAGAAGCGGACATGGGAAGCGGAGCGCGAGCCCGAGCCGCCCCGGGGCGATGCGCGCGCGCGCCGGCGCGAGCGCTGCGCGCCCGGAAGCGGTGCGCCGCTGTACGCCGCTTGCGATTTCCGCGCGGATGTGGACGATGCGCGGCGGGCGCGGATCGAGGAAGCGCTGGAGCGCGCGGGGCTGCTGGACGCCTGGATTTCGCCGGACGGACGGATCGGCGCGGCGGGCGACGATGAAGAGGAGGCCTGGATTGTTCCGCAGCCGATCGAGTTCGGTTACACGCTGGCCGATGTGCTCGTTCCGTCGCCCCCGGCGGAATCCGGACTCTCAAATGAGACGATTGACGCGGTATTGCGGACGGTGCTGTGGGTCGATGACGGAGGGGCGTACGGACTTGACGCGCAGGGGGCCGCCCTGTCGGGCGCCGGAGCCTGGCGGATCGGTCCGCTCGCCGGCCAGACGGCCGGCAAGGCGCGCGCCGAGTATATCGGCAAGGAGACGCGGCGCCGGACTCGGCTGCTGGAGATCGCGCGCCTGCAGCGGGAACTGGAGGCGCTGGCCGAACGGATCGCCGATCTCGACCGCGGGCTGGCCGACCTGTCCGCCAGAGAGCGGCAGGCGATTGAGGAGAGCGGCGGTTTCCCGGACACGGCCAATCTTGAGCAGCGGCTGCAGGACCTGAACGATGCGGCTTCCAGGTTGGAGGCCGCACTCGGTCAGGAGCATCGCGCGCTCGAGCGGTTCAAGGCGAAGTCGGCCGAATGGCGCGAACTGCAGCGGGAGTTGACCGAACTGACACAATCCTGGTCGCGGCTGAAGCGGGAACGGGACCTCGAAGAGGCGCTGGCCGCGGCGAGGGACTATGAGGCGGCGCTCTCGGACCTGCATTCCGCCTGGCGGCGGCAGGCCGATCTGGAGCGGCGGACAGACGACTTGCGTCATGCGCGGCAAGCCGCGGAAGACGCGATCGGACAGGACGAACAGCTGACGGATGAACTGGAGGATCGCCGCCGCGTGCTGCGCGCCCAGGTGGACGCATTGCGCAGGCTGATGGATGATCTCGGGCTGGCCGATATTTCCCGCCGCATCGAGACGTTGAAGCGGGAGCGGGAGCGGCTGCTGCTGGAACGGAAGGCGGCGTCCGCGAGGCTGGCGGATGCCACCGAGGCGGCGGGCAAGGCGGCAGCAAGCGTGGAACTGGTGCGGGAGCGGGAAGCCGAGTGCCGGCGGCTGCTGGAAGACGCTCTGGAGCGCTGGCGGCGCGAGATCGGCAGGCGGCTTCTGGACGAATGGCGGGACGCGGCGGCCGAAGCCGCATCCGCGGGCGCGGAACGGGCGGCAGAGCTGGCCCATGCGATCCGGCAGCGCTACGACGCGGCGTTCTCCGGCCGGAACGCGGACACGGTCAAGAACACGCTGCTGGAGCAGTTCAATGAAGTGCGGAGCGTTCTGACCGACTACGTGCTCGAGCTGGACATCGAGGAAGACACAGGACGGATCGTGCTGGCCTCGAAAAGGGACCGCGCGCATCCGCAGCCGCCTTCGTTGCTGCTCGAGGAACTGAAGCGTGACGAGGAACAGCAGAGCGCGCTGCTCAGCGAGAAGGACCGCGAATTGTACGAGGAGATCATCTTGCGCAGCGTCGGCAAGGCGATCCGCCAGCGCATCCACCGCGCGGAAAGCTGGGTGGACCGCATGAACCGTCTCATGGAAGAGCGCAACACGTCGAGCGGCCTGCGGCTGAAGCTGGAATGGCGGGAGAAGGCGGCGGCGAACGAACAGCAGCTGGACACGGCGGTGCTCGTCGAGCTGCTCAAGCGGGACGCCCACCGGCTGCGCGAAGACGAGATTGACGCCATGATCCGGCATTTCCGCTCGCAGATCGGCTACGCGAAGCAGAACGCCCTGAGCGAGAAGGAGTCGCTGCGCAAGCATCTGTACGAGGTGCTTGACTACCGCAACTGGTTCCAGTTCGAGCTGAAGTATCGCAAAGGGGAACAGACCGGGTACCGGCCGCTCACCGATTCGCGCTTCAATGTGCTGAGCGGCGGCGAGAAGGCGATGGCGATGTACATTCCGCTGTTCGCCGCGGCCTGGTCGAGGTATTCCGACGCCCGTCCCGACGCGCCGCGGATCATCTCGCTCGACGAGGCGTTCGCCGGGGTCGACGAAGAGAACATGCGCGACATGTTCCAACTGCTCACCGAAATGGGCTTCGACTACATGATGACATCGCAGGTGTTGTGGGGCTGTTACGACACGGTACCCCGGCTGGCCATCTATGAAATCCACCGCCCAAAGGACGCCGATTTCATCACGCTGTTCCGCTACCGGTGGAACGGGCGCGTCAGGGAATATGTGCCGGACGAGGCGGATGCGTCATGAGGACGGACGAGCAGCGGGGCGATGGTCCGCGGAGGGCGGCCCAATATTTCGGCCGGCCAGCCTTCCGGCGCATGCTGGCCGCTGTCTGGAGGAAGTATGCATCGCTCGGGCGGATCGGCGGCAAGGCGGTCGTGCCGGATCTGTCGCCGGACGAATGCGAGGCGATCGGCGAGTTCTTCGGCTGGAACTTAAGGCCCGGGGACACGGCCGAGATCCCGCTCACCCTGTTCGAAACGGAGCTGCGCGACTCGGCGTTCGCGATCGGCATCCTGGATTTGCATCAGGTGCTGGAAGGCCGGCCGCTGCTGGCCAAGAGCGAGCAACGGTCGCTGCGGGACGAAGCATGGCGGCGGTTTCTGCTGGCGGCCCGGGAATCCACGGGAACGGTGGCATCTTCGGTTGCCGCCGAATGGCTGTCCCGGTTGGAACAGGGTTGCGGGGCCGGACTGCCCGCGCTGCGGGAACTGTACAAGGCCGATCCGGAAGAGGCCCTGTCGTCGCTTCGGGTTGTCGTGCGCGTGCTGGACTTCCTGTTCGCGGGTGCGGGTCGGCCGATCCGGCTCCCGGTGTTGGCTGCCCGGATCAGCGGCGATGCCCACGCGCTGGATGCCGGACATCCCGCCGGCCGGATGCTGCTGGCGGTGCTCAGGGAACGCGCGGATATGGAGGACGGCGTCGCCTCGACGGGCGGCGGCGATGCCGCCTCCGAGTTGGGTGCCGGAGATTCGCGGGAAGAGGAAGACGGTTCCGGGACGTTGAAGCTGCGGGAACTGTACCGCCGATTCGGCATCCTGGATGACGACCTGTCTTCTATCGTTCACTGGTATGTTCCGGTTCCGGACGAGCCGGCGATGCCGCGGGTGTGGACATTGCGGCAGGTGGAGGCGGCCGAACGGATTCCGCGTTGTTCTTCGCTCTATGTCGTCGAGAATCCCGCCGTATTTTCAACGATTGTGGATGCGGCCGGACCGGTGGTGATGGACGGCGATCCTCCCGCGCTGATCTGCACGAGCGGACCGGCCAGCGCGGCGGCGATCCGTTGGATGCAGCGCGCGTTGGAGTATTCGGGCGACGGCTGCAAGCTTTACTATTCCGGAGACTTCGACATCAAGGGGCTGTCCATGGCCCGGACATTGGCCGGTCTGTTTCCGGAGCGGTTTGCGCCATGGCGGTTTGACAGCGAGTCTTATCTGACGGCGATCCGGTCTTTGCCGGGCCCGGCGTTCGACGGAGGCGAACTTTCAAGGCTGGCGAATATGGTGGTGGAATGGGATCGCTCATTGTGCGCCGTGATGCGGGAAGTCGGTCGGAAGGTCCATCAGGAAGCGCTTGTGGAAGATTTGGTCAGGGATTTCTGTGAGACAGGCGGGTTTGCGTGACGGCGCATCCCCCTTTTTTGTTGATGAACCGCGGAGTGATATTGTGTAAAAATATGGATATTCCATGAAAGATCTATCGCCAAATGTGGGCGTTAACGTGGCCGGCCGGAGAGAAGGGAGAACCGAATATGATGATGGCCAAAACCTTTTCCGCATTCCTGTCCGCCATCCCCCTGTCGGCGATATTTACGTTCAACCAGAGGAACGCGCCGGACAACGATTCGTTTGGATATGTGTTTTTTACGGGGAGCATGGTCCTTGCCGCCTTCTATCTCCTTGTCGGCATCCCGTCCGTGATGGCGGACCGCATTGCATATCGAAGCAGACACCGGTTTGTATCGCGGGAGGCGGTTTATTTTATCTTGGGTGCCGGGTTTGGCCTGTTGTTCTTGCTGGTCAGGGATTTGCGTTACGATTTCGGATTGAGCGGCAGCATGCTTCGGACGATCTTGCTGTTCGGGCTGGCCGGAACGGTCTTCGCGGTCTTATGAATATTTAACCGAAAGAATGATTAACCTGATGAAGCGTTGACCGGATGCATTCTTACATTTTATGAGCGCGGTTTTTGCGAAATTCGATCCATATCCTGCGGATCTGCATCACATGAAGCCTTTCCGTCTCTGACAGGCCGAATGTGATGTATGTTTGCACTAGATGGCCTTCGGGAGTCCGTCCGGAGCAAAATAAGGGTTTGCAATCCAAAATGAAAGCGTTTATACTTAACTTAAACGTTTAATAAAAACCGGTGCCCTCACAGCATGATTCCACACAGAAAAACGGGAAACAAGCGTAATAACGAACCAAATCACTGCGAATACACGGGAGAAAATTCGGCTTGTCCGTGCCAATCCCCCATGTTTCCCGCATATTTTTTTCAAACCGAGGTTAAACGCTTAACATTAAAGGGGTCATGATCTTGAAGCGAAGAACGACGATCAAAGACGTGGCCAGACACGCCGGCGTATCCACCGCGGCGGTGTCGTACGTGCTCAACGGCAAGGAGAACCGGGTGTCGCCCGAGACGGTCGAGAAGATCCGCGAAGCAATCCGGGAGCTCAACTACATACCGGATTTCTCGGCCAGGAGCCTGGTGAAGAACGCGTCCAAGCTGGTCGGCGTCATCATTCCGCAGACCGAGGACAGCAAGCAGCTCATTCTCGAGAATCCGTTCTACAGCGAAATGGTGAGCAACATCGAATCGAAGCTGCGCGAGCACGGATACCATCTCATCCTGTCCGGCGTCGACAAGGGCAAAAGCTACCTGGACATCTCGGTGCAGCGCAATCTGGACGGCGCGATCATCATGGGCATCTATCCCGAGCAGTTCTACGCGGAGCTGAAGGAAGTGAAGATCCCGATCGTGCTGATCGACAGCTACATCAACGACACCTATTTCAGCAAGGTCGGCATCGACGACGAGCAGGGCGGCTATCTGGCCACCCGGTACTTGATCGACCGCGGGCACCGCAATATTGCACTTGTCACCGGCAGCATCCGCAAGGATGGCGTCGTCGAGAAACGGTTCCTCGGATACAAGCGCGCCCTGCAGGAAGCGGGCATTTTCTACAATCCCGACTACGTGTTCGAGCATTCGGTCAGCTACGCGTACGGCTACGAAGCCGGCAAAGCCATCGCCGCCGGCCATCCCGAGATTACGGCGGTCTTCGCGACGGCGGACATGGTCGCTTTCGGCGTCATCCAAGGGATCAAGGAATCCGGCAAGGACGTCCCGGAAGACCTCTCGGTGATCGGGTTCGACGACATCTTCCTGTCGCGCATGTTCGTGCCGCCGCTGACGACGGTCAGGCAGGATATCGCCCTGAAAGGAAGGAAAGCCGCGGAACTGCTGCTCGAGATTATCGAATCCGACGAACCGGACGTCGTCGACAGGAAAATGGAGGAGATCCCGCTGTCCATCGTGGAGCGGCAGACCGTGCGTTCGCTGTAGCCGCCGATCCCGGAAATGCGCGGATTGACGCGGCTTAGTCTGAATCGGAGGTGAGACCCGAGATTCGGCGTTCGATCGTTTGGGTTATCAGATGGCACAAGGCATTTGGCACAAACCACGCAATAGGGGGAAATCAGCGATGAAGTGGAATGGGAAACAGTGGAAATTACTGGCGCTTTGCCTGCTGGTCATGGCGATGCTGATTGCGGGCTGCTCGGGCGGAGGAAAATCGACCGGCGACACGGGCGGAACAACATCGAACAGCGGTGGCGGATCGTCACAGGGCAACCAAAGTTCGGGCGATTCCGGCGGCAAGTCTGAGACGGTCACGGTCAAGTTCACGAACTTCTCCGCTTCGGGAGATAACGAGAAACATCTGCAGAAAATGAAAGAAGAGTTCGAAAAGCAGCATCCGGACATCAAGGTCGAAATCGAGACGCTGGCCTATGACGACTATTTCACCCAGATGCAGACCCGGGTGGCGAGCGGCACGGCTCCCGACGCCTACGAACTGAACTACGAAAACTTCGTCTCGTACGCGAAGAAAGGCGTGCTGCTCGACCTGACGCCGATGTTCGGCGGCTTCGATACATCGGTGCTGAACAAAAACGCGCTGGAAGCATTCAGCACGGACGGCAAGCAGTACGGACTGCCGGCCAGTTTCTCGAACGTCGTGCTGTTCTACAACAAAGATCTGTTCGACCAGGCCAATGTGAGCTATCCGACGAGCGATTGGACCTGGGCGGACGCGGAGCAGGCGGCGGAGAAAATCCGGTCGCTCGGGGACAATATTTTCGGCATCTATCAGCCGATCCAGTTCTGGGAATTCTACAAAAAGGTGCAGCAGAACGGCGGCAGCCTGATGAACGCGGACATGACGCAATTTACGGTCGACACGCCGCAAAACGTGGAAACGCTTCAACACATGGTGGACCGCGTGCTGAAGACGAACGTCATGCCGACGGAAGCGCAGATGGCCGGCATGGGCGACTGGGATCTGTTCAAATCCGGCAGGCTGGGCATGCTCGTCACCGGCATCTGGGCGTTCCCCGACTTCACCCAGAACATCACGTTCAACTGGGATATCGAAGTGGAGCCGGGCAACACGGCCAAGGCGACGCACTTCTTCTCCAACGGCCTGGTCATCAACAAGGACAGCAAGGTGGCCGAGGCGGCGTTCGAGTGGCTGAAGTTCATGTCGGCCAGCAGGGAAGCGGCGCAAATCCGCGTCGACGCGGGCTGGGAACTGCCGGCTGTCAATTATGAGGACGTGCTCGACAAGTATTTGCAGGTGACGCCTCCGAACAACAAGAAGGCGGTGTTCGACTCGCTGAACTACCTGGTTACGCCGCCGGTCGTGGAACAGAACGCGGAGATGACCGACATTATCGGGCTGCATCTGCAAGCCGCGCGCGACGGCGTGAAATCGCCCGCCGACGCGCTCCGGGATGCACAGAAGGAGCTTGAGCAGCGAATCAAGCTGCAGTAACACCGTTCATTGATTCTGGCACCAATCATGCCATTCTTGAAGTCTTGAAGGAGAGGGAAGCATGCCGCGCGTAAGCAAGCATAACGGGTGGTTCGCGGCGATCTGGTTTCTCCTGCCCTGCCTGACGGGGCTGATCCTGTTCAACCTCATCCCGGTGGCCGGGGCGTTCACGCTCAGTTTCACCGATTGGGACGGGCTCAAACCGATCGCGCCGAAAGACGGTGTGCCGGCATTCGTCGGTCTGGACAACTATGCCTCGATCCTCGGCGGCGACGAGTTCTGGCGCGTGCTGCGAAACACCGCCGTATACATCGTGCTCTATATCCCGCTCATCCTGATCGCGTCCATCGCTGCGGCGATGCTGCTCCACCGTCCTTACCGGGGCGTCTCCGTCTACCGGGTGCTGTTCTACATTCCGGTGCTGACCTCCTGGGTGGCCGGGGCGCTCATCTTCAAATCGATCCTGAGCCCGGAATACGGCGGCGTCAATGATCTGCTGAACCAATTCGGCATCAAGGGGCCGGGCTGGCTGTACGACCCGAATTGGGCAATGCCGGGCATCGTGCTCGCAAGCATCTGGAAGGATATGGGTTTCTTCGCACTCATTTTTCTCGGTGGGCTGCAAGGCATCGATTCGTCCTACTATGAAGCGGCGAAGATTGACGGCGCGGGCCCCTGGCGGAGGTTCCGGCACGTTACGCTGCCGCTCCTGTCGCCGATCACGTTCTTCGTGACGGTCATCTGCCTCATATTCTCGTTCCAGCTGTTCCCGCAGGTGATGATCATGACGGACGGGGGACCGCACGGGGCGACGCAGGTCATGGTGGAACGCATTTACCGCTACGCGTTCAGTTATTTCAAGATGGGGTATGCTTCCGCCTTCTCCTTCATCCTGTTCGCGATCATCTTCCTGTTCACATGGCTGCAGCTCAAATTGCAGAAGAAGTGGGTGCATTACGATGCTTAGGCGATACGCGGGTCCCTTTTTCTTCTATGTGATGGCGACGGCGATCGCGGTCATCGTTTTGATCCCGTTCTTCTGGATGATCAGTACGTCGCTCAAGAGCAAAGGGGCGCTCACCGCCGTACCGATCGAGTGGATTCCGGAGGAGATCAGTTTCGAAGGCTACCGCAAGGTGTTCGATGTCTTCCCGTTCGCACGGACGATCCTGAACAGCGCATTCGTCGCGGGTTTGACGACCGTCGTGAGGCTGGCGGCGGCCGCCATGGCGGCGTACGCGTTCGCCAAGATGCGGTTCCGGGGCCGCGACATCCTGTTTGCCGCGGTGCTCGCGACGATGATGATTCCGCAGCAGGTCACGTTCATCCCGCTCTTCCTGGTGATGAAAGAACTGCAGCTCATCAATACGTTCACGGGTCTCATCGCGCCGTCGATTTTCAACGCGTTCGCGATCTTCATGATGCGTCAGCACATGCGGACGGTGAACGACGCGTATCTCGACGCGGCGGTGATGGACGGCGCCACCCACCGCACGATCTTCGTCCGGCTGATGCTGCCGCTGAGCGCGCCGATTCTGGCTACGCTTGCCGTTATCGCGTTCATGGACGCATGGAATGATTATCTGTGGCCGCTTGTCATGCTGTCCGACCCGAACAAGATGACGCTGCCGCTCGCGCTCAGCAAGCTGAGCGGGCAATATGCGACGGACTACAACACGCTGATGGCGGGCAGCCTGATCTCGATCGTGCCGATCGTGGCCGTCTATCTCGCCGCGCAGAAACATTTCAAAGCCGGCCTGCAAGTGGGCGGTGTGAAAGGATGAACGATGTGCTGGGACAACTGGATGCCATTCGCGCCCGCTTGGATGAGTTGGACGTGAGGACGGCGGCATTTCTCTGCTACCTCGATGTGAAAATGAAACAGCGGTACGACGAATGCGGGACGTACTTGCGGCGACTGGCGGTTCGGGTGGAGGAGCGGGAAGATTTTCTCGAGTCCGCCTTCTGGCTGTGGGCGCTCGGCGAATACGCGGCCGCTTCCGGAGGAGCGGACGCGCTGCAGGAATACGCCGGCGCCGCGCGGAAGGCCGTGGCCGTCATCGGCCGTGAATGGAACCGGCCGCATCCGCATTGGCTCGTTCCGGACGGCCGCGCCGTGTATCTCGGCAATCTGGCGATTGCCGCCGGCGGACTTCGGGCGGCAACCCTCCATCTGCAGGACGAAGAGGCGGGGCGCCTGCTGCGGGACATCCGCGAATTCGTGTTCAGTGGCATGATGCACCAGGGCGGCGTGACCGGCGTGCTGGGCAGCCGCGAGATCACCGGCGACATCGGCATCGCGGCGGTTCCCTTCGGCCTGTTCAATGCCGGAGATGTTGTGCTGACGGGCGCGGTGGATTGGCTGGAAGAACATCTGGCAAACGGCGGTGTCCGGTTCTCACTGCACGATACGCGGTACGGGGGATGCGTCCGGCCGGATCTGACGGCGCTCCTCGCCTGGTATTACTCGGAGCGCGGCAACCTCGCCAGGGCCGCGAAGCTGCTGGAAACCGTCCGGCGGCAGCAGGAGCGTGACGGGAAGCTGGCGGAATACGACATCGCCTCCGCAGTCGTGCCGCTCTATGCCCGGTATGATCTGGAGACGTCCGGTCCCCCGCGGGACAGCGATCTGGCCTGCATCGTGTACGAAATTGCGAGGATCAATCTGGAGCAGAAGTCCGCTTCCGGGCCCGCGGGCGGCCGGAGCTTGCGGATCGCGCACCGGCCTGCCGGCAGCCGCTCTCCGTATATTAAGGAAGCGGTTGAGCGGTTCCCCAGGGATCCCGAAGAAGGCGACGCGGTGACGGTAAGTGTCCGGACGGAGCCGTATCGCCCGTCGCAGAAGTTGGTTGTGCAGCTGGCGGCGGACGGGGACGACTGGGAGAGCGCAGCGTCCATCCCGATGGAACCCGGCGTTTCGGAGGACGGCCTGCCGGTCTGGCGCGCGGAGCTGGGGAGGTTCGGCTTTGGCAGCCGGGTGGCTTACCGGTTCGTCGCAACTGACGAGCAGACGACGGCAGTGTCCGAGCCGCACGCGTTCCGGGTTCGGGGCTGGCGGGCGCTTGAGCCGGCGTCGCTGCGCAAGCGGGAGGGCGGAGCGGAGCTGATCTTCCGCCCGCTCGAAGGAAGTGCCGTTTATCCGCGCATTGCCTTTACCGTCGAGAACGGCCGGTCGCTGCGCTGTGTTTTCGATGTCGGCGGCGAATTGGAGGCGGCGGACGATCCGGCGTGGGACGGTGAGATTGTCGCCGGGAATTACAGGCTGCGCGTGGACGCCGAGAGCGGTCATCTGGTATTGCGCGACGCACAGGGCCGGATCGTCGCGCGGACGTACGACCTCGATGGGACGGCGCCGTTCGAAGCGCTCACCGACGGGGATGGCGCCGTGCACAAGCTGCGGCTCAATCTGCGTCTGGAGCCGGACGAGCGGATGTACGGCACGGGCGAGCGGTACGCCGACCTGGAGTACGCCGGCCGCGACGTCGATCACTATGTGTTCAACCAATACCGGAGCCAGGGCATGCGGACGTATATCCCGGTCCCGCTCGCGATCAGCTCGAAGGGGTACGGCCTGTACCTCCATACGGGCATGTATGCCGTCTTCCGGTTCGGTACCCGGCTGAGCGACCGGTTCGAAGCCGAAGTGGACGTGCTGCCCGACCGTCCCCGCACGGAGTTGCACCTGTTCCCGGGCGCGCCGTCGGATGTGCTTCAGGCGTACACGGACGTGACGGGCAAGCCGGCGCTGCCGCCGAAGTGGGCGTTCGGACCGTGGATGTCCAGCAACAACTGGGACAGCCAGGCGGTCACGATGGAGCAGGTGGAGCAGACGGTCCGCCACCGGATACCGGCCACGGTGATCGTGTTGGAGCAATGGAGCGACGAGGCGACGTTCTACATCTTCAACGACTGCCAGTATGAGCCGAAGCCCGGTCTGGACGCGCACCGGTACGAAGACTTCCGCTTCCCGGAATGGGGGCGCTGGCCGGATCCGAAACGGATGGTCGAGGACATTCACGCCCAAGGCATCCGCGTGTTGCTGTGGCAGATTCCGGTCATCAAGTTCATGGAAGGTCTTCCCCATGCCCAGCGGGATGAAGACGAGAAGACCGCCCTGGAGCACGGGCTGGTCGTCCGCCGGGCGGACGGCGAGCCGTACCGGATTCCGCCTTATGAATGGTTCAAGGACAGTCTCGTGCCCGATTTTACAAACCCGCTGACGCGCAAATGGTGGTTCGGCAAGCGGCGGTATTTGATCGAGGACATCGGCGTGGACGGCTTCAAGACGGACGGGGGCGAGTGCATCTACGGGGATGTCGTTTTTCACGACGGACGGAGCGGCCTCGAGATGCGCAATCTCTATCCGAATGAATACGTCGGCGCCTATTACGACTTCGCCCGGGAGCTCACCGGCGGCGACGCCGTCACGTTCAGCCGCGCGGGCTATTCCGGTGCGCAGAATTACCCGCTGCACTGGGCCGGAGACGAGCGCTCCACCTTCGAGGCGTTCCGCAGCTCGGTCATCGCGGGGCTTGCGAGCGGCATGTCCGGGCTGCCGTTCTGGGGCTGGGATCTGGCCGGTTTCCACGGCGACATCCCGACCGCCGAACTGTACGTGCGGTCGGCGCAGATGGCGGCGTTCTGCCCGGTCATGCAATACCACGCCGAATCCAAGGGCGAGTTCAACCAGGATCGCACACCGTGGAACGTGGCGGAGCGGACGGGCAAGCCGTGGGTGCTGACGCTGTACAAGCGTTACGCCGACCTGCGGATGAACCTGCTGGCTTATATCTATGACCAGGCGATCAAGACGAGCCGGACAGGCATTCCGCTGATGCGGGCGATGGCCCTCGCGTATCCGGACGATCCGCGCTGCGCCCGGCTCAAGGAGCAATACATGTTCGGAGACGCGCTGCTCGTCGCGCCGGTCGTGGAGGAAGGGCGGACCGTGAAGGACGTTTACCTGCCGGCAGGCTTGTGGCTGCCGCTGTTCGGCGGCGATTCGGTCTTGGGCGGCCGTATGGTGCGGGTTGAAGCCGCCATCGAGGACATACCGGTGTTCCAACGGCAGGACAGCGTCGTGGCCTGGAACCTGCCGGAAGACTATGCGCTGCCGGGCGACGTCGGCAACCGCGTCGACGGCTATGTGAACCTGACGTTCAGCCTGTTCGTGCGGGAGCGCCTGGACGAGACGTTCGAGGACGATCTGGGAAGCCGCGTCCGCATTCAGGCGGAGCGTACGCCGGACGGGCTGCATGTCCGCCTCGACGGACGGTGCGCGGCTCCGGCGGTCACGATCGTCGTGCGCGATGTGCCTGGCGTCCGGTCGGTGACGGACGGCGCGTCGAGGGATCTGCGCCGGGTCGAAGTGCCGCACGTGCTGCAGCCGGGCGGATACGCGGTGCAAGGCGGCGATCTGTATATCAAGACGGACGAGTGTGCGAGCGAATGGCGGATTCATTTTGCATCATGAAACCGAAATGTCAAAGCAGCCGGTCGGGAATCATCCTGGCCGGCTTTTTTTGTCGGCCGCATTAAAAATTCGGACATCCACCCAAATAAGAAGCGCTTTCAATTTTCCGTGAGACTCTTTATAATGATTGAACTCCCGAAAGGTTCGGACAAAAGCGATCGAGGGTGGGGATGCGTCATGCCCGAGAAACAACGACAATGGATGGCCCGATTCCGCCGGCTCCGCATCCGCGACCGCCTGTTTGCGGCGATGATTGTCGTATCCCTTCCGCCCCTGTTCTTTCTCGGATTTCTGTCATTCAACATCGCCAGGGACACGCTGACGGAGTCCATTCTGGAGTCGAACGGCGACCATCTGCAGACGACGAGCGAAGTGGCCGACCTGCTCTTTCGCAACATCATCAATCTGAACCGGTTCATCGTGCTGAACGACGAGATTCTGGACGACCTCAGGAACAGCAAAATCCGCAACAGCCGGGAGCTCAGTGAAATGAACGAACTGACCATCAACCGGCTGCAGCGCGTCATCAACAGCAACTCCTTCGATACGCGTTTCGTCGATTCGCTGTGCATTTTCGACAACTATTATCAGACCTACTGTCTCGGACGGCCGGACAATGCGGGGAAGTACGAGGGGCCGGATAAGAAGACGTTGATCGAACAATCGGACTGGTACAGGGAAGCGGTGGAGGCGCAGGGGCGCGTCGTGTTCTTCAGCTACAACGTGCTGGACGGATCGACAACTTCGTTCTCGACCGTCAAGCTGTTCCGCGACCCGGAGAGCATTCAGGGAAAACCGCTCGGCCTGCTGGTCACCAATCTGTCCGTCTCCTTGTTCCAGAACGTTTCTCAGGCCACCCGGGATTACGGCCATTTCGTGGTCGTCGACGCGACGGACGATGCGGTGCATATCCTCTATCCCGAGGCGTGGAGCGGCCCGCGGGACGAGGCCGTCACCTATGACGATCTGATCGCCGAATGGGAAAACGAAGGCTATCTGGTCAGCGATTATCGCAACGTCTCGACCGGCTGGCACTTCATCCATCTCCTCCAAAAAGAGGAACTGCTTGCCCGGTCGAACCGGATCGGCACCTACACGGGACTCATCGCCGCGCTGATCGCGGTGGTGGCGCTCACCATTTCGTACCTGGTATCCGGCGGGATTACGCGCCCCCTGCTGCGGCTGAAGAAAATGATGGTCGACTGGAACAAGGGCACCCTCGATTTCAACGTGAAGTTCAATGACGACGAAGTCGGGACAATCGGAGAAACCTTCCTCCGCGTGGCGTATCAGAACATGGAGCTGGACGCCCGGCTCATCCAGGCGGAACTGCGCGAACGGGAAGCGGAGCTGCGCGCGCTGCAGGCGCAGATCAACCCCCACTTCTTGTACAACACGCTGGACTCCATCTACTGGATGACCCGGCTCAAGAAGACGGAGGAAGCCGCCACGATGGCCCTGGCGCTGTCGGAAAGCTTCAAGCTCAGCCTGAACAAGGGGAAGGAGACGATCCCAGTCTTCAAGGAACTGAAGCACATCGAGCATTACATGACGATCCAGAACATCCGCTACAAGGGACGCATCCGCCTTGAAATGGATGTGGAGCCGGATGTGATGAAATATGAGATGCTCAAGCTGATCCTGCAGCCGCTGGTGGAGAACGCGGTGTATCACGGACTGGAGCCGAAGCCGGGGGACGGCTTGATCCGGATCACGGGCAGGCAGGACGGTGACGAGCTGGTCTTCGTCGTGGAAGACAACGGTGTCGGCATGGAGAATATCGCGCTCATCGAGCAGGGATACGGGCTGCGCAATGTGCGGGAACGGCTAAGGCTCTATTACGGGGACCATTGCGCCTTCACGGTATGGAGCTCGCCCGGCGACGGAACCCGGATCGAGATTCGCTTCAATCCTGGCAAAGGGGGATCGGTGCATGTGGAAGGCGGTCGTGTGTGACGACGAGTATATCGTGTTGGAAGCCCTGAGCATCATGATCGACTGGGAAGGCCTCGGGATCCGTCTGGTCGGCACGGCGGAAGACGGACTGTCCGCCCTGGAACTGATCCGCAGGGTGAAGCCGGACATCGTGCTCACCGACATCCGCATGCCGGGACTGGACGGACTGCAGTTGATCGAGACGGTGCTCTCGGAAGCGCCCGATACGCATTGCATCGTGTTCAGCGGATTCAACGAGTTCGAGTACGTCAAGCGGGCCATCCGCCTCGGCGTGGCCGACTACGTGGAGAAGCCGATCACGGAGGAGGCCATCGAGCGGGCGTTGGGCAAGGTGCTCGGCCGGATCGAGCGGGAATCGGCAATCCGATCGATGGAGCGGAAGCTGCAGGATACCGACGAGGCGCTGCTCGAGAAGGCGGTCTGGGAGCTGCTGCTGTTCGGCAAGGAGGCGGAGCAGGCCTGGCGGGAGCAATTCGGCCCGGAAGGCGACCGCGTGGCCGGCGTCACCGTGCTGGCGGCCGCGGAGCCGTTCCGATTGCCGGAGCATCCGGCCTATCGCGCCATCCATCTGCGGGACGACAAGCATCATCTGGCCGTGATGTTCCATTATATGGACCTTCCGTCCGCCCATTGGGACAGCCTGGTTGACGAACTGGACGACGCCGGCCTGGCGGTCGGCATCAGTCTGACGCATCCGCCGGAGGAGGCGCACGCCAGTTGGCGGGAGGCCGTGCAGGCGCACAAGGCCGCCAAACTGCTGGGCATCCGCGGAGCCGTCCGGTTCGGCGAGCTCGGTTCCGGATCGGACAACCCGAGCCACCTGTCGGCCCTCGAAGAGGCGATCCTGCTCGCGCTGCGGGCGGGCAGCAGAACGATGGTCGCGGAGGAGGCGGACCGCTTCCTGCGGGAGATCCTCGAGTCGAAGCCGGACCCCGACACGGTGGAGAGCGAAATGCTGAAAATCATTTACGCGGCGGAGGAAGCGGTCGGCGAACATCGGGACCCGTCCGGAAAACCCCACATCGAGATCGCCGAAGCCGCCGCCGAAGGCCGGCTGTCGGAATGGTTCCGCGAGCGGCTGAAGCGGCTTGCGGAACAGGCCGCCGCGAGCCGGGACCGGGACAAGCATTCGGCGATCGAGAAGGCCAAGGAATACGTGGTGCAGAACGCCTTCCGCGACGTGTCCCTGCAGGAGACGGCGTCCTTCGTCGGTCTCCATCCCGCCTACCTGAGCGTGCTGTTCAAGGAAACGACCGGCGAGACGTTCATTCAGTACCTGACCCGCAACCGGGTGGAACTGGCCAAGTCGCTGCTGCGCAAAGGCATGAAGATCAGCGAAGTGAGCGACCGGGTCGGCTACATGAATCCCCGCCATTTCGGCGAAGTATTCAAGCGGCATACCGGCATGACGCCCGGACAATACCGGGATTCCCAGTTGTCGTCATGAGCATCCGGCCGGCACTAAAAATTCGGACCCCGATCCAAAAAAGATCGCGATTTATGAAGGAAGCGTTTGCAATTAAAATGGACGCAAGCGGGAACCCGGGACCTGCAACCGCGACTATCGCACATCAAAGGGGGATACCATCCGTGCAACGCAAATCCATCGGCATGATTCTGGCATGCCTGCTGCTGCTCGCCGGCCTCCTGTCCGCTTGCGGAGGCAACAACAACGGCAACAGCGGCGGCAGTACGTCCGGCACGAACGGCGCGTCCGAAGGAAGCTCGGCCGAGAAGAAGGAGAAAGTCAAACTGTCGCTGCTCGTGGACAACAGCCAGGATTCCATCAATATCGGGGAAGCCCTGAGCAAGGCGTTCACCGAGAAGAATCCCCACATCGAAATCGAGCTGGAAACGCGCCCGCAAGGCACCGAAGGCGACAACTTCGTCAAGACGCGCCTGGCGACCGGCGACATGAACGACGTCTTCTTCTACAACTCCGGCTCGCTTCTGCAGGCGCTCAATCCGGAACAAAATCTGCTCGACCTGTCGGGCGAAGCGTTCCTGGACAACCTGCTCGAATCGTACCTCCCGGTCGTATCCTCGGGCGGCAAAGTGTTCGGCGTGCCGTTCCGCTCCTCGGTCGCCGGCGGATGGTTCTACAACAAGAAAATCTATGAAGAACACGGTCTGTCCGTGCCGAAGACCTGGGACGAACTGATGGCCAACCTCGACAAGCTGAAAGGCACCGGCGTCGCGCCGATCATCGGTTCCTACAAGGATACCTGGACGAGCCAGCTGATCGTGCTGGCGGACTACTACAACGTGCAGCAAGCGGAGCCGAACTTCGCGAACGACTACACGGCGAACAAGGCGAAGTACGCGACCACGCCAGCCGCGCTGCGCAGCTTCCAGAAGCTCGGCGAGACGGTCGGCTACTACAACGAAGATTTGCTGGCCACCACTTATGACACCGCGCTGGCGATGCTGGCGGAAGGCAAGGGCGCGCACTATCCGATGCTGAGCTTCGCCGTTCCGGTCATCGAGCAAAACTTCCCGGATCTCATCGACGACATCGGCTTTTTCGCCCAACCCGGCGACGATCCGAACAAAGTCGGCCTGACGGTGTGGATGCCGGACTCGGCCTACATCTCGGCCAACACCAAGCATCCGGAAGAAGCGAAACAGTTCCTCGCGTTCATCGCATCGGTGGAAGGCGCGGAAATCATCTCCGGCGTGACCACGCCATCCGGTCCGTTCGTCGTCAAAGGCGCGGAACTGCCGGATGATGTGCCGCAAGTCGTCAAAGACATGATGCCTTACTTCAATGCGGAAGGCCAGACGTCTCCGGCACTCGAATTCCTGTCCCCGGTCAAAGGGCCGATGCTGGAGCAACTGACGGTCGAAGTCGGCGCGGGCATGCGCTCCCCGGAAGACGCGGCGGCCCTGTATGACCAGGACGTCGCGAAGCAGGCAATGCAACTCGGTCTGGAAGGCTGGTAATACCCGGCACCATCCGCTCAACGGGCAATCGGCTCTGCGGCAAGGCAGAGCCGTTTGCTTCAGTATCGGGAGGAGATCCGCTTGAGCAAATTGCAAAGAAAGATTTACAGTTACAGCTTCCTGGTGCCGGCGGCGATTGTTTACATCATCATTTTCATCGTCCCCACATTTCTGTCCTTCTTCTTCAGTCTGACGCGCTGGACGCTGTCGGACTGGGAATACATCGGACTGGACAACTTCATCACGTTCTTCAAGGAGCCTTATCTGTCCATCGGGTTCCGGAACACGTTTATTTACGCGGTTGTCACGTGCGGACTCAAGGTTGTGCTCGGTCTGCTGCTCGGGGTGCTGCTCACGGGCGCCCTCCGGATCAAAAACTATCTGCGGTCCGTTGTCTTCTTCCCGACACTGGTCAGCACCATCGCCGTCGGCATCACGTTCAGCGTCATGATGCATCCGACGACGGGGCTCATCAACGAGACGCTGTCGTTCTTCGGCATCAAGGGTCCGGACTGGCTCGGCAACCCGTCCATCGCCCTGCTGTCCGTCGCGATGGTGGACGTGTGGAAGGGCGTCGGTTTTGCGACGGTGATCTATATTGCCGGGATCATGTCCATTCCCGAGCAATATTACGAAGCGCTGCAGATCGACGGCGGCGGCTCGTGGCACAAGTTCTGGCATATTATTCTGCCGCTCAGCCGTCCGGCGACCAACTCGGTCATCATCCTCGCCTTCATCGGCGGGCTGCGCAGCTTCGATCTGATCTGGGCCATGACGAAGGGCGGCCCCGGATTTTCCACGGACGTCATCGCTTCAATTATCTATAAGCAGTATCAGGCCGGCTTCTACGGTCTGTCGACGGCGGGCAACGTGATCCTGTTCCTGTTCGTCAGCCTGCTGGCCTTCCCGCTGTCCCGTTTCCTGACCCGGAAGGAGGTGGACCTGTGAGCAGAAAGGGGCGTCTGCTGACCATCGAAATCGTATCGGTGGCGCTCAGCATCATTCTGTTCTGGGTGCCGCTCTATTTCGTCATCCTGACGGCGCTGAAGAACCCGCAGGAAGCGGCGCGCATGAATCTGGACTGGCCGACGGAGATCCGGTTGTGGCAGAACATCAAGGAAGTGTTCGTCTTCCGCGACTACATGCTGGTCCGCGCATTCTGGAACAGCACGCTGCTCACGGTGCTGTCCATTGTGGTGCTGACCGTGGTCAGCTCCATGGCGGCCTTCGTCATGCAACGCCGCCAGGACAAGGCTTCGCCCTGGATTTCCTTCTTCGTGCTGGCGGGGCTGATCATTCCGCCCGCGGTCGTGCCCACCATCTGGGTGCTGAACGGCCTGGGTCTGTTCAAGACGATGACCGGCCTCGTGCTGGTGGAAGTGGCGCTCGGCTTCCCGTTCTGCGTCATGCTGTACAGGGGCTTCATGGGCACCATCCCGAAAGATATCGACGAAGCGGCGGTGGTGGACGGATACGGCGGTTACCGGCTGTTTTTCCAGATCATTTTCCCGCTGCTCAAACCGGTGACGTCGACGATCATCGTGACGCAGGCGGTCGTCATCTTCAACGATTTCGTCAATCCGCTCTACTTCCTGCCGGGTTCGAAGAACGTCACGCTGCAGCTTACCCTGTACAACTTTACGAGCCAGTTCATTTCGAAATGGAATCTGCTGTTTACCGACATTCTGCTGATTACGATTCCGCCGCTGATTCTGTTCATTTTCTTCAACAAGAGAATTGTGGCGGGCATGGTGGCCGGATCCGTCAAAGGATAACGGAAACATGAGGACGGAGGAGACTTATAAATGGCGAACTTGATCGTGACGGATTTGACCTGCGAATACCGGACGAACCCGCTTGGCATCGGCGTGCGCAGGCCGCGCTTCAGTTGGAAGCTGGAGGGCGGCCGGCGGGGAATCCTCCAACAGGCGTACCGGCTCGCGGTTGCCGCGGAAGACGGCGATTTCGACCGGCCGATCTGGGATTCGGGCAGGGTGGAAAGCGGCGAATCCGTGCTGGTGGAATACGGCGGGCCGGAGCTGGCATCGCGCACGAAGTATGTCTGGCGGGTCAAGGTATGGGATGACGCCGGCCGGGAGGCCGCCAGCGAACCGGCTGTGTTCGAGACGACGCTGCTGGAGCTCTCGGAATGGCGGGCAAGCTGGATCACGCCGGCGGCTTCCGCCATCGATCCGCAGACGGACGCGGCGTTCCTGCTGCGCAAGTCATTCCGGGTGAAGGGTGGCGTGAAGGCGGCCCGGATTTACGCCACGGCAGCGGGAGTATACGAACTGTACGTGAATGGACAGCGGGTGTCCGACGAAGAACTGTCGCCCGGCTGGACCAGCTATCAATACCGTCTGCAGTACCAGACTTACGATGTGACGGAACTGCTGAAGTCCGGCGACAATGCCGTCGGCATCCATCTGGGTGACGGCTGGTACCGCAGCGGCATGGGATTCGAGCAACTGAACTACAAGTACGGGGACAGGCGCGCGGCCCTGCTGCAGCTCCACATCCGCTACGAAGACGGCACGGAAGAGATGGTCGCGACCGACGCGTCCTGGCGCGCGGCGACCGGCCCGGTGACGTACTCCACGATCTACAACGGCGAGACGTACGACGCCCGCCTGGAGCGGAAGGGCTGGAGCGAAGCGGGCTATGCGGATGACGACTGGGCGCCGGCGGAAACAATCGACCTGCCGATGGATATTCTCGTGCCGCAGGAGAACTGGCCGGTCCGCGTGACGGAGACGATCCGGCCGATCGCCTTCTTCGTGACGCCGGCCGGCGACAAGGTGCTCGACATGGGGCAGAACATGGTCGGACGCATCCGCTTTACGGTGGAAGCGCCGGCCGGCACGACGATCGTGCTGCGCCATGCGGAAGTGCTGGACAAGGACGGCAACATCTACTTCGGCAATTTGCGCTTCGCGAAACAGACGGTCACCTACATCGCCAAAGGTGAAGGCAAGGAAACCTACGCTCCCCGTTTCACGTTCCTCGGCTTCCGCTACGTGAAAGTCGAAGGCTGGCCGGGAGACGAGCTGCCGCTCGATGCCTTCGTCGGGGAAGTGATGCATTCGGACATGCCGCGGACGGGTGACTTCTCCTGCTCCGACGAGCGGGTCAATCAGCTCCAGCGGAACATCCAGTGGGGTCAGCGCGGCAACTTCGTCGACGTGCCGACCGACTGCCCGCAGCGGGACGAGCGGCTCGGCTGGACCGGGGACGCCCAGGTGTTCATCGCCACGGCGCTGTACAACTTCAATGGCGGTCCCTTCTTCACGAAATGGCTGCGCGACCTGAAGGCCGAGCAGAGAGCCGATGGCGGCGTGCCCTTCGTCATTCCCGACGTGGCGGACGGCCACAGCTCGTCCGGATGGGGCGACGCGGCGGTCATCTGTCCGTGGACGGTGTACCGGTATTACGGCGACCGGCGTCTGCTCGCCGAGCAATACGACAGCATGAAGGCGTGGGTGGAATACATCCGGGCCCAGGGCGACAACGAATACATGTGGGAGACCGGGTTCCATTTCGGCGACTGGGTGGCGCTCGACGCCAAGGAAGGCAGTTACGTCGGCGCGACGCCGCTGCCGCTCGTGGCCACGGCGTATTACGCTTACTCCTCGAGACTGCTGAGCGAAGCGGCCCGCGTGCTCGGCAGGGACGATGAAGCCGCGAAGTACGGCGAGCTGCATGCCCGCGTCGTCCAGGCGTTCCGTGACGAATTCATCACGAAGACCGGCCGGATGGCGTCGCCGACGCAGACGGCCCACGTGCTGGCGCTCGCCTTCGATCTGGCGGGAGACGCCGCGCCGCGCATCGCCCGGGATCTGAACGATCTGATCATCGAGAACGGCTACCATCTGACGACGGGCTTCCTCGGAACGCCGTACCTGTGCATGGTGCTGTCCGATCACGGCTACCACGACACGGCTATGCGCCTGCTGCTGCAGGACGGCTATCCGGGCTGGCTGTACTCGATCTCCAAAGGCGCGACCACGATCTGGGAGCACTGGGACGGCATCAAGCCGGACGGCACATTCTGGAGCGACGACATGAACTCGTTCAACCACTACGCCTACGGCGCCGTCGGGGAATGGATGTACCGCAAAGTTGCCGGTCTGGACATGGACGGCGCCGTTCCCGGTTTCAAGCGGCTTCATATTGAGCCGCTGTTCGGCGCGGGGCTGCTGAGCCGCGCGAAGACGTCCCATCTGTCCATGTACGGCAAGATCGAGACGGCATGGAGCATCGACGGCAATCGGGTGCAGGTGCAGGTGTCCATCCCCGCGAATACGACGGCCCGGGTGGTGCTGCGCGGGGCGGCGGTCGAGGGATTGAGCATCGACGGTCAGCCCGTTGGCGCGGGCGGTTCGTACCCGGCAGGCGTCCAGTCGATTGCCGCGACGGATCGCGGCGTGGAAGCGGAGATCGGATCAGGAGAATATCGGTTCGCCTACGAGGCGGTGAATCTGTTCCGCAAGCGGTACACGACGTCTAGCCGGCTGCTGGAACTGCTGACCGACGAACGCGCGGAACGGGCGGTCCGGCGCCACATGCCCCATCTGTTCGGATCGCCGTCGCTCAACTTCCTGCGCACATCCACGCTTCGGGAGCTGGCGGAGAACGGCATGAGCCGCGTGACCCGTGAGATGGTCGAACGGGTGCTGGAGGAGCTCGCGGAAGAGAAATGAATCATGCTTGCATTATTGAAGCCGCATCGCAGATGCGGCTTTGTTTATTCCATATAATAATCTATTTGAATATAACAAATGCTTCCCAATCGGAACGATCCTTTGTATAATGATGGAACTCGAGATGAGCGAATGCGGAGGAGGGAACGCTTATGGGGAATTTGGTTGCGACGGATTTGACCTGCGAATACCGGCGAAATCCGCTCGGCGTCGGCGTGCGCAGGCCGCGGCTCAGCTGGCGGCTGGAAGCCGGCCGGCGGGGAGTCCTGCAGCGGGCGTACCGGCTTGCGGTGGCCGCGGAAGACGGCGATTTCGACCGGCCGGTCTGGGATTCGGGCAGGGTGGAAAGCGGCGAATCCGTGCTGGTGGAATACGGCGGGCCGGAGCTGGCATCGCGCACGAAGTATGTCTGGCGGGTCAAGGTATGGGATGACGCCGGCGAGGAATCGCCCTGGAGCGAGCCGGCCGTATTCGAGACGACCTTGCTGGACCGGTCCGAATGGCAGGCGAGGTGGATTGCGCCGGCGGCTTCCGCCATCGATCCGCAGACGGACGCGGCGTTTCTGCTGCGCAAGGCGTTCCGGGTGAAGGACGGCGTGAAGGAGGCCCGGATTTACGCCACGGCGGCGGGAGTGTACGAACTGTACGTGAACGGCCGGCGGGTGTCCGACGAAGAACTGTCGCCCGGCTGGACCAGCTACCAGTACCGGCTGCAATACCAGACCTATGATGTGACGGAGCTGCTCCGGGCCGGGGCCAACGCCGTCGGCGTCCATCTCGGCGACGGCTGGTACCGCAGCGGCCTCGCATTCGACAAAAGGAATTTCAAATACGGGGACAGAAGAGCGGCTCTGGTTCAACTCCACATTCGTTACGAAGACGGAAGCGAAGAAATGGTCGCGTCCGACGCATCCTGGCGCGCGGCGACCGGCCCGGTGACGTACTCGACGATCTATGACGGCGAGACGTACGACGCCCGCCTGGAGCGGGACGGCTGGAGTGTAGCGGGCTATGCGGATGACGACTGGGCGCCGGCGGAAACGATCGACCTGCCGATGGAGACCCTCGTGCCGCAGGAGAACTGGCCGGTCCGCGTGACGGAGACGATCCGGCCGATCGCATCCTTCGTGACGCCGGCCGGCGACAAGGTGCTGGATATGGGCCAGAACATGGTCGGCCGCATCCGGTTCACGCTCGAGGCGCCGGCAGGCACGACGATTGTGCTACGCCACGCGGAAGTGCTGGACAAGGACGGCAACATTTACTTCGGCAATCTGCGCACGGCCAAGCAAACCGTTGTGTACACCGCCAGGGGAGAAGGCCGGGAAACGTACGCGCCTCATTTCACTTTTATGGGCTTCCGCTACGTGAAAGTCGAAGGCTGGCCGGGAGACGAGCTGCCGCTCGACGCCTTCGTCGGGGAAGTGATGCATTCGGACATGCCGCTTACGGGCGAATTCTCTTGTTCCGACGAAAGGGTCAACCAATTGCAGCGAAACATCCGGTGGGGGCAGCGCGGCAACTTCCTCGACGTGCCGACCGACTGTCCGCAGCGGGACGAGCGGCTCGGCTGGACCGGGGATGCCCAGGTGTTCATCGCCACGGCGCTGTACAATTATCACGGCGGTCCTTTCTTCACGAAATGGCTGCGCGATCTGAAGGCCGAACAGCGCCCCGACGGCGGTGTGCCGTTCGTCGTTCCCGACGTGATCGGCGACGCCAACTCTTCCGGCTGGGGAGACGCGGCGGTCATTTGCCCGTGGACGGTGTACCGTTACTATGGAGACCGCCGGCTGCTTGCCGAGCTGTATGACAGCATGAAGGCGTGGGTCGAATACATCCGCGCCCAGGGCGACAACGAATACCTGTGGAATACCGGTTTTCATTTCGGCGACTGGGTGGCGCTGGATGCCGAGGAGGGAAGCTATGTCGGCGCCACGCCGCGGCCGCTGATTGCCACGGCGTATTACGCTTACTCCTCGAGGCTGCTGAGCGAAGCGGCCCGCGTGCTCGGCAAGACGGAGGATGCGGCGAAATACGGCGAGCTGCATGCCCGAGTCGTCCAGGCGTTCCGCAACGAATTCATCACCGGCGACGGACGAATGACGGCGCAGACGCAGACGGCCCAAGTGCTGGCCCTCGCCTTCGATCTGGCGGGAGACGCCGCGCCGCGCATCGCCCGGGATCTGAACGAAATGATCATTCGGAACGGTTATCATTTGACGACGGGCTTCCTCGGAACGCCTTATCTTTGCCTGGTGCTGTCCGATTACGGCTATCATGACACGGCCGTCCGCCTGTTGCTGCAGGAAGGATACCCGGGGTGGATCTATTCCATTTCAAAAGGCGCCACCACGATCTGGGAGCATTGGGACGGCATCAAGCCGGACGGCACGTTCTGGAGCGACGACATGAACTCGTTCAACCACTACGCATACGGAGCCGTCGGAGAATGGATGTACCGAAGGGTTGCGGGTCTGGACATGGACAGCGCCGTTCCCGGTTTCAAGCGGCTTCATATTGAGCCGCTGTTCGGCGCGGGGCTGCTAAGCCGCGCGAAGACATCGTATCGGTCCATGTACGGCAGGATCGAGACGTCATGGCAGACGGACGGCGGCCGGATACGCGTGCAAGCGACCGTCCCGGCCAATACGACGGCCCGGGTGGTGCTGCGCGGGGCGGCGGTCGGGGGTCTGAACATCGACGGAAGGCTCGTTGGAGCGGACGGTTCGTATCCGGAAGGCGTTCAGTCAATCGCCGCGACGGATCACGGCGTGGAAGTGGAGATCGGATCAGGAGAATACCGGTTCGACTACGCCACGGCCGGCCGGTTTCCCGCAAGAAAATGACGTATCGACATGCAGAAATGTTAATTAATTAAATTAATTTTCAAGTGAGACCAAATTCGTAAATTTTATCAATTGACTAATGTTTGACACTCCTTATATCATAGTTTATGTTACTTCATACTTTATGGATGTTAACGCTTACATTCCGCGCAGCTGCTTGTTTCAAGCGTTCGCCTTCGCGGCGGGGCGCTCTTTCCGCGGAATTGTACAAGCTGGATCAACGTCCGTTATGACGAGGAGAAGTGGGATATGAGAAGAGCGGGGTACTTGTTATTGATCGGCCTGCTGGCCGTCATGCTGGCGGCTTGCGGTCAAGGCAAGAATGACAATGCCGGCGGCAATGCGGGAGGCAATTCGAATGCGTCCGGCGGCACGAACGCGGAACAGCCGGCCGGAAATGCGGAGCAACCGGACGGGGGCGCGGAGCAGTCGTTCCGGATCGCGATCTCCCAGTATGTGGAGCATCCGTCGCTTGACGCAACCCGTGAAGGATTCATCGCGGCGCTGAAAGATGCCGGTCTCGAGGAAGGCGTCAACCTGACGATCGACTACAACAACGCGCAGGCGGACTCGACGAACAACCTGTCGATCGCGCAGAAGATCGCGGCGGACAAGAATGATCTGGTGCTGGCCATCGCGACGCCGTCCGCGCAATCCGTCGCCCAGATGGTGAAGGATACGCCGGTGCTGTTCGCTGCCGTAACCGATCCGCTGGCAGCCAAGCTTGTCGACAGCATGGAAGCGCCGAGCGGCAACGTCACGGGCGCCTCGGACACGAACCCGGCTGCCGTCCAGCAGCTCATGGACTTCATCGCCGAGCACTTCCCGGACGTCAAGACGGTCGGCATCATCATCAACGAAGGCGAGACGAACGCCGTCGTCATGGCCGAGAACGCCGAGCAGCAACTGGCGAAGCACGGCATCCAGGCGGTCAGAGCGGCAGTCGCGAACACTTCCGAAGTGAAACAGGCAGCCGAGTCGCTGGTCGGCCGCGCCGACGCGTTCTTCATCACGCTCGACAACACGGTCGTCAGCGGCGTCGATGCGGTCATCCAGGTCGCGAACGAGAATGACATTCCGTTCTTCTCCAGCGACCGCGATACGGTAGAGCGCGGCGCGTTTGCCACCGTCGGGTTCAAGTATTTCGACCACGGCTACCAGGCCGGACAGATGGCTGTCGAGATTCTGAAGAACGGCAAGAAACCGTCTGAACTCGCTGTCACGCTTCCGGACAAACTCGATTTCATCCTGAACCTGAAGGCGGCTGCTGAGCAAGGCATCGACGTGACCGATGAGATGAAAGCAGTCGTGCAAGATCCGGAGAACAACATTATCGAGTAAAAGGACGACAACGGGAGTGAGCGGTCTTTCGTTCACTCCCTTCGTGTGTCAGGAGGACGAGCATCATGCAAGCAATTTGGACTTCGATGTCCGGATCGGTGGAGGCCGGGCTGCTGTACGCCCTGATGGCGCTCGGCGTCTACATCACGTTCCGGATTCTGGATTTCCCGGACCTTACGGTCGACGGCAGTTTCACGACCGGCGGGGCGATCGCCGCAGT
Source organism: Thermobacillus xylanilyticus (assembly GCF_907165215.1). Classification (GTDB taxonomy): domain Bacteria; phylum Bacillota; class Bacilli; order Paenibacillales; family Paenibacillaceae; genus Thermobacillus; species Thermobacillus xylanilyticus. The sequence goes on along the minus strand of NZ_CAJRAY010000026.1, from coordinate 24,058 downwards.
GATGATCAACGCCGGCTATTCCCCGTGGCTCGCGACGGCGGCGGCGCTTGCCGGCGGGCTTGTTGCCGGCTCGCTTACAGGCCTGCTGCATGCGAAGGGCAAGATCAACGGCCTCTTGTCCGGCATTCTGATGATGATTGCGCTCTATTCGATCAATCTGCGCATTCTGGGCCGGCCCAACATGTCGCTGCTGGGCATGGACACGATCTTTCCGCCGATTGAACGGGACCGCAGATGGATGCTGCTGATCGTCATCGCGGTCGTGATCGTGATCATCAAACTGCTCATCGACGCGTTCCTCAAGACCGATCTCGGGCTGGCGCTGCGGGCGACCGGTGACAACGCGAAAATGATCGGCAGCTTCGGGGCGAATACGGACACGACGAAAATTATCGGCGTCAGCCTGTCCAACGGCCTGGTGGCGCTGTCCGGCGCGGTCATCGCCATGCAGCAAGGGTTCGCCGACATCTCGATGGGGATCGGCATGATCGTCATCGGTCTGGCGTCCGTCATCATCGGCGAAGCACTGTTCGGCGCGAAGACCGTCTTCCGCGCGACGCTGGCGGTCGTGCTCGGCTCGATCGTCTACCGGATCGTCGTGGCGCTCGCGCTGCGCGTCGATTGGCTGGAGTCGTCGGACGTCAAGCTGATCACGGCGATCATCGTCATCATTGCCCTCGTCGTGCCGACGGCGTCGCGATCGTGGACGATGAAGAAGCAGGCCTACAAACGCTCTCGCGAGCTGGCGGGATCGGAGGCGGGACGCTGATGCTTCGTCTGACGAATATTTACAAGCTGTTCAATCCGGGCACCGTCGACGAGAAAACGGCGCTCGCCGGCATCAACCTGCAGCTCAATCCGGGCGACTTCGTGACCGTCATCGGGAGCAACGGCGCAGGCAAGTCGACGCTGATGAACATCATCTCCGGCGCGATGCGCCCGGACATGGGGGACGTGCTGATCGACAACCAGAACGTCACCCAGATGCCCGAGTTCAAGCGCAGCATCTTCATCGGCCGCGTGTTTCAGGACCCGATGGCGGGCACCGCGCCACGCATGACGATCGAAGAGAATCTGGCGATGGCCTACAAGCGAGGGCAGGGCCGCGGCCTCCGGCTCGGGGTGACCCGCCGGAGACGGGAGATGTTCCGCGAGCAGCTCGCCCGGCTCGGCATCGGCCTGGAAAACCGGCTGCGCGCAAAAGTCGGCCTATTGTCGGGCGGGGAGCGCCAGGCGCTCAGCCTGCTGATGGCGACGTTCACGAATCCGCGCATCCTGCTGTTGGACGAGCATACGGCGGCGCTCGACCCGGCCCGCGCGGATCTGATCACGCGGCTGACGGAGACGATCGTGAGAGAGCAGCGGCTGACGACGCTGATGGTGACGCACAATATGGAACAGGCCATCCGGCTCGGCAACCGGCTCATCATGATGGACAAGGGCCGCATCATCCTGGACATCGATCCGGATAAGAAAAAGTCGCTCACCGTCGAGCGGCTGCTCGGCGAATTCGAACAAATCAGCGGCCACAAACTGTCCGATGACCGCATCGTCCTCGGGTGACCGACATGATCTCGTCCAAATCGTTCCTTGCCGTGACCGTCACGACCCTCGCGGGTCTGGCGGTCGCTTTTCTTTGAGGGAGAAGGCCACGGGCGCCTAGCCTTTCACCGACCCGGCCGTCAGCCCGCGGATGAAACTTTTCGAGCCGAACGCGAACAGCATAAGCACCGGCAGCGTGCCGATCGACAGCCCGAGAATCTGCGCGGCGAGGTCGGTCCGGTACGCGTCGCCGAGCGTCGTGATGCTGAGCGGAATGGTATACAGATCCGGATTGTTGATGATGATAAGCGGAAGCAGATAGTTGTTCCAGGACCACAGGAACACGAGCAGCGACAGCGTCGTAACCGCCGGCATGATGAACGCGGGCACGATGCGGAAGAACAGCCCGAGATCCGAGCAGCCGTCGATCCGGGCGCTCTCGAGCACTTCGTTCGGCACGGCGCCCTTGATGAACTGCGTCATCCAGAAGACGCCGAACGCGTTGGCGATCCAGGGCAGGATGAGCGGCATCAGCGTGCCCGACAGGCCGAGGTAGCGCATTTCGATGACGTAGGCGACGATGCCGAGCTGCGACGGAATCATCATCGTCAGCAGGATGGCGGAGAAGATCAGGTTCTTGTGTTTGAAATCGTATTTGGCAAAGGCGAAACCCGCGAATGCGCTGACGAAGACGGAGAGCACCGTGCTTGCGGCCGACACGACGAAGCTGTTCCAGTAGGCCAGATCAAAACGGCTCGCCGCCACCGTCTTGAAGTTCTCGATCAGATAGCTGCCCGGCAACAGGACGATCTTGCGAAACAGATCCTCGTTCACATGCGTGCCCATGATGATCATGATGTAGAACGGCAGCAGCGAGAACAGGGAGAGCAGCGCGATGCCCGTCGTGGCGAGTATCGAGCGCAGCGTCATGTTCATCTTCATTCCGCATCCCCCTTGTACAGTCTCACGCCGAGGAACGAGAACAGCGCGATGATGAGACAGAGCCCCCAGGCGATCGCGGCGCCGAGGCCGTAGCGCGTCGTGCTGCCGAACGCCGTGTCGTACATGTTCCAGACGGCCGTCAGGCAGCAGCGGTCCGGTCCGCCGATGACGGCGGATGACGACCCCATGCCGGAGCCGGACAGCAGCAGCATCGGTTCCTCGAGGAGCTGGAACCCGCCGATGATGCCCGTGATGACGATGAACATCGTGACGGGCCGGAGCAGCGGCAAGGTGATCGAGAAGAAGGCGCGCAGGCCCGTCGCCCCGTCCACCTGGGCCGCCTCGAGCAAGTCCTTCGGAATGTTCGCCAGCCCGGCCAGGTAGAAGATCATCGTGTAGCCGAACCCTTTCCAGACGAGCATCAGGATGATGACCATCCGCGCATAGAACGCCTCGCCGAGCCAGTAGATCGCTTCGTCGATGAAGCCGAAATGCAATAGCAGCTTGTTCACGACGCCGGCCTGCCAGTCGAACAGCAGGTTGAACATGAGGCCGATCGCGACCGGCGTGACGATATACGGCATGAAATTGACGAGCTGGAAGAACGCCCGCCCTTTCACCGCGCGGCTGTAGAGCAGCGTCGCGATGACGAGGCCGAGGACGATCTGCAGCGGCAGCGAGACGGCGACGAAGAGCAGCGTGTTGCCGATCGACTTGAAGAAGTAGGAATTCGGATTGAACAGATGCAGGTAGTTGTCCAGCCCGATGAACGTTTTGTCCCGGATGCCGTCCCAGTCGGTCAGGCTGACATAGAACGAGAAAATGATCGGGAACAGCCCGAAAGCCGCGTAGAACAACAGATACGGCGAGAGAAACAGATACGGCATCCGCCTGCGTTTGGCCGCTTCCATGCTCCACCCTCCTGGCGCGTGGGATTCCGGACGGACCCGGCCGGTCCGCCGGGGATGGCGACGCGCGGCCGCATCCGCGAGCCGCGCGCCTGTCATGCTTGGGTCAGTTGATGACGATGTTGGCGTTCTTCGCTTTCAGTTCCTGTTCAATGCGCGCCATCGCATCCTCCAAGCCGAAGCTGCTGTCCTTCGCCAGCGTCTGGATGATGATGGCCATCGCTTCGTCGAGCAGCGAATCGTTCAGGTTCTCCGGCACGTCGGTCGTGACATTCGAGATGTCCACGAAGAACTTCTTGCCGATATCCTGATCGCCGAAGTTGCGCCAGTTCCACTTCGTAAACTCCGGATCTTCATAGGCCGGCTTGTAGTGCGTGTAAACCCCGTCCGTCTTCTGCGCTTCCGCGCCTTCCTGCGACATGGACGTGAACTCGATCCATTTCCACGCCAGTTCGGCGTTCTTCGCGCCCTTCGGGATGCCGTGGGAAGAGCCGCCCCGGATGAATCCGCCGCCCGGCGCGACCATCAACGCCCAGCGGTCGTCCGCCGGGTCGTTCGGACCGATGACGTATTGCGGCATCCAGACCGGCGAGACCGCGAACATGTAGTCGCTTGTGGCGAACGAGGCGTTCCACGCCGGCGTCCATTGGTCCAGTTTGCCGACGATGCCGGAGTCACGGAATTTGACGAGCAGGGCGACGCGTTCCCGCACGACGTCCGTATTCATCGTATCGCCGTCGAAGAACGGCTCGGACCGCTGCCCCTTCAGAATGTCCCATACGCCGCCGAGGCTCGGGAACATGAGCACTTTGCCGCCGCTCTTCTGCACGACCTCCTGCCCTTTCGCGATGAACGTGTCCCAGTCCGGAAGCAGCTTTTCCATCTCTTCCGGATTGTCCGTGCCGAAATGTTCCCGCGCCAGCTCCTTGATGTAGGCGATGCCCGAGACGCTCATGTCGTCCGGTATGGCGACCATGTGCCCGTTCATCGAGAAGGCCGCGATGTCATACTCGAACAGCACCGACAGATCGGCATTGAACGGCACAGCCTCGAGGTTCTGCAGGATGTCCATGTCGAAGATTTTCGCCTTCTGGCCGCGTTCGATCCGGATGACGTCCGGAAGCTCGCCGCCGGATGCGATCGTCGTCTGCAGTTTCTTCGGGACGTCTTCCGCCGCCACTTCCACGCGTTTCATTTTGATGCCCGGATATTTCCGGTAGAAGGCTTCGAGAGCGATCGGATGCTCCGGCTCCCACGTCCAGAGCACGAATTCCCCCTTCAGTTCACCCGAGCCGCCGGAAACTTCCCCGGAACTTCCTCCGGAATTCCCGCCGGCACCGTCGTCTCCGCCCTTGCCGCCGCTTCCGCCGCCGCATCCGGCGAGCAGGCCGGCCAGCAACGAGAGAACGGCAAGCAGAGGGAGTAAGCGCTTACGAATGGTCATGTGAACGGCATCCTCCTTTATCGGTGTGCATCGGGATGGTTCGTGCCTCCCACTATACACGGGTCCGGCAAAGGGCGTAAATACGCCGATTCTGCAATCTTGGTCGGAATTCTGCACTCCGCTTGCCTCGTCTCCGGATGCTTCATGTATAATCGAAGGCACAGAATGCCATGGATGCGGGAGTGATGCGGATGCGGCCGATGCGCGTTCTCATTGTGGATGACGAGCGGATCACGCTGGATCATGTGCAGACGCTCATCCCCTGGGAGTCGCACGGGTATGAGATCGCCGGGACGGCGACGAACGGGAAGCGCGCGCTCGCCATGTGCCTCGAGCTCAGGCCGCACATTGCCATCGTCGACATCCGCATGCCGATCATGGACGGGCTGGAGCTGATCCGGGCCGCGGCGGAGCGGAACGCGGGGATCCGGTTCATTGTCATGAGTGCCCATGCGGATTTCGAATATGCGCGGCAGGCGCTGACGCTCGGATGCGTGTCGGGCTATCTGGTGAAGTACGAACTGGACGAGGCGCGGCTGCTGGAAGAGCTGGCGAAAGCGCGGGCGGCCTGGGAAGCGGACGAGGCGAGGCGGGCCGCCGAGCGGTCCGAGCGCCTGCGGGAGGCCGTGCTGGGCAGACGGTTCCCGGACGCGCCGGGATCGGTCTACGGGGTGGTGCTGCTGCAGGCGGACCGGCCATTCGCCAGCGTGCCGCATGTCCCCGAACCGTCCGGACCGGGGGGAGGGCTTGCACTTCCCGAAGCGGAAATTCCGCAGGCCGTCTCCGGCTGGGAACGGATCGGCGCGTTCACGGCGGGTACGGGCCGGCTGGCCGTGCTGTTCAGCGGTCCGCGCGGTCTGTCGCGGGAATCGCTCCGCACGGCGGCCGCCGCCGTGCGGACGCGCGCGGCCGGACGCCTCGGCTCCGGCGTCTCCTGCTTCCATGCCGCAAGCAGCGGCGGAGGGGCCGCTCTCCGGGATGCGCTCGGCAAGGCCATCGAGGCGGCCCGGCACGCGGTGTTCTGCGGCTGTCAGGCGGTCGTGGACGCGGATGCCGTGCCGGTGCCGTATCCGGCGCGGCGGGCGGGCTCATGCGCGGGCGGCGTCCGGCTCGATGAGCTGGCGCATGGCCTGAACAGCCGTCATCCCGAGCTGATTGAAAGCGCTGTCATAAGCTTGTTCGAACGCCTGAAGACGCCGGAATGGGATTTGCCGGGCTTGTACGAGACGGTCCACATCCTGACGCGCCTGTACAACGAGCGCCGGACCGCCGCCGGCCTGCCGGAGGAAGATCCGCTTGCCGCGCACGCCGTGGGGCCGGCCTTCCGCATCGAAGATATCGCGCGCGCCTTCGCCGCGGCGTTCGCGCAGACGGCCGGCAGCGGGGAGAACCGGCTGTCCGGCAAGCTGCGCAAGGCGATCGGGCATATCCGCGCCCACTATGCGGAAGATCTGCGCATCGAGGATACCGCCCGCGCTGTCGGCATCAGCGCCTCGTATCTGCATCACCTGTTCAAGCGCGAACTTGGCCGGACGTATCTTGATGTGCTCACGGAAATTCGCATTGAGCAGGCGAAGCGCATCCTGCGAGAAGAAGACGCGAAGATGGCGGATATCAGCGGGCGCGTCGGCTATCGCTCGCCGCAGCACTTCAGCCGAATGTTCAAGCGCGTGACCGGCCTGCTGCCCCATCAGTTTCGGGAGGAGTGCCTGCCGTGAAGCGTCTGCGGTCGGTCATTCTGCAGCGGATCGTCCTGACGGCGTGCGTCAATTTTGTCATTTCGGGCATGTTCACGTACTTCTTCTTCGAATACATTCTGAAGGATCAGATGATCCAGGAAGATCGGGCGCAACTCGCCCAGACGGCGCGCCAGCTGGAGTACATGTCGGATGATATCGCCAACTTCGCGTTCACGCTGATCATTTCGGAACCGGTGCAGTCTTTTTTCAAAACGTACAACGACTTGCCGATCTACGATCAGTTCGCGTTGTTCGACCGCACGATGGATCATCTGGACAGCTACCGCGGCTTGCGAAAGGAGGTTGCAAGTTTCGCGCTCGTGCTGCCGGACGGCCAGACGTTCTGGAGCGAGGCGGGGTATGACGACTATTTTGCCGGGAAATTGCAGGAACCGTGGTATGCCAACTTCGTTCGCTCCGGCGCGCAGTTCGCGTTGACCGTGCCGCACCGGATGCTGCTGACGGCGAGTGCTTACGAGGAGAGCGAGATGATCAGCTTCATCGTGGCGGTGCGCGACATTGCGCAGCCGAACCGGGAGATCGGCAAGTTCATCGTCAACCTTGATTACAGCCATTTTCGGGAACTGCTCGATTACGGCAGCGAAGGGTTCGAAGGCCTCGTCTGGCTGAACGACGCCGGCGATGTGCTGTATGCGCGCGGCGAAATCGGAGCGGCCGCCGGCATCTTCGCGGACACTTCCGATGCCGGAGAGCGGTTCGAGCGGGATGGCGCGGTCGTGCTGGTCGACAAGTTCGAGAAGCAGAACTGGAAGCTGGCCGCCGTCATCGACAAGGGCGCGCTGCTGATTCGGGGACGGGTGGTCATCTACCTGCTCGTCGTGTTCTCGCTGGTCAGCATGGCGCTGAACCTGCTGCTCATGATGCCGGCCATTCTCCGCATGTCCAGGCCGATTCTCAGGCTGTACCAGGCGATGAATACCGTCTCCAGCGGCAATCTGCTAGTCTCCGTCGACATCCGCACGGGAGACGAGCTGGAGCGGCTCGGGCAGGGGTTCAACCGGATGGTCCGCGAGCTGCGCGTCCATCTGGAGGAATCGATCCGCCACGAGCAGGAGAAAAGGGAGCTGGAACTCCATCTGCTGCTGTCCCAGTTGAACCCGCATTTCGTCTACAACACGCTGAATGCGGTGATCTATATGGCGCGCAGAGGGAGAAATGACGACATCGTGCAGATGGTCGGCTCCTTCATCCGCCTGCTGCAGGATGCCGCCCGCACGGGCAGCGAGCACGCGCTCGTGACGCTGCGCGAAGAAATTGCGCTGCTCAAGGACTATGTCGCGATTCAGGCGTACCGCTATACGGACCTGTTCGAGGTCGAGTGGCAGCTCGACGAGCGGGCGATGGACGGCCTGGTGCCCCGGCACCTGCTCCAGCCGCTGGTCGAGAACGCGATCTTCCACGGCATCTGTCCGGACGAGGACGGGCATGGCACGATCCGCATTTCGGCGGTTTGCGCGGACGATCATACGCTGGTCATCCGCGTGGAGGACGACGGCGTCGGCATCGAGGCGGAGCGGCTCGCCGAAGTGCTGGAGCGGCCGCCGGCGCGAAGCGGGAGCGGGATGCGGCATATCGGGCTCGCGAATACGCGCCAGCGGCTGCGGCATCTGTACGGCGGGCGGGCGGAGCTGCGCATCGACAGTGTGCCGGGGCAGGGCACGGCGGTGATCGTGGAGCTGCCGCTGCAGGCGGAGCGTTCGGCATGAAGGTGAAGCCGGCGCTGCAGGTGACCGCAGGGCCGGAAGGCGGCGCTTGCGATTCCGGGACCGGCGCGCGATAATGGAGCAAGGTAATGACAACGGACGAGAAGGAGGACGGCATGGAACCGTTCGAACGCAGCAGGCTGCTGCTCAAGCTGATGCTGGTGCTGGCCCGGGACCGGCGCGCGATGCAGGGGCGGATACAGACCACGGGGTTTGTGAGAGAATATGGAGAGCTGCCGCCGGATCTGGGCGTGGCGACGCTGGGCAGGCTCAACAATGGCGAGATCGCCGCGCTGGCGGACAGCGTCGGCATTCGGCCCGCGCCGGCCGGCGCGAAGTGCGACATCTTCATGAACGGAATGGGATACCGAATCGAATCGCTGGCGGCGCATCCACCGGTGATCGTGCAGGATGTGGAGCCGGACGGGCTGGCGGAAGCATGCCGATGGGCCGGCATCCCGGCGGACCGGCTGGAAGAGCGGCTTGAAGCTTGCCGGCGGCTGCAGGAACAGCGGGTCCGGCAAGCCGCGCGAGAGCGGCATGATCCGGGGGCTGGACCGGCGGCCGAAACGGCGGATGCGGGCGAATTCCGGATCGCGGATCCGGCGTCGCCGCTGAAGGATGATCGGGAGTGGCTTGCGCCGCTCGTCGAGTATTTCTGGTTCACCGGGTCGGAGCACGGCAAGTCGCATTTTCCTGCGGATTACTTGCTGGATTATGACGATCCGCTCAACATGAACACATGGCGGACGTTCGACAAGCGCCATGCGCTCGAGGCGGTGTGGGAGCGCCTGGCAATCCGCGTCGCGGCGGCCGGGCGGGATGGCGCGGTGCGGGAGACCGTGCGGATTCGCATCGTCTGACCGGCAATCAAGTGCAAAAATGCACCACATTTCGCTCGTCAAATGCCGGAAGGCTTGATAGGGTGCAGATTTGCACCACATTTCACCGAATGCCCGCAAAATGATCCGGATAGAGTGCAAAAATGCACCACGTCGGAATCGTGCCTTCATACGGTCCATGCCCGCAGCAGAAAAGGCTTCGTTCCCATCGGGAGCGAAGCCTTTGCCGCAGTACGCCCGGCATAGGCGTCATCTCTACGGTGAAAGTCCGGAATGGGGGCTGGCAAGCGCGGTGGATCGGCCGTGGAAGAGGAGGTTCCTTGGATTCAGCTTTCTTCCCGATCGGGAAGCGACCATCCGGTTGGCTCCGAAGACGGTCGAGCGCTTCAAGAGTCGCATCAGAGAGCTGACCTCCGGAACCCGGCCCGTCTCCATGGATCAACGAATTCGGGAATTGAACCAGTACATGGTGGGCTGGATTGGACACTTCCGACTGGCTTCGGCGAAAACGCACTGCACGACGTTCGACCAATGGATTCGCCGACGGCTGCGCATGTGTCTGTGGAAGCAATGGAAACGGGTACGGACACGTCAACGTGTAACTCCGGGCGTTGAGTGTGCCGGAATACTTCGTCCATATCATGGCTAATTCTCGCCGTGGCCCATGGGAAATGTCCCGCAACCTAAACAATGCCCTTGACACCCGCTATTGGCGGTCGCAAGGGCTTGTCAGTCTGCTTGATCGCTATATGGCGTTTCGTTAACCTTTCGGAACCGCCGTATGCGGACCTGCATGTACGGTGGTGTGAGAGATCGGGGGCTAGCCGCCCCCTCCTACTCGATTTAATGCGCCGCCTTCTTTCTGAAGTTGCTGCCGGAGACGTCCGCGACGTTCTCGATTGCAATGACGGCCTTCGGATCGAGCTCGTGTACAGTTTCGCGCAGATCGCTGAGTTCGATCCGGCTGACGATGATGTAGATGATCTTCTTCGGTTCGCCCGTGAACGCCCCTTCGCCGTATATGTACGTCATGCCCCGGCCCAATTTCTTCGTCAAGGCCTGCGCGATCGGCTCCGGATTGTCCGAGATGATATTGACCGACTTCAATTCCTCGAGACCTTCGACGACGATGTCGATCATCTTGAAGGCGATGAAATAGGTGATGATGGAGTACATGGCCGTCTCCAGACTGAACACGAGCATCGCCGCCAGCAGGAAAATGAACACGTTGATGATCATGATGAACTGGCCGACGGAGACGGGTTTCTTCCTGCTGACCAGAATGGCGACAATTTCGGTGCCGTCCAGCGCGCCGCCGGTGCGGATGACGAGGCCCACGCCGGCGCCCAGAATGACCGCGCCGACGATGGTGGCCAGGAACATGTCGTCCGTGATCGGTTCAAAATGGTGCAGGTAAGCGGTGGTCGCCGAAAGAATGGCGACGCCGAACAGGGTATGGAACGTAAAGCGCAGCCCCATCTTGCGGAAGCCGATGTAAAGGAACGGAAGATTGAGTACCACGATAAAAATGCTCATCGGCAGACCGGACATTTTGGCCGCGATGATCGACAGGCCGATGACGCCGCCGTCCAGAATATCGTTCGGAACGAGAAACAGTTCGAGTCCGATCCCCGCGATGACGGCCCCGACGGCGATCATCAGAAGTTGCTGCGCCTCGTGCAGCAGCCGTTTCTTCTTCGCAACACCCATAAAAAATCAGCCCCATTGTAGTCTCGCCCGCGAACAAGCCCGAGCGTCAGCGGACATTCAAAATTATACACATAGAAAACGGCACATTCAAAACAGAAGAATTGCTTTACTTCTTATGAGACAACTGTTATATTACAAATAGAACAGTCATACAGAACGGAGGTGCCGGGCATGCTGATTCAAATTGATTATCAGTCGGATGTTCCGATCTATGTGCAGCTCACGAACCAGATCATCGAGGGAATGGCGTCCGGAGAGCTCAAGCCGGGCGAGCCGCTGCCGTCGGTGCGGGCGCTGGCTGCGGATCTGGGCATCAACCTGCACACCGTGAACAAGGCATACACCCATCTGAAGCAGGAAGGATTCATCCAGGTGCACCGGCAGCGCGGCGCGCTCGTCCGACCGGACCCGATGCCGCCGGCCGACGAAGCCTTCCGCAGCAGGCTCGAATCGCAGATGCGCCCGATCGTTGCCGAAGCGGTCTGCCGCCGGATGGACGAAGCCGATTTCCTTGACATGTGCAGACGCATCTACAGACATTTCACGAAGGAGGAATCCTGACATGAACGGCATCGGATTCGCATTGCTTGCAATTGTAACGCTGCCGCTCGGCGTGATCATCACGTGCATGCCGTACCTGACGCGGCGAACGGAAAGTTTCGGCGTATCAATCGAGGAGAAATATTTCGACGACCCCGAGATCAGCGCCATGCGCCGGACCTACGCGACCGTGACGGGGGCGGTCAGCCTGCTGGTCGTCATCGCTTCTCTGATTGCCGCCGCGAGACTGGACGAGGAGCAGCTCGGCTGGCTGCTGCCGGCGGCGGTGGGGGTCATGCTGGCAGTGCATCTGGCGCTGTACCTGCGGTTTCATTTCCGCATGCGGGCGATGAAGAAGCAGCGCGGCCTGGTGTCCGCCGGGATGCAGCAGACGGTCGTCGACACCGAATTTTACCGGGAGAAACGCGCCTACTCCATGGCCTGGTTCATTCCCCATCTGCTCGTCGCGGCCGCCACGGCCTGGATATGCATCGCCTATTACGATGACTTCCCGGACCGGATCGTCATGCAGTACGGCATGGACGGCACGCCGACGAACGTCGTGGACAAAAGTCCGGGAATCGTGCTCTTCCCGGTGTGGATTCAGCTCTTGATGATCGCCATTTTCGCCGTCGTGAACTACAGCATCTCCGCGAGCAAACAGCAGATCGACGCCGCCAATCCGCGCAATTCGCTGCGGCGCAACCTGATTTTCCGGCGCAAATGGTCCGCGTTCACCCTGGTGACGGGATTTCTGCTCATCGTCCTGTTCGGCTCGATTCCGCTGCAGCAGCTTCTCGGGTTTGACTTCAGCGTCCAGCTGGCTTTCATCTTGTCGATTGTCATCATCACCCTGCTGTGGGCCGTCCGGCTCGGTTTCGTCACCGGGCAGGGCGGAAGCCGCATCCGGCTGCCGGAAGAGGCGCCCCCGGCCGCGGACGGCAAGGTGAACCGCGACGACGACAAATATTGGATCCTTGGACAATTCTACTTCAATCCCGACGACCCCGCGCTGTTCCTGGAGAAGAGGTTCGGCATCGGCTGGACGTTCAATTTTGCCCGCCCGCTCGCATGGATCATTTTCCTCGCGCCGATTCTGGTGGTCGTCTTGCTGGTCTATTTGGCGGAACGCGGATAGCACGGAAAACGTATGTAGCAGTGTTGGCAGTCCGAGCAATACATGAACCATTACATGGGAGGGGAAAACTTGATGAATTTGAGCAAATCCGCAACATTCACGCTGCCGCGCGCGCTGCGCATGCTGGCGCTGGCCGCCGCGTTCCTGATGGCCGTGCCGCTGCAGGCGTTCGCAGCGGAGCAGCCGGCGGGGGAGCCGCTGACGGCGGAGTCGGCGGCGGAGTTCCTGGAAGCGTTCTTCGCGTCCGAACAAGCGAAACCGTTCTATACGGGAGCCGCGGTCGTCATCGTGAAGGACGGCGAAGTGATCGCGCAGGAAGGCTTCGGATTCGCGGACGCGAAGAAGAAAGCCGTCGATCCGGCGAATACCCTGTTCCGGATGGCGTCCGTCTCGAAAACGTTCACGGCCGTCGCGGTCATGCAGCTCGTCGAGCAGGGGAAGATCGACCTTGATGAGGACATCCGCACCTATCTGCCGGGCCTCGAATTCGAGAACCCGTTCGACACGCCGGTGACGACGGCCCATCTGCTGACGCACCGCAGCGGTTTCGAAGTCCGAGATCCGCAGAGCGAAGATCTGCACGGGGACTTCGATCTGTACGTTTCGATTGAAGACTATGCGAAGCAGCACATGCCGCCGGTCGTCCGCGAGCCGGGCACGGCTTACATGTACGACAACTTCGCCTATCTGCTGCTCGGGCTGATCGTGGAGAACGTAAGCGGCGAACCGTTCGAAGATTACATGCAGAACCATGTGTTCGGGCCGCTCGGCATGGACAGCAGCGGATTCATTCTGAACCGGGAAAATCTTGAACGGCTGGCGACGGGATACACAGCGCCGGGCAGCGAACCGATCGAGCCGTATGTGTTCCGTCCGACCGTCATGCCCCACGGCGGCATGATAGCGACGGCGGAAGATATCGGCAAGTTCATGATCGCGTTCCTGAACGAAGGCGCGGCTCCGGACGGCGCCCGGGTGCTCTCCGCGGAATCCGTCGCCGCAATGAGCGAATACCGGAACGCCATCCATCCGCTGCTGCCGGATACGACCTACGGCTTCGAATCGGCCGCGCAGCTTCCGATGGCAGGCGCAAGCCGCGACGTGCTGACCAAGCTGGGCGATCTGCCGGGCAACAGCTCGATGCTGCTGCTTCTGCCGGAAGAAGAAACCGGCGTCTTCCTGACGTACAATCAGATGGGCGCGCTGCGCGATCTGTTCTATATGCAGTTCATGGCGTCGTTCTTCCCGTCGTACGGGGCGCCCGCCGATCTTGAGGCGTTCGGGCAGGATCCGGCCGTCCGGCTCGAGGATCTGGAAGGGCTGTATGCCGACCTGCGCCTGCCTTCCATCGTCTATGCGGTCGAGAAGGGCGAAGACGGCACGCTGACGCTGTCCGACGCGCTCATCGGAGAGCGCAGCCTGCGCCATGCGGGCGGCAACCTGTTCGTCGATGAGATGATGCAGCGCTTCGCCGCATTCCGGGTCGATGAAGACGGAACGGTCTATATGAAGGAGTCGGCGCTCAATCCGCTCGGCTATGCGCGCAAGGGAGAGACGCCCGTCGGGTATGAAGATGTGGCGGCGGATCATCCGTATGCGCCGTTCATACTCGGCATCCAGTCGCTCGGCTACTACCCGAACGAGGAAGGCCTGACGTTCGAGCCCGGGCGTCCGGTGACCCGGGCGGAGCTGGTCTGGCATCTGATGGCCGTGAGCGCGGTACGCGGCTCGACATCGGACACGTACGCGTTCACCGATATCGCGGGCCATCCGCTGGCGCCGTACATCCAGGCGGCGGCCGAGCTCGGCTTGGTGAGCGGAGGCAGCGACGGCCGTTTCGATCCCGACCGGCCGGCAACGCGCCAGGAAGCGGCGGTCATCGTCTGGAACGCCTACAAACTGCTGTTCCCGGAAACGATCTTCGCCGACGTTCCGGTGGAAGGGAATACCGCGGAATGGGCGCTGCCCGCGGTGCGCATGATGGTCGCACTGGGACTGCACGGTCCGGAAGTGGCGCCTTCGGCGAGCGGCGTTCCGGTCTTTGACGGCGCGGATCTGCTCAAGCGGCAGGAAGAAGCGGCGCTCCTGTACCGGCTGCTGCTGACGCCGGTTCAGCAGATCGCGGCCGGGCTGATGGAGCAGCCGGCGGCGTAAGGCGGAGAGCAGGCACCATGGCAGGCACAAAGAGTAAATAGAAAAATAAAAGACGTTGTACTATACTGGGCTGTAGCACGATATCCGCCGGCAAGGGGATCGATAGCATCAAAGCCATGGGGATTCGGTTCAGACCGGTCACGTTCAAGAAGCGGATCATTCTCATCTTTCTCGTCAGCATCCTGACGCCGTTCGTTTGCCTTGGCTTCCTTTCGTTCTACACCATCGACTCGATCATCGACAACAAGGTCGAGAGCACCATTCAGGGAAGGCTGAAACAGGACTTGCTGACGCTGGAGAACACGCTCAACAACTTGAACCACGTTTCGCAGCAGCTCGCGATCGGCGGCCGGATCCCGGCCTTGATCGAACGGCTGCACCAGACGGACCAGCCTTACGAGCGCGTCGAGCTGTTCAACGAGATCAAGAGCGAGCTGAACGTGATCACCTTCTCCAATCCGAACATCGGTCTGCTGCTGTTTTATTACCCGGATACGGGCGCAGTCCAGTTCGAAAATTTCCGGGTTCGGACTCCGTTTGCGCCGGAACGGCTGTCGATCATGGCCAGTTACCCGGAAATTACGTATTACGGGCCGCACCGGAGCTACAACGATTCCATCAACCAGTATGTGTTCAGCACGATGAGGCAAGTGAATGTGGCAGGCCGGAACGTTTACCTGTACATCGAGACGGGGCGCAACGCGCTGGAAACCCTGTTCGCGCCTCAGAACCGGAAATCCGATTCACGCCGGCTGCTCATTCTGGATAACGACGGCATGATCGCGTTCAGCGAAAACCGGGAGGTCTTTCCCGAATCCACCCGGTTTCCCGCGTACGACGCCGAGTCCTTGTCCGACTCCGGCTACTACGGGAACTTTTTCTGGAGCAAGGAGACGAGCAATCAGGGATGGAGCATCGTCTCCATTCTGCCCCAGAATGAACTGAACCTGGAGCGAAACCGCTGGCTGTGGCAATTTACGGGATTCACCGTAGTCGTGCTGCTGATCGCCGTATTTTTCGCGTGGCTGCTCCGGAAGATGGTGTACAAGCCGCTGGACAAGTTCAACAAGGAAATCAAATCCCTGATTCTGTCCCATGCGCCGGAGGAAACGGAACTGACGCGCATCCCGGAATTCGACTACACGCTCTACCAGATCCGGAGCATGAAGCGGAAGATCTGGAATTTGTACGAGGAAATCGAGCAGAAGGAGAGGCGGAGAGCCGATCTGGAAGTCGAAAAGCTGCTGTACCAGATCAACCCGCACTTTCTCATGAACACGCTCGATACCGTTCACTGGCTCGCGGTCATGAACGGGCAGAAAGAGATTGACCGCGTGGTGCTCTCCCTGAACAAGCTGCTGTACTACAATCTTGGCAAGAAGGGAGAGACGTCCACGATCGGCGACGAAATTCAGGCGTTGAAAGAATATTTGCAGCTGCAGCAAATCCGGTACGACTTCCGGTTCGATGTGGACATCGACGTGGATGAGCTGGCCTTGTCGCTGCCCAGTCCCCGTTTCATTCTGCAGCCGCTCGTTGAGAACGCTCTCTATCACGGCGTAAGCGACGACGGGTATATTTACGTCGGCATCCGGCTGCGGGACGACCGTCTGGAGATCGAAGTCCGGGACAATGGCGCGGGCATGTCCCGGGAGACGATCGATAAGCTGCTGCACGACGACGCGAACGAAAGCGAGAAGGTGGGCATGGGCATCGGCATGCGGTATGTCCGACGCATCCTCAAGGCACATTACGGCGACAAGGCGCGCCTGGAGATCGAAAGCGGGCATGACCGGGGAACGACGGTCATGCTCAGCCTGCCCGCATCCGGAGGCGATCTTGACGCATGATTCGCGTAATGGTGGTCGACGACGACAAGCTGGTTCGCAAAGGGCTGATCTCGGCCATGCCCTGGGAGCAATTCGGAATGACAGTGGTCGGGGAGGCCAACAACGGCGAGAACGCCCTGAAATTCATGGAAGAGAATCAGGTCGACCTGCTCGTGACGGACCTGGCCATGCCGGTCATGTCCGGCATCGAACTGATGCGGGAGGTGCGTCGGCGGTATCCGCACATCCAGATCGTCGTGTTGACGCTGCATCAGGATTTCGAGTATGTGCAGGAGGCGCTCAGGCTCGGCGCCCTCGATTACATCGCCAAGATCGAACTGGAGAGCGAGCAGTTCGAGGAAGTGCTCGGCAGAATCGCCGCGCTGCTCCGGCAGAAAACCGCCGCGGAGACGCCGCTGCCCAGACCGGACGAACTCGGGCAGGCGGACGAGGTGTACGCGCTGTACGCCTTGACGTCGCCGGTCGGCGGGACGGGAACGGACCATGCGGACTTCGCGGTGCCGGAACAGGCGGTCGAGGCGGAGGCCGGCGTGTGGGTCTGGGCGCGCGTGCCGCCGGATGAGCGCCTTCCCGGCCCGGACGGCGCACTCGTGTTGTTCCGCAACGTGAAGGGCATGGACCGGAAAGCGCTGCTGCGGCTCATTCGGGATTACCGGAGAACCGGACTGTTCTACGATTACGATCCGTCGCGTCCGCATTGGACCGTACGGCGCGATGCCGCGGCGCCGGAGGGCGACGGGGCGGGAACGGCGGAGGACATCGATCGCATCAGGGAGCGATGGGTTTCGTTCGAGTGGATCTATGACGACGGCCGTTTTGCCGCCATGACGGACGAACTGCGGCGAATCCGGCTCGCACCGGCAAGGCTGGCGCGCATGTTCTTTTCCCTGGCGGACGAATGGAACCGGCTTTACCGCCCCATCTTGCCCGAACTGATCGTCATCGACGATTTCTTCCCCAGCTGGTGCCACTTCGAGTCGTGGCTGAGCGGCACACGGGAGGCCATCCGGCAGACCAACGCCCGCCCGATGTACTCGCCCGAGATTCAACAGAGCATCGTGAAGGCGATGAATCTTGCCCACCAGATGCTGAACCAGCCGCTGACCGCGGGGGATATCGCCCAGATGGTCAACATGAGCAGCAGTTATTTCAGCCAGTGCTTCAAGAACATCGTCGGCCGGACCTACACGGACTACGTGCGCGCCATCCGGATGGAAAGGGCGAAGCGATATTTGGCCCATACGACGAAGACGGTACAGTGGATTGCCGAGCAGGTCGGCTACAGCGACGAAAAATATTTCAGCCGCCTGTTCCGGGAAGAGGTGGGCATGCTGCCGAGCGAATACCGACAAGCGGCCGCCGTCGACGGCTCCGAATAAAAAATATCGACCTTCAGGTAGGGATACGTTCGAAACGAGGGGTGACAATTTTCGAACGTATCCCTTTTTTTCGTGAGGAAACCGACCCGAAATCCCCATCGTTTTCTATCCCGGCGCGCGCCGTCTCCGTGCTATAGTCATATTGCCAAACGACCATTAACCTGAGGGGGAAGACCATGCGCAAAATTTGGCTGACCATCATGGCGGCGCTGCTTGTCGCCGGATTGTTAAGCGCTTGCGGAGGCAACAAGGCGGACGACAACAACGGCGCAGCCGCAACTTCGAACGGCGGCGTCAATTCGGGCGCCGAACAGGAAGTCATCGATCCGTTCGAAAAATATCCGGAACCGGTCGAGGTGTCGATCGGCCGGGCGATCGATCCGAACTACAAGTTCAACGGCAACGACACGGCGGAAGACAATGCTTATACGCGCTGGCTCAAGGACCGGTACAACATTGTCGTCAAACACGCCTGGGAAGCGTCGACCGCCGACTACAACCAGAAAGTGAGCCTGGCCATTTCCAGCAACGATCTGCCGGACGCGATGCTCGTGAACGAGTCGCAGCTCAAGCTGATGGTGAAGGCGGGTCAGCTCGCGGATTTGACGGAAGTCTACGAGAAATACGCTTCCGACGCCGTGAAACGGATATATGATTCGAACCCCGGCCTGCTCGAGAGCGTCACATTCGACGGCAAACTGTATGCGCTTCCGGAAACGACGCTGCCTTCGGCGCCGCTCACCTGGATCCGCAAGGACTGGCTCGACGCGCTGGGGCTTGAACCGCCGAAAACGCTGCAGGACATCGAGAATATTGCGAAGGCGTTCATTGACAACAAGATGGGCGGCGAAAACACGGTGGGCATCGTGGGCACCGGCCAGGGCGGATCGCTGTATGCGACGTTCCTGACTTCCACCGACCATTTCTTCAACTTCTCGCCGCTGTTCTTCGCCCACAACGCGTATCCGGGCATCTGGATCAAGGACAAGGACGGCAAGGCCGTGTACGGTTCGATCCAGCCGGAGACCAAAGAGGCGCTGGCCATGATGCGCGACTGGTACGCCAAAGGCATCCTGGACAAGGAAATCGGCATGCGCAAAAGCGGCCAGGAAGTCGTCATCGGCGGCAAAGCCGGCATTTTCTTCGGACCGTGGTGGTCGCCGTATTCGATTATCGACGGCATCAAGAACGATCCGAACGCGAACTGGCGTCCGTACATCGCGCCGCTCGATGCGGAAGGCAAATTCAACTCCAACCAGGCGACCGGAAGCACGTTCATCGTGGTGAAGAAAAATTACAAGCATCCCGAAGCCGTCATCAAGATGCTCAACATCCACTGGGGCGCCAAGGATCCCAGCTATGAAGAGGCGGTCAAGGGCAAGGAAATGACGTCGCAGGAAATTCCGCTGTTCATCATCGGCGGTGCCGGCGACCAGCTGGAATACGCCGTCAATTCGCTGCGGAAATATCTCGCGGGCGAGATGAGCATCGAAGATTACGATGCGGTCAACTACGGTTTCGCCACCGATCTGGCCAAGCACGCGAAGGACATCAAGAAAGAGCCGTACGACAACTATGACATCCAGTATTGGGACAAGGAAACGGACCAAGCCTTCTTCCCGCACGTGTACGCTCACCTGAACGGCGGTTCGACCTTCGTGGATGCCGATGTGAACTATGTGCGGAGCATCGCGACCTCCCAGACGAAGACGATGGAGATGAAATGGGCGAATCTGAAGAAGCTGGAAGACGAAACGTTCCTGAAGATCATACTGGGCACCGTGCCGCTCGACGAATTTGACGCGTTCGTCGCCAAATGGAAGGATCAGGGCGGCGATCAGATCACCAAGGAAGTCAACGAACTGCTATAACGAACCGCAAGGTCAAGACAGGCGGAGCCCGCCTGTCTTGATCTCCCTGCCGACAAGGAGATATGCGTCATGCTCAACAGAGCGTTCACCAAGCATTTCTGGCTGATGCTGATCCCGGGGCTCGTCTGGCTGTTTTTCATCAATGTGCTCCCCATGTACGGCATTCTCATGGCGTTCAAGGACTTCAACCCGGGCGCCGGCATCCTGAAGTCCCCCTGGGTCGGTCTTGAACATTTCGAGTACATGTTCGAGCTCGACGACAGCAGTCAAGTGTTCAAGAATACCGTAACGATCGCGTTTGCGAAAATGGTGGGCAACCTGGTGGTACCGCTCGTATTTGCCCTCATGCTGAACGAAGTGAAGAACCGGCTGTTCGGCAGAACGGTGCAGACCATCGTCTATCTGCCCCATTTTTTGTCCTGGGTCATTGTCGCCGGCATCCTGCTGGACATGTTCTCGCTGCACGGTCCCGTCAACCGGGTACTGGAAGCGCTCGGCGCCGAACCCGTCCATTTCTTCGCGCGCGCGGACCTGTTCCCGGCGCTGGTGGTGGGGAGCGACATTTGGAAGGAGTTCGGCTTCGCCGCAATCATTTTCTTCGCGGCGCTGACCTCGATCAATCCGGAGCTGTACGAAGCTGCCGCCATCGACGGCGCTTCCCAGTTCAAACGGCTGCTCAACATTACGCTGCCGAGCGTGCTGCCGGTTGCCGCGCTGGTCGGAACGCTCAGCCTGGGCAACATTTTGAACGCCGGCTTCGACCAGATTTTCAATCTGTACAATCCGGCTGTCTATTCGACAGGGGACATCATCGACACCTGGGTGTACCGGGCCGGTCTGATCAATATGCAGTACGGTCTGGCTACGGCGGTTGGGCTGCTGAAATCCGTTGCCGGACTTATTCTGATCTCCGTCTCGTACGGATTGGCCTACCGCTTCGCGAACTATCGAGTTTTCTGAGTGTGAGGATGTGAAGATGTGGTAGCCGAACAATCGATCGTGTCCAGACTGCTCAACGGCCTGAACGTGCTCTTGTTGATTGCGATCGCCGTTCTGTGCATCCTGCCCGTCTGGTACACGCTCGCGATCTCCTTGAGCGAGAAATCGTACGTGGCCGCCGGGCAGGTGTTTCTGTGGCCCAAAGGCTTCACGCTGAGTTCCTATGAGGCGATTGTCAGCGATCATCAGTTTTTCCGGTCTTTCTGGATTTCGGTCCAGCGCGTGCTGTACGCTTCCGCGCTCTCGTTCCTCGTGATCTTGCTGATGGCCTATCCGCTCTCCAAGAGCGCCAAGGAGTTCAGACCACGAAACTACGTGATGTGGCTGCTGATCTTCTGCATGCTGTTCAACGGCGGGCTGGTCCCCTGGTACATCACGATGCGGGATCTCGGGATGATCAACAGCATTTGGGGGCTGGTGCTCGGCGGCGGGCTTCCGATATTCAACATCATTCTCGTAATGAACTACTTCCGCAACTTGCCGAAAGAAATGGAAGAATCCGCGCTGATCGACGGAGCGGGACCGTGGCGCATCCTCTTCAGCGTGCTTCTGCCGTTGTCCATGCCGGTCATGGCGACGATTCTGGTGTTTACGATCGTGTACCATTGGAACGAATTTTTCCAGGCGCTCGTCCTGATGACGAAGAACGATCATTATCCGCTGCAGTCGTACATCCGCCAGGTTGCGGTCGCCTTCGATCCGACGGAGGTGGACGAAGAGACCGCCAAGCGGCTCACGATGTTGTCCGACCAGACGTTGAACGCGGCGAAGATCTTCATTTCCATGCTGCCGCTGCTGGTGATCTATCCGTTTCTGCAAAAATATTTCGTCAAGGGAATCACACTCGGTTCCGTGAAAGGTTAAGGAGGAAGCCAACTGATGTTGACCAGCGAGGCGATCACGCCCGACAGGCCGAGGGAGGATGCGGGCTCGGAATTTACGCGTTCGCTCGGACGAGCGCAGCAATGCAAGCGGGAAGCGCACGGCGTCACCATCATCGCGGAGCACGGCCTGCTCGCCGTCCGTCCGGCGCTGGAAGGCGTGATCCGGATCAAACTGTTCGCTGAAGCCGCGGCGGAGGACGAGCCGGACATGGGGACGACGGCCGCGGTCGTCGGCACGAAGACGTGCTTGCCGTTTGCGGTCAAGGAACGCGACGCGGCCTATGTAATCGAGACGGAGGGCGCAACGGTTGAAATCGCGAAGCGGGACTGCGCCATACGGTTCTTCGGCGGCGAAGGGCAGCTGCTGGCCTGCCAGTCCCCGATGGCCTGGAACGATTCGAAGGCGGTGAGCGCCCGATTCGCGTCAAGCGAACAGACGCATTATTACGGGCTGGGGGAGAAGACCGGGTTTCTCGACAAACGGGGAGAACGGTACGAAATGTGGAACTCCGACGTTTACGCTCCCCATGTGCCGGAGATCGAAGCGCTGTACCAGTCGATTCCGTACCTGCTCGTCCATGAGCCGCGAGGCGCGTACGGGATATTCCTCGACAATCCGGGCAGGTCGTGCTTCGACATGCGCGGCGAGCCCGACGCGTTCACGATCCGGACGGAAACCGGACCTTTCGATTACTATTGGATCGCCGGACCGCAGTTGAAGGATGTGGTGCGGCGGTACACTTCGCTGACGGGGCGAATGAAGCTGCCGCCAGTATGGGCGCTCGGGTACCACCAGTCGCGGTACAGCTACATGACGCAGGATGAAGTGCTGCGGCTTGCGCGTACGTTCCGCGAGAAGAAAATCCCGTGCGACGCCATCTATCTCGACATTCATTATATGGACGGCTATCGCGTCTTTACGTTTGATCCGGAGCGGTTTCCCGATCCGAAGGCGATGATCGCCGAATTGAAGGCGCTCGGCTTTCGGGTCGTGCCGATCGTCGATCCCGGCGTGAAGCTGGATCCGGGCTACCGCGTCTACGATGAAGGCGCGGCGGAAGGGATGTTCTGCCGGAAAACGGACGGCGAGCCGTTCGTCGGACCGGTATGGCCCGGCATGAGCGTCTTTCCCGATTTTACGGAGGACCGGGTGCAGGAATGGTGGGGCGGCCTGCACCGGTTTTACACGGACCTGGGCATCGAGGGCATCTGGAATGACATGAACGAGCCCGCGGTATTCAACGATACGAAGACGATGGATACGGACACGCTGCACGGCAACAACGGTTCCCCGGTCACGCATGGGGAGGTCCACAACCTGTACGGCCTCCTGATGTCGAAAGCGACCGCGGAGGGATTGGAACGGCTGCTGGAAGGCCGGCGTCCGTTCGTGCTGACGCGGGCCGGATACGCCGGCATTCAGCGGTACGCGGCCGTCTGGACAGGGGACAACCGCAGCTTCTGGGAGCATCTGGCCATGGCGATGCCGATGGTGCTGAACCTCGGGCTGTCGGGCGTTCCGTTCTCCGGACCGGATGTCGGCGGATTCGCCCACCATGCGAGCGGAGAGCTGTTGGCCCGATGGACGCAGGCGGGGGCGCTGTTCCCGTTTTTCCGCAATCACAGCGAGCTGTCCTCCTCCCGTCAGGAGCCCTGGAGCTTCGGACCGGAAATCGAGCGGATATGCCGCGAAGCGATCCGCCTGCGCTACCGGCTCATGCCGTATCTCTATTCGCTGTTCCGCGAAGCGGCGCACACCGGCCTGCCCGTCATGCGGCCGCTGGTGCTGGACTATCCGGACGATCCGTACGCGGCAAACCTGTGCGATCAGTTTCTGGTCGGCGAGCGGCTGCTGGCTGCGCCGATCTATCGGCCCGGCACGGAGCACCGCGTGGTCTATTTGCCCCGCGGCGTCTGGTACGACTATTGGACGGGGCAGAAGTGGGAAGGCGGCCGCCACATCCTGGCTCACGCGCCGCTGGACACGCTGCCGTTGTTCGTCAAGGAAGGCGCAATCATCCCATATGTCGAACCGGCAGAGTCAGCCGCGTCAATGGAATCCGACGTGCTGTACCTGGATATCCATTGTTCGGGCGCCGCGTACGGTGTCTTCGAGCTCTATGAGGATGACGGGCTGACCTTCGACTATGAGAACGGCCGATACAATCTGTACCGGCTGGCCGTGCAAGAGGCGGACAATACCGTGAAACTGGACATCGGGGTGCTGCATGCCGGATTCGAAAGCCGCCGCTCGGCATGGCGCCTGCGGCTCCTGCACCTTCCCTTCGTCCCCCGCATGCCGGAAGGATTCGACCGGGCGGAGACGGCGGAAGCGCCGTGTCAACTCATATAAAAATGTTACCGAAGGGCAATGGATCACTCACGTAATTTT
>NZ_CAJRAY010000025.1 GCF_907165215.1 Thermobacillus xylanilyticus | reverse complement strand
GCGCCGGCGGGAAGTACGCGGCGCTCTCCCGATTCACTTGACCTCCAAGCGCAAGCCGGACCAGGGCTTGCACGGGCTTGTCGGTCGGCGGAATCGGACGCGCCGGCGGGAAGTACGCGGCGCCGCCCCGATTCACTTGACCTCCAAGCGCAAGCCGAACCAGGGCTTGCACGGGCTTGTCGGTCGACGGAATCGGACGCGCCGGCGGGAAGTACGCGGCGCCGCCCCGATTCACTTGACCTCCAAGCGCAAGCCGAACCAGGGCTTGCACGGGCTTGTCGGTCGACGCGAAACGGGATTGCCTTTTCGATGGAAGGCACAGGCCGTTTCACTTGACACAGGCGCGGACACACGGGTAAACTATTGCTTGGGCTATAGATCGCTTTATACACGGCAAGCGTATGAAAAGTGCCCCGCGGCGCGGGTGTCACTTTTTTTGTTTTTTCAACCAACTCACCTGGAGGGCATCTGCAAGTGACGAAATATGTTTTCGTAACCGGCGGCGTCGTATCGTCGCTCGGCAAAGGCATTACGGCGGCATCGCTCGGCCGGCTGCTGAAGAACCGGGGGTTGAAGGTTACGATCCAGAAATTCGACCCTTACATCAACGTCGACCCCGGCACCATGAGCCCCTATCAGCACGGGGAAGTGTTCGTGACCGACGACGGCGCGGAGACCGACCTCGATCTCGGCCATTATGAGCGATTCATCGACATCAACCTCACGAAGAACAGCAACGTGACCACGGGCAAAATTTACTCCACCGTCATCTCGAAAGAACGGCGCGGCGAATATCTGGGCGGCACCGTTCAGGTCATTCCGCATATTACGAACGAGATCAAGGAACGGGTTTTCCGCGCGGGCCGCGAAGCGGGTTCGGACGTCGTCATCACGGAAATCGGCGGCACGGTCGGCGACATCGAGAGCCTGCCTTTCCTGGAGGCGATCCGTCAGATCAAAAGCGACATCGGCCGCGACAACGTCATGTACATCCACGTCACGCTCATTCCGTACATCAAGGCGGCCGGCGAAGTGAAGACGAAGCCGACGCAGCACAGCGTGAAAGAACTGCGGAGCATCGGCATCCAGCCGAACGTCATCGTCTGCCGCACGGAATATCCGATGGGCGAGGATCTGAAGCGCAAGATCGCGCAGTTCTGCGATGTCGACCAGGGCGCGGTCATCGAATGCCGCGACGCATCGAATCTGTATGAAATTCCGCTCAACCTGCGGAAAGAAGGGCTGGACGACATCGTCGTGAGCCATCTGAAACTGAACGCGCCGGAACCCGACATGACCGAGTGGGAAAACCTGGTGCGCCGCGTGAACGCGATCACCGAATCGGTGGAAATCGCGATCGTCGGGAAATATGTGGCGCTGCACGACGCCTACCTCAGCATTGTGGAGGCGCTGGGCCACGCCGGCATCGACGCGGAGCGCGAAGTGAAGATCCGCTGGGTGAACGCCGAAGACGTCACGCCGGAGAACGTGGATCAGCTGCTGGACGGCGTGCACGGCGTGCTCGTGCCGGGCGGATTCGGCGACCGCGGCATCGAAGGAAAGATCACCGCGATCCGTTGGGCGCGGGAGAAGCGGGTGCCGTTCTTCGGCATCTGCCTCGGGATGCAGGTGGCCGTCATCGAATACGCGCGACACGTCGTCGGCATGACGGGCGCGAACAGCTCGGAGATCGATCCGTCCACGCCGTATCCGGTCATCGACCTGCTGCCGGAGCAGAAGGATATTGAAGATCTCGGCGGCACGATGCGCCTCGGCCTGTATCCGTGCAAGATCGCGCCGGGCTCGCTGGCCGAGCAGGCGTACGGCGAAGAACTGGTGTACGAACGCCATCGCCATCGCTACGAGTTCAACAACGAATACCGCGAGCGGATTGAAGCGGCGGGCCTGCGCGTATCGGGCACGTCCCCGGACGGCCGGCTGGTCGAAATGATCGAACTGCCCGACCATCCGTGGTTCCTGGCCGTCCAGTTCCATCCGGAGTTCACGTCGAGGCCGAACCGGCCGCAGCCGCTGTTCCGCGAGTTCGTGGGTGCGGCGATCCGCCATGCGGAATAATGTAACGGACGAGATACTTTTTTCCAGTTGATGAAGGATATTGACGAATCGGCGTCGAATACCTCCCCTGCTGGGCGTGTTGTCTCTCAGCCCGGGTGAAGCCTGGCCGGCCGAATGCAGGCTGAGCCGCGGCATTCGCTCACGAGGAGGGATCGAGCGTTGGATGACAAGAAAGTGTTGATCGTGGATGACCAGAACGGCATCCGAATGCTGCTGATGGAAGTGTTCAGCGGCGAAGGATACCGGACATTCCAGGCTTCCAACGGCAAACTGGCGCTTGAGATCGTCAAGGATGAATCGCCTGATCTTGTGCTGCTCGACATGAAGATCCCGGGAATGGACGGGCTCGAGATATTGAAACGGGTCAAAGAGATCAACCGCGACATCAAGGTCATCATGATGACTGCGTACGGCGAACTGGACATGATCAAAGAGGCGACCGAGCTCGGCGCGCTGATGCACTTCACGAAGCCTTTCGACATCGACGAGATGCGGATGGTCGTGAATATGCAGCTGCGGGGCAGCGAAACGCGCAGCAGATAGGCGACCGGATCCGAACACGGATCCTTTTTTTCTGTCGGGGAAGCGCCAGACGAATTACACAGCGGGAAGCATTGTGGTATAATGTCTCAGTATGACAAGTCTGCACGGCTTGAACCATATTGCGCAAATCATTTAGGAGGAACGAAATCCATGCCACTTGTGTCCATGAACGAATTTCTGCCGAAAGCGAAAGCAAACAAATTCGCCGTCGGTCAATTCAACATGAACAACCTGGAATTCGCGCAGGCGATCGTCGAGGCGGCGATCCAAGAGAAGTCGCCGTTCATCTACGGCGTCAGCGAAGGCGCCCTGAAATATATGGGCATCGAATTCACCGTCGCCATCGCGGAAGCCGCCGCGAAGAAATCCGGGCTGCCGATCGCGCTGCATCTTGACCACGGCAGCAGCTTCGAAGTGGCGATGAAATGCATCCGCGCCGGCTTCTCGTCGGTCATGTTCGACGGTTCCCACTATCCGCTCGAAGAGAACATCCGCCTGACGAAGGAAATCGTGAAAGCCGCGCATGCGATGGGCGTCTCCGTCGAAGGGGAGCTCGGCACGATCGGCGGTGTCGAAGACGACATCAGCGTCGACGAAGCCGACGCTGCGCTGGCGAAGCCGGAAGAAGCGATCCGCTTCTGGGAGGAGACGGGCGTCGACGCGCTCGCGATCGCGGTCGGCACGGCGCACGGCATGTACAAGGGCGAGCCGAAGATCCGCTTCGACATCATTCGCGAAGTGGCGGCGAAAGTTCCGGTTCCGATCGTTCTGCACGGCGGATCGGGCGTTCCGGACGACGCGATCCGTGAAGCGATCCAATGCGGCGTAGGCAAAATCAACGTCAACACGGAGAACCAGATCGCCTGCACGGACAAGATCCGCGAAGTGCTCGGCAAGGACAGCAAGGTCTACGATCCGCGGAAATACCTCGGTCCCGCGCGCGAAGCGATGATCGAAGTCGTGGCCGAGAAGATCCGGTTGTTCGGCAGCAGCAACCAAGCGTAATCTGTTTTGATACATGCAGGAACCGCCGCGCATGGCCGGCGGTTCCTGCGCATCCGTCCGCATGACGGTCAACCAGCGCCATCGGGAGGATATGGGGAGACATGGAGAAACTGATGGTCCGCGGCGGCCGCCCGCTGCGCGGAACGGTCACGATCAGCGGCGCGAAGAACAGCGCCGTCGCGCTGCTGCCGGCTTCGATACTGGCCGACGGCGAAGTCAGACTGGACAATCTGCCGCGGCTCAGCGACGTGGCCGTCTACACGGAGATTCTGGAAGAGCTCGGGGGCAAGGTGAAGCGGATCGGGGATTCGATGATCATTGATCCTTCCCGCATGCGTCCCGTACCGATGCCGAACGGCAAGGTGAAGCTGCTGCGCGCGTCCTATTATTTGATGGGCGCGATGCTCGGCCGGTTCGGCGAAGCCGTGATCGGCCTGCCCGGCGGCTGCAACTTCGAACCCCGTCCGATCGACCAGCACATCAAAGGCTTCGAAGCGCTCGGCGCCACCGTCACGAACGAACACGGCGCGATCCGTCTGAAGGCGAAGAAACTTCGCGGTGCGAAGATCTATCTCGACGTCGTCAGCGTCGGCGCGACAATCAACATCATGCTCGCGGCTTCCCGCGCGGAAGGGCTTACGATCATCGAGAACGCGGCCAAGGAGCCGGAAATCATCGATGTCGCGACGCTGCTCAATGC
This sequence comes from Thermobacillus xylanilyticus, assembly GCF_907165215.1. GTDB lineage: Bacteria > Bacillota > Bacilli > Paenibacillales > Paenibacillaceae > Thermobacillus > Thermobacillus xylanilyticus. The sequence continues at coordinate 8,489 of NZ_CAJRAY010000025.1, read as the reverse complement.
GATGGGCGCCCGCATCAAGGGCGCGGGCACCGAGACAATCCGGATCGAAGGCGTGGACCGGCTGCACGGCTGCCGGCACTCCATCATTCCCGACCGGATCCAGGCGGCGACGTACATGATCGCGGCCGCCGCAACGCGCGGCGACGTCGTCGTGGACAACGTCATTCCGAAACATCTCGAAGCCGTAACGGCCAAACTGCAGGAAATGGGCGTCCATATCTATGAAATGGACGAATCGATCCGCGTCGTCGGCCAGCCGACCTACTCAGCCGTCGACGTCAAGGCGCTTGTGTATCCGGGGTTCGCGACGGACATGCAATCGCCGATGACGAGCCTGCTCACGCAGGCCGAAGGCGTAAGCATCCTGACGGATTACGTGTACAGCAACCGATTCAAGCATGTACCGGAACTGGTGCGCATGGGCGCCAAGATCCGCGTGGAAGGCCGGTCGGCCATCATCGAAGGCAGCAAGCTGAACAGCGCCAGGGTCCGCGCGTCCGACCTCAGGGCCGGAGCGGCGCTCGTCGTGGCGGCGCTGACGGTTGAGGAAGGCGTCACGGAAATTGCAGGTGTCGAATATATTGATCGCGGGTATGATAATCTTGTGGACAATCTTCGCAGACTGGGAGCCGATGTGTGGCGCGAGCCCGAAATCGGCTGAGGCCTGAACCGCCGCAACGGACGGCGGTTCCTCGCATAAAGGTCAAAATTGAACAACAAGGGGTGAAATAATGACCGATCTGCAAATCTCTGATTTGGAAGAGATGAAGCTTACGGAATTATACAAGCTGGCCAAAGAGCATCAGATTCCGAACTACGGCCAGATGCGGAAGAAAGAGCTGATCTTCGCGATCCTGCGTGCCCAGGCCGAGCAGAGCGGCCTCATGTTCATGGAAGGCGTGCTCGACGTCCTGCCGGAGGGCTACGGGTTCCTGAGGCCCATCAACTACTTGCCGAGCAAAGATGACATCTACATATCGGCGTCGCAGATACGGAAATTCGACCTGCGCACCGGCGACCTCGTATCCGGCAAATGCCGGGCGCCGAAGGAGAACGAACGGTTCTTCGGACTGCTGCAGGTGAATGCTGTCAACGGTGTGAGTCCGGAAGTTGCCGCTGAGCGGCTCCACTTCCCCGCCCTGACTCCCCTCTATCCGCAAAAGAAACTCGTTCTGGAGACTTCCCCCAATAACCTGTCGACTCGCATAATGGATATTCTCGCTCCGGTCGGACTGGGCCAGCGCGGGCTGATCGTCGCGCCTCCGAAAGCGGGCAAAACGCTGCTGCTCAAGGAGATCGCCAACAGCATCTCGGCGAATCATCCGGAGATCGAGCTGTTCGTGCTGCTGATCGACGAGCGGCCGGAGGAAGTGACCGACATGCAACGGTCGGTGAAGGGCGAAGTCGTCGCCTCGACGTTCGACGAATTGCCGGAAAACCATATCAAGGTGGCGGAAATGGTGCTGGAGCGGGCGCTGCGTCTGGTCGAGCACAAGCGGGACGTCGTCATCCTGCTCGACAGCATCACGCGGCTCGCGCGCGCCTACAACCTCGTCGTGCCGCCGTCGGGCCGGACGCTCTCCGGCGGGATCGATCCGGCGTCGTTCCACCGGCCGAAGCGGTTCTTCGGGTCGGCGCGCAACATCGAGGAGGGCGGCAGCCTGACGATTCTGGCGACGGCGCTCATCGATACCGGCTCGCGGATGGACGACATCATTTACGAAGAGTTCAAGGGCACCGGCAACATGGAGCTCGTGCTGGACCGCAGACTGGCCGAACGCCGCATTTTCCCGGCGCTGGACATCCGCCGTTCCGGCACGCGCCGCGAGGAAATGCTGCTGACGAAGGAAGAGCTGGAGTGCGCCTGGTCCATCCGCAAAATGATGAACGACACCCCCGAATTCGTTGAACAGTTCCTGCGCAAAATGCGGGAGACGAAGTCGAACGCGGAGTTTATCGACGTCATGGCGAAGCTGGCGGCGGACGGAGGCATTGGCTCCGGCGGTACGGGGGCCGCGAGGCGGAGTGTCCGCACGACGACCTGAACGCCCTTGGAACGGGCTCGGGCGGATAAATGAAGGTGGGACGAACGCATGAATCTGGTGTATGCCGATGCCGGCGGACGCGTCTACGACCATCCCGAATGGGGCGGGCTTGGCCGCAGCGCCGACATGATCATCGAACTGATGGAGGACGAACTGATCCCGCTGCCCGAAGGCGCGACGCTGGTCAGCCTGCCGTTCACGCGGCCGATCGGCATCGATCCCGAAACGGGCGGGATGCGGCCGCTGCCGGGCGACGTGCAGGCGGTCGGCGCGCTGCTGCCGCAAGGGTACACGAGGCTGGCCATTCCCGCTTACGTCAAGACAGACCGCGGTCAGAAGCTGCCGCTGTTCGGCTATACGGCGGTCGTCTGGAAAGACGGCGGCTTCCATGTCGCCGCGCAGCGCACCGACGATCCGGAGCCCTGGAATCCGCTGAACTGCGACCGCGGCGAACTGGAGGCGGGCGTCGAGTCGCTGCTTGCCCGGTATCCGGAGAACCGGGTGTACAAACATCTGTCGCATTGCGCGCTCGGCTATGAATGTCTGACGGCGTCGAACACGTTCCTGAATCGCTGGGAAGGCGCCGTTCCGGTCTCTTACAGCTGCAATGCGGGCTGCTACGGCTGCATTTCCGAGCAGCCGGACGACAGCGGCTTCCCCGCTCCGCAGACGCGGATGAACTTCCGGCCGACGGTGGACGAGCTGACCGAGATCATGCTCGAGCATCTGAAGACGCCGGATGCGATCATCAGCTTCGGCCAGGGCTGCGAGGGCGAGCCGTCGACCCAGGCGAAGCTGATCATTGACGCCATCCGCCGGGTGCGGGAGAAGACTGATCTCGGGTATATCAACATCAATACGAACGCCGGTCTGACCGATCACATCCGGGCGATCGTCGACGCCGGGCTCGATCTGATGCGCGTCAGCACGATCAGCGCCATCGACGAGCACTACAACGCTTATTACCGTCCGCGCGGCTACTCGCTGGCGAACGTCGAGAAGTCGCTCAAATACGCATCGGATCACGGCGTTTATACTTCGATCAACTACCTGGTCTTCCCCGGCGTGACGGACCGCGAGGAAGAGATCGAGGCGATGATCGGGTTCGCGAAACGGACCGGACTGAAGCTTATTCAACTGCGCAATCTGAACATCGATCCGGAGAGCTATCTGGAGCTTATCCCGCCTGCGCGCGGCGAGATCTACGGGATGAAGCAGATGATCGAGATTTTCCGGGCGGAGCTGCCGGACGTGCGCATCGGCAACTATACGCATGTGCCGCCGCCCGAATTGCGGCGCCGGAAAACGTCGGCCGCCGGGAAGGAATGACGGACTGGAAAGACCATTGCGCGAGTCTGACCATCCGTGCTATAATCCTCTCATGTGTCATTTAACTCTGGGCCTGCATTATGGGCTCAGGGCGTGAAAGAGGTGAACGAGATGAAACAGGATATTCATCCGACGTATCACGTCACGACGGTTACCTGCGCATGCGGCAATACGTTCGAGACGGGTTCGGTGAAGGCGGACCTCCGTGTTGAAATCTGCTCGAACTGCCATCCTTTCTTCACGGGCAGACAGAAGTTCGTCGATGCCGGCGGCCGCGTTGACCGTTTCAAGAAGAAATACGGCATCTGATCGGATGCATACTCGAACCTCCCCCAGCCATCCTAATGGCGAAGGGAGGTTTCTTCATGATGTTCATCAGACTGCGTCTGCGGAAACGCCGGCTTCGCTTCCTGCTGCCCGGCGTTCTGCTGGCCGCGGCGATCGCCGCAACAGGATGCGGGAACGCGGACCGCGATGCGGATGATCCGACCGATTATTACGGCAACGACGGCTATATGGGCACCAGCAATACCAATCCGAACCTCCCGCTGACCGGCACGGCCTGGAGCTACCGGCGCGACAACGCATTCGCGGCGCAACTGCTGCGGGGTATGAAAGGCATCCGGGATATCCGGATCACGCGGACGGGCGGGTCTCATATGCATGTGCATCTCAAGATCGACAAGTCGCTGAGCCGGGAGGAAGCGGCGCAGCTTGCCGCGCGGGCGGAAGCGGTGCTGAAGGAGAATTTTCCCCGTTACCGGGTGACGGTCGACGCGGACCAGGAATGATGTCCCCGGTTTCGGGATGCGATCACAACAACTTCACAGCATTGACAATCATGCCCGGTTGCGATCCGAATCCGGATCGGCTATACTTATCTTTACCGTGCTAGACGGGGAGGTAGCGGTGCCCTGTAACTCGCAATCCGCTGCAGCGAGGTTGAATTCCTGCCCGAGGTCTTGCGCTGCAAGGCTGGCGCCCGCAAGCCGTGTTGACGGCCGGGTCCTCCGCAATGAGCCCCTGTGAACCTGGTCAGGTCCGGAAGGAAGCAGCCATAAGCAGGTTTGTTCATGTGCCGGGGGAGTGCCTGGCCCGAGCGGGGATCGGGAATGCCGCTTGGAACGCAATGATCGGAGGCAGGTGCACGGACCTTAACTTGAATATCGCACATTCGGCCGTCCCGGCTTGCCCGGGACGGCTTTTGTGATGACCGGAAAGCAGCAACGTCGTTTCTCTTGTTGTCCGATTGGTGTATAATAGAGCATCATGCGGCCTCACGGCCGGACGATGGAAAGGAACGGTCCGCGTGTCCCATATCGCCTTGTACCGCGCCTGGCGTCCGCAGACGTTCCAGGACATGGTCGGCCAGCATCATGTCATTCAAACGCTTCAGAACGCGATCCGGGAGAACCGGATCGCGCATGCGTATCTGTTCAATGGTCCGCGCGGAACGGGCAAGACAAGCGCAGCCAAGATCATGGCCAAAGCCGTCAACTGCGAGCACGGACCGACGCCGGACCCGTGCAACGCCTGCGCGGCCTGCGAAGGCATCGCCGCCGGCACGGTGCTTGACGTGATCGAGATCGACGCGGCTTCCAACCGCGGGATTGACGAAATCCGCGACATCCGGGACAAGGTGCGCTACGCACCGACGGAAGTCCGGTACAAAGTGTACATCATCGACGAAGTGCACATGCTCACCTCCGAAGCGTTCAACGCTCTGCTCAAAACGCTGGAGGAACCGCCCGGGCACGTGATTTTCATCCTGGCGACGACCGAACCGCACAAGCTTCCCGCAACGATCGTCTCCCGCTGCCAACGGTTCGATTTTCGGCCGGTGCCGCTCGAGGAGCAGGTCGGACGGCTGCGGCGGATCTGCGAGGAAGAAGGCATCGAGGCGGAAGACGACGCATTGGCGTATATCGCCCGCCTCTCCGAAGGCGGCATGCGCGACGCGATCGGCTTGCTGGAGCAGACGGCGGCGTTCACGGACGGGCGCATCACGCTCGACGGCGCGGTCGACGTGACGGGCGGAATCCCCGCAGAACGGTTCGAGGAACTGGCGGAAGCCGTCCGCACCCGGGATGCCGCGGCGGTCATGCGCGTTACGGAAGCGCTGACAGCGGCGGGCAAGAGCGCCGACAAGTGCATGGAGGACCTGATCGTCTTCTTCCGCGACCTGCTGCTCCTGAAGCTGGCGCCTGACCGAACCGCCGCCACCGAGCGGATCGTCGACGCGGAACGCTTCCGGAGCGCGGCCGAAGGGTTTGCCGAAGGGCGCCTGTTCCGGATGATCGACATCCTGAACCGATACCAGAATGAAATGCGCTTCGCTGCGCAGCCGCAGACGATGTTCGAGGTGGCGCTGCTCAAAATTTGCACGCTGCCCGACGACGCTTCGGACGTCGCGTCCGGCGGTCCGGAGCCTGCCGAAGCGGCCCGCGCGCCGGCCGCGCGCGAGTCCGCGGACGCGGCGGAGCTGCACCAGCTCCGCCGGCGCGTCGAAATGCTCGAGCAGCGCATCGAGCAGCTGCTTCGCTCCGGCGGCGGAGACCTGCCGCGGTCTGCCGCGCCGGGCGAGAGCCGGCCGGGCGCGGGCGGCGGCCGCCCCGCCGGGGCCTTCGGCTCGCAGCGGAGCGCGGCGCCCGCCATCGGCCGGGTGAAGCTGGAGCCGTACATCGCGGCGCGGGATTCGGAAGAGACGCGGAAGGTGAAGGCCCGCTGGCCGGAAGTGCTGCAGCGCGTCAAGGATGTCCGCATCTCGGTCCATGCCTGGCTGATCGACGGCGAACCGGTGTCCGCGACGGGCGGCCAGGTGCTGATCGCGTTCAAGAACACGATGCACCGCCAGACGACGGAGAAGCCCGCCAACCGTGAAATCATCGAGGGCGTCATGGGCGAAGTGTTCGGCGCGCCGATGCGGTTCCAGACGGTCCTGTTGAAGGAATGGCAGGCTGCCGCGGAAGGCGAAGGCGAACGCCCGCAGCCCGAGACGCTGGAGCTTCAGCCCGAGGAGGAGCAGGCTGAACAGGCCGGCAGGCCGCCCTGGGTTGAAGAAGCGGTGAAGCTGTTCGGCGAAGAAATCGTCGTCGTCGTGGACGATGACAAAACATGATTTTTGATTAAGGAGAGTTGGCGAATATGAACAACATGCAGCAGATGATGCGGCAAGTGAAGAAAATGCAGGAGCAGATGCTCAAAGCCCAGGAGGAGCTTGAGAAGAAGGAAGTCGAAGGCACCGCCGGCGGCGGCGTCGTGACGGTGCGGGCGAACGGGCACAAGAAAATTCTCGGCATCACGATCAAGCCGGAAGCGGTCGATCCGGACGACGTCGAAATGCTGCAGGACCTCGTGCTCGCGGCCGTGAACGACGCGCTGAACAAAGCGGAAGAGATGGCGAACAAGGATATGAGCAAGTTCACGGGCGGCCTGAAGATTCCGGGTCTGTTCTGAGGAGGAGCGGCCTCTCTTGTACTATCCGGAACCGATCGCGAAGCTGATCGATTCGTTCTCCCGGCTGCCGGGCATCGGTCCGAAGACCGCCGCCCGCCTTGCCTTTCATGTGCTGCGCATGAGCGAGGATGACGTCGTCTCGTTCGCCAAGGCGCTGGTCAGCGTCAAACGCAACCTGCATTACTGCTCCATCTGCTGCAATATCACCGACGTGGATCCTTGCCGCATCTGCCAGGACAAGACGCGCGATCCGTCTGTCATCTGCGTCGTCCAGGAGCCGAAGGACCTCGTCGCCATGGAGCGGACGAAGGAGTACGACGGCCAATACCATGTGCTGCAGGGAGCCATTTCGCCGATGGACGGCATCGGCCCGGACGAGATCCGCATCGCCGAACTGCTGAAGCGGCTGACCGACGACCGGGTGAAAGAAATGATTCTGGCGACGAATCCGAACATCGAAGGCGAAGCGACGGCGATGTACCTGTCCCGCCTGGTCAAACCGTTCGGCATCAAGGTGACGCGCATCGCGCACGGATTGCCCGTCGGCGGAGACCTGGAATATGCGGACGAAGTCACCCTGTCCAAGGCGCTCGAAGGACGAAGAGAGTTGTAAGACGCAGAACCGTGCCGGTCAAGACGGCGCGGTTTTTTTGTTGCGTGCGGACCGTGCTCCGGTTCTAAGTTTGTCCCGCCCGTTATAGGTATGGTAGCAGCGGATCGTATTCTGCGGAACGATTGCGGAGAACGGGAGGGCGAGCCATGGACTGGAAACGATTGCCGGACTTGCGGCGGAAAATCAGCTCGATACGCGAGGCGGTCATCGGGCGGATAGGAGGCGGCGGATCGGCGGAAGCGCGCGCGCAGCCCGAACCGCAAGCCGCGCAGCCCCAAGCGGACAGGCAGTTGACGTCGCAGTCGGCGCAGGCGCTGATTCGCGATATTCGCGAAGCGCACCGGGACTGGGTCAATGCGCATCGGCATTTTGAATACGCGGCGGGATTCGATCAGATCGACTATGCGATCTATGCGATCGAAGCGGCGGAGAAGCGGTACGAAATGCTGCTCAGACAGGCGAAAAAATTGAACGTTCACTGGCGCATCGAGTGGGAAAAAGGAGCGGGTGCGGGATGAAGACGGTGTTTGCCGTCATGCTGGCCGTTTCTTCGGCGGCGCTGCTGTATATTCTGGTGCGGAGACGCATGACCCGGGCGTGGCTCACGCGATTCTTCCTGCATATGGCGGCTGCGGCGGCGGTCATCTACGGGCTGAATGAATTCGGCTGGATCTCGGGCGTTCACATTCCGCTCAATCCGGTGACGGCGGCGGTGATCGTAACGCTCGGGGTGCCGGGCATTGCGCTGATCGCCGGGCTGCAAGCCGTGCTGATCTGAGAAAATCGGGGATTTGGTCATGAAGAATTGATATTTTGTTTCTTTACCGGGTACAAGCTATTGACTTTGATCGATAGGGTATGATACATTATCAATCGCGCCTGACGGAGCGTACCGATTGGCCGACGGACGGCGAAACGGAAGTCGAAAATTGGCACTTGCAATGAGGCAGGCAGATGTGATATATTATAAAAGTCGCCGCTGAAACGAGGACGACGAAGATGGTTCCTTGAAAACTGAACAACGAGCTTGAGTTGCCCGTCTCCTT